>DATNCY010000356.1:0-21036 GCA_035553375.1 Gemmataceae bacterium
CTCCTTCCGAGTCGTCGGTTGATCTCGGCTCCCAGCCGGAAATTGCCGCACTCTCGCCCAGCGGCGAGGGGTTGGAAGCCGTCGTTGTCGAAGATTCGGGGATCGATCTGGCGGGTATCAGCGAACTGACGGCCTCCCCGCCCAACGATAGCAATCTCGTCTTGGAATCTCTGCTGGCGTCGGACAGCGGAACGCGACCCGCCGAAGAACCGGCCGCGCTCGCCGAGGAAGAGGTTGTCGCCGAGGCGTCCGATGAGGAAGCGGCGCTGGCCGCAGTGGACGAGCCGGTTGTGTCGGAAGCGGAGGTGGACGAACTGCTCGCCGGACTGGAGGAGCCGGCAGCCAATGCGGCCGATTTGGCGGCGATGGCGGAAGAAGAGGCCGTCGCCAGCGATGTTGCCGAGGGAGACGAGGCGGTCGCCGAGGCGGAAGCGGAAGTCGCGGCCGAGACGGAAGCGGAGGCCGAAGAAGAGAAGCCCAGCAAACCCGTCAAACAGCGTTCGCGCGTTCCCGCCCTGGTCGGCGGAACATTCCTTGGCCTCTTGCTTGGAGCCGGTGGATTGATTGGCGCTCGCGTGGGCGGCGTCGATGTGCCGGCGTTGATGGGACTGGGGGAACAGAAGAAGCCGGCGGGGCCGGTCGTTCCACAAGCCAAGGCTCCAGCGTTTAAGGAGTGGGCCGCGCACGTCAGCAACGGCGACTGGGACGCCGCCAAGGCCGGCATCGATCAGATTCAAGGCAACAATCCCGACGAATTGGCCGTTCGCGGCAGTTACCACCTAGGCGAATATCTTCAGGCGGCGAAAGCCAAGATCGACCCCCAAGATCCGAAGCTGCAAGTGGCCATCGCCGATCTGAAAAAGGCGGCCGAGGCCAACAATCTCGATGCCATCTACGATCTGGGACTTATCAACGAACTGGCCAACAAATGGAACGAGGCTCGCGCCGAGTACACCAAGGGTGTCAACGCTGCGGGGGATAAGCCGAATCAGAAACAGCGTTTCCAGTCCGCGCTCGATCGCGTGGAATTGAAGGCGTCCGACAAGGCTCCGGGCGCGGCTTTCGCCCCACTGCCGCAGCGCGTCGAGGATCGCGTTGCCCTGCTGGCGCTGTTGCTCATTGGCCTCCAGCAACCGCCGGTGCCTGCTCCCGCGCCGCCGGTTGGACAACCGCAAGAAGCCGGTGAAGCGGGATTCGATTTCTGGGCGGCGGCCAAGGAAGCACGCAAAGGCGACTTCGACAAGGCCATCCGGGCCATTGACAAGGCACGCACGGCGCACGATCAGCGACGTTTCTCGCGGTTGCGCAAGGCGCAAAACCCGCTCAGCGATCCGACCGAAGACATTTTCCTCCGCTGCTGCGACGAGTTGAAACAATACTGGTTGCTCGAAAGCCACTTACGCGAGCGCAATTATCTGACGGACAAAAACACGGCCCAGGATGCGCTTCAGGATCTGTTGAAAAAGGCCGACGCCAGCACGGAGACGCTCAAAGGGGTGGCGGACAAGTTCATCAAGGAAAAGATCATTACACGTCCCGAAGAGGTGGCGAAGGGTGCCGATCGCCTAATCGCGGATAAGAAGGACGCCGAGGCGAAGGTTGACGATCTGACGACGAAGCTGGAGAAAACTACCAAGGAAGCCACGGACCTGGCCGGGAAACTAAAGACGGCTGAGGCGACGATCAAGGATCGCGACACCAAGCTCAAAGCGGCTGCCGACCAGGAACTGAAACTGAAGGCCGCCAATGACGATCTTGGCACCACGCTCAAGAAGATCACCGACGAGTTGGCCGCAGCCAAGCTCCTCGATCCCAAGGGCAAACCGAATGTCGGCGAGGCCGTGCGCAAGGTGGTTGATTTGGCGAAAGTCAAAGATCCCCAAGGGCTGATTCGCACGCAGCGAAACGAATTGACGCAAATGGCGGCGTCCTTGAAGCAGCGTTGGCGGCCGGAGGAAATGATGCCGTTGTGGTTGGTTTTGCTGGAGCAGAATCGCACCCGCGCGGAGTTGGCGACCAAGGCGGCGATTGACGTGGAGCGAGTCGAGGCCGATCCAGCAGCGACGGCGGGACAGAAAGGTCAAGCGCAAATCGTACTCGGTCTGGCGCTCCGCAATACCGAGAAGTTTGACGAGGCGAAGACCGTGCTTCAGTCGGCGCGCAAGGCGGTGGACAAGGCCGAATGGCTGACCGTGGCGGAAGCCGCCTTCCGTGAAGTGTCGAACCCGGCAGCGTATTATGCCGGCCAGGCTCAGAAGTTGTACGATCGTGGCCAGATGAACGCGGCCTTGGCCGTGCTTACGCGGGCCATGCAAGCGCTGCCGGCCAAGGACCAGGCTCGGCTGCTCGCGCAGCGCAGTCTGATCGAGTTGGACGCCGCGCGCTCGAAAACCAGCGGCAGGATACCGCCATCGGACCCGTTGCTGATTGCCGCGAAGAAAGACGCCGCCGAGGCGGTGAAAGCGGGGTTGGCTGAAGGACATTACGCGGCTGGCCGCATTGCCGAGGAGTTGGGCCAATGGGACGCGGCCATCCAAAGTTATCGCCAGGCGCTGGCCGTTCATAAGGTACTCGACGCGGAGGGCAGTCGTTATCGCATCGCCCTGGCTCGTGTGCTGCTCCAGCCGCATCAGGCACGTCAGGGACCACCCGCGCCAGCCGAAAACAAGGTTGGTTGGCGCGATCCGGCTCCCTATCCCGCTCGCCATCGCGAGGACATGAAACAGTTCCTTCTGTTGGTCACGCTGGGACTGCAAGCGCCGGGTCTGCCGGACGAGGAACCGGGTCTGCAAGAGGCGGAGCAGATCGCCGATGAAATCCTCAAGGCTCCGGCGAACACCGTGCCCTTCAACGTGCGAGCGCAGGCGCTGGCCATCAAGGGACGCTGGACGCCGGCTCTGCAAACGTACATTGAGGGTATTCGCCCTCTGTTGCCGCGCGAGTACGGTAATGGGTTGCTGTATCTGATCGTGAATCATCCGCGTTTGAAGCGGCCAGATAGTTTGCGTATCCCGAATCCGGCCGAAGCCGAAAAGCATTTCGCCGCCGGTCTGAATTTCTACTTCGACCGCGATTACGCCAACGCCGAGAGAGAGTTCCTCCTCACCGTCGAGAACGACGCTCAGGATGCGCGTTACTTCTACTTCTTGGGGCTTTCTCGCTTGTTGCAGAACCGTCGGCGCGATGCGTATGCCGACTTCGACGAAGGAGCCATGCTCGAACGCTTGAATCGTCCGGCACCCGCAGCCGTGAGCGAATCGCTGGAACGCATCCAGGGACCGACTCGTCGCATCGTGAATGAGATTCGGAATCGGCCGGAAATACTTCCGGAACGCCGATAATCTCTCGTCACTCCGGAACAAGCTTGGAGCGCCGGCGACAGGGTCTTCGCCCCATCGCTGGCGCTCCAAGCTCGTTCGTTCTCGTCAGCGCCGCGCCAATTCAAGTGGCCGTTCCTCTCGTTCGGTCGTTTCTGACCGAGATCCTCTCACGACAGTATGGAGACGGTTCCCACCAAAAACCTCCAACGCCAAGGGAATGGTAGTCAGGGCACCGAACAGGAAAAGCGTCCAACCGATTGCTCGGCGTTGGTCTTCGTGCAGGCGATTGGCCAACAAGAGGCCGACACCGGCACCCAGGGCGGCACGAGTACCGGCGACCAGGGCCAACTCCGGTAAACTGATTCGTGTTTCTCTCATGACAATCCCTCCAGATGGTGGGCGGCCAATAAATGCGAATCGCCTCCTCATTTTCAGCAGCAATCGACGTGCCCGATTCCCGGCCGGCCTCATCGCTGCTTCTGGACCTTCGCCTGAAGGATTTCTTTGGCTTTCTCCAATTCCCGCTTCCTCGTCGGCGGTAGGTTTTTGCCGGCACGGTTGATGAAGAACTGGATCATGCGAATCCCCGAGCCAATCCCCTTGGGGCTGACCTTCTTGCTGGCCATCGTCCGGGCGATGGTTTGGGCATCCTTGGTAAACAAACTCTTCGGCGGGAAGGTGGAAACCGTCTTCACCCCGCGAACCCACCGTTTCTTCTTCTCGGTCATCGTCTTCTCCGTTCGGCCGTTGCTCTCTATCGCGCATGCGCATACGTGCCCATGAGCTGGCCCTCCGTGCTGGAAATGCCCCCCTTTACCCTACACTCGCAATTTCCATGCCCAGCGTGCCAAGCCGAATCCCCCCACGAAACCTCGTATCCGATCCTCGGCCGTCACTTGACCAATAGCACCGGGCACGGAGACAAAATGCCGATTTTGTAACTGAGGCTCCCCCAACCCGCGGCGGGATTGGCCGGGTCGATGCGCGGCGCCGTCAGCAGGATGAGATCGTTAGCGGTTTCCATCGCGTAGCGAACGGTTTCTCGGGCACGGTCGCCATAGCGAACCTCTGCTTGCCAGGTAACCGCATGTTCCTCCAGTTGCTTGCCCCACGGACCAAAATGACTTCGCGCGACACGTTCCAGTCGGCGATAGAAGTCAGGCTCTTCCGTCATGGGCAGCCCAGCGATGGTTTCGATCACATGAAACAGCGTGACGACTGCTTTGCCCTGGACAGCCAGTTCCGCGGCCACTTCGACCGCTTTCCGGTGGCGGTCGGTCAAGTCCACCGGCAACAGAATTCGCTTGAACATGTCATTTCCTCTCGCCCCCAGAACGAGACGTGGAAACCTTAGCCCTTGTAGGTCAAGACACGGCCCCACAAGCTCTTCGTTCCCCAGATGCCGGAACGGAGGCACTCCAGCTGCACGATTTGGCTGTGATCGACGAAGAGGTTAACTTCGGGGCCGTAGTTCTTGATGTACCAGGCGAACACCTCGGGATCGGCGGCCTCGAACATCAGCCGTTCCAGCCCCAGCTCGTCGGCGAATTGTGCGACGACATCCGTTCGCCAGGTCGTCACATTCTCCGTGATCCCCTCCGACTCGACCATAATCATGAAGGCTCCGGCTTCCAGAAAACGACGCGCCTGGCCAATGGCCCAACTCGGATCGCGCGTCCCTTCGGCCTCCAACTCGGCCGCGGCCGTGGCCCCACCCGCGCCGAACTGAATGCCAACCTCCGGCTTGGCCTTCAGCCCCACCTTCTGGACTTGCTCGACGAGGCGGAGCAAATCATCGGTCGGGATGGTAATGAAACCGCTGGAAATCTCGACGATGTCGAACCCCAGTTCTTTGCACTCTCGAAAGTAGTGACGAACGACATCCGCTGCCTGCGTCAGCACGTATTCGATAAACCCGCCGGTGGACACCAGGACATCGTGGGCGTGGCAGAGGTCGATCAGTTCTTTGACGGCGGGGCGTGGCATCAGACAGAACGAACCGCCGGCGAACTTGAGCGTGTCAACGTAAAAGCCCATTGTTTCCAGAATGTCTTGGAGGTAACGCTTGCCCATCGGCGTGTAATACGGCCCGCGCATCTCCGTCACCCCGCGCGCACGCGGCTTGGTCGGGCGCTGATTGATTGGTACAAAGTCGAATGCTCGCCCGGCGGAAGTTGACGATGAAGACATCGGCACCTCCTTAGGAGCCTCTACCCGTCGCTGGCGCGACCGGCCCGTCAGCGAAAATAAGTGCCCTGCCAACTAAACAGCAGATAGGGTGCCGGATTCCGCGAATTTTCTTGTGTTTGCGAGCCGAAGTTTTGCGAACCACTCCGTGGCTTCGTTTCCCTGGCCGAGATAGAATGATACTTGAGGAATCGTGTCCCGGAGGAAGACCGATGACGCTTCAACTCACCCTGCCCCCGGAACTACAAGAGCGTTTGCGCCAAGAGGCCGAACGCCGAGGGCAGCCCGTCGAATCCATAGCGTTGCACCTGCTCAATGAGTACCTGCCGCCGCCGTTGGATGCGCGTCGTGCCGCCGCCATCGCCATGTTACATCGCTGGATGGAGGAAGACGCGGCCATTTCTCCAGAAGAAGACGCCGCCAGCGAGGAGTTCTTCCATAGCCTCGACGCCGCCCGCACCTCGAATCGGCCGCTCTTTCCCCCGGAACTCAAGGGGATTTCCTGGTGAAGCCGGTCGTGTTGCTCGACTCGGGGCCGCTCGGGCTGCTCTGCCACTCGCGCCGATCCTCCGTGACGGTGGCTTGCGAACAGTGGCTGGCCGCACTGCTGGCATCGGCTCGCCGTGTCCTTGTCCCGGAGATTGTCGATTACGAAGCCCTGGCGCAAACCACCGAATATCTGCCGATCACGACGGCCACGATGCGCCGCGCGGCCGAGTTGTGGGCGCAGGCTCGCCAGCAAGGGCAACCCACGGCCGGCGACAACACAATTGATGGCGACATGATCCTCGCCGCCCAGGCGCTGACGCTAGGCACACCGAATGTCGTTATTGCCACCACCAACATTGGTCACCTATCCCGCTTCGTTCCGGCGGAACTCTGGCAAGCCATCTTTCCTTGAGCTGGTTTCGGAGACGTATTATCTTTCCTTGATTGGTGGTTCCGCGCCGGTGATAAGCCGCGCCGCCCGATTGCGCGTGAAGTAGTTCCACGCCCACTGCATCATCACCAGAATGCGGTTCTGGAACTCGATCAGAAACAAGATGTGAATGAACAGCCAAATCAGCCAGGCGATCATGCCGGACAATTGTATCCAGCCGAGATCGGCGACGGCGGCGGCGCGGCCGATGGTCGCCATCGTGCCGCGATCCTTGTAGTGAAACGGCACCGAAGCCGCGCCGCGCAACCGTCGCTCGATGAGACCGGCGACGTAGCGGCCTTGCTGCATGGCCACCTGCGCCACGCCCGGCAACGGTTTGCCGCCTTGGTACGAATAATTCGCCATGTCGCCGATGACGAACACTTCGGGATGTCCCGGCAGCGTGAGATCCGGCTGCACGACGACGCGGCCCGAACGGTCCACCTCGGCACCCGTCGCCTTGCCTAACGCCTTGGCCAACGGCGACGCCTCGACGCCCGCTCCCCATAACACCGTGCGCGTGCGGACCACCTCGGTTTTGTCACCGCAGCGAATGGACACACGATCGGGCTGCACATCCGTTACCACGGTTCCCGTATGCACCGTGACGCCGAGACGGTTGAGAGACTTGACCGCCTTTGCCGACAATTTCGGTGGATAATGGCTCAAAATTCGACCGAGTCCTTCGAGCAACAAGATGCGTGCCTGCGCCGGATTGATCGCGCGGAAATTGCCGCGCAGCGTGCTGTGCGCGACTTCGCCGAGAGTGCCGGCCAGTTCCACGCCGGTCGGCCCGCCGCCCACGACAACGAAGGTCAACAGCGCTTGCCGTTCCTCGGCGTCCGTGCAGCGCTCGGCCTCCTCGAACGCGGATAAAAATCGCCGCCGTATGTTGGTGGCGTCCTCAATGGATTTCAGACCTGGCGCATATTTTTCCCATTCCGGATGGCCAAAGTAGTGATGACTCGAACCCGTGGCCACGATCAACGAATCATACGGCTCCGTACCGTCCTTGAGGATGACCTGCCGGTGTTCGAGATCGAAGTCGATCACCTCGCCAAGCAGTACCCGCGTGTTGCGCTGGCGTTTGAGTACGGCGCGCAGCGGCGAGGCGATGTTGGCCGGCGACAAGCCGCCGGTTGCTACCTGATAGAGTAAGGGCTGGAATAAGTGGAAATTGCGTCGATCAATCAGCGTCACCTGCACGCTGGCCTTGGCCAACGCCTGCGCCGCATACAGACCGCCGAAGCCGCCGCCGACGATTACCACGCGATGACTCGAATCCATGATTCCTTCCTGGGAGGCATGCACCCGGTTAAGCGGCCGAGAGTCAGGGAGTTGCATCGGCCCAGCCGCGAGCGATCTGTCCGCGCACCCAGACGCGGAAGGTTCGCAGCAGCTTCGTTTCGCTCTGGGTGGGATCCGGACGCAGGAAGGGCACCAGATCGGCCACACGGAGGAACGGCAGCGCCGGGCTGCGTTCGCTCGCCACGTATTCCCCATCCGATCCCAGGACTACGACACGCAGCGTCTGACCGTCCCAGCGCCAAACTTCCGGCACACCCAGGCGGGCGCAGATATTCAGACGATCCAAGAAGCTACGGCTGATCTCCACTTCCAGCACCAAATCCGGCGGCGGATCGCGCGTCAGGTCGATGTCATCGCGGCCGCGCACCTGAGCCTCGTGCGCGATCCAGAAGCACTCATCCGGCTCGAATCCGCGTTCCAGGTCTTCGCGGCGACAGGTCATCGAACCTCCGCAGAGGATATCGATGTCCATCTCTTCGGTCAGTGCTTCAACCAACCGCGCCAGCCATTTTTTGGTTTTCTCATGTTCGTGGGAGAGTGTCACGAGTTCCAGATCCACGCCGTTGTAGTTAAAGCGAATGTTTCGATCACCTATTTTGTCGCTGAACGTCAAATAGGTATCCCAATCGACGTTCGTCATCACGAAACGCTGCTCGACGGGAATTTGTAGGGTGCCCACATTCACTCCTTTCTCACAATGAACTGCTCGCAGCTTGTTCGGCGGCTTTTACTGCCGCCCCTCCCAGGAACAGAGCTTCTGCGGTTGCTCCAAAGGGTTCCTGGAACGCCCTGGATTTCGTTCAATTTGATTCCCTGCCCCTTTTCTCGGCTCGCTTTGAACCGCGGGTGGCCCCGTCTGCGAATGCAATCAGTACGACGCCGATACAATAATAGCCGAGATTCACCACGGAAAAGCTCATGCCCAGAAACCAACGTACCAAAAACACGCCTTGGTATTCGGCCGGAATGCCCGTCAACTTGAACAACTCGACCGCCAGACAACAAACGAACGCAATCACGGCGATGAACAACGGCGATTTGCGGAAAAGGAGCATGGCCAGGACGAGGTAGGCTGCCACAGCATAAAGGACTTCCCCGAGAACCCTGTCCCAGAGGAAGCAGCCTACCGGATATAGCCGGGACGCAAGCCCGAGTACCACCGTGACAGCCAGGGCCAACAGCAAACGAAGCATAGCTGTCACATTTTCGTTGGGGCAGTATGTTCGCCTGCCATTCCTCATCCGTCATCAATCGCATCTTTACAGTCGGGAAGCAGGAGAGCCTTGCGACTCTCCCGGCCCCCTAAGAATTGTGCGCGCCCGTTTCCCGGCACACAGATCAAGCCTTCGCAATCGTCCTCGCGGAACGCGACACGCTCCGTCCGTTCTTCGCACTGCCGTTAATCCGAGGTTACTGTTGTCCCCCGGCTTCGGACGCGGCCGTTACCAACCACTCACGCTGAGGCAGCCGACTGCGGGCGGAACAGCAGATAATCATCATGGCGATTCCGTGTCACAAAATATCACAGATCAATCAGATGCGACGAATTGCATCAGCGGACGGTTCGGCGCGAAGTCAGTCACGTAAGCCCCAATTGGACTTTGATGGCCTGCTCGATGCTCTGCATGTCGGCCTTGGAGACTCGCCCTTCCTGATTCTCAAGGCGGACCTTACTTACCGTCGTCAACTGGTCGGCCATTGCCTTGTGCTTCTTCCCCCGGACCTTCACATATGCTTCGCTGGGATAGAGTCGTTCCACGTTGGTGGTGAGCGGCACAACCTGAACCCGGTTGAGGTGTTTGTTGGAGGCATTGTTGCTTACGATCACGGCCGGGCGTTCCTTGCGTACCTCGCCGCCAACCGCCGACTCGAAGCGGATCCCCCAGACCTCACCGCGTTTCATCGGCCACATCCTCCACTGTGGCCTCGGTCCATTCCGATGCCTCGGCCTCGCGTGTTTCGTCCTGGGCCATTTGCTTGTAGGCGACTTCCAAGTCTTTGCCGAGGATGTAGGGCCGAACCAATGACTCGATGAACTGGCTAATACGGTGCCGACCGACGACGGAATGCAGTCCGTCGTAGACTCGCTCATCAAGGGTGATGGTCAGTTTCTTTTGCATAGCAACCTCCACATACACCGTCCTTCAAACGAAGAGCGGGCTATCCACCGTGTCGTCCGGCGGAAAACCGTGACCATGCCGACAAGCGGACCCGGCGAATAGACCGTTCTTCGTTCGGCGTATTCGCCGGGAAATTAGTTCGTCATCGATCCTAACTCATGTCAATTTCGGCAAAACTCCGCCAGCGCAGAAGTTCGGATTGCCGAAGCGTTCGATCCGATGGCCCATGCCGTGCGCCAGCGCCATCAACAAACGATTGTGCGGCAGCTTCGGATACTTGATCGAGCGGCCCATGCGGAAATCCAGGCCGTTGCCGACGAGGACGAAGGGAATGTTATCGAGAGTGTGCGAATTGCCCTTGCCGAGTTCGTTGGTCCACACCAGCAGCGTGTTATCGAGGAGCGAACCGCCACCGCCCGGTTCGGGCGTCTCGGCGAGACGCTTGGCGAGATAGGCCAGCTGTTCGCAATACCATTTGTTGATCCGCGTCAACTTATCCTGGGCGGCCTTATCACTGTCGGGGCTGTGCGATAGTTCGTGATGGCCCTCGTTGATTTTCAGCCAGCGCATCCGTGCCTGACCAACCGAATTGGTGATTTGCAGCGTCGCCACCCGCGAGAAATCAGAGACGAAGCTGTTGACCATCAGATCGATTTGCATCTTGCAGATGCGCGGGATGTTGTCGTTTTCCGTCTTCACGCCGCGCTCCAACTCGGGCACAGCATGGCCGACATCTCCGCTCTTACTTGCCTTCAGTTCTTGTTCCATCTCGCGAACGAATCCGGCGTGTTCCTCCAACAGCCGGCGGTCCTCCGTGCTGACCACGGAGCCGACCTTGCGCAAATCTTCCTGCAAGTCGTCGAGAATGCTCTTGAGATTCTCTTGATCCTTGGCCCGGCCGTATAACTTGGCGAACATCTGATAGGGATCATCAATGGGCGCGATGGGTTTGTTCGGCCCCGCGTACACCATGCGCGTCCAGGTGTCGGCGCGGTCGGGCACCATCACGCCGAACTCAAGCGAACCGAAGCGTGTGCGCGTGGCCGGCTCGGCTTGCAGATGATTCTTGATCTCCTGATCGATCGATTTTCCGCTGGCCCAGCCCGCCGGCTTATCGGAGCCGCCCTGGATGTTTCCGGGGAACAATTCGATGCCGGTCAGCAAACAGCCGATGCCGCGCATGTGGCTATCGCCGTCGCCGCGCACCTTGTCGCAGACACCGTGCAGAATCAGCGTGCGATCCTTGAACGACTCCAGCGGTTTAAGGCTCTCGTTGAGGGTGGTTAACTTACCCTCTTCCTTGGGCCAAAACGCGGAGGGTACGACGCCGTTGGGACTGAACAGGACGACCAAGCGCTGTTTGCGTCGCTGTTGGTTGGCGAAGCCGAGGCTGGGCAGATTGAGGATGAACGGCAGAGCTGTTGCGCCAATTCCCAGGTCACGGATGAAATCGCGTCGCGTCTTGTTCACGGTCACGGTACTCCTCGGGGTGAGCGAATGGCCGGCTTACGCGGGTCGTTCGCTGGTTCTGGGGGTAGGGCTGATTCCACGACAATCTGCGCCACCAATTTACGGACATTGTAACGATTATCGGCGAACCGTCTTCGTAGGTCTACGAGTTTCTGAGGTCCAAACGCACGGATCGGCTGCTTGACCAGATGATGGAACAGTTTTTCCACAAAGGCGTCCTGCGTCTCCGCGCTGCCGACCAGGAATGCGGCGAGGTCGCGGACGCCGGTGAACTTCACCACCTTGCCCGTGCGCATCAGATAGCTCCCCGTCGCATCGATCGGTCGCTCTTTCTCCTTGTCGCGGTATCGACCGATGGCGTCGAAGTGTTCCAGCGTGAATCCGAGCGAGTTTATCATCGTGTGGCACGTCTGGCACGACTGCGCCCGCGTTTGCAAGCCCACGCGCTCGCGCGTGGTCAGCTGGGGATGCAGGTCCGCCGGGAAGGGATTGAAGGCTTCGGGCGGCGGCTGCAAGGTCCGGCCCAGGACATTGCGCGAGAGAAACACACCACGATGAATGGGCGAACTCGTCGCCGTGTAAGCGAACACCGTCATCAAGTAGGGGTGCGAAAGCAGGCCGGATCGCTGGCCGGATTTCAAGATGACTTTTTGAAACGGCGCATCCGCCGGCAAATTGGCCCCGTAGAACTTTGCCAGCCGGCCATTCAGATACAGATAGTCGGCGAGGAACAATTGGCGGAAGTCCGATGCCTCGCTCCACAGCACATCATCCAGGAAAAGCTCCAACGAGGTGCGCAACTCCGAAGCGGCCGCCTGATCGAAGCCAGGGAAGCGGGCGGAATCCTTCGCCAGATCGGGAACTTGATCGATCTTCAGCCATTGCAGAAAGAATTCACGGAGCTTCGCATGTGCCCGCAAGTCCGCGACCATGCGCTCGGCTTGACGGACCACCTGCTCGCGCGTGGCGAGTTGGCCCGATGCGGCCGCCTGCAAGAGTTGCTGATCCGGCAGCGAATCCCACAGACCGAAGGAGAGTTTGCACGCCACATCGTAGGCGTCTCGACCACCGCCGATTTCGCGATAGAGAAAACGCGGCGACTTCAGGATAAGCAGCACACTCCGCTTGACGGCCGTTTGCGGATCGCGGGCGGCGTCGAATTGATGATCGATATAGAGCCGTTTCTGTTCGCCGGTGAGCGGCCGGCGAAAGGCTCGCTCGGCGAAGCGGCGGCAAAATTCGCGGAGGCGCGCCGGACGGTCGGCGGCATCATCGCGCACGCCGGACAATTCCGCCAAGCGGACGGCGACGTAATCCGCGACCTCGATGGCGGCATCGGTCGTCGCCTGATCCCAAGCCTTGGAGATCGAGGTGCCGCGCTCGTAGCCGATGCTGCGATCGTCGGGCGGAAAGGGAGTCGTAGCGACGAAGGCGATCGACGAGGGATTGGGCGTCAGGTTTCGTTGCGGGATCACTTCCACCGTCTGATGAGGAACCTTCCACTCCAGCGAGATCGATGCCTTGATCGCGGGCGGCTTGCCCTTTTTGTTCTTCGAGTCGTCCACGCCCTGCTTGGCCTTGGAGAACTCCAACCGCAACGGATAGACTCGACCGCCCAGCAGGAACATCGACGCGCGATACTCGGTGTCCTTGCCCGACTTCACCAGGGCGTCGATGAGCGGCCGTTTCGTGTCGTTGATCCACAACCGCATGGCGTGTTCCGTGCGGACGATGAATTCGTAAGTGCCGGTATCCGGGGCGAGAACCGAGCCGGTCCAGCGGATCGAGAACTGATTGGCGTCGAACTTCTTGGGATCGGGGCCGTCCGTCCCGAAGTCGAAATGCACCGTCGGATCGGTCCGCTCCATGATGCGATCGTTGTTGCGATACTGCCGCGATTTGAAATACTCGCCGCGCAGTCCGCGTTGCTTGTCCCAGCGCGCGGGCGTGCGGAAGGTTTCGATGAGGTCGGCCGCCGCCTGGCGATACTGGCGGACGGTGAGGCGCGATAGTTCGATGCGAGCCGGTTTATGGCGTGCCTGTGCGATCTTGGAATAGAAGGCGTCGTGGATGTAGGCCGCGACTTTCTGAGCGTCCTCGGCGGTGCATTTTTTGGGAGCGTCCTTGGGCATCGTCTTGGCGATGAGACGCGCAAGCTGCGTCACGGACCGATCGCCGATGAGCGGCCGCGGATAATTCTCGTCGGTGCCTTCGCCGGCTGCTCCGTGACACTGGGCGCATTGTTGACGATAAATCTTCTCGCCACTGCGCTGCTCGGCGGCGCTTGCACCGGGAGACAGTACCAACGTCAATCCAAGGAACGCCGTCCAGGTCAGGGGACGATGATCGAGCCGAGGTGAGAAAATAGCGTGCATCATGAGACCGATACAGGGTGGGGTCGGTTTGTCTGCGCCAACAGGTGGGCCAGCGCGGACGGCCACGGCGGTGCGGGCCGTAGGTTGTAGTTTGAAGGTTTGCGCGTCGGATGTCAAGTAAACGCCGGTATTGAGGGAGTGCCTCTCGATTTTGGATCTATCGAGGAGAAGCCCCTCTCCCCTGTACTCGGGGGAGAGGGGTTGGGGTGAGGGGGAAATGCTGCCCCCTCACCCCCAACCCCTCTCCCCCGAGTACAGGGGAGAGGGGAGAAACTCCAAAATCGAGAGGCACACCCGGTATTGAGGATACCCCAACGTCACCGACGACTTACGCTTTCATCCGTTTTCGCCTCCAACGTCGAGGGAGACCGGCTCGGTCTTGATGGATTGTCCCCCGATCTCCATCTGGGGCTGCGGATCCAACCTCCGATACTTACCCTGGCTGGCGCGGGGGCGCGCTTCTCACTGCAACTAGATGCGGCTGTTGAGTTGACCAGGAAGTGTCGCTCGACGAGGAAGAAAAACAAGCCGGCAACGCCCAGGCAGGCGGGCACAATGACGAACAGGCGTAATAGCCAGGTGTCCAGGCCTGTACCCGCTGGCATCCGGCTAACCAAAAGCCGTACCAGGGGCACATGAATGAGATAGAGGGAGTATGAGATAACGCCCAGCCCTCCCAAGGTGCGGGCGAGCCGCCCACGAAAATGACCTTCCGCCTCTTGACGGACCCAACGGTTGAGGAGGACGAAGGCGGCTCCGGAAAATGCCAGGTCGGAAAACCCCGACAGAATCCGCGTCAGCGATTGAAGATTCACCGAGTGGGGCCACAAGGAGAAACGCCCCCAAACACTCAGCCCATGCGCCGCGAAGAAACCAAGAGCAGCATGGCTTGTCGCCAGCCCGATGAAGGCGAGCAGGAGGGCTGTCCGCCGGCGCGTAAGCCATTCGGGTAGGCGAATGGCTCCGGCATACGCCTCGGCCGCAACCGCGCCCAGAATCCACGCGAACCACAGTCCGATGGGCCATTTCAGCCACCGCCCCAACGCGAACGGTGTCGCCCCCAATATCGGCTGACCTGTGCCGTCATCGGTACCCGACCACACATGCCACCCGCATTGCCAGGCCAGAGAGACCAGTAACGTGAAGCCGACGACCCGGCCGATGGGCCAGCGGCGGCGCAGCAACAAAAACAGTGCGTACAGGGCGTAAAGTTGCTCTTCCAGGCCCAAGGTCCAGAACGGGCCATTTCCCAGACTGAAGCAATAATCGACGAACAGATTGTGGATGAGCAGCAAGTGGGTGAGCAGATTCCACGGTAACGACGTTATCCGCTCGATCGGAGGGAATGCGTCCGCGCCGGCCACGGCGTAAATGATGAGACTGAAGAGGATCGCGGCCACATAGGCCGGGTAGAGACGCCAAAATCGCCGTTTCCAGAACCGCCCCCAATCGGAACGCACGCCCTCACCTGTGGCGATGCGGCGGGCCACACTCAGATGAATGCAGAAGCCCGATAGCACCAGAAAGAGGGGCACTCCCAAACGTCCCAATCGCAGGGCTGACGAAAGGACAGACTGAACGACTGCCGGGAGAGGATCGCCCGTGAAAGGGATATGCCCGACAAGCACGGCCAGTGCCGCTAGCGCCCGCAAGGCATCAATCGAGGTAAGACGACCTCGCTGTGGGCGCGAGAAGGAAGAGTGAACCATTGGCATCCATGCCTCTGGGGTGTTTGAGCGATGTGAAGAATCAAAGGCGCTTCCAAAAACCGCCTTATAAACAGATTATCAGCTGAGCGTGACGGCGAGTAGGTCGATATGGCCTTGTTGACGGTCTCGTTCCCATAAGCGGTCGAACGGTAAGGCGAATCACCTCACTCGAACAAGGCGCTAACGGAGCGGTCGTAGTGAATGCGCTCGATGGCGTCCGCCAGCAACCGCGACACGCTCAGCACCGTGAGATTGGCGAGTTGCTTGTTGGGCGGTATCGGAATGCTGTCGGTGACAACAATCTGACGGATGGGCGCGTCGCGCAGGCGTTCGATGGCCTGGCCGCACAATACGCCATGCGTGGCACAGGCGTACACCTCGCGCGCTCCGTTACGCTTGGCCACATGCGCGGCCCCGACCACGCTGCCAGCCGTCGAGATCATGTCGTCGAAGATGACCGCCACCTTGCCATCCAGCGAACTGCCAATCAAGTTGGCCTGCTTCGTTTCCGTTGCACTGGAGCGACGCTTATCGACGATGGCGATGGAGCCGCCCAGTTTCTTTTGATGCAACAGCGCCTTCTTGATGCTGCCCTCGTCGGGACTGAGGACGACAAGCTCATTATTGGGGATGTTTAGCGTGCGGATGTATTCGTCGATGACGGGGCCGCCGTGCAGATGATCGACCGGGATGTCGAAGAAACCTTGAATCTGGGCGGCGTGCAAGTCGAGAGCCAGCACGCGGTGCGCGCCCGCCGACGACAACAGATCGGCGACCAGTTTGGCCGAGATCGGCACGCGGCCAACGTCCTTGCGATCCTGCCGGGCGTAACCGTAATAGGGCAAGACCGCCGTGATGCGCGCGGCGCTGGCTCGTTTGAAGCTGTCGAGCATAATCAACAGCTCCATCAGGTTCTCGTTGACCGGCGGGCAGGTCGGTTGCACGAGAAAGATGTCCCGGCCGCGCACGTCTTCTTCGATGCGAACCGAAATCTCGCCGTCGGGAAAGTTGGACAGCGTCACCTTGCCGAGCGAGTCGCCCAGATGACGGGCGATCTTCTCGGCCAGGGCGATGTTGGCGCGTCCGGTGAAAACTTTCAGTCCATTTTTGTTGTTCATGTTCCGTCGAGGTTCGATTTCACTCAACCGGCCGCACCGCACGGCATCCATCTGACAGGATACGCATTTTGAAGGCATGGTGAAGGCACGGTCAACGGCAGAAGGATGGCGAGCCGATCCTAACCCTCGCTTTGTTCCACGCCCTCGGCTTCGGGCGGAGCCGCGATTTCCGCGAAACGGGCCAGTCCAAAGGGCGTCAGGTCCAGATCGCCAACCGTATTCTCCACGACCCATTGCGCCATAATCTGACCGACCGAGGGTGATAGGAGGAAGCTGTCGCTGCCGAACCCGGCCGCGCAAAAAACGCCTTCCAATCCGGGCAAGCGATCGAGAATCGGCTGGCCGTCCGGCGTCAGCGCGGTCAGCAGACCGTAGCCGCCGCGACCGAAGCCGCAGTGCATGGCCGGATAGCGGCGGATCAACCGCTGACGGATACCCGTTAGCCAAGTGCCATCGGCGGCCTCGTTGTACGAATCGGGATCGATGGACGTCTCGCTCGGCGGCGGAGCGAGATCGCCGGCGTGGAGCAGATCACCTTGCGCTGGCCGCAGATACAGTTCCTGCACGAAATCGGCGAAGACGACGCCGCGGCGGCCGCTGTCCGCCGGACGACGGAACAGCGCCACCTGAGCGCGGCCGGCCTGCACCGGCACATCGATCTTGACCGTGCGCGGCAGTTGCCCTGCCCAGGCACCCGTGGCCAGCACCAGACGCGCACACTCATACGGCCCTTCATTGGTCTCGACGCCGACGACCTTGCCGCGCTCGGCCAGGATGGCGCGTACCTCGACGCCCTGGCGGATGTCGGCACCTTCGCGGCGCGCCGCCTCGGCGAACGACGCCACCACTTGCACCGCCTCGACATAGCCCGCTGTGCGCTCGAAGGCGGCAACCTCGTCCTCCCCCAGGTGGGCGTTGGGATCCACCTCCATCAATTCCTGATCGGAGATTCGCTGTATTTCGATGCCCAGCTCGCGCGACTGATCGAGATAGGCGTTCAGTTCGGCTTCTTCGCTCCGCGCCACCAGCTGCACCATGCCAGTACGCCAGAATACGGATGGCCCGCCCAACCTGTCGGCAAAATGCTCGAAGACGGGGAGGCTCCGTTGGGCCAGCGCGATCGTCAGGTGATTACGATGCGATTGATGAACCAGGGCCGCCGATTTGCCGCTCGCGCCGGCACCGAGATAGGATTTCTCGACCAGCACGACACGGCCGGGGCGTCGCTGGGCCAGATGAAAGGCGATGCTCGCCCCGAGGACGCCGCCGCCGACAACGAGGATGTCACAGATATGAGACATCGCGACTCTTTTGCTCCGTGACTGTGGCTCCGCTTCCCGCATTTTGGAAGCGTGAAAGGGACGGAAGAGCGTCCCCCCACGGTAGCAGATCGTTGACTGGGAAGGTAGACGGATTGGCCTCGGAGTTGTCTAGCAATAAGCCCCCTGAGTTGTATGAAATTCGGAGGCTTATTCGTGTAGCCGCGACGTTCATCGTAGCGTGGGTTTACGTTTCGCGCGAAACGTAAACCCACGCTACGATGACCGTCGCGGCTACACGGCAAGTTAGTTACTTGCCGGGAGCCGCCTTCTCCACCGGATTGGTGTCGGAGGTCGTGACCGAGGTTTTCTGATTCTGCTTCAGTTCCACGTCGGTCGGTTGGCCGCCGATCTCGATTTTCAGCTTGCCTTCCAGGTCCAGCGACATCTCCGTCTTCTCGACGCGGCCCTTGTCCTTGTTGAACCAAATGTTCCCGGTCGCGTTCTTGCTCGCCAGGTCGGCGCTCTTGATCTTGAAGGGCAGACCGCCGACACCGTCCGCCTTCTCCGGCGGGCTGTAGGTCAGCTTCGTGTCCACCTTGATCTTCTCGAACTTCGTCGCCGTGTCCGGACCTTCGTAGGTGTAGGTGTATTCGTTCTTGTAGGTGCCGATCGGCCCCATGTCGAGCTTAGACTCTTTCTTCCACGTCTTGCCCTTTTCGACGGCGTCGTTGCTGATGACGGCGAAGGTCGGCTCGGCCATCTGGCGGAGCGCGTCGTCGCTGAGGATCTTTTCAAGCAACGGCTGCATCTGCTTGTTGGCCGTCACCAGTTTCTTGAGAAACTCATCGCGTCCCTCGATCTTGGTGATCTTGAGCGTCTTGGGATCGAGGGTCAGCTTGAACTTGGAGCCGACCAGCGCCTTGAAGAACTCGCTGAGCGGATTGGACGTGTTGTTGGTGGCCGGGGTGGTCGAATCGTATTTGATCGGACTGCCGCCGATGTCGATGTCCATCTTCACGCCGAGAATCGTTTGCTCGATCTCCCACTTGCCGCCTTCGTCTTTCAGCCATTTCCAGCTGAAATAGAAGGTTTGCTCCTGATTCTGGGTCACATCATTGCTCATGACTTTCATGGTTTGCGTGGTCTTGGTGGTCATCGTCTGGTAGAAGGTTTTGTCCTTCTCGAACTTCCAGGCGAGTGTCACCTTGGTGGGATCTTTGGGAGTCTTTTTTTCCTTGTCCTTATCTTTGTCCTTGTCCTGGCCGAACAGGTTCAGGCCGAGGAAGGGAAGAGCCAGGACCGCCAAAATGAGAAAGACCGTCAGCCGACGCCCGTGTAACATTGAAAGAAACCTCCAGCAAACGAATGCCCGTTAAGTAGGACCACTCCTTTTTAGCTGATCCGCACGGGGATACAAGAGATTCTCAAAAAAACAGTTGACCGGCGGCGTGCCGGAGTGCGACAACAAAGCGAACGGCCGGCGTCAGCCGGCTGGTGTAGACTGTACCAGCCGGCTGACGCCGGCCGTTCGCCGACACTCCGAGGGCTTCCGCATGAATCTGCTGACGACGTACTCTGGCTCGCTGATGGAAGGTTTCCTGCCCGCAGGCTGGGATTTGGCGAAGATCGACCGTCTGGCCGCCGTGCCGCCCGATAAGGCGACCGCGCGACAAGCGTGGTGGCATCCGCAATTCGAGCCGGTGCCGTGCGCTTCGTTCGAGGATTTTGATACCTACATGGGCCATGAGATTGCCCGCGAGATTCAACTGGCCCGTAAGGCCGGCCAACCCATCGCCTTTATTCTGCCCGTCGGCCCGATGGGCATGTATCGCTGGACGGTTTATTTCCTCAACGAGTGGGGCGTCTCATGCGAACACGTCCACGGTTTCAACATGGATGAATGGTCCGACGCCCAAGGCGATACGCTGCCGCCGACGACGCCGGGCGCCTTTCAGCACGCGATGGAGCAGGCTTTCTATGGTCCGCTCGGCAAGAACACGGTGCCGCCGCGCCAACGGCATTTCGCCGTCAAGACGGAGTTGCCCCGTTATGCCGAACAGATCGCCGCGTTGAAGAAGCAGGGCACGAAGCTGGTAACGGTGTTTGGGATTGGCCGCGTTTGCCACATCGCGTTTTGGGAGCCGCACTTCGCCGCCGAGTTTGGCAGCGAGGCGGAGTGGAAGCAGCAAACGCACCGGCTGGGGGCAAGGCTGCATCCGTTGACGATCGAGCAAAATGCGCTGACCAGTTTCCGCAGCCGAACGACGTTGGTACCGGCGTTCGCCAACACGATTGGACCGGCGCTATTTCTGGCCGCTGACCGCATCATCGGCGGCGCGGACGGCGTACTCGGGCGCGGGATGCAGTGGCAGGGATTATCGCTACGTATGACGTTGCTGCATGAACCGACGCCGTGGATACCGAGTAGCTACATGCCGACGCTGCCGGGACGATTGTTTTATTTACGTGAGTTGGGTGAAGCGCTGACAGCGGATTGTCATTGAACCTTCGTTGCCAGCCCGCAGCGCAAGCAAGAGATTCTGTTTCCCTTGCTTGCGCTGCGGGCTGGCAACGAAGGCTCACATGGGCAATTCCACGCGGAAACACGCCCCACAATCTACGGCGCTGCTCCGCAAGAGTAACCGACCGCCGAGCAGATGCGTCCAGCGTCGCGCCAGCGCCAGCCCCAGGCCGACGCCGCCGGCGGTCTCATCCGCACCGCGGCCGCGACGGAACGCGCGGAAAATCAGCCGATGGTCCTTCAAGGACACACCGGGGCCACGGTCCTCGATCTCGAACACGACGCGGCTACCGTCGTTGCCGGCACGCAGCCATAGCCGGCGGTCGTCCGCGCCGCGGCTGTACTTACAGGCGTTGTCAATGAGATTCCCCAGCACTTGTTGCACCAGTTCGCGATCCGTACACAGCGTCGCATCCCCGGACAACGTATTCTCGACAATCATCTCTTTTTCCGCATCCTGACAGCGTCCCGTCCAGGTGTCGCGCACCTGTTCGAGCAATTCGGCGACCGACACCGAAGTGCGATTGAGGCGTGGCCGTTGGTTCTCCAGACGCGAGAAATCCAGCACATTGCCGACCAACCGATTGAGCCGATCCGTCTCGGCATGTAGCGTGTGGATGTATTCGCCGCGTTGCTTCTCGTCGCGGACCAGACCGTTGACCAGCATGTCGAGGTACAGCCGTAGCGTTGTCAGCGGCGTGCGCAATTCGTGAGTGACAGCTGACAC
>DATNCY010000357.1:0-14675 GCA_035553375.1 Gemmataceae bacterium
GAGGTGGATTTCTTGCCGGAAAGTCACGTCTCCGACTTGTGTACAAAAATTCCACCAAGTTTCCAGACGCCCACACGAGAAGCGCGGGCGCGGGCGGATCGGTTTGGCAAAGCGCCGTCTCTCCTGCGATAATGGCCGCGCCCCACGGACATTGTCTCGCCCTCACAGGAGAAACGCATCCATGGCTCTACCACACCGTCGCGCCATCCTCGCCGGAGGGCTGGCCGGCCTCGCTTGTTCCGCGCTATCCGGCGCCGAAGAGCGCGCCGCCAAGGACGCGCCCATCGCCCGCAAGGACGCGCTCAAGATCACCAAACTCGAAACTTTCCTCGTTAAACCGCGTTGGTTGTTCCTGAAAATCCACACCAACGCCGGCATCACCGGCCTGGGCGAACCGATCCTCGAAGGCCGTGCCAAAACCTGCGCCGAAGCCGTCAAGGAGATCGAGCGCTATCTGATCGGCAAGGATCCGCGTCAGGTCGTCCATCATTGGCAAGCCATCTATCGCCACGCTTTCTACCGCGGCGGTCCTCTTCTTACCAGCGCGCTGAGCGGCATCGACATCGCCTTGTGGGACATCAAGGGCAAGGCGCTGGGCGTGCCGATCTACGAACTGCTCGGCGGCCCGACGCGCCAGCGTGTGCGCGTTTACGCCCATGCTCGCACTCCGGAAAAACTGAAGGAACTGAAGGGGCAAGGCTTCACCGCCTTCAAGACGACGCCCGCCAAGCGCCGGCCGGCGCGCTATGTCGAGACGCCGGCCGAGGTGCGCCACATTGCCGACAAGTTCGGCGAGTTGCGCAAGGCTGGCGGCGAGGATGTGGACATCGCCATCGATTTCCACGGGGCTATCAGTCCGGCGCTGGCCAAGGTACTCATCAAGGCGTTGGAACCGCATCAACCGATGTTCATCGAGGAGCCGTGCCAGGCGCAGAATCACGACATCATGGCCGACATCGCGCGCGGCACGCATTTGCCGATCGCTACCGGCGAGCGTGTATTCACCAAGTGGGGTTTCCGCGAAGTATTGGAAAAAAAGGCCGCCACGATCTTGCAGCCGGACCTGTGCCACGCCGGCGGCATCACCGAATGTCGTTTGATTGCCGGCATGGCCGAGGCGTATTACGCCGCCATCGCGCCGCACTGTCCGCTCGGCCCGATCGCTCTGGCCGCCGGCGTGCAGCTGGCCGCGTCCGTCCCGAACTTCCTCGCGCAAGAGCAGGTCACGCTCGGCGACGGCTATCTGAAACAATCGTTCATGGTGCGCAAGGGCTATCTCGATCTGCCCACCGGACCAGGACTGGGTATCGAACTGGATGAACACGCGCTGGCCGGCAAGATCGATCACGACTGGAAGAACCGCGAAGAATACGATGAGGACGATGGTTCCGTGGTCGATTGGTGAGGTTCACAAGCCCAGAGCGCCAGCGACGGGTTTCTTCGACCCGTCGCTGGCGCTTCGGGCTTGTGAGCGACTACGTCAGTTTTTTGAGCAGCACCAGTGAGCGCCGGCCGCTGCGATCATAGCGTTCGCGCCGGCCCGGCGGCAGATCGTCCGGCGTACCGGGTGCGAAGCCGCCCTTCTGCTGGAAATAGTTGAATGCCTGCGTGGACAGACAAAACAACTGCGACAGCCCCGCGGCGCGGGCCTGCGCTTCGGCGTAGTGCATGAGCTTGGCGCCGATGCCCTGATTCTCGTAGGGCGGATTGACGCACACGCACGCCAACTCCGCCTGTTTTTGCTGGGGATACACATGCAGAGCGGCGCAGGCCACCGGGTTGCGATCCACTTCGAAGACGAAGAAATCCTCAATCGCTCGCTCGATGTCGGCGAAGCTGCGCCGGGCCAATTCCTCGTTTTCAATGCTCGCCTGAATGAGCGCATAAATGGCGCGCGTATCGCGCCGTTGAGCGCGGCGGATGGCCTGGTACTCATTGGCGTGGAGGAGCGTGCCTATGCCCTCGTTGGAGAAGACCTCCGCCAACAATCCTTCCTCAACCCGGCCATCAATGATGTGGACGCGCGGCACCCCGCCGCGCGCGGCGCGCAAGGCATGCTCTAACTTGGTCAGATGCGAGGGCGTGATGCCGGCGCGTCGCTTCTTGAGAATCGTCTCCGCTTCCTCGACTGACAGTTGCCGCAAGAGCTGTGGCGGAGCGCCCGGTTCGCCGGGTGCCTGAATGCCCTCGAAGGTGGTCAGGTAAATCAACTTGACCGCTTGCAGGGCGCGAGCCACTTCGACAGCGACACCATCGGAGTTGAGCCGATACGATCGCCCTTCGCCGTCGCAGCCTAACGGCGGAATAATCGGCACAATGTCTTGATTAAGTAAGGCGTGCAATAGCGCCGTATCGACGCGCTCAACGCGGCCGGTGTGCTGATGATCGACGCCGTGCAGAATGCCGGCGGGATGCGCGACCAGGGCGTTGCCGCATGCACCACGCAGATCGTTGGCCGACAATCCTTCGAGTATCTCGTGGGTGACGCGATTGGCGGCACTGAGGGCAAGTTGTAAGGTGGCGTCGTCGGTGATGCCGGTGCCGTCGATGTTGGAGGGTGACTGATTCGTCTGCTCGGCCAGGCGGCGAATCTGATGACCGGCCCCATGCACAAGGGCGACGCCGATGCGCAGGCTGCGTAACAGTGAGATGTCGAGCAGCAGATTGCGAAAGTTCTCATGCTCGACAATGGCCCCATCCAGGGCGATGACAAACACCTTATCGCGGAAGCGCGGCACATAGCGCAGAATCTCGCGCAGGTCAGTCAAACGAAGCATTCCCTTCTTCCTCCGCAATTTACTCCATATAGCCCCCGGCTTGCCGGGGGGTGAACACTTCCCTCCAGCACGCCGGAGACTATGTATTCCCGCATTGACCGGCTTGCCGGGCACCTTCCCAACCACCGACCTGGAAAAAAGAAGCCGAACATCGCAAAATACCGTTATGAGACGCGCCTTTCGTTACCGACTGCGGACCACTACGCACCAACAGCGCGAGCTGGCCATCGCCCTCGAATCGCACCGCCGTCTGTATAATCAGGCGCTGCAACAGCGGAAGACCGTTTATCAAACGGAGCAACGATCGTTCTCCTTCGTCGGGCAGTGTCGCTGGTTTACCCAACAACGTGCCAGCAACCCTTTCTTCGCTCGGCTCAACGCCGCCTCGGGACAGGAAACCTTGCGGCGATTGGATCGCGCCTTTGCCCACTTTTTTCGCCGAATCAAGGAAGGTGCCAAGCCCGGCTACCCGCGTTTCAAGGGAAGGGACCGTTTCGATAGCTTTACCTTTCGCAGCTACGGCGACGGCATCAAACTGCTGGACAACAACCGTCTCCGCGTCCACAACGTCGGCACGATCCGCGTCAAGCTGCATCGCCCCACAGAAGGCACGATCAAGACCGCCACGCTCAAGCGTGAAGCGGACAAGTGGTTCGTCGTTTTCTCCTGCGAATTGCCCGACGTTCCCCTTGCCGATAACGGGAAACCAGCGGTCGGCATCGACGTGGGCTTGGAATCGTTCCTTACCACCAGCGACGGTGAGCGCGAACCCAATCCGCGTTATCTTAAGAAGGAATTGCCCGCGCTTCGTCGCGCTGGCCGCGCTGTCGCTCGCAAACGGAAGGGCGGCAGCAAGCGAAGGAAAGCCGCCCGTCGTCTGCAAACGATTCATGCCCGCGTCAAGAATGTTCGCCACGAGCATCATTACCAAGTCGCCTGTCGTTTGGTCCTCGCATATGGCCTGATCGCTGTCGAAAGCCTCAACATCCAAGGGATGTTGGGGAACGGCAGGCTGGCCAGGGCGATCGCGGATGCCGCCTGGGGCGCGTTCGTGAGCATCCTCAAGCACAAAGCTGCAAAAGCTGGTGTTGCGGTTGTGGAAGTCGATCCCAAAGGCACAAGCCAAGAGTGCAGCGGCTGCGGCCAAGAGGTCCAAAAAGACCTGTCGGTTCGCTGGCACGATTGTCCGTACTGTGGTTTGTCTTTGGACCGGGATCATAATGCCGCCTCGAATATCCTCGCCAGAGGACTGGCCCGGACGGGGCCAGCGGGGGTTAACGTAACGGGTTGCCGTAAGCGTCCTCCGAGAAGCCATCGCGTTTACGCGACGGAGTCGTCACAATGTGGACACTGTGAAGTGTACAGTCCAAGGCGTTCGCTGGGGAGAGAAGCTATCTCGCCAACCGCCGCTAGCAAATAGAGGAGAGAACATGCCGGAGAAGGTGGTCATTATCGGTTCGGGGCCGGCGGGCTGGACGGCGGCGATTTACGCCGCCCGCGCGAATCTGCAACCGCTCGTCTACGAGGGCAATGCCAACTGGGAGGAGAACCGTCTGCAAGGTACGCTGCCTCTGGGCCAGCTGAACCTGACAACAGAGGTCGAGAATTTTCCTGCCTGGCCGTTCGTCGATGCCTCGGTGATGGAACAATTCTCGCGCTCGGCCTTGCCGCCGGATCAATTCGCTAGTCTGGAAGGCTACTACCACGGCAAACATGCCACCGGCAAACGCGCGGCGTTCGGTCCCGAAGTGATGGCGTACATGCGCCAGCAGGCCGTTAATTTCGGCACACGCATTGTCACCGACGACATTGTAAAAGTGGACTTCCAGCGTCGTCCTTTCGTGCTGTCTGCCCGTGAAGGGCAGACCGTCGAGGCGATCAGCGTCATCATCGCCACCGGCGCGCGGGCGAACTATCTGGGACTGCCCTCGGAGGACAAATACAAGAACAATGGCGTGTCGGCTTGCGCCGTGTGCGATGGAGCCTTGCCGCGTTTCCGCAACAAGCCGCTCATCGTCATCGGCGGCGGCGACTCGGCGGTCGAGGAGGGCACGTACCTGAGCAAGTTCGCCAGCACGGTATATCTGGTGCATCGCCGCGATCAGCTGCGGGCCAGCAAGATCATGCAGGCGCGGGCGCTGGAGAATCCGAAAATCACCATGAAGTGGAACCGCGCGCTCGATGAAGTGCTGGGCACCGACAAGGACGGCGTCACCGGCGTGCGTCTGAAAAGCACGGTGGGCAAGGAGGTCGAGACGTTGGACGCCACCGGCGTTTTCCTGGCCATCGGCCACACGCCGAACACGAAGTTCCTCGATGGCCAGTTGAAGCTGGACGACAAGGGTTACATTTTGTGGATGAAACCCCAGCGCACGAACACAAGCATTGAGGGTGTGTTCGCATCCGGCGATGTGGCGGATAGCTATTATCGTCAAGCGGTGACGGCGGCCGGCACCGGCTGCATGGCGGCACTCGACGCCGAGCGCTGGCTGGCCGAGCAGGGACATCTGTAAGCGAACTGGTAAGAGTCACTAACATCTCGCCAGCCCGCAGCGCCAGCAAGGGACGCCCTTGCTGGCGCTGCGGGCTGGCAATTCATTACTTAATCAGGGCGATTTGCACGCCGCTTTGCAAGATGTTCGTGAAGGTAGTGTTCATATTCGCTGACATCTGCGTATCCGTCCCCGTGATAATTTGAGCTGCCGGCAAGGGTGTGGAAATACTACTCTGGGTGCCGGAGTAATATTGCATGGTTTGCAAGGTTTGCAACGCCGAAGTGGCGTTCGATCCCTGGAAAACGGGACCAAAGCCGATGGAGTACAAGCGGAAGGGGTTCCGTGAGCTACCGTAATCGCTCGCCAGTTGCTGGACCAAGGAATAAACCTGGTTTAAGACCGTGGAATTGTTGATAGTAGTCGTGGAGACGGTGGGAAATTCACTGTTGTTCGGTTTGTTCATGTCATAGCGGATCTTGTAATAATTATAAGTTCCCGCATTCACCAGGGTGGCGGTCGCGGAAGTGTTCGCCAAGCCATCCGTTTCAAAGATGACAACCTTCTGCGCTCCTTTACGTCCCATTCCGCCCGCCATGCCCGTTGGGAAGGCGATTGGCGAGGAGGAGACGAAGGATCTCAAGGTCGCATCCGTCGGTAGCGTGGTGGCGAATTGATTGTAGGCGAGCATGAGAGCCATGGCGAAGCAGGTTTCGCCGTCCGCGCGCGGCGTGTCCACGAAATTGGCTGACGGAACCAGGCTAGTAGAAGGATCCGCGTCGTAGGGAGTAACCTCGGTATTATTGGCGGAACCATCGGCATTGATAGTGGAGAAAGGAAAAACGAGAGACGCCTGAGCGTAGTTGTAATTCGGTCCCAGCGGGGAACGCACGCAATTGAAGCGGCCCTGACCGAAGCCGCTGCCCCCCGGAGTACCGCTTGCCGCACTGCGCGGCCAACTGTAAGCAACGATACTGAACCAGTCGTTAGGGTGGTTCGTCTGCATCGTACTGACGGAGGCAAGGTAAGCTTGTTTGCCCGTGTAGACGGGTGCCTCGTAACTATCCCCAGGCTGCATGACGTTATAGCCAGACACGTTCGTCCACATGTTGAAATTTTGGAGATAATCGACCATCGCCAGGGGGCCGAACCAGTAGCGCAACTTTGGGCGAGTCGGGTTATCCGAATAATTCATGTATTGCGGGGAGGCGGGAGGAATGGTGATGCTCGTGGTCCCCCAAGTGAAACCGCTACCGTAGCCGGCCATGGCGCTGATGTCCTGGTAGGTACTCGCGCCGGTCTGTCGGAAGCCGAGCGCATAGTCGATGAACTCTTTCCAGAACCGCTGGTCTGTACTGCCGTAGCTGGGCCAGCTGCCGGTAATCTGCGTCGGAATCGATCCATAATATTTAATGCGACCTGCCCGCATCTGCTGGGGAAAAGGATTGACCAGCTGCCCGGAGGAGTTGGCAGCTTGGCTGATCCAACTGAGAATCGCGGAGTAGTTGATGGTATAGGTTCCGGGCAAGTTCAAGGATCCGGATGCGTTGAACAGAACCGTATTATTGTTATTAACATTGTTGAAGAAGCGTACTCGCCAATCCGCGCTAAACGTGCCCTTGCTGTTGCCTGCTGGATAAGCGCGGTTGAAGAGCCGACATACGGCATAGTAAATCGGTGCTTTGCTGCTGCTCCCTGGTACAAACGGACCAGCCGGCCCAATCGTATAGGGGCCGCCATGCGTCGTACCTCCCTTCAACCAATTTTTTAGTTGGGTCAAGGTCCAGCTGCTCCAGTTGCTGGCAAGGGTACTCTGGTCGGTGGTATCGGTAAGGCCGATGAGACTAAGGTAACTTTTGAGGGTAGTTGTGTTGGTGATTGCTCCGTTGCGCGGATCAGGTGGCCAAAGGAAAAAGGTCATGCCGTAGTAGCCAGGGCCTTGGGTATAGCCATTGAACGGACAGTTGCTATAGTCCGCTTGCGTCCAAACGGCGGGGACGCCGCTGGTCCCCGAGGTGTCCAGTTTGCCGGCGGAATAGGCCGAGTAACCATCCAACTCCCAAAGAGCGTTTGTGGTCGTGGTGGCGGTTACATCCTTGACGTTTGTGGCATAAACCGATGAGCTACCGTTCTTGAAAAGAGGCACGTCGCCGCCCGGCGTTGAGGTGTAAGTGGAGAGAGGCAACGCCGGAGTAGTTCCCGATGTGGGAGCCGTCCAGGTGGCCCCGCCGTCCGTGCTGGTATACGAATCAAACGCGCGAATCAAAGGCGTCGCATAGGCCGCGTTTTGATAGAAGTTGTTCACATACGTCAAGGCATACGAGGAATTGGAAGCAGTAGTATTACTCGGCGAGATTGTGTAATTATCGTAGCTGGAAGTTTGATTGGAAGTAGGGCCTTGCATGCCGGCGCTGCCCGATGAATAATGGCCGAACGTCGGATAGACGGTGTCGGGGTTATTGCCGGTGCGGGTGGGAGTGTAAAAGTCGTAGCCGAGGCAAGTGCCCATGCGCATCGAGCCGGATAAGTCCATGACGAGGGCAATGTCGCGCGGACGGTGGACCGATGTGGCCGTGGCCGTGACGCTCGGTAGAAATTGTATTCCGAAGACCGTGCTGAACGCGGCCGAAAGGTTGTTCGAGGTGACGGTCGTGGAAACAGCGGTCAACGGCATGCCGCTCGTCGGCGGGAAATTGGCGGTGAATGCCTGCGTGGTCTGGTTGTAGTCATAGGTGCCATAGGATAGCTGGAGTTGCGATGTCTGAACAGATTGGCCCAGGATGTTGTTGAAATTCGCGATATTCTGCGCATTAGTCGTGGCGTTACTCTGGTTATAATTGGAGGTCGAGTCTCCCGTCAGTGTGCGAGCCGCAGTGAGCGCAGCTAGATCCGCCGCGTTTTGGGCCTGTGATTTGGCGATGACCAACATTCCCAGGTCAATGGCCAACGCCAAAAATCCAACGAGGGCCACCAGGGTGACGGCCAGCAAAGGCACGACGGACCCTCGGCGACATGTGGATCGCTCAGCGGATACTCGTTTAGAAATCATTGTGGTCGCTTCTCTGTCTTCTTTACCAGCCCGCGGTACCGGCAAGGGAGTCCCTTGCTGGCGCCGCGGGCTGGTAAATGAGATTATTAGTATCTCTAATAGATGATAATGCCAGAGCGTCAGGTTCCTCCCTCGCAAATCATCGTGACCGAGCCGGTTAAGGAAAACAAACTTGGCATGGAGACCAGCGGAATAATGTTCATGAACCGATACTTTCCCGAAACCGTAACCGTGATCGGGTCGCCGGGAGCCAGATTGTTAACCGGGGTGGAGACGCCCGAATGCGTCCCGCTCACGGTCACGGTGAAGTTGGTGAAGCTCGCGTTCCTCCCTGCCATGTAACTGGTCACAACCCCCTGAACATCGGCGTTGATCGTGATGTTCGTGTTGTTGGCCAATGCGTAACGACATCCTTCCCGCGCGGCGTTATTGAGCAGGTTCCAATCCAACAAGAGTCGGCCATACTCGAAGATGCCGAAGAGTAATGTGAGCAGCGGAAGCAGAACCAGGGCGGTCTCAACCACTGTGGCCCCACGGCGTCGATCGCGGCGAACCTTACCGATAACCATGCTCGTTCTCTCCTCGTCACCGAAAAAGGTTACTGCGCCGGCAGGACCGGCGACACCTGGAAGGGCGCATCGCGCAGGCAGGCCCAATCGACGGCAACGGAGAGCCGGCTAACGCCGGTGATCTGAGTCAGGGTAGTCCAGCCGATGGTGGAGTACGGCACCTGGATGCCGATCTGGTAATGATCGAGTTTCTGCATCGACATTGGATCGGTGATACTCGGCTGGGTGATGTCCGTAAAGGTAATGGTGAACAACTCCTGGTTGGCGGTGTTGTCCCAGTAGGTGTAACCCGTGGTATTCGCCGGCAGGGTGATCGTGGGAGACCGGAGAGCGGTTGTATGACCCTGACCGAAAGCTGTCGGCAGTGCGCTCTGAAGGTATGTGAGCAGATTGGATGCAATGGTCGGGAAATCCGTCTGTCCCAGCGAGGCATCGCGCGCGGCTTCGCGCGCGGCATTGGACATGACATTCGACACCTGGGCGATGCGGCCGACCTCCCAGACACCAAGTAGGGCCACGACAATAACCGGCAAGCAACAAGCGAATTCCACCGCCGCCACCCCGTGTCGGCGAACCTTCGAGGTGGGGCATTCAGGAAACCATGCCCCAACAAGAGGGGCTTGGCCGCCGTCATTGCAGAAGTGCCGTCTCATCTGGCTCTCCCTCGTGCGTCGCTCTCGTCCTTTGCGAGCATAGGTCACTTTTCGCCCAAGGGCAAATCCATCAACGACTTGATCGGTGGTTTTTAGGACTACGGGACAATACCCTTGCTGGCGCTGCGGGCTGGCAGTCAAGGGTTTTGTCCCGTAGTCCTTAGCATATCCTCGAAGGGGATCGTATGATGATTGCAGCGGAGATAGTTCCGCTGTTTTCACGGAACACAACTCATGAGTGATGCGGACAGCTTGGCGGCGATGGAGCGGGAGGAAAATCGACGCGGTGCGTTTTTCCGCTGCGTCGAGTCGCGGAATCCGTTTCTCGACAATCGCATCAACGGTCCGTCGGCGAATGACGTGGATGTGGACGAAATCCATCAGACGGCGTTTGCGCGACTGACGCGGCTGGCGCGCGAGGCGTGCGATGGCCGGCGCGGTGTCGGTGCGGTATTGTGGGGCGAGGCCGGCATCGGCAAAAGTCATCTGCTGTCACGCCTCGGTCGCTGGGCCAACCACGAGAGCCAAGCGTGCTTCGTCTATCTGCACAATTTGCAGGCCGCCCCCGAACATCTGCCACGCTCGCTGTTGCATACTGTCGTCAGCATCTTGACGCGGGGCCGTCAACGCCATTTCGTCGGTTCGCCGTTGTTTGAGTTGGTTCACGCCAGCCTTCTCGACGCGGTGCAGCAGCAGATGGGCCAGTACAGTTGGCCGCAGTTGGCGGGTGCGTATGCTCGGCTGATCGAGGGAATCGCCGAAGGCGATCTGCCTGGCGCGACGCTGATCGATCATACCGTCTGGGATGTGCTGTTCCGCTTCTATCGCTCTGCCTATCGCGCCAATCAGGGCAAAGAGGATGGCATCGTCGCGGCCTTGGCCGTGCGCTGGCTGGCCGGACAGACACTCGATCCAGAGGAGGCGCGCACGCTGGAACTGCCGCCGGCGCAGCGAGCCGATGAAGCGGTTGCGTTGATTGACAATCAGCAGATCAAGCAGGTACTTGTCGCCCTGACACGCCTGGCCGCCAGCAAGCAACGGCCGTTCCTGCTCGTCTTCGATCAAGTCGATAACCTCGATGAGGAGCAGGCCGCCGCGCTGGCGCGCTTTCTCGAAGCCGTCATCGATAGTTCGCCGAACCTGCTCGTCGTCACGGCCGGCGTCAAGGATACGCTGATCCGCTGGCGCGAGAACCGCGTGATTCAGAGTTCCGCGTGGGATCGGCTGGCACAAATGGAAATCACACTCCAGCGCGTGTCGCCCGCCGAGGCGGTGCGTATCATCGCGTCGCGTTTGCAGTGCATTCTGGAACCGTTCGCCGATCTCGAACTGGTGCGAAAGCGGCGGCAGGAAGATGCGCTGTTCCCGCTGGGCGAGGCGTGGCGCGAGCAGTTCTTTCAAGACCGCGTCGAGATTCGGCCGCGCGACGCGATCAATTGGGCGCGTGAGGGCTGGCGGCAACAGCAGGAATCGCTGGGCCGGCGCGATCCGCTCGACTGGCTGATGCGCTGGCCGAAAGACGGCGACTCCGGCAGTGGAGCGCCCGATGAGCCGACCACCGAGGACATCCGCGAGGCGATCGATCGCAAAATCGCGGAGAAATTGGCGGCGAACCGCGAACAGCTGGAGCGCGAGCCGCACACGCTGCCGGCCGATGCCGATCATCTGGCAGGCTTGGTGTACGCTCTGCTGCTGCAGTGCCGCGATAGCGCTCATCGTCATGGCGTCTGGGAGGTGGAACGCATTCCGCCGCCGCGGCAGAATGCGCGGCCCACCTACGATCTCTCGATCCGCCGGCGGGAAGAAGGGGCGGTGGCCGACACACGCACCGGCGTGCTTTTCCTCACGGCTCAAAGCGCTATCTCGGTGGCAGGCTTCCTGCGTCGCTTACTCGAAGACGCGCGGCCGCTCGATCGGGTGGTGTTGGTGACGGACGAGCGCGTGGGTCTGCCGCTGGGTCCACGCGGTCAGGAGCATCTCGATGATTTGCTGCAACAAGGGCCACAGCACTTTCAGACGCTGGAACTGACGTTCGCGGAATACGTCGAGCTGGAGGCGTTCCAGCGCGTCGTTGGCTTGGCGAAGTCGCGCGATCTGGAAATCGAAGCCCGGCCGGGGCGTGTGCGCACGGTGACGGAACAGGAAGTGATCGAGGCGTATCATCGGCAGGGACGTTACCTGGCGTCGCGCTTGCTACGCACCCTGCTGGAGGCGACGGCAGCAGACGAATCCGAATCTTTGCCTTGTTCGGAAAGCGGAAGCGGCATCCATTGACTCTCGCGGCTCACTCGACAAAACAAGCCTGGAGCGTCAGCGACGGGTTCTTACTCCCGTCGCTGACGCTCCAGGCTTGTTGAACGCCGAAGGAGAAAATCAGCGTGGATTCTGAAGTGCTTCTGCTGTCGCGCATCCAGTTCGCGATGACGATCATGTTTCACTATCTGTTCCCACCGCTGTCGATCGGTCTGGGAGCGCTCATGGTCTTCATGGAAGGACTGTATCTACGCACCGGCGATCGGCAGTATCACCGCATGACGCGGTTTTGGACGAAAATCTTTGCCGTCAATTTCGCCATGGGCGTGGCCACCGGCATCGTTATGGAGTTTCAATTCGGCACCAACTGGGCGCGGTACGCACGCTACGTCGGCGATGTGTTTGGTTCGGCTCTGGCGGCGGAGGGCATTTTCGCCTTCTTCCTCGAATCGGGCTTTTTAGCCGTACTCGTCTTCGGTTGGGATCACGTCTCCAAGAGCATGCACTTTTTCGCCACGCTCATGGTGTCGCTCGGCTCCATCTTCTCGGCCGTCTGGATCATCATCGCCAACTCGTGGCAACATACGCCGGTCGGCTTCGAGGTCGTGGACAATCAGGCGATCATCACCGATTTCTGGGCCGTCGTGTTCAACCCCTCGAGCATGAATCATCTCGTCCATGCTCTGCTGGGAGCATTTATCCTCGGCGCATTCTTTGTCATGAGCATCTCGGCGTGGTATCTGCTGCATGGCCGGCACGTCGAGTTCGCCCGTAAATCGTTCACGCTGGCCCTGATTTTCGGAGCCGCGTCGAGTCTGGCGATGGGACTATCGGGACATTTTCAGGCGTGCATGGTGGCGAAATATCAGCCGGCCAAGTTGGCGGCGCTGGAGGGACATTTCAAAACCGGCAAGGCGGACTTGCATCTGTTCGGCGTGCCCGATGCGGAGACGGGCGAAGTCAAGTACGGTGCCGGCATTCCCGGCGGCTTGAGCTTTCTCGTCCATGAGGATTTCAATGCGTCGATTCCCGGCCTGGATCAATTTCGAGATGAGGATAAACCTCCTATAAGCATACCATTTATCTCGTACCATCTGATGGTCAGTCTCGGCGGCGCATTCATCGGCCTGACGGTGCTGGCGCTGTTCTTCCGCTGGCGCGGCACGCTGTTCGAGAAACGCTGGCTGTTGTGGCTCTTCGTCTTCGCCGTCTTCGGGCCGTACCTGGCGAACCAGGCCGGTTGGGTGGCAACCGAAGTAGGCCGGCAACCGTTCGTCGTTTATCCCCGAGGCATGGATGCGAATAATCTGCCGCGCGGCTCCGATGGTCTGGTGAAAATGGAAGGCGGCTTGCGAACGATCGAGGGTTTGTCCAGCACCAAGGTGGTTGGCAAGGAGCAGGTTATCGGCTCGATCGTGATGTTCAGCGTGATGTACGTACTCTTGTTCGCGGTATGGGTCTATGTACTCAACAGCAAGATTCAGCATGGGCCGGAGGACGACGAGGGGCAACCGCCAGAGCAGACTTCGACGAAGGGATTGCTCGAAACTGTCGGTACGCCGTTGCGTGTGCTACCGCGTGAGACGGAAGCGAAGCGCTGAGACGTGGCATTCATACAAGCCCGGAGCGCCAGCGACGGGTTTCTGTCACCTGTCGCTGGCGCTCCGGGCCTGTAGGCCGGAGATAAACCGGAGTCACCAATCATGGAACCGTTGCATTTCTTGTGGTTCGGGCTGCTGGGCGTGCTGCTGGCGGGATACGGTATCCTCGACGGCTTCGACCTCGGTGTAGGCATTCTCCATCTGTGCGTGCGCAAGGACGACGAGCGGCGCATCTTCATGAACTCAATTGGGCCGTTGTGGGACGGTAACGAAGTATGGCTCGTCGTCTTCGGTGGGGCGTTGTTCGCCGCGTTTCCACGCGCCTACGCGGCGGCGTTCTCCGGGTTCTACACGCCGTTCATGATGATCCTGGCGGCGCTCATCTTTCGCGGCGTGTCGATGGAGTTTCGCAGCAAGCAGGAATGGCGGCTCTGGCGGGCCTTCTGGGACATCGCCTTTTGCGTGGCGAGTACCCTGGCGACCTTCACCTTCGGCGTACTTGTCGCTAACTGCATCCTCGGTCTGCCGCTCGGCGCCGACGGCGATTTCGATCGCGCCGTGACGCTGGGCGATCTGCTTCGGCCCTATCCGGTGCTGGTCGGCCTGTTCGCCGTGGTTATATTTGCCATGCACGGATCGATCTATCTTTATCTGAAAACGGAAGGTGAATTGCAGCAGCGCATTCACGGCTGGATGTGGCGGACGTTCGGCCTGTTCTTCGTTTTGTACATGCTGGTAACGATCTTCACATTGGCGACCATTCCGCGTTCGGTGGCGAAGTACGAGGAACATCCGTGGGCGTGGATCGTGGTCGTACTCAACGTACTGGCCATCGCCAATATCCCGCGCGCCATCTTTCAAGGCCGGCCCTTCGATGCGTTTCTCTCGTCGTCGTGCGCCATTGCGGCGTTCACGTTCCTGTTTGGGCTGACGCTGGCGCCGAACCTGATTGTGTCCACCCTGAAACCGGAATACAGTTTGACCCTGGCGAAAGCGGCGTCGTCGAAGAAAACACTGGAAATCATGACGATCGTGGCCTGCCTGGGCATGCCGTTCGTGCTGGCGTACACCATCACGATCTATTGGGTGTTTCGCGGCAAAGTGCGCCTCAATCGATTCAGCTACTGAGCATCTGGGAAGCCCCTCTCCCCTGTACTCGGGGGCATTGGTATCTACACAAGTGCGGAGAAGGCTGAGTTAGAGCATCTTTTGTGGTTGAGGAAGAGCGCCAAATGCCTTTTTACGCTCTTCCTCATCCACGCTTCGGACCCGAAAACCACT
>DATNCY010000358.1:0-29268 GCA_035553375.1 Gemmataceae bacterium
GAACAAGCGGGCTGAGCGCGAGGGCTCGTAGCACCAGAAACGTAACGGGCATCGACACCGGACGTGTGGATTAGGATAGGCGGCTGAGACCCCAAGTTCCTGGCACTGTGGCGCAGGGTACTCCCTGCAAGGAAACGAACATGGCGCTCGTGTCTTCGATTTCGCCTGGTGCGACAGCTTCGCCGCCGCACGTAACGAAGCCATTCGCCATGCCAACGGACAATGGCTGCTCTGGCTCGACGCCGACGAATGCTTCGATGAAGCCAACCGCGACAAACTCCGCGCCCTGCTCGCCGACCTGCCTGACGATAACACCGCCTACGTTATGCAGCAGCGCTCGCACGCCGCCAACGGCTCGGCCACGCTCGTCGGCCAGGTGCGGCTCTTTCGTAACCATCCCGACATCCGCTGGGATTACCGCGTTCACGAACAGATCCTGCCCAGCTTGAAGCGGGCCGGACACGCCATCCGCTTCACCGACCTCGCCATCGAACACACCGGCTACCTCGATCCCACTCTGCGGCATAAGAAGCTCGAACGCAACCTGCGGCTGTTGCATCTGGACCTCGCTGAGCGCCCCAACGATGCGTTCACGCTGTTCAATCTCGGCTGGGCCTTCGCCGACCTCGGACGCTGCGGCGATGCCATCCCGCTGCTGCAACGCAGTTTGCAGCACTCGCGGCCGGCCGACTCCATCACGCCCAAGCTATACGTGCTGCTGTCGCAATGTCATCGCCGTCTGGGGCAATACACCGAGGCGTGGGGCGCGTGTCAGGCCGGCCATGTCCGCTGTCCCGAGGATGCCGAACTGCTGTTCCTCAAGGGCCAGCTGTGCCATCAACGCGGCGACCGCGCTACCGCCCGCGCCTGCTGGATTCAATTGCTGCCGCCTAACCCCCTCACCCCCAACCCCTCTCCCCCGAGTACAGGGGAGAGGGGAGTAAGAGAGAATCTCCCCCTCACTCCCTCTTCCCCGAGTACAGCGGAGAGGGGAGGAACATTGCCTAGCCCCGATGGCGTGTTCACCAGCGTCGATGCCGGGCTGCATGGGCCGCTAGTGCGTCATCATCTCGCCGTCCTCTGCTCCGAACAGGGGCAGGACGCCGACGCCGAGTTTCACTGGCGCGCCGCCGTCGCCGAAACGTCCTTCCCGCCCGCGCGCCTGGGCTTGGCCGAACTCTATTTGCGGCAAGCGCGCTGGCCGGAATTGGATGCTCTCCTCGCCGAGATGGACCGCGAACCGTTCGCCGCTCTCGACACCGCCGTGCTGCGCGCCCGCGCTCACCTGGCCCGCCGGGACTTCAACGCCGCCCGTCAATTACTAGAAGACACGATCCGCCAAGCGCCGCACGTCCTAACGCCGCAGGTGATCCTCAGCCATGTCTTGCTGCAAGCGGGCGACGAGAACGCCGCCGAACCACTGTTGCGCCGCATCGTCGAACTGGACCCCAGCCAAGGCGAGTCGTGGCGCAACTTGGCCGTGCTGTATCGCCGCACGGGACGTATGCCGCAAGCCATCGCCGCCGCCCGCGCTGGTTGCGTCTACGGCCCGCGCAACGCCGACCTGTTGCTGTTGCACGGCGTCTTGCTGCGCGAGGGCGGCGACGCCATCAACGCCGAGACCTGCTTGCTGCGTGTGCTGGAGATGGACAGTGACGGCCCCGCCCACCAACGCCACGCCAGCGCTCGCCAGCATCTGGCCGGCCTGTACCGCGACCTGGGCCGCGACCGCGAAGCCGCCATCCACTTGCGCGCGTTAGCCATCAAGGATCCCGAAGATGTCCCTCAGGGCGCTCCCGCCCTCTTGCCGGCGAATTGTTCGGGGTAGGGCGTCCCGTCGCCACGCACAGCGTGCCAGAGGATGCGGTTCAGGGTATCCTCGTCGGCCTCGTCGGCCTCGTCGAGGTCCAGCGTCAGCGACTTCTCCGCCCAGTGACGCGCCTGCCCGCGCAGCTTCTTAAGGGGCGGATTCATCTGATCGAGCGGCGTCAGATTGGGCCGGCAGGTGTACGGCGTCAGGTCGGCCCTGTCCTGGAAACAGTGACGCATCGGCGTCGCCGACAGGTCCAGCTGATTCATCGGCGGCAGTCCCAGAATCAACTCGATGGTCTTGACCATGCCGGTTTGGTTGTAATTGGTGCGATCGACGAACTTCCGCCGCGTGTACGGACTGATGACCAGGGCGACGGTGCGATGGGCGTCGATATGATCGAAGCCGTTTTGCGGATCGTCTTCAACCACGAAAATGCAGGTGTCCTTCCAGAAGCGACTTTTGCTGATCGCTTCCACTACCTGTCCCAGTGCCAGATCGTTGTCGGCCACCATCGCCGCCGGCGTCGGCATGTCCGGCTTCGTTCCGCTGGTGTGGTCGCACGGCAAATAGAGATACGTCAAGTGGGGGAATTCACCCTTGCGCTCGTACTCCTTGAGGTCTTCGATAAAAAGTTGCGCCCGCCGCACATCGGGCACGGTGAGCAGGAAGCCGGGATAGCCGGCGCGCGTGAACGGCGTTAACGCCTGTACGTTCGGCTTGGCGTCAATCTTGATCTTGCCGGCCTCACCCTTGTAATCGTTGAATACGTCGGTCCATGTCGTGCCCTTGGGCAGCGTCGCCTTGACGAATTCGCCGTAATTGCGGAACGTCTTCTTGCGCGCCAGCGCATTATCCCAGAGGAAGCCGCTCGATGCGAAGGCGAGCGGATCGCTGCCTTCGTAGGGATAGCTGCGCGCGAAGCGACCGAACGCTTTTTCCAGGTAATCGGTGACGTAGGCTTCGTTGACCCATTGATGACCGTCGGCGCTGAGAACGCCGCTGCAATAGAAATTGTCGAACAGCGTGAACTCGCGCGCCAGGGCGTGTTGGTTCGGCGTCACCTTTTCGCCGAAGATGGCCAGGCGCGAATCGCCCTCGCCCTCTTTCATGTCGCCGAACACCTGATCGTAGGTGCGATTCTCCTTGATGACGTAGATGACGTGTTGAAAAACCGATGGCTCGCCGTGCCGTCGCGGCACGGGCACCGCCTTCGCGCCGGCGTTCGGTTTTTCCAGGCCGGCGAGGCTGTAGGCGAGGCGATTGTTGGCGTTGACCTCGTCGGTGTAGCGCGCCAGCCCGGCGTCGTCGGGCACGTCGATGATGGATACGGAGCCGAGATGGTCGTGCGAGTTCTTGCCCTTCTCGATCGGGCGCGGCTGGCTTAGCGAACCGTGCCCCTTGACGTTGGCGACGAACAATTTTTTGCCGTCGGCGGAGACGAGGACGGCGCCGGGATACCAGCCCGTTGGAATCAGACCGGCGACGGCGCTGCGCGCCGGTTTACCGTCCGGGTCCGTGCAAGCGCGTGCGCCGAGCCGAACGACGGCGATACAGTTATTGGTGCCGTTGGCGACGTACAGCGTGCCGCCGTCGGGACTGAGGGCCAGCGCGTTGGCTCCGCTGCCGAACGGCAGCCGCGCCGCGGGCCGGCAAACGATGGTCTCGACGACTTCTTCCATGTTAGTGTCGAGGACCGAAATCGTATCACTGTTGGCGTTGGCGACGTAAACAAATCGGCCGTCTTTGCTGGCGATCATGCCGCTGGGATGCAGCCCAATAGCGATCGACTTGCGCAGCCGCCATTTGCCGGATGCGGATTCGAGGATGGACACGGTGCCGTGATTGGCGATGCCGCGCGGATCGATGCGAACCGGCGTGCCGGAGGATGGCGCGTGCGTTTCCTTGGCGCTCGGCGTATCGCCGCCCCAGTTGCTGACGTAGACGCGCTCCGGACGCGGACGGCAAAGCATGTACGGCGCGACGCCGACCGGCACAACCTGCTTGACCGCGCCGGTGGCGAGGTCGAGAAGTTGCACGCTGTTGCCGCGGCTGGAGGCGGTCCACAATTCCTTGTCGTCGCTCGGACAGAGTCCGGTCGGGTAAACGTCGCCGCCGACTTTTGGCTTACTCAGTTCGACCGCCTTCAGCCAGGCGAACGGGCCATTCAGTTGCCGCCCGGCGACGCGGACATGCTTGGCGGAATCGCTGACGTAGACATGGTCGTCGCGGACCGCCAACCCGACGGCGCTGAATCCGGTCGGCGATTTCAGCGTCTGCTTGATTTTGGCCGTCGCCACGTCGAGGAAAATCAGATCGTTCCGATTTTTGACAACGAGGGTGCAGCCCTTGTCGATCAAGGCGAGATCGACGGGCCGGCCGGGGAACGTAACTTGCTTGCCAGCCGGTTTGAGGATCTGGTTGGTCGGCACGACGATGCGACCGTCCGGCTGGATGCCGACCTTGAGTTGATCGAGTTCATCGGCTCGGAGTCGAGGGGCTGTTAGGGAGATGAGGAAAACGAGGAGGAGGGCGGAGTAAGAAAACGAGCGGACTGGCATGTTACGGTTGGCCTTGTGGGAGGGTGTGGGACGTTCAGGAAAACCAGACCATTTCAATCGACTCCTTGCGTGGGGTCAAGTTGAGAATCAGGGGCACTAACTTTTTGCCGACAAGCCTGGAGCGCCAGCGACAGGGCACGGCAACCCGTCGCTGGCGCTCCAGGCTTGTAATTCATTCTGTTAATGCCTTGACAGCTGTTTCCGCCCGGCCGTCGTTGAGCGCGCCGGACACCCGTTGGGGACCGACCTGGCGTTGCGATTCCTGAGACTCTCAAGGAAGTACGCTGCCGATCATCACTCGCACACGCTGCCCGAAACGCAATTGCGGCTGTTCGGAATCGAGTGCGATCACACACTCGACCGTGGGCACGTCGGTAAATCGGGGTGGCTGCTGCGTCAGCGAGCGGCGTTCGGCGTACCTCTCGGCGATGCGGATCACCCGCCCCGACCAGCGACCTTCGTGGGCAAACTCATCCTCCACAAGGGCCGTCTGCCCGACGGCTACCCGGCCGATAAACTCCTGTTCCACCTCAGCCCGGATAACGCGCCGCCCATTGGGGCGGAAGAGAACCGCGGATTGAGGCGCGCCGCCCAGAATCGTGCCGCGGCCGACCAGGACGCGCAGCACCGTGCCCGCTTCCGGCGCCTTCAGCACGCACTGATCCAGGACATAGTCGGCCTCTCGCAGTCGCGCTTGACTAGCGAACAGGTCGGCCTTGGCTGAACGCACTTGCAACTCAGCATCCTGTCTCTGGAGTTCGGCAAGCTTTTCCTGTTCGCCCCGGCTGACGGCCTCCAGTTCGTTTACTTGTTCTTCGGCGGCCGCGATCTCCCGAGTATGGGCCAGGTCTACTTCAAGCAACTCTTTCTTGCGGGCGAGCAAGTGACGGGCAGCCGCCAACCGAGAACGGGCAGCGTCGAGGCCGGCCCTCTGCTGGGCGAGCCGTGAAGCGTGCTGCCGTACCCCCTCCTGAGCCTGTTCGAGCCGAACCTCAGCGATTTCTCGCGCGGCCTGTGCCTGCTCTCGGGCGAACCGAGCCGGGCGGTCGTCGAGGCGAAGCAGGACGGTCCCGGACGAGACGCTATCCCCCTCGTGGATCAGAATCTCCGCGACACAGCCGGGATGCGCAGGGGAAAGTGAAACGGTCCCGTCGTCCCCATCGACGTAGCCCAGGCATGTCACGCCCGCCACGTCGTCTCCGACCGAGCCGGCACCGGTCGACGGAGCATCCGCGGGGGAATGCACCAGGAAGAAGCCGAAACGGGTCGCGCCGCCGATCAGCAGGGCGACACCCAGTAGCCAGGCTAGAGTGCGGGTTATACGATTCCTAATCACTTCACACTCCAGGACGAAGCCGGCGGCCCCAGACCGTTTCCGGACGGCGACACACGGCGATTTCGCCGCTTGTTAGCGCAGCAACACGGCCGGCTCCGTCAGGCGCAGCGCGCGCAGGGCGACCAAACCGGAGAGGAGGGCCATGATCAGGGTCACGGCCGCGGCCGTGACCACGAGCCAAGCGGGCAGACTCAGGGCGATATCGAAAGCAGCGCCCAAACGGGCGAGGCCAACGGTCGCCGGTACAGCGGCGGCCATGCCGGCCAGGGCTACCCAAAATGACTGAGTCACGACCAGCAACCGCAACCGCCAACGCGGGATGCCCAGGGCACGCAAGACCGCATATTCGCGCAGCGAGGCCACCGTGGCGGCATACAAGGTCTGCGCGGTAATTATCGCTCCGACAAACAGCCCGAGCGCCGCGGCAAAAGCCAGGGCCAAGCCGGCCTTGGTCTTGGCCAACCAATACAGCCGCGACCGTTGGCTGAACTCCTCCCCGGTCAGTGCATCCATATCGGGATACTCGGCGCGGAGACGGGCCGCCAGCGCTGAACGGTCTTCCGAATTGCGGCAGCGGGCCAGCAGGTACATCACCCGATCGGCATCCGTGCCGGGCGCGGCCAACAGCAGACGAGCCGTCCGCAACGAGCAAAACAACCCCGGCATCATCCCCGCGCCCTTGACACCGCGCATAAACCCGACCACCGGCACACGGCGTCCGGCTACTTCGCCCGCCTCTCCTGACTGGCCGGAAAGTCCCAAGAGCGGCAGGTCGCCCACATAGACGGCCGTCGCCCCCGGCTCCGACAAACGGCGGCGCATCTCCGGCGTCAAATCGCGCGGCCCGCCTAGAGCGTCTTCCTCAAGCCGCGCACCGAGGATGTAACATTGTTCGGTCCCACCGCCCGGCTTGTGCCAGATGCCGAAGCCGAAGAGGAATGGTTCCGCGCGCTCGATCTCCGGCTGGCTCAGCAGCCGTCCACGCCACGCGGCCGGGATGAGATGGCCGAAGCCGAGGCTGCTCGCGTGCCGCGATGCCACCCAGATGTCTGCCCGCGCCCGGTCGATCGGCCGCGAGGCGGCGGCCAAGGCACCGAGCAGAAGCCCGCATTGCAGGACGATGAGCAACGCGCTGAAGGCGACCGCCAGAACAGCGGGAAGGAAGCGGGCCCGCTCGCGCCAGCAGATAATCAGAGAGTAGCCCATTGTCCCATCCGCGTCCGCATTCAAGAACCGTAAAAGACACTAATTTTTTGACGACAAGCCTGGAGCGCCAGCGACGGGGAGCAAGAATCCGTCGCTGGCGCTCTAGGCTCGTGAGTCATTGTGGCGGTCTGCGGTCTGCCGTCTTCCGCCCATGAAAACAGTCAGCAGGCCGGGGCCGCCGCCCCCCGAATCGCGGCGGATGCAGGCGCCTGGGGCAGCAGATGGTCTCCTCGCCCGAAAAAGAACGGCGGCCGATCGCGCAACGGATAGGCCTCGCACCGAGACGGCAGCCACGCACCCAACCAGGCCCGCAAGCGCAGACCGGTGATCGTCATTGTTTGGGCAAAGCGCGAGGGCGGATCGAGCATCAGGTTCTGCCGCAGCGTGGCATCGAGTACGCAAGGCAAAGCCAGGCGAAAGAACGGCCGGAAGACGGCGGGGAGCCAACCAGCCAGCCCATCGCGCAGGGCGACATAGAGCCTCAAATTGGCCTCCGCCGGCCGGCATTGCTCGCGCTCGTAGTCGATCATAAATTGCTTCAGTCCCTCGTAGCTTTGCGGCACATCGCGGATGTTCATGCGGCGACCGACCTCCTGCCAGAAATAGTAGAGGGCCAGTTTTTCCCGCTCGCAAAAACGACGCCATCCAAAGCGGTCGTTCCATTCGACGGGGTCAAAGACAAAACGAGAAAGGAGATAGACAAAGTCGTCATTATTGGTCTTGTAGTGGCCGTGTACCGCATTCATACGGGCGATCGTCGCCCGGCCGCTCTCGCTGTCGTAGCCTTTGCCGATTAATTGGGCTATCGCATACACCAGGGAGGCGGCGCGCTGAGAACCCTGCTTATGCCAGATTCCGGTGCCATCGACTATTTTCGAGATGCGCAGGGCCGAGAACGAGCGCAGGAGGATCATGACCGAAAGGACGCCGGAGTCGATCGGAAAATCGTAGCAAAGACTTAGGAAAACGATCTGTTGATGGTCTCTCTTGGGGTCGAGGTGCCGGATTTCCCGGAGGGCATGCGATGCGTTTTTCACTCCCATTCTCCTTCAGGCACCAGGAACTTTACGAACCGCGTGCGCCACGTTGCCGGTTCTCGCGGCTCGGTATCCCCTGAGTGGGCCGAGAAGCATCGGATGAATGCCGCCGGCGCGAATAAGACTGCTTGTGTAAATAGAGTAGCACATGCAAATTGTTTGTGCAATTGACCGCCCCGCACGCTTCCCTGCATAAGCCCCTGTTATAACAGCAACAGGGGGCTTACGCCCTCCCCTCGCCGTTGCTCTCAACGTGAACCAAGCTCCAGACACGCTTGTCAAGTTTTCACGGCGACAGACTCTTAAATAAATGCAAAAGGAGTGATTCCATGCCCCTTACACAAGAATTGACCCACAAGAACATCGCCCATCCGCCGGCCTGGCTGCCGGACAATGTCCACTATGAAACCATTATGGGTTCCGTGGCCTACGGCGTGAGCGCGGACACCAGCGACATGGACGTGTATGGTTTCGCGATCCCGCCCCAGGAAGAGCTATTTCCTCATCTGCGCGGCGAAATCGTCGGGTTTGGAACACGGAAGCATCGCTTCACGCAATATCAGGAGCATCATCTGCATGACCCGAGCGCACTGGCCGGACGCGGACGAATGTACGATTTAACGATCTACAATATCGTCGATTACTTCCAACTGGTGATGAAAAACAACCCCAACATGATCGATTCCTTGTTCACGGCCGATACGTGCGTGTTGCACATTACACGCATCGGCCAGATGGTGCGCGAGCAACGGAAGTCGTTCTTGCACAAAGGCGCCTGGCACACGTTCAAGGGCTATGCTTACCAGCAAATCACCAAGATGGCCGGCACACGCCATCGCACGGGCAAACGCAAGGAGATGGTGGAGAAATATCACTTCGACCTGAAGTTTGCCTATCACGTCGTCCGGCTGCTCAACGAGATCGAGATGATCTTGACCGAGGGCGATCTCGATTTGATGCGCAATCGCGAGCAGTTGAAATCCATCCGCCGCGGCGAATGGACCGAGCAGCAGATACGCGATTACTTCACGCGCAAGGAGGCGGAGTTGGAGACGCTTTATCAGAACAGTTCGCTACCCTGGGGGCCTGATGAGGCAAAGGTCAAGCAGCTATTGCTTCAGTGTCTTGAAGAACACTACGGCAATTTGGAAAAGTGCGTCGTCAATCCCGATGAGGCGGTGACGGCACTGCGCGAGGTGGCGGCCGTGGTCGAGCGACATCGCCGTTTGTTGTGAGAAACGGCCACGATGAAGGGCGCACGGAGCAAATTGCTGCTTGACAGCGGGGAAGGGATCGCTTTAGATGAATTCGCTTTGGCCGGTTCCCACGGTCTTCGCGTCGCAATTGGAACGGTTCTCCCCACGAAACCGAGTGTCATGTCCTTTCGCTTGTTCATCTATTACTGTGCGTTGTGCGGCGGCGGCGGCGCCTTTGTCGGCTGGATGCTGGGCCGGCCTCTGAACCTGGACAGCCGGGTGCTGACTCAGGGACTCAAGGGTATGTTTCTCGGCCTGGCCGTCACTCTGGCCTTGGGGTTGGTCGATGCCCTGTGGGTCTTCTCCCTGCGACGTTTCGTGGCCATCGGGCTGCGCGTCGGCACGGCTGTTTTTGTCGGCGGCATGGGTGGTTTGCTCGGCGGATTGGTCGGGCAGGCGCTGTATGGCTGGAAGGAATGGGCTGTCTTTCTCGTCTTCGGTTGGACGATCACCGGCTTCCTGATTGGTGTGTCGCTGGGCGTTTTCGATTTGCTGGCCAACCTCGTGAAAGGACAAGATCCGGGTGTGCCGCTGCGCAAAATCCTCAAGGGCGTTCTCGGCGGCACGGCCGGCGGCTTGCTCGGCGGTATTCTGTCGCTGCTGTTGTACGGCGGCTGGACGCGCTTGTTGAGTTCCCACACGGAAACAGCGGAACATTTGTGGAGTCCCAGCGCCTGGGGATTCGTCGCCCTGGGAATGTGCATCGGTTTACTGATTGGGCTGGCTCAGGTCATCCTGAAGGAGGCCTGGCTGAAGGTGGAGGCCGGCTTCCGCAAAGGGCGCGAGGTCATCCTCAGCAAGCCGGAAATCACCATTGGCCGAGCCGAAACCTGCGACATCGGTTTGTTCGGCGATCCACGGATTGAAAAACTCCACGCGCGCATTCGTCTGGAAGGCAATCGCCATGTCCTGATCGATGAGGGAGCCGGCACCTACGTCAACGATGAGTTGATCCGCGGCTCCCGTGCGCTACAGTCCGGCGATGCCATTCGCGTGGGTAAATGTGTGCTGCGCTTCGGCGAACGACAGAAACAAGCGCAATGACCGGAGGAAGAGACGATGGCGACGGCATCCTCGACGCCCATTCCCTGGAAGAATGGCTACCCGACTTCGGACGGCAAACCCATGGCCGAAACCGACTGGCACCGCGACCTGATGAACGCTCTCATCCAGACACTCAAGGTCTGGTACGCCTCACAGTCACGAGTCTATGTCTCGGGCAATCTGCTGCTGTATTACGAACAAGGCAACCGCCGCCGGCACGTCTCGCCCGATGTGTTCGTAGTCAAGGGCATCGCCAACCACGATCGGCCCAACTATTTGTTGTGGGAAGAAGGCAAGGGGCCGGATGTGGCCATCGAACTGACCTCGTCTTCGACACGCCGCGAGGATGTGGAAGACAAATACCATCTGTATCAGGACACGTTGCGCGTCAAGGAGTATTTCCTCTTCGACCCCTTGGGCGATTATCTCACGCCGTCCTTGCAAGGACATCGATTGCGTCGCGGCCAATACTACCCCATTCGCGTCGTGGCGGGTCGATTGCCCAGTCAAGTGCTGCGTCTGCATCTGGAACGTCATGGCCGCGAGTTGCGGCTGTTCGATCCGGCCGCGAGCCGATGGTTGCCCACGCCTCTGGAGATGGCCGGCGAAGCGGAAGCGGCTCAGCGTCAAGCGGAAGCCGCTCAACGGCAAACGGAAGCCGAGAATGAGCGTCTGCGCCGCGAACTGGCCGACCTACGCCAACGCTTGGCCAACAACCAGGACACGGCCTCCTGAAACACGCTTGCTCCTTCTTGCTCCCAATCGATGCGCGGCGTGGTATAATCCCTTCTTCGCTATCTCCTATACCGCACTCCGTAAGTACGGAACGACCATGACTCTTGTCTGCCGTAACTGTTCGCGGGTGAATCCGCCGGAAGCGAATTACTGCTACTGGGACGGCGCGGTGCTGGACGGCCGTGCCCAGGCGAATGGACCGATTGCCGTCGGCGCGCAGCCGTTTCTCAGTCCGTTCGTCTTTCCGTCGGGCCGGCAATGTCGCAACCTCAACGAGTTGGTGCTGGCCTGTTACAGCGAGTGGAAGGAAGCGCTCGATCTGTTGCGGCAGGGCTATCTGGAAGGCTTTTTCGGTGCATTGGGGCGCGTGGATCTGGCGCTGGCGGCCAAGCAGGCAATGAAGGCGGCGGATCTCGATCGCGGTTTGGATGATCTGCTGAGCAAGCTGCCGTGCAGCACGCGCGAGCCGGCCAAGCTGTTCGCCCAACCGCAAGAGGTCAATCTCGGACAGATTTCGCGCAGCGGCGATCGTCAGTTCGTGCTGCACATTGAGAATCAGGGCATGGGCCTGTTGCAGGGTACGGTTGCCTGCGATGAAACCGCCTGGCTGGCGCTGGGCGAGGGAACCGGCTCGCCGCGCAAGGTCTTCCAGTGCCTGGACGATTTCACGCTGCCGGTGCAGATTCACGGCAAGGCGCTGCGTGCCGGCAACAAAACGCTGGAAGGCCGGCTGACCATCGAATCCAACGGCGGCTCCGTCGTGATTGTGGTGCGCGCCGATGTGCCGGTGCAGCCGTTCCCCGACGGCGTGTTGAGCGGAGCCATCTCGCCGCGTCAAATCGCCGAGAAGGCCAAGGCCAATCCCAAGGGGGCCGCGCCTTCCTTCGAGAAAGGCGCCGTTGCCGCCTGGTACGAGAGCAACGGCTGGACCTATCCGGTGCAGGGGCCAGCCTCGTCAGGACTCGGTGCCATTCAACAATTCTTCGAGGCGCTGGGCTTGGTCAAGGCGCCCGTGGTGGAGATTAGCGAGACGGCCGTGCAGTTGCATGGAGCGCCCGGAGCCAGTCTCGAACACGTCCTACAAGTGCGGGCGGTCGAAAAACGTCCGGTGTTCGCCCATGCCACCACCGGAACGCCCTGGCTGCAAATCGGCCGCATCGTTCTTGATGGACGAACCGCGCGCATCGTGCTGAAGGTGCCGAATGTTCCGGCGTGTCCCGGCGAAAAGCTGCAAGGCAAGGTGCAGGTGACGGCCAACGGCGGCCAGCGTTTTCTCGTCGAAGTGTCGTTGACCATCAGCGGCCGTATGGCCGTACACGTAAACCCGATGGCCGCCGCTGCCGTACTCGACATGGATCAAGTGCTGGCCGTCGTGCCGGTGCATGTGGTATCGGAGAGAGAAACGATCCCCGAAGTGTTGGCCGTCACCGAGGAAGCGCCGGTGTCGGTGCATCGCGGCCGTGATGAAGTACTCGAAGTGCTTTCGGTGCCGGTGGGCGGCACAACGCACGGCCGGCGCCGCGAGGCGAACGGCGATTTCGACCGCAAAGTCTCGCGGATTCACGAGCCATCGTCGGGCGGCATCGCCAAGCATCTGCTCCCGCTGGGAATTCTCGCTCTGATGCTGCTGATCGTCGTCGTTCACGATCTATGGATAATCGTCCGTCAGCCCGCCGGAACGCGCGCCGCCGAGACGGCCCTCGTCGATCCCGACCCCTACATCGCCATCCGCTTCCACGATAAACCCGACGATAAACTGCCGATGCCGACCATGCGCTTCGGTCTGGTCATGCTGCGCGTCAAAGACCCTGCCCGCGGCGATCGCCTCAAGCGACTCACGTTCGACGAACACGGCCGATCGAATAATACTTGCTTGCGCGTGGATGGAAAGGATTATCTGTTCGGCCAGCCGCCCGGCGAGTGGATTGCCATGAAGGGGAAGCTGGAAGACGATAGGGACGGCCGACCGCGTGACGGACTGGCGTCGTCGTGGTGGCTGCCGAACGAGAAGATCAAGGTGACGCAGGAAGTCGAGATTGTGCCCGGCGAACAGTCGCGTCGCCTGGACACCTGCCTGGTGCGTTACCTCGTTGAGAACAAGGACCTACGAGGGCATCAAGTCGGCATTCGCTTCATGCTCGATACGTTCATCGGCTTCAACGACGGCGTCCCCTTCACCATCCCCGGCGCGACGGATTTATGCGATACCAAGAAGTTGTTCAAGACATCCACGGAGGTGCCCGACTTTATCCAGGCGTTGGAAAAAGACGATCTGCGCGATCCGGGCACGGTGGCCTATCTGCAATTCCGCATTGGTAAGCAGGTCGAGAGTCCTGGTCGGGTCATGCTGGGCGGTTGGCCCAATCCGGAGTTGCAGCGAGCCGGTTGGAAGACGGCGAAAGCGCAGCTAACCGGCTGGGACGTGCCGTTCTTGTCGATTAAAGAACGAGTCGGCAGGCAGAGCGCCAATGATTCCGCCGTGACGATGTATTGGGATCCGCAACCGTTGACGCCGAATCAGACTCGCGTCGTGGGTTTCGCCTATGGGTTGGGCGATGTAGACACGCGCGAGAGCGAGGGCCATTTGCTGTTGACCGTCGGCGGCCGGCTGGTGCGCAAGGGCGAGTTCACGCTGACGGCTCTGGTCCACAATCCGCAGCGCGACGAAGAACTACAGTTGACTCTGCCGTCCGGCTTTTCAATCCTCGAAGGCAGCGCGTCCCAGAAGGTTCCGCCAGTGCCGGCCGGCGCGACGCGCCCGGACAGTCCCGTCACCTGGCGCATCCGCGCCGGCGACGATGGCAAATATGAGTTGGCGGTGCGCTCCAACAAGGGCGCGAAACAGAAATTGCCGCTAACGATCCGCACGCGCGGCGTGTTCGATTGAGACCGTTTAGAGGCACGAACCGAATGAATTGCCAGCCCGCAGCGCCAGCAAGGGAATCCCTTGCTGGCGCTACAGGCTGGTCAAAAAGTTAGTGCCTCTTACGTTTCACGAGGGCGTCGCGTTTTGTATTATTTCTTCAACTCTTTCCGCAACAACTCCGCATGCACATGGGCCACATCGCCCATGTAATGGCCGATGCGATACTTGCCTTCCGCCAGCGCCATATGCTTGAGCGCTTTCTGCTTGTCGCCGGTCGCGTCGTAGTACAACCCTAGATAGAGATGCGCGTAGAAGAGTTGCTCCTTACGCAGTTCAGCGGGTACCTCGCCGGCTTCCGCCGCCGTCAGCACGTCGGCCGGCTTCGCCTTACCGCGATAAAGATCGTACACCTCCATCATGGGCACACGGGTATCCTTGCCGATTTTCAAAATCGCCGCCCGCGCCTTGTCGATTCCTACCACATGGACATTGCAGAGGAAATGCCAGACAGCGTTTTCCACATCGTTGGCGAAAACCTGGTCGCCGGCCTTGAACTGCTTGCGCCCATCATCGAAGCGGCCAACGTAGTAGAGGGAGATGCCGCGCATCCAGTGGCTGGGCGCGGCCTTCGGCTCCAATTCGAGGAAGCGATCGAAGTCGGCCAGCGATTCCTTGACGTGGCCGAGTTTGAATTGCTCGGCGCCGCGGCGATTGTAGGCGATGGCGATGCGCGGATCGAGTTCGAGACACTTGCTGAAGTCGGCGACGGCTTCGGTGTGCTTGTGCGATGCTTCGTGAATGGTGCCGCGCACCAGATAGCCGCGCGCGTCTTTCGGGTCGGCGGCGATCGCTTTGCCCGCCAACGCCAGAGCCTTGGTGGTTTCCTTCTTCATCAAGGCGGCGAGAGCCTGTTGGCGATAATCCGCGGCCGATTCGCAGCGGGCCAGAGCCGGCAGCAGTCCGGCGAGGAGCAGAGCGAGAGCGAAGCGCGAGGCGCGGCTCGGAATCATGGTTTGTTCTCCACGTTGAGGGATGGAATCGCGACGCTATCTTACGGAGCGTGAGGCGCTCTGGCCGGGATGTGCCGCCCTCTATCGAGGCGGTTCGGCCGCGGATACAATACGTCTCATGGAGGGGAAATGATGAGCAAACGATGGTGGGTATTGGCGAGCATTCTCGGTATGTGCTGCGTGGGCCTGGAGCGTCCGAGGACGGCGGAAACGCCGAAGCGGGCGGAGGAGCCGCGCTGGTTGAGCGATTGGGAAGAGGGCCGTAAGGCGGCGCGGAAGAGCAGTAAGCCGATTTTCGTCGTCTTTCGCTGCGAAAACTGACTGGATTGCAATCCGTTTGACGGGCAGGTTGCTCGTTTGGACCCCACGATCGCCGACGTGGCGAAGGAATTTGTACTCGTGCGCATCACGCGCATGCGCGGCGTCGATCTCGAACGCTTCGATTTCGATTATGATCTCACCTGGATGGGTTTCTTCCTTCACGCCGATGGCACGGTCTATGGCCGCTACGGCGGCCGCGACGCCGAAGCCGCTGACAGTCGGATGTCACTGGCGGGGCTACGCTATGCCATGAAAGCCGCCCTAGCACGGCACCGTCGCGCGGAGAAACTGCCGCAAGGGCGGACGAATCCTCCGCGCACCGCCGAGCAGTATCCGGCGGCGCGGCGACTGCCCGAACGCGCCTGCATTCATTGCCATCAGGTCTACGATTTGCGCCGCGAGAGCCTGCAAGCAGCCGGCAAATGGCGGCTCAATGAATTGTGGGTTTATCCGCTGCCGGAGAATGTCGGTCTGACGCTCGATAAGGATCGCGGCGACATCGTCGCTCGCGTTGCCGCCGATTCGCCTGCGGCTCGTCTCGGTATTCGGGCCGGCGCTCGGCTGCTCACGGTTAATGGCCAGACCATCGCCTCCTTTGCCGATGTGCAATATGCCTTGCATCGCACTCCCGCTAAGGGACCGCTGACAATAAGCTGGCAGCATGACGGGCGGACGCGGAAAAGCGACGTAGCGCTGCCCGATGGCTGGCGAAAGACGGACATCTCTTGGCGCTGGTCGCTGCGCGGACTGGAGCCATCGCCGTGGGTGCGCGGCGACGATCTATCGGCGGAAGAAAAGGAAGCTCTGGGTTTAAGCGATAAACGGCTGGCGTTTCGGCAGGGGCCTTTCGTATTCGAGCCGGCGGAGCAAGCCGGCATCCGGCAGAACGACATCATTCTCGGCGTCGATGGCAAGATGCTGGAAATGACGGCTCGCCAGTTCGGTGCCTACATTCGCCTGAATTATCGAGTGGGTGATCGCGTCACCTACAACATTCTGCGCAAAGGCAAACGCATCGACATCCCCTTACGCTTGGCGGCGCGGCCGGCATCGTGAGAACAGATTTTTACTAGCCCGAAGCGCCAGCGACGGGATTCTTCGTCCCGTCGCTGGCGCTCCGGGATTCTTCGTCCCGTCGCTGGCGCTCCGGGATTCTTCGTCCCGTCGCTGGCGCTCCGGGCTAGTAAAAATCTTATTCCAACTGTTCCAGCCAAACGCGAATGTCATTCTCGTATTCGCTGGCTAGATCGCCCTTGACGAGTTGGCGATGGAAGTCGGCCGCCCCCTTGCGATCCAGGTCCGCAGCCTGCGCACTCGGAAAACGCCGCGCCGGATCGGCGGCGACCAGACGCCGGCACAAGTGCAAGAGCAGATCGTTGCAACTCACTTCCGGCGGCAGCATGTCCGGCAAACGTCGATCCAGGTCCATCTTGGAAGCGATCAACTCGCGGTAGGTGGTCAGTCCCTCAAAGGGCGAACGACCAGCCAGCATCTCGATCAGTACATAGCCGAGGCTCGCCAGATCCGCTTGCGGCGAGTTTTCGCCGCCGTCCAGCACTTCGGGAGCGGCGTAAACCGGCGACCACATGCGACGCGCGGCGGCTTTGTTGCTGTCGATGGCCGAGCCGATGTCGATGACCTTGGTATCGCCGGTGCGTTTGAGCATGACGTTCGCCGGTTTCAGATCGCCATGCACAATGTCCTCGCGATGCAGCGCCGCCAATCCGGCGAGACACTCGCGCAGCACCTGGATGGCCACGCCCGGCTTCAAACGCGGCTGCACCGGCCCTTCTGTAAGGATGACGTTGTTGACGTATTTCCAGTGCCGCGAGTTGACACGCTCGCGCGTCCGAGCGAGCATGCGCTGCGTCAGCACTTCGCGCAAATCGTAACCGTCCACCCATTCCATCTCCATGACGCGCACGCCATCTTGCGCCATGAAATCGTGAATATCGATCAAGTTATCGTGCTGAATCAGGGCCACGCGCACGGCCACCTTGGCGACGCGCACCATGTCCTCTTCGTAGGCGTCGGCATCTCGATACGATTCGGGCGAGAAGATTTTGAGGGCCACCGGCAGCGTGAATTGATCCGCGCCTTGTCGCTCGCCGAGATAGACGACGCCCTGACCGCCGCTGCCGAGCAGCCGTTGTTTGCGATAGCGCCGCGTCCAGTCGAGGCTTTGCGCGTTGACAATATTCTGATAGCGCGCCAGCAAATCGCCCTCGCAGCGCACGCGCGGCGCATTGGGCGTTGAGGATGCGGGATGAAACGACATCGTTGACGTCATGCGGCTCTGCCTCATTCCGAAAGGGAAAGCTCTAGCGGGAGAGAGATGTATTCTAGCATTTGTCCTCTGCGCCGGAAGATCGACTTGCGATCCGGAGGAACTGAAGGGAAGTCCATCAACGCGGGAGCAACAATCCGCGAGCCGTTTCATGGAACGCGCGTATGCCGAATGACGCAATTGAGGGGATTCTGTCGTTTTTTGTTGTCATGTCTTCAGGATCTCGGTCAGCACGACGGTTTTCTTGGGTCGCGGCTGCTGCCAGAGCCATTCCGGCCGCAGCCAGAAGCCAGGTAATGCCTGACTGTGTAACACGCCCTTGCGGGGCTTTGCCTCGCGGTAAGCCCCCGATGCAATCCGTTTCAGCAGCACAACCCGCTGCTCCATTTCGTCCACAATCCAGTATTCTGGCACGCCCGCTTGCCGATATTGTTCGCGTTTCTGAACGTAATCGCGCTCGACGCTTTCGGGCGAGACGATCTCGACCACGAGATCCGCCGCGCCATCGACGTAGCCGCGCTGCACCAGATGGAGACGATCCGTTCGCACGAAAGCGATGTCCGGTTCGGGGCCGTGATCTTCGTCGAGACGGAACGCAACGCGCGAGACGAACACCTGACCTAGCTCGCGTTCCTCCACGAACAGATCGATCAATCCGCCCAGCCACACTGCCAGACGATTGGCGTCGGTATTGTCGGGAGAGGCCACGTAAATCACTCCGTCAATCAGGTCGGCTTTTTGGCCATCCTTGATGAGTAGGCAAAAATCTTCAAAGGTATAGCGTTCGATGCTCGTCGCGGTTCCCATGATCGCCTCCTCTGGTATGCCCGGTCGCGTCTTCGCGAAAACGTGTGGGATCGCCGTTCATCAGAGGAGATGCCGGCGCGGAAGTCAAGAGGTTCTGTCTCTCCGTCGCAACACCCCGAACAATTTGTCTCTTGGCAGTCACGCCACCGCGATCCACAATGAAGAAGCGTCGCCCACGCCGTCTCCCTTTCGCCGGAGGTGTCCGCCATGCGGTTCCTGCTGCCGACGACGATAGCCCTAGTTCTGTTCGGCGCGCCCATCGCTCCGGCTCACGCCGCCGATCCGCTGGTCGAGAAGGTGCGGGTATCGATTAAACGAGGCACGGATTATCTCCTCGGCCAGCAGCGCGACAACGGCAGCTGGGAGATAGCCATTGGAGACACCTCGCATCCGGGTGGAGCGACCAGTCTGGCATTGATGGCTCTGATCACCTCCGGCGTCTCGCCCGAACATGAAGCCATCCAAAAAGGTCTGCAATATCTGCGAAAGATCAAGCCAAGCCAAACCTACGTCGTCGCCCTGCAAACCATGGCGCTCGCCCAGGCTGGACAGAAGGATCGCGAGTTAATTCAACGCAACGTCGATTGGCTCATCGCCGCCCAGAAGAATAACGGTTGGGGCTACACCAATTTGGGCGGCGGCGCGGACAATTCCAACACGCAGTACGCCGTCCTCGGTCTGCATGCCGGCATTGAGGCCGGCGTCACCGTCGATAAGAAAGCGCTAGCGAAAATCCGCAAGTACATGCTCGATACGCAGCGCAGCGGCGGTTGGTCGTACAAGGCCGCCGGGCCGCCGATGATGACCATGACCAGCGCCGGATTGTGCAATCTGATGATTACCGGCATGGACCTTGCCGTCAGCAAGCAACACAAAGAGGGCGGCGAAATCAAGGATTGCGGCAAGTATGACGAGAACGGTCCGGCCGCCGACGCCCTGCGCTGGATCGGCGGCAGTTTTCCCCGAGCGATCGGCGCGGGCAACGCCAAGGCTCAACTCGGCTCCGCCTATCCGTTCTACTGTCTTTACGGCATCGAACGCACCGGCCGGCTGACCGGCCAGCGCTTCCTCGGCGGTCACGATTGGTACGAAATCGGCTGTCGCTATCTCACCGGCATCCAGAAGAACGACGGTTCCTGGCAGGGAGACAATGCCGACGGCCCTCCCGTGTTGGCGAGCAGCTTTGCTTTGCTGTTTCTCGCCAAGGGACGAACGCCCGTGCTGCTGACCAAGCTGGCCTATGGCGATCCCACGTACACCGGCTGGAACAACAAGCACAGCGATGCGCGCCATCTCGTCGAGTTTGCTCGCCGCGAGTTGTTCAAGCGCCAGCCGTTGGCCTGGCAAATCTTCGACGTGCGCAGCGGCGTCAAGGTCGGGAACGAGGCGGATCGACGACGGCTCGCCGAGGAACTATTGCCCTCGCCCATCGTCTACTTCAACGGCCACGACTTCGCGCCGCGCGACGAGCGCGAGCGCGATATTCTCCGCCAATACGTGGAGAATGGCGGATTCATCCTTGCCGAGGCGTGCTGCGGCAGGGAAGATTTTCAGAAGAGTTTCGCGCGGCTCATCAAAGAGATTTTGCCCAATAGCGAGCTGAAACGTCTGCCGAACGATCATCCCATTTGGACGGCGTCGGGCAAGTTTCTGCTGACGCCGAATAAGCCGTTTCCGCTCTACGGCGTGCAGCACGGCTGCAAATGGGTGGCCATTTTCAGCCCCAAACCGATGGCCTATTACTGGGAGGCCAACGATTTCGACAAGACGCCCGAGGGCGAGATCGCCTTTCAGTTGGCGGCCAACATCATCGCTTACGCCACCGGCCTCGAACCACCCCGACCGCGTTTGAGCGAAGTCGAGATTCCGCGCGACGACAGCAAGGATCGTGTGCGCCGCGGTTATCTGAAGGTGGGCCAGCTGCATTACACGCCGCTGGGCGGCGGCGATTGGCGGCCTGCACCCAAGGCCATGCGCAACCTGATGAGCGAGGTGCGCAAGGTCGGTCTCGATGTAGTTCTGGAGCCGGCGGAGGTTTTTCCGTCGGTCGAAAGTGGCATTCGCTATCGCTTTTTGTACATGCACGGCCGAGCTGGGTTTACGGAACGCGCCAAGGATGTGAAACCACTGCACTTCAATCTCACGTCGGGCGGTTTGCTGTTGGCCGATGCCTGCTGCGGCTCGGCGGCGTTCGATGCCTCGTTTCGCAAGTTCATGGAAGTTTTGTGGGCAGAGGAAAAGCTCAAATTGGAGCCGATTCCCCTCTCGGATGAATTGTTCAGCGCCGAACTGAACGGCAAGCAAATCAAGACCGTGCGTTGTCGCCGGAAGGCGGGCGACAAGGGAGCGGACTCCGCCTATCCTGAAGTCGCGCCGGCCTTGGAGGGCATCAAGTACAATGGCCGATGGGTGGTCATCTACAGTAAATACGATCTCGGCTGCGCCCTGGAGCGACACAAATCGCCGGACTGTCTGGGACACGATTACGAGAGCGCCGTTCGCCTGGGACGAGCGGCGGTGCTGTATGCGTTGAAACGATGATTTACTCCGGCCCATAAATCCATCACGAAAACACGAAAGAATGGAAGCACGAAAGAAAACATGGGATGATCTTTTTCGGCTTTTCGTCCTTTCGTGTTTTCGTGATGGCATTTGTATGCCGGAGTAATATTCACTGGACGAATGACCCCTCATAAGGTAACGTGACATGGCCCACGATACGCCCGGCGAAGCGAGTCTAAGCATGCGAGCACGCTTAATCGTCGAAACCGGCGCGGCCTCTCCGCAGGTATCGGATCTTCTGTCCACGCAGACCATCCGCCTGGGCCGCAATAGCAAAAACAACATCGTGCTGGGCGACCCCCACGCCTCGCGCTGGCACGCCGAGATTTACAACGATAATAATCGCTGGTACGTGCGCGACTGCGTGACGACCAACGGCACCAAAGTCAACGGCGTCAAGATCGATAAGCCGGTGCTATTGGAGAACAATCACGTTGTCTCCATCGGCGATGCCCGCATGCGTTTCGCGCTCGATTCTTCCGCCGAAGGGACGGCTGAGTTGCCCATCGTCGCCGAGCCGTTGAAGTCGAATGAGGAACCGCACGTCGTGGCGGCCGCCGGCAGCGACATCAGCCAGACCATTCTGCACGCCGACGAACTGACGGCGTTATTGCACTTCATGACCGCCTCGCTGACGGAGACGACACTGCATGGCCTGGTCCACCTGGGCCTGACGGCCGTACTCAAACAGACGCTGGCGAATGTGGCCGGCTTCCTCAGTCTGGACGCCGAGGAACCGCAATATCGTCTCGTCCTGCCGGCGGAGGCGGAAGTCGATACGCAGCTGAGCCGGCAGCTGACTCAGACAGTGCTGCGCGAGAATCGGGCCGTATGGCTCGGCGCACCCCGCAGTGGTAATCTGGACAGCGAAAGCCTGGTGGCGTTCCGCGACGCCGTGGGCATTCCACTCCGCATCGGTCAGGCGTTGCCGGCCGAGACATCCGCCGAACCGCTCGGGGCGCTGCATATCTACAAGGCGAATCGTCTGTTCAGCGAGCGTGAGGTGCGATTCTGTGAGGTATTGGCCGGCTGTTTGGCCGGCGCGCTGCATGTCCTCCGTACGCGCCGTGCCCTGGAAGCGGATAACTCACGTCTGCGCGAGCATGTCACAGGGGCCGGCGACATGCTCATCGGCGACAGCCCAGCCATGAAGCAACTGCGCCAGCAGATTGCCCAGTTCGCGCGCCTGCCCTGCACGGTACTCATCACCGGCGAAAGCGGCGTCGGCAAGGAACTGGTTGCCCTGAGTCTGCATCAGCAGAGTCCACGCCACGAGGGGCCGCTCGTCACACTCAACTGTGGCGCCATCTCCACCACACTCGTCGAGTCGGAGTTGTTTGGCCACGAGAAGGGAGCGTTCAGCGGGGCCGAACGCCAGCGATCGGGTTATTTCCTCAAAGCCGATCAGGGCACGATATTCCTGGACGAGATCGGCGAGATGCCGCTTCTGGAGCAGGTCAAACTCTTGCGTGTCCTGGAGACGAAGAATCTCCGGCATGTCGGCGGCGACGACGAGGTCAAGGTAGACGTTCGCATCGTCGCGGCCACCAATCGCGACCTGAAACGCGAGATGCAGGAAAACCGGTTCCGCAAGGATCTCTATTTTCGGCTGGGCACGACGATCCATGTACCGCCCTTGCGCGAGCATTTGGAAGATGTGCCGGCGTTGGTCGAACACTTCCTCAGTCGGCTGGCGACGGAGTATCGCCGCTGTGTGACGCTGTCCGAAGCGGCACTGCGGCGTTTGCAGACGTATTCCTGGCCGGGCAACGTCCGCCAGCTGCGTTCCGTCCTGGAGACGGCGGTGGCAACAGCGGAAGGCAACGTCATTTCCGCCCGCAGTCTGCACCTGCTCGACGAGCAGCCCAGCGCCGCGCCGGAGCAATTGCCCACGTTGAATCTGGAGGAACTAGAAGCGCACGCTATTCGTCAGGCGCTGACGCAGACGGCCGGTAACAATACCCAGGCCGCCAAGCTGCTTGGCATCCATCGCGATACGCTTATCACGAAAATGAAGAAGTATGGGATTGAGCGTAAAACGTGAAAGGCTTGCCAGCCCGCAGCGCCAGCAAGGGAAGTCCCTTGCTGGCGCTGCGGGCTGGCAAAGACACCCTTGCTGGCGCTGCGGGCTGGCAAACGGCGCGCAAAAAAATCGTCTGTCGAGGCGGAATGCCTTACCCATGATCCGTCGAATCGGCGGTTTTAGTGACGACGACCGGGGTGGAAGCCGGCGGTTCCGTGGAGTCTTTGCTGTGGATGGCGTCGTAGACTTCCTGGCGATGGACAGGAACGTCCTTGGGTGCCACGATGCCAAGACGAACCTTGTCACCACGGATTTCGACCACGGTGACAACGACGTCATTGTTAATGACAATGCTTTCGTTTTTTTTTCTGGACAGTACTAGCATCGCCGCCTATCCTTTTCAATGTCGCGACTCTGGTGCTCTCATTTGCTGGTTCCCACGTGTTTCCTGCAACCTAAAAGATCACGCGGTCGGAGGGAATTTTGTAGCACACGCCGGGGAAGATACCCTTCTCCTGCCGGAGCCAGCGGCGAATCTCGACGGGAGGGCGTCCGCCGATCCGGTGGATCGAATTGCAACCCTCTACAGTGCCGAGACTTCATCACATTTCAATCTATCGGTGCGCGCCCAAACCGTCAAGGGGCTGTCAGCACTTTTTTTTCATTTTATCGCCGTTTGGCATGCCACCTCACACGATACCACCACGCGCTGGAAGCGGACTTGATCTTGTCCGTACGGGAATGATCGTTATGTTGTTGTCGTGGCGCGCAGTCCGTCGAAGGCTGCGCGGGCGCGGGGGATCGTCCAGGAGGAGGCAGGATGCCGGAAGCGGTACGGAAACAGACAGGCCGGATGCTTTATCCGATTGTGGCTACGCTAGCCATCCTTCAAGGCGGCTGTCTGTTGGCCCTGGCGGGTGTGGGAGCCGGTGCCGCTGCCACGGGATACCTGTACGCCAAGGGCCGTATCTATCGAGATTATCCCGCCAGTCTACCGGATGTCCGCAACGCCGTCCGCGCCGCGTTGCTCGATTTGCACTTTCTCATCTTCACCGAGGAGGCCAAGGACGGTAAGGCGTTCCTCGTCACCAAGACGACCAACGGCAAGAAGGTGCGCGTTTACCTCGATTGCCTGGCCAGCCCCATTCCCGCCGAGGGGCTGGTGACGCGCGTTTCGATCCGCGTGGGTGCCTTCGGCGATGAGAATGTGAGCATGCACATTCTCGATCAAGTCGCTTGGCGTTTGTCGCATGGTCCCGCGCCCGGTCCCGTGCCCGTGCCTGCCGTGCAACCTGGCCCGCCGACGCCCATCCAGCAAACCTCCGGCGTCCAATCGTTCCAGACCACCGAACCACCGCCTGCACGTCCTCAGCCGGCCAAGGCGAAGTAAGCCATTTCCTACCAGCCCGCGGCGCCAGCAAGGGATGCCTTGCTGGCGCTGCGGGCTGGTATTGGCTGGGACGCCGCGATAGGATCGGGCTATGAGCCGAGCATCGATCGCCGTCGCGACGTCGCGTCCCACGTTGGTGGACTATATTTTCCTCCTCGTCGGGGGTAGTCTGTCCCTGTATTTGCTCTCGCTCAGTCCGCTCCTCGTCAAACCCTCCAGCGATAACCCTTCGACCGCCTTGCGTGCGTTCGTCGCCTTTTTGCCGGCGGCCATGCGTCTGCCGGAGGGCATCGTTTTGATGGGACCGATTTTTTATCTCATGCAGTTGCTGCGCCGGCGCGGCTGGGGGCTGACGAGCCTCGAATGGTTGTGGACCATCAACGGGCTGGGCGTCGCGGTGCTGGCGGGCCTGGCCGTCTGGCATCGTTCGGATACGCTGCCGGCTTTCATGCAGCCTTACGCCACGATGCCGCCCAAGTTGTGGTATCTGATTTTTGTGCCGTCGATGGCGGCGCTGGCCGCCCTCCTTGGCATCGTGGGCATGGTGCGGCGCGTCGCGGTTCCCTGGACGCACACGTTCGGCTTTGTGCTGCTGCTCTGGCCAATCGCGCCGCTGTTGGGCATCATCAGTCTTGGGAAATTCATGTAGACGGAGAGCGGGCATGGCGGCGGTTCTGGGCCTGGACATCGGTGGTGCGAATCTCAAGGCTGCCCACGTCAACGGCCACGCCCTCAGCGTGCCCTTCGCCCTATGGAAAGATCCTGCCCTGTTGCCACACGCGCTACGGACATTGATAGGGCAAATGCCGGCGGCCGATGTATGGGCTGTCACCACGACCGGCGAGTTGTGCGATTGTTTTGAGAGCAAGCGGCAGGGTGTACATGTTATTCTCGACGCCGTGAAAGAGGCGGCCGGAAATACACCCGTGCATGTGTGGCGGAACGATGGCTGCTTCGTGGATGTCGCCGTCGCCCGTGAGACGGCTCTGCAAGTGGCGGCGGCCAACTGGCTGGCTCTGGCCACCTTCGCGGGACCGTATGCCACATGGGGAGCGAGCTTACTCATCGATGTTGGCTCGACCACCACGGACATCGTACCGTTGCTCGACGGACGCCCCATCCCGCAGGAGCGTACCGATCCCCAGCGCCTTCGCTGCCATGAATTGGTGTACACGGGAGTGAGACGAACGCCGCTTTGTGCCTTGCTGGGTGGTGCCGGGGCGGCCGAGCTATTTGCCACCACCCTGGATGTTTACCTTGTCCTGGAGTGTCTTCAGGCGCGGCCCTCGGATCGCAGCACCGCAGATGGCCGCCCCGGCACGAAGCCCCACGCACATGCTCGCCTAGCTCGCATGCTTTGTGCCGATCTAGAGAGCAGCACGGAAGCCGAGCGCCTTGAACTGGCCGAACGTGTCGTGTCTCGCCAAATCGAATTGATCCAGGCTGCCGTTACGGAAGTGGCGGCGCGGCTCCCTACTACGCCCCTGACGGTCCTTTTCGCGGGAGAAGGTGAGTTCTTGGCCGAACGAGCGGTACGCTCGCTGCCCTCTCTTTCCACATCCCGAAAGGTCTTACTCAGCGTGAAACTCGGTCCAGAAATCTCGCAGGCCGCTTGTGCCTACGCCGTGGCGATGTTGGCGGCGAAGGAGTGAGATGAATCGTTCCCTCGCCGTCGTCAAGGTTGGCGGCAGTCTCTACGATTTGCCCGACCTGGCGACGCGCTTGCAATGCTGGCTCGCGGCGGAATTGCCTTCCGATAATGTCCTCCTGATCCCTGGAGGCGGTCCCACGGCCAACGGGGTGCGCGATCTCGACCGCCGACACGGACTCGGCGAGGAGACCTCACACTGGCTCGCCCTTCGCGCGCTGACTTTCAACGCGCATTTCCTGGCTTCGCTGCTGCCGTCGGCATGCGTGATCGACAAACTCTCCGAATTGCCGCCTATCTGGGATAAAAAGAATATACCGATCCTTAATGCCTACCAATTCGCTCGCATGGACGAGAACAATCCCGATCATCTACCGCACAGCTGGGTCGTTACCAGCGATGCCGTGGCCGCGCGCGTCGCCATCGTGGCCCATGCTCGCCACCTGGTATTGCTCAAATCGGCGACGATCCCTTTCGGCATGGATTGGATGGAAGCGGGGCGATGTGGTTTGGTCGATGAAATGTTCGCCGAGGTGCTGCGCGATGCGCCGGGCGATCTGCAAATACGCGCCGTCAATCTGCGGACGTGGAGAGGGTGAGGGCGCATCTGTGTAGCCGCGACGCGCAGCCGAGCGCGAGCCTGACTCTCAATAAACGGAGAACGATTATCCCGCCGAGCCAGCTGACTGGTAATCGTGTAACCCGAAGGCGACGAAAAAGAGATTATTGGACAAAAAGCCATCCACCACAAAAAGCGTGTCCACCAACGCTCGATTGTCCTGACCGTGTCCCGACATCAAAAGTTGGAAGAGGTCGCTGGTGAGGGTTTGGATGACTTCCTGTTGCGCGGCCGGGAGAAGGGATTGATAATCTTGCAATGCGTGGGCGATGGCGACGGCATTTCCGCTCAGTATCCCCTCCGCCAAGGACAGAGTATCTCGAAGCCCCTGCTGAACCTGAGCCGGAATCACGGTTTGGGATGGTGCTGGCGGTATCGGAGCGGGCGCGATCGTCAGCGTATAGCTTTGGGTGGCCGTGTCGCCGCTGGCATCCGTGGCAGTCACCTCGAAGCGGACCGTGCCGCCAGCCGTCGGCGTACCAGCGAGGGTTAGCTGGTTGGCGCTGGAGACCAAATGGAGGCCGGCTGGAAGTGTGCCCGAAGTGATGCGATAGGTCAACGTCTTGACGCCGTCGCCGCCACTGGCGCTGATGATCTGGCTGAACGCGATCCCTTCCTTGCCGGTAAACGAGTTATCGCTGCTGCCGGGCGTGAGGGCGATTGGTACTTCCAGCTCATAGGCGCCGATATCGACGTGCGTTCCTTGCGGACGGGGCACGCCGCGCTGATCGGTAGGAGGAGCGTTGGCATCGCTGCCCGCATCGAGGGCCGGACTGCCGGTTAGCAAGGCCATCGTCGGCGTCGGACCACCATTATTTTGCAGAGAGCCGAGCTTGGCATCGAGAGGCTTAGCTGTGGTGCCGACGAGATCAGAACTCACGTAGCCACTACCGCTGTCGCCGACGCCGATCAGGTTGTGACCCAAGCTAGTGAATTGCCAGGAAACATCCTGGAGGTTGCCGGCCACGATGCTGTTGGAAAGCGTCACGCCTCCTCCTGGCGAGGCGATCCCGTAGCCGTGGTTCCCGCTAATGGTGGAATTCGTAATGAGAGCGGGAGCCTGCATAGCATAGATGCCATCGCTATTGCCGCTAATGGTCGAGTTGACGATCGTGGCCGAGATACCGTTGGTGTAAATGCCTTCCGCGGCGTTGTCGGCGATAGTGCTGGCCAGGACCGTGAGCGTGCTTCCCTGGTTGTCGTTGATAATCCCGTCATCGGCGTTGTTGCTCACGATATCGTTTTGCAACATCACGTCGCCACCGTCATTGCGAATCCCCCAGTCGCTGCTGTCGCGGACCGTCGAGTTGAGGATGGTGGCCGAACCGTTGCCTTCGTTGGCGATGTTGGCACCCTGGATCGTGCTGTCATCCACGTCGAGTGTGCCGCCATCGTTATCAATGTCGGCGAGGTTAGAAGAAGCCCCATTCGCGACAACACCTCGGAGCGTCAAATTGCCCTGATTGGCAATCGCGTTCGTATTGTGCGAACTGCCGGAGACTACTTCGGAAAAAGTAAGGTCCGAGATCGTGACCGTTGCTCCCGCCGCCACGGACAAGAGGCCATTACCGGCGAGAACGGGCGCCGGTGCTGGCGCGGGTGCTGGGGCAGGTGCCGGCGCGGGTGCTGGTGCCGGCGCTGGTGCTGGTGCTGGTGCTGGGTCAGGTGCTGGTGCTGGCGCTGGGGCGGGCGCTGGCGCAGGTGCCGGCGCTGGTGCTGGTGCTGGGTCAGGCGCAGGCGCTGGCGCTGGTGCCGGCGCAGGTGCCGGCGCTGGGGCGAAGGGCATTCCGATGCTGAGTGAGGCGGTTCCTGGTCCCTGAATGATCGTCGAAGCCGTGAGCGAGGGCAGGTAGCTTTGCAGATCCAGGTTACCGGTGACGCCGGCATCGAAGACGATGGTGCTGCCGGGAGCGCTATCGGCCGCGAGGATCGCGCTGCGGAACGAACCAGGCCCCGAGTCATTCAGGTTAGTAACATGAAGAACGCCTGCCGGCGGAATGATCGTCTCCTGCTGTGTCGCGGAGAACCCCGTTGCCGTAACCGTCAGAGTCGGGCTTCCCGTTTGTGTGTCTTCATACTCGAAGCGGGCGCTGCTGGATCCCGCCGGGATGAAGAGACTCGGCGAATGGGACAGAGGAACCCCACTCGCATCCATAAATACGCCCGTTGGCGAATTGCTGCTCAGGTTGAAGGTCAGGCCGCCGCTGGGCGCCGCGACCGCGTTGCCGCTACCGTCTTGCAGCTGGACCATGACGATCGACGCCTGGCCCGCGATGAGGGTCTGTGCGGCCGAGGTGAATATCAGATCGGTGCTGGGTGTCAGCCTGTCTTCCAGCACTTCCAGCCGAGGCCGCACGCGATGGCGATCGCTGCTGGGAGTGGAGAGCCATCGTTGAGCAAGCTGTTGCAACCATTTGGGTAGGAGCATGAACGATCTATCCGGCGCACGGGTTATGTGGAGTGAGAGAAAATCCAGTCTCGGCGGAATGACCTCGCATGCCTTCGCCAATCGGAAAGGGGAGGTTTTAGGATCATGCGAACATGAAGGATGCGTAATATGTAAGTGTAGACCTTGAATAACGATAGTCAAATCGCGACCGTGGAAAAGGAGGGATACTCGAAAGCGATCCTTCGCATCAGCAGTTTCAGACATCCTCCTCGTTCAGGAGAGCCGCCAGACGACGCACCTTGCCCTCGTCGATCGCCGCCGCGCGTTGCCGGCCCTGACAGACGGCGCCGCGCACGGCAAA
>DATNCY010000359.1:0-40074 GCA_035553375.1 Gemmataceae bacterium
GCAAGGGACGATCCCTTGCTGGCGTTGCGGGCTGGCCATTCATTGTGTTAGCGCCTTGAAGACAACCTTTCACACAACCAAATGCGCTTCGCGCGGAGCATTGTTACTAGACGGTCGAATGGGGGATGACGCGGGCGTTTCCGTGATGGTGCGGGCCGGTTCCGCGACAACATCGCTGGCGATGCAACCATCGCGCACCGTCACCAAACGCGCCGCCCATTTGGCGATGGACGGATCGTGTGTCACCAGGATGATCGTTTGTTTTAGTTCCCGGTTGAGACGCTGGAACTCGGTCAGGATCTCCTCGCCGGTGCGCGAATCGAGATTGCCGGTTGGTTCATCGGCCAGCAGCACTTGGGGCCGATTGATGAGGGCGCGGGCGATGGCCACCCGCTGTTGCTGGCCGCCGGACAGTTCGCTCGGCACATGATGAACGCGCTCGGCCAAGCCCACCAATTTCAGCATCTCCAGGGCGCGGGCGCGGCGCTGTCGAGCAGACACGCCCGCGTAGAGCAACGGCAGTTCGACGTTTTCGACCGCGCTGTGGCGATTGAGCAAATTGAAACCCTGGAACACAAAGCCCAATTTGTGATTGCGCAGCCGCGCCAGTGCCGTCCGACTCAACCGGCCCACATCCTGCCCCTCGAAGCGGTAGAAGCCGGAAGTCGGACGATCGAGACAGCCAAGCAGGTTCATCAGCGTCGATTTGCCCGAGCCGCTCGTGCCGATGATGGCGACAAACTCGCCGGCATCAATGGTCAGCGACACGCCTCGCAGGGCATGGACCTGAACCGTCCCGGTCTGGTAAACCTTGGCGATGTTCTCCAATTCGATGGTGGGCGGCATGGCTGTCCTTCCTATTCCTGCCTCACTTTGAGGATAAAGCCCCTTCCGGCGTCTTTCCTAAAACTTGATATTCGGGATACTGAATAGCCCTTTTTTCGGCGCCGGCATTCCGATGATGACCTGGATCGCCGCGGCCTGGCCTGGCCTGGGCGCCGGCTTCCATTCCGCATCCCATTCGAGAATCTCCGTGAACTGTCCGTCCTGAATGCCCCTCTCGCCGCGAGCATTTTTACCCCCGGTGCGGACGAAAACCGGCCAGGGTTTGCTGTCTTCGCCGATAATCCACACGGTCTGCCATTGATCGTGGTTCGCGACGTTCGGCAAGCGAGCCAACTTGGCGCGGGCGGCCTCGGTTTGTTGCGCGGCGGGCGGCTCGAAGTTGAGCGCGGCCGTCGGCAGTTTCCAGGCCGAAGGATGCGCTCGCCGGATGATGTCCACGGACGCCGTCAGGCCCGGACGCAATAGCCATTCTCTCGTCGCCTTATCGCGCTCATTGCCCACGTCGATAAGCACCTTGTAGTACACGGCCCCGTGTTCATTGGCGGGCACCAGATGAATGTCCTCGACTTTGCCGATATATTTCCGCGAATCCTCACCCGCGCCGGAGACGGTAAAGCGTGCCGGCATCCCGCGACGTACCTTCTCGATGTCGCCCTCGCCTACCTGGGCCATCACGCGCATGCGGTCGAGATCGGCGGCCAGCGTGAACAGATGGCCTTGCAAGGGCGGAGCAATCATCTGGTTGAGCGACACCTTACGCTCCAACACGACGAAGGAGCGGCGCGGGCGCGACGGCGTGCCTCCTTCGGAGAGTGTCCCGGTTCCCGGATGATTGGATGGCGGAGTGGTCGCGGCCGACGTGACGGTGTCTTCGAGAATGGGTGCCCGAACGATCGTCAGCCGCAGCCCCAACTCCGCCTGTCGTTTGCCGTCCTCGGCCTCCTGGAGTTTGAGCCGCGCTGCTTCGACCGTCACCTCAGCGGCTCGCAACTTCCCTTCGGCGAGATCGAGATCCGATTGGTTGCGAACTTCATCCGACATCGCGCGCAGACGTTTCACCGCCTTTTCGACGGTATCGCGATTCGATTCCGCCTGCTTGATGCCGACCCGCGCCAGCTTGATGGCCGTCTCGGCTTGTTGGAGACGTTCCTTCGCCATGCGATCATCCAAACGCAGCAGCACATCGCCTTCCGCGACAATCTGATTGAAATCCGCCAGCACCGCCACCACTTTGCCCGGCAGTTCCGAGCCGACCACGAACACTTCGCGCGGCCGCACCAACCCGGTGGCGCTGACCACGTCGTCGAGCGTGCCAGTCTCGACCGCCGCGACCGTGTACGCGATCGGTTCCACTTTCGCTTGCCGGCGGCCGCGGAGCCAGTAGGCTCCTCCCACCAAAGTCAAACCGAGCAGAATCAGGACAACCAAGAGCTTTTTCACGGGAAACCACCGTGTTGTTGGGGAAAAAGGAGGAATGTTCCGATCGAGACGTGTCACCCTCCTCTTTAACCATTTTCACTGAGCTACCCATTTTCATCAAGTCCCGGCTGGTATTTCCCTTTCCTTCAGGAGAGGCTCGTACTGTTTTTTCCTCACAACGCACACACTCCGCGCGATTGTTGTTTGTGGCCGGCTACTACATTGCACGAGGAGAGTCTGCGTGAAGTGGGTCTGGCTCTGGTGCGCACCTTCCACCTCGAAGCGCTGCTACGCGGCGGAATGGAGAAAAGGAGTGGTTAAGAACGGACCGTTCTAGGGAGTGTCCTGCGGCATCCTACGGGGCGTCCTGTCGCCGTAGCAAAGCAGCATGAGCCTCTACTACATCCCTGCCCGTGAACAATACGTCAATCGAGACTGACTTATAACGACGGTCAGAAGTGGAGAAGCCAACTCACGCGGAGAAAGACGCAATGACGCGCATGGGCGTTATTCGCGTGGCCGGTCTCCAGTGTCTTGCTCGGTGCCTTCTCCACGGTCAGCGAGCGCGCCGTCCAAGTCCCAAGGACACTCCTCTGGAAACGTCCCGCGTACCAATCCGCTCTCCGCCGCAGCTTGCTTTCGAGCGTCCGCATATGTAGCGGCAAACACTGTGGCGGCATGGTTTCGGAGGGTGCCGCTCTCCAGGAGTTGACGCAACTCGCGCTGCTGCTCCAGAATGGTTCCTTGCCATGACCCCGAACGGCGATCCGGCTGGTAGTCCCATTTCAGCAGATGAGCCAGTAACACGACCAGTCGGCTGTACACCTCTCGGCGGTCTCGCTTCGCCATGTCCGTTAGGTACTCTGCCAGGGTGTTTAGCTCCACTGCATCCAACTGCCCCTGACGAATTAGCTCGGCCGTTGCTTCCAGCCAAGCCGTCTCGTCCACTTCGTACAAGGCAGCCGTTGCCGCCGAAGTCCGCTGGACCATTCGGATTGCTCCTTATCACCAGCCATGTCACCCGGGGAAGGCCTCATCACAACAATACCAGGAGCCGTCGGCGCACGCCACGCACGTCCTCCTTCGCCGAACAAGTTATTCTCAAGGGGAAAATGGGGGGAAAAGGGGGGGAAAAGGGTGACGCTCTACGCTACTCTAGAAACTCCTTAAGTTTCCGATGAAACGCGCACTCACCAACGCCGGACGACTGCCGAAACTGGCACTGCGTCAGCAGATCAATGGCGGAGATGGTCCCAAGTAAGGCAGGTACAGTACGGCTACTGCGACGGTGCCCAGCGATATGGCGTCAACCTGTCGAACTGATGACAGTCACCATCAAGGACGGGACGACAACGACCGGTCGGAATACGCCTTCATGGTGTAGGCCTAATTATCATTGTTCCTGAAACGGCTGATGGGAATACGGGCATCATACCCGTATTCCCATCAGCCGTTGAATGTGGTTCCTGCTTGCCCTGATGCCTCACAGCAATTCGTGGATCGGCGTCGGATCGTCGAGAACGGCGACCGGCCGGCCGGTCGGCTCAAGCAACTGCAACTTGGGATCGATGCCGAGAACCTGATAGATGGTCGCGTGGATGTTGGCCGGCACCAGCGGCCGCGAGTTCGGTCGGGTGCCCAGCCGATCCGTCGAACCGACAATCTGACCGCCCTTGACGCCGCCGCCGCCCAGCAGACAAAACATCGAGTTGCCCCAGTGATCGCGGCCCGGCGTGCCCATGCTTCCCGGCGCACCGCCGTTGCCGCCGTTGTTCATCTTCGGTGTGCGACTGAACTCGCCGCACAGAACTACCAGAGTCGTCTCCAGCAGGCCGCGATCATCGAGGTCGCGGAACAGCGCCGATACGCAGCTGTCTACCATCGGCAAATAGCGCTCCATGCCCGCCTTGAGATCCCAGTGGTGGTCCCAACCGCCGAATAGGACGCTGACGAATGTGCTGCCCGCCTCGACCAGCCGGCGCGCCAGCAATGTACTCTGTCCCCAGCTATGGCGACCGTACTGATCGCGCAAGCGCGGGTCTTCCTTGTTGATGTCGAAGGCTTGCCGCGCCGCTTGGCCGCTGACAAACTCGAACGCCTCGCGCTCGAATTTGTTCATCGCCCTCGCCTCCGGCATCCGATCGAGACTGCGACGGCTGGCATCAAAGTGACGCGCCAGCGAACGGCGATCCTCCAAGCGCTCGACCGTCAGCCCCTTGGCAAGGTTCAAGTTGGGAACGGCGAAAGAGGGACTATTCGGGTCGCTTTTAGTCTGGAAAGGGTTATACTGGGCGCCGAGCATGTGGCCGCCCCAGTAACCGGGCGTGATGCCGATGCTGTAGATGGACGGAACGCCGACGTAGGCCGGCATGCCGGGACGCCGCGCGCCCACCTCACGCGAGACAATGGCACCGATGCCGGGGAACTTTTGTTCGTTATTGGCGCCGCTGACGCCCATGTCCTTGGTGGTAATCATGCGGTGGCCGGCCGCGAAGTGATCGCCGGTATCGTGATGCAGCGAACGCACGATGGAGAATTTATCGGTGATCTTGGCCTGCTTGGGAAACATCTCGGTAACGTCCATGCCGGGGACGCGGCTGCGGATCGGCTTCCAAATGCCGCGGTACTCGGCGGGGGCATCCGGCTTCATGTCGTAGAGATCCATGTGGCCAGGCCCGCCATCCAGCCAAAGCAAGATGACCGAGGTGTTCTTCGTCGAGCCGGTCTTTTCGGCCGAGTGCGCCTTGGCTTGCAACAGATGCGGCAAGCTCACGCCGGCCATGCCAGCCACGCCAAGCTGTAGGAAACTACGCCGGCTCATGCCGTCGCAGTATCGCGGCGTCGAACCCAGGTTGAGGCGGAACATAATCCATGCTCTCCATGTGAGAAACCAACTTTGCCTTATTCTAAGGTATTGGCTCGGATCGATCCACCTCAGACCCCGCTTGAAAATCTCCGGGCCGCCTCCGAGTCTCCAACTTCTTGGCGGGCGGTCGCTTGACTATGTCTTCTTTTGATCCTACAATTTCCCTGATTTGATTAGCTCCCCACCGCCGGCCCACCTGATCGTTACGGAAGACCTTCTTTTAATCCGGTTGCTCCCCAATGACAAAGGGGGATGCTCCCTACCCGAACCGAAAAGAGGATTACAATAATGTCGTTGACGGCGAATCGTTTGCTCGAAGAGGAAACATTGGGGAACGTGACGCGCGCCCGGTTGAACATCACGAGTCTGACGGAATCGGACATCGAGCTTGTCCGCTCGCGACTGTTTGACCTGGTCGAGAACCGCAAGGAATCGGACCTGTGCGTGGATCTGGGCTGCCTGGAATACCTGACCAGCAGCGGGTTGGGGCTGTTTCTGGCTCTGCACAAGAGAGTACGGGCGACGGGCGGTCGATTGCGGTTACACAATGTCAGCGATTTCCTCTACGAACTCTTCACCGTTACCCATCTCACAACGATCCTCCATGTGAGCCAGCAAGGGCCAGAGGAAGAGGCTTTGGTGGCTACCTCCGCCTGAGAGACTCTGACGCCATGCGGTAGGTGCCGCGAGCCGAGCGGCACGGCTTCGCGTCCGGCTCGGCTCGCCGGACCTACTTGCAGTAGGTGCCGCGAGCCGAGCGGCACGGCGTCGCAGTCCGGCTCGGCTCGCCGGACCTACCGCATGCCGCACTCGTTCAGTTCCGCAATTTACCCGATCCTTACATCCGCGCGATTTTCACTGCTCCGTATCCGTCCTTCTCTCATTCTCTTCATTACCCCCATTGCAAGTGGACCACTATCCCACTACACTGGAATAAGTTGGGCGACCGGACCGATTACTCCCATTTCGCTCTTCTATGGGGGTGAACCCACAGTGACGTGGCGGTCAGGGCGATACCATCGTCCCGCAATCGATTCCTGCCTTCTATGTGTGACCGACGCGCTTGATCCATTTGTCAGAGACGACCCGGATCTGGGTGCATCGCCGTCTCGTGGTTGTTACCTACTTTGGAGAGTGTGCCTGGCCGGCTGGCCGTGTGCACGGATGCATGAAACCGCCCGGTGGCAGGCAAGGTGCCGGTTGGCGCGCCCCGCGCCGCCGCCTGCGGTCTCCGCGGACCGCTGATTGAGCATGGGCCGCATCCATGATTCGCTGCCGTATTCGCCCCCGACATTACTGGCTTTTTCTTCTGATAGCAGTCTTGCTGCTTGGTGCGCTCGCCGTACCTAGCCGGGCTGCGGAGCCATCGGCCCCCGACTGGCCCTTTGTTCCGCTGAAACGACCGGCGATTCCCCCAGTTCAGCTCAAAAGCTGGATGCACAATCCCCTTGATGCGTTCGTGCTGGCTCCGCTGGAGAAAGCCGGACTGCGGCCGAACCCGCCGGCCGACAAACTCACGCTGCTGCGCCGTGTGACATTCGATCTGACGGGCCTGCTGCCTACGCCGGCCGAGCGCGAGGCATTCCTCGCGGATAAGGCTCCCGATGCGTACGAACGGCTGGTCGATCGCCTGCTTCGCTCGCCCCATTTCGGCGAACGCTGGGCGCAGCACTGGCTCGATGTGGTTCGCTTCGCCGAAACCGAGGGCTTCAAGCTCGACAGGCTGCGCCCCGAAGCCTATCGCTACCGCGATTACGTCATCCGTGCCTGTAACAACGATCTGCCCTACGATCGCTTTCTGAGCCAGCAGTTGGCGGGCGACGAGTTAGAGCCGGACAATCCCGATGCGCTCATCGCCACCGGCTTCTATCGGCTGCACCCGGAGGAATCCAACGGCTCGAATTATCGTCTCGTGCGCCAGGATATTCTCGACGACGTTACCGATGTGTTCGGCAGCAGTTTCCTGGGCCTGACGGTCGGTTGCGCACGCTGTCACGATCATAAGTTCGATCCGATCAGTCAGCGCGATTATTACCGCCTGCAAGCGTTCTTCACGCCGTTGATGCAGCGCGACGATTTGACACTGGCATCGACGGAAGAGCGGGGCCGCTATCAGCGTCGGCTGGCGAAGTGGGAAGAGGCGACGCGCGCATTGCGGGCGCGGTGCGAGGCTTTGCTCGTTGCTCCGCGCAAGGAAATCTTCGCGGAACTCGTGGTGACGTTCGACATCGAAACTCAGCACGCACTAACCGCGTCGGCGGACAAACGGACGCCGTTACAACATCAGTTGGCGGCGCTGGCGGGCAAGCAAATCGATCGGCGTTATCTCCGCGCCTATCGCCGCTTGTCGAAGGAGCAGCGGGCGATCTACGACGATTTGCAGAAGAAAATCGCCGCCTTTGATGCGATCAAACCGGAGCCTTTGCCGGTGGCGATGGGCGTGGCCGACATTGATCGTGAGCCGCCCGCGACGCATCGACTGGGCACGGGCAATTATCGCAAACCGCGCGAGCGGGTGCAGCCGGGCTTCCCGGAGTGTTGCTGTCTGCCTTCCGCTGTCCGGCCTCCGCTGCCCGCCAAACCGGACAAAGAGCAGCGGAGAGCGGACCTGGCTCAGTGGTTGTGCCGACCCGATCACCCGCTCACCAGCCGCGTCATCGTCAATCGTCTCTGGCAACATCATTTGGGCGTGGGCATCGTGGCGACGCCGAACGACTTCGGCGTGATGGGCGATAAGCCGACGCACCCCGAACTGCTTGACTATCTGGCGACCGAGTTAGTGCGTCAGGGTTGGAAGCTCAAGGCGCTGCATCGGCTGATTGTCACCTCGGCCACGTATCGGCAAGCATCGTCGCCCGGCCGCAACCCCACGATGGCGAAGGCGGGGCAAGTCGATCCCGAGAACAAACTGCTCTGGCACGCACGGATCAAGCGGCGCGAGGCGGAGGCGATCCGCGATGCCGTGCTGCAAGTCTCGGGACAACTCAATCCGCGCATGCACGGTCCCAGCAATTGCCCGGAATTGCCCGCTGTCGTGGCGGAGAACGGCTACTCTTGGGACGCGGATGAACGGCTCGTGGACCGTAACCGGCGCTCGATCTACGTGCTGGCCAAGCGCAACTTCGCCTATCCGCTGTTTGCTGCCTTCGATCAACCCGACCGGGTGAATAGCTGTCCTACCCGTGCCACGACAATCACGGCGCCGCAGGCGTTGGCGATGCTCAACGGCGAGTTCACGCTGACGCAGGCTCGCCATCTGAGCGGCGTCCTGCTGGCGGCGCACGGCCGCGACGCTCGCTCGCTGATTCGCGCCGCGTATCGGCGTGTGTTTAGTCGTGAGGCCGACCGCGACGAAATCGCGCTGGCCGAGAAGTTTTTAGAACGTCAGGCTCGTGTGATCGCGTCCAAAGGTGATCCAGGCCGCGAGGCCCAGCCGGAGCCGAAGCCGCAGGGCTTGGATGCGCCTTTCGCCGCTGCCGTGGTGGATTTTTGTCATGCGTTGCTGAATTCCGCGGAGTTTCTCGACGTGGAATGAGTGTTCCGCATACTCCCCTCTCCCTTGTACTCGGGGGAGAGGGGTTGGGGGTGAGGGGGTGGTTCTTCCCCCTCACCCCCAACCCCTCTCCCCCGAGTACAGGGGAGAGGGGAGAAAGATCGGAGTGTTCCGCCCGTTCCTGGTCGCCGCTGTCTCCCGATTGATGGATACCATGATTCCCTCTCTTCTCCCTCAACGTAGCCACATCGCCACGCCCACTTCGCGCCGTGAGTTTCTCCGGTGTGCCGGTGCCGGTTTCGGTGGACTGGCCCTCGCCGCCTTGTTGGCGCGTGAGGCGTCGGCTGGAACCGCCGCGCGCTGCGCCGTGGTGAATCCCTTGGCTCCGCGTCCGCCCCACCTTCCCGCTCGCGCCCGCAGTGTGATCTTCTGTTTCATGGATGGCGGTCCCAGCCATCTCGATCTGTTCGATCCCAAACCGCAGCTGAAGAAATTGGCCGGCAAACCGCTGCCGGCCAGCTTCCCCAGGCCGATGACGGCGATGGGCAGCACGGCCAATACGCCGCTGCTGGAGTCGGCCCGCAAGTTCAAGCAGCACGGCAAGTCCGGCCTATGGGTCAGCGATTGGTATCCGGAAATCGCCGGCTGTGTGGACGATCTCGCCGTGATCCGCAGTTGCCGGGCCGACGGACAAACGCATGTGGCCAGCGTGTCGCAGATGAACACCGGCAGCCTCCGTCCAGGTCGGCCGGCGCTGGGGGCGTGGTCGCTGTATGGCCTGGGGACCGCGTGCGACAACTTGCCCGGCTTCGTTATTCTCACCGACTATGACAATGATCCGCCCGGCGGCGACCGCAACTGGAGTACCGGCTTCATGCCGGCCACCTATCAAGGCACCAAGTTCACGCCGGGCAAGACGCCGATCCTGTACGCCAACCCACCCGCCAACGTCGCGGAAGCACGGCAGCGCTCCAAGGTAGACTACATCAACGAGTTGAATAGGCGCTACTCCGACCGCCGCGAGACGAACGATTCGGTCGAGGCGCGGATTGCCGCGTACGAGTTGGCCTATCGCATGCAGTCGAGCGCGCCCGACGCGGTCGATCTGTCCGGTGAAACCGCCCAGACGCAACGGCTGTACGGTATGGACCGCCCGGAGACGGCGCGCAATGGCCGTAACTGTCTGCTGGCTCGGCGACTCGTCGAGCGCGGCGTGCGTTTCGTGCAGTTGTACATGGGTTCGGGCAGCAAGTGGGATGCGCACAGCGATCTGGATAAGAATCATGCCCAGTCTTGCCTTGAGAGCGACCGGCCCATCGCTGGCTTGCTAAAGGATTTGCAGCGTCGCGGTTTGCTCGATTCAACGCTAGTCGTCTGGGGCGGCGAGTTCGGTCGCACGCCGATGAGTGAAAGCGGCAACGGCCGCGATCACAATCCGTTCGGCTTCACCATGTGGATGGCCGGCGGCGGCGTCAAGGGCGGCATCGTCCACGGCACCACCGATGAGATTGGCCTGTACGCCGTCGAAAAGCCGGCCCACATTCACGACATTCATGCGACGATCCTGCATCTACTCGGCCTGGATCACAAGAAATTGACGTTCCTGCACGATGGCCGCGATGAACGGCTCACGGAGACGAGCGGGAAGGTGATTGAGGACATTCTGCGCTAAGAGTTACCGGACAACCCCCTGCCATCCCGCAGCGCCAGCAAGGGAAAGACTTACCCTTGCTGGCGCTGCGAGATGGCAGGAGGTTGTCCAGAAGCCCTAAGCGCTAGCTTCCCGAATAGTTGGCCAGGTCCTGGATTAGTTGGTTGGCTACCGGCGTGCCAAGGCCCGTGACCAGATCGTAGCCTGTGCCGGCCTGATACGCCCCATTGCTTCCCGTCAGGATGTCGTTGAAGTCGGAGGGGTTGCCGGCGAGTTGGTAAAGAGCGTCCAAGGTCTGGGTTGAATTGAGGGGTGCCCCGCGCTCCTGATCGGCGAGAGCAATCAGGGCGGCCCACTGAGGGGTGCCCGCGCTCGTGCCTCCAGCCTGGAACCAACCGTGATAGGTGCCCACCGTGTCGTAGGCGGCGAAGTTGGTGGCGGCATAGGACACATCCGGGTTGCCGCGCATGGTGCTTTGGGGAAGCACCTTATTCTGATACCCAGGCTCCGGTTCGTATTTGCTGATTCCTCCGGTGCTATAGGCCCAGCCGGTTTCACTGCCGTAGCCGCCATTTTTCAGGGTCAGCACGGTTCCGCCCACCCCCACCACGTTCGGCGAGATAGCGGGCCAGTAGACATTGTTTTCGTAGGGGGAGGAGCCATTGTCCAGCGTCGCGGCCACATACGTGATCGGGGCAACGGGATTGGAGGGCGTTGGTATGGGCAGATGCGCGGCATCGTCGCCGGGCATGTTTGACCGCATGTAGTTGGCCCCCTCCCAATAACCCCAACTCATGGACACCACGCTGACTCCCGGATAGTTCCGAGCCGTGTCCATCGCCTTGAACACGTCGCTGGTCGAACTGGAGTTGGCCTCCACCAGCACGATGTTCGCTTGCGGAGCGATGGCGTGCGCCCATTCGACATCGAGCGAGATCTCACTCGACCAGGCGGAATTGGTCTGCGGATGCGGAACCCCCGCGGGTTCATTCGTGATCTCCTGGTTGTTCTCATTGAGCTTGACGAAGGTCGGCGAGTTGGTTTGCCCCGTATTGAACTGAGGCAAGCCGAATTGACGGCTGAAGACGTTGGCGTCGCTCAAGATGTTCGGATCGTCGTAGACATCGACGATGGCGATGGTCTGGCCTTTGCCAGCGGTATTGTTGTAATCATTGGGGATATTGGGATCGTTGAAGGCCGGCACTTGACTGAAGCCGTAAGCCTGGCGAATCTGATCCGGCGTAAACCATGCCGGATTGAGGGCCGTGGGGCTGGACGAAGTCCTGCCTTGTTTGGCCTGCGAGTGGATGGCGGGGATCGCCTTGGGGGTTTGATGCTCCGAGGACACATGCTTCGCGGCATGAAGCGCGTCGTGCGTCGCCTCCGAACCGAGCATCGGCTCGACCGGCACAACGCTGGCCGATAGGAGAGCGCGGCATTCCAACTCTTCGAGAACCAAGCGGATTCTATCTCGTTTCATGAGTCTTCCTCAATCCGGGCGGGATCAGGAAAGCAGTGGATGGGGCGCCCTTGCCCGGGTAGGCGGATCCACCATGCCCATGAGGATGGGCGAGAACCAATGCGATAGTTTGTTGCGAGCATTAACCATATCCACGCTGAAAGCAGAGTGCAACAGAAAGGAAGACGAACGGGATCAGGGATGCAGCCTTATGCCGGCGTCTCGATGACGTATCTGAGCGGGATAGGTGATGTTAGTAGGTCCGGCGAGCCGAGCCGGACTTTGACCTCATAAGTGCCGCTCGGCTCGCGGCACCTACCCAAACCGTGCCGCTCGGCTCGCGGCACCTACTACAGTCATACGGGGCGTCTCCGCGACCAACGCAAGGAGCCGCGATTGGCGTAATAGGCGACGAGAGCCAGGAAGTACGTCCCAAACTGGATGGCGAAGAGGATCAGCAGCATGGTGTTGACGGCGAGGTCCATTGCCGGATCGAGTTCATTGTACACGCCGCCCATGTCGATCCGGTAGCCCGCGAAATAGGCGATGAACAGGGCCACGATAACCAACGAGAGCAGAGCGCCGGCCCACAATGCCCACAGTCGCCGCGCGATGGTACGCGAGCCGATCAGGATCATCGGAAGGTAGAACCCGGTGATAGCGCCGAGGAGATAACGCACCAGATGCGCGGGTTGCTCGGGCCGTAGCTTATCCAGGGTCAGCAACACCAGGCCACACAGACACCAAGCCGTCAGCACCACGCCGAGAAAGACCATGAAGGCGCCGGCATCGCGGATGCGTTCGAGGCGGCAACTCCACAGCCAGGCGCGGATACCCCAATTGGCGGCACGAGCCTGGATGGGTTCCGCATTCAGGAAGCGTCGCAAGTCGTCGGCCAAAGCCGCGGCGCTGGCGTAGCGCCGGGCCGGCTCTTTCTCCAGGCAGGTCAGGCAGATGATCTCCAAATCGCGCGGCACCTTCGGTTGAAGGCGGCGCGGCGCGACCGGCTCCTGCGTGCGCACTTGCTCCAGCGTGTCCAGTCCGGTAGGCCCGCGGAAGGGCGGTCGGCCGGTCAACATCTCATAGAGGATGGCACCCAGGGCATACACATCGGTCTGAGGACCGATCTTGCGAAGATCGCCCACGGCCTGCTCGGGAGCCATGTAGCTTGGCGTTCCCAGAAGATCGCCGATCCGCGTCTGTTCTCCATCCTGGTCCAGAGGTTTGGCCAGGCCAAAGTCGGCGACCTTGGGGATACATTGTCCCAGGGGCGTATCCGGCCCACCGGTCAGGAGGATGTTTCCCGGCTTCAAATCCCGGTGGACGATACTTCGTTCGTGGGCCGCGTGGACCGTCTGAGCCAGGACGAGGAGTAGTTGGGCCGCCTCGTGAGCGGGCCGCGGAGTGCCACCGAGTCGTTGCGCAAGGCTGCCTCCTTCCACCAACTCCTGAGAGAAAAAACAGCAGCCGTCTTGTTCGCCAATGTCGTGGATCTGCACGACGTTGGGATGCTGCATGCGGGCCACCACCTCGGCCTCACGGCGAAAGCGCGCACGTTCCTCCGGTGCGGCGTGCGCGCCGCTCAGGATCATTTTGAGAGCGACGAGGCGGTTAAGCCCCTTCTGACGAGCCTTGTAGACGATTCCCATCCCGCCTCGCCCCAACACGCCGAGCAGTTCATAGCCGGCCACCGCAGGCAGGTTTCCGTCAGCACCCGCTCCGTTCCTCGTTAGCGGAACGGTCTTCTGCGGCAAGCTCGTAGCCGATCCCAAGTCCGACGAAGGCTCCGCCTCAACGCGCGAGCCGCACACGGGACAGAGGCTCGATTCTTGCGCCGATGCGGAAGACTCAGCTTGCCAGCGATGGCCTCGGCTACAGATCAGGATGGATGACATGGGCAGCGTCCAAGCTGATTGGGGAGGGAATGTTATCAACCGTCGTCTGAGCAGCATACAAGATGAATGACATTTTGCCCAGGTATTGGCGGCTCATTCGGGCGAGATTGCCTCGCACGGTTCTGTCAGAGCAAGAAGGGTAAACGAAGGGCGCAAGTTAGTCACATTGACGCCATTGCCGCAACGAAGGTAGACTGCGCCGTTCCGTAGGACATGTAGGCATCAAAGGATCTGATGTTGCTCTATTCCAAGGAGTAGGACCATGCGAGCAATGTTCCGGGCGGGCAGTCTCGTACTCATCTTGGCGGCGCTGATCGGTGCCGGTCGCTTGTGGGCCGAGAGCAAGGAACAAAAGCTGGCCAAGCCGGTGCCGCGCACGCGCGTGGCGCTCCTCAATCTCACCGCCGTCATCAAAAACTACGACAAGTACAAGTACTTCCAGGAAGAGATAAAGAAGGTCGTTGACCCCTTCCTGCGTAAGGAACTACACCTGCGGCAAAAAGCCGAGGCTCTACAGAAAAAGTTCGAGGAAGCGGCCAATGCGGCGCAGCCGATATCGCGTGAGGAATATGAGGAGCAAGCGAAGGAACTTCGGCGGAAGAAGGAGGATCTCGACACGAAGGCCCGGAAAGCCGTTGGCAAGAAGAACGATGAAGCGATGAAAGCCCTCTTCCTGGATGTGGAAGAGGCGGCCAAGCGCTACGCCATCGCGCATGATTTCGACCTGCTGTTGCACTACAACGACGCCACCACGGAAGAAGACATGAACTGCGTGCAGAACATTGCACGCAAGTTGAAGACCGAGGGATTCCTGCCCATCTATTCCGCTCCCGGCATCGACATCAGCAAGGACATCATCGAACTGCTCAACCGAAACAAAGATGCCGCGCAATAAATGACCAGGTCGTCCAGAAGGACGATTTGCATTGGAGACTTGACATTTTGAAAATGCTTTTTCCAAGGAGAAGGACCATGCGAGCAATGTTGTGGATGGGGAGTGTCGTGGTGGCTCTAGCCGTGGTGATCGGCGCGGGTCGTTTGTGGGCCGAGAATAAGGAACAAAAGCCGGCGAAAGCAGCGAAGACGGAAATGCCACGCACCCGCATCGCCATCGTCAACCTGACCTTCGTCATCAAGAACTACGATAAATACAAGACTTTCCAGGAAGACCTTAAAAAGGCCGTTGAACCCTTTCAAGAACGCGAGAGGAAACTGCGTGCGAAGGCCGACAAACTGAAACAGCGCAAGCAAAGCTCGACTATTTTGCCTGCCAACGCAGAGGACATCGACGGGGCACTGAAGACGGTCCAGCGCGAGAAGGAGGACAACGACGAAAAGGCCAAGAAAGCCATTGGCAAGAAGAGCGATAAGGAGATGAAGATTCTCTTCCTGGATGTGGAAGAGGCCGCCAAGCGCTACGCCATCGCGCATGATTTCGATCTGGTGCTGCACTACAACGACGCCACCACCAAAGAGGATTGCGAGAGCGTGCAGAACATCGCACGTAAGCTAAATACTGGGGCTCTCATGCCCATGTACGCCGCGCCCGGCATGGACATCAGTTCCGCCCTCGTGAAACTTCTCAACCAGGGCGTCGCCCAGGACTGATCCATCCTTATCGTGTAGCCGTGTAGCTTGCGTTTCGCGCGAAACGTAAACGCGCGAAACGCAAGCCACGCGGCTGCACGACAAGAAAACCGCGCGATTCCTGCGGCTTCCGCGCCGTCCCAACCATATCATGACTCCAACGGCCCAGGCGCTGCGTCCAAAGCGCCAACGATGGCACAGCAGGAGACATTGATGGATTCGCGCAATCATCTGGAATCGACAGCGGTGGTGATCTTCGGCGGCGGCGGCGATCTGACGCATCGCAAGCTCATCCCCGCGCTCTACAACCTCTTTCTCGATAAATGGCTGCCGGAAAACTTCGCCATCCTCGGCATCGATCGCCTGGAAATGAACGACGACGCCTATCGTCAGAAACTCCGCGAGGGCGTCGATGAGTTCTCGCGCCGCGGCAAGACGGCCGACCAGGAATGGAACCGTTTCGCTCCGCATTTGAGCTATCTGTCCGCCGACTTCACGGCCGGCGATTCCTACGCCAAACTCAGCGAACGCCTCGGCAAGTGGGACAAGGATTGGCAAGCGCAGGCCCACCACATTTTCTACCTGGCCACTTCGCCGCGCATGATCGAGACCATCGCGCGCCAACTCAACCAGGCCCAGCTGCTCGCCGACGAGAAACGCTCGCGGCTCGTCATCGAGAAGCCGTTCGGCCACGATCTGGAGTCGGCCCGCGTTCTCGATCGCCAGCTCAGCAGCCAGATGCGCGAAGATCAGATTTATCGCATCGATCATTATCTTGGCAAAGAGACGGTGCAAAATATCCTCGCCCTGCGCTTCGCCAATAGCTTCCTCGAACCCATCTGGAATCGGCGTTACATCAATCATGTGCAAATCACCGTCGCCGAGGAAGTCGGCGTCGAGCATCGCGGCGGCTACTACGATCACGCCGGCGCGCTGCGCGACATGATTCAAAATCACCTGCTGCAAGTGTTGTGCTGTGTGGCGATGGAGCCGCCTGTTTCGTTCGAGGCCAACGAGGTGCGCAGCAAGAAAACCGATGTCCTCAAGGCCATTCGTCCGATTCGGCCCGATCAGGTATCGCAGTGCGCCGTCCGCGGTCAGTACGGCATGGGCAATTACAAGGGGCAAACCGTGCCGGCCTATCGACAGGAACCGGATGTGCCCGGCGATTCGGCCACCGAGACGTATGCCGCCGTGAAGCTGTACGTTGATAACTGGCGCTGGCAGGATGTGCCATTTTATCTGCGCACCGGTAAACGTCTGCCGGCGCGCGTCTCGGAAATCTTCGTTCAATTGCAGCCGGTGCCGCATCGTTCGTTCCCAGCCAGTGCTTCGGCCAACTGGATGCCCAATCGCCTGGTCGTCCGTATCCAGCCGGAGGAAGATATTCAACTGCGGTTCCAGGCCAAGCAACCCGGTCCATCGCTGCATCTGCGTCCCGTGCATATGCGGTTTTCATACAAGGAATCGTTCCAGGCGCCGACGCCGGAGGCGTATGAGACGCTGCTGCTCGATGTGATCCGCGCCGACGCCACGCTGTTCATGCGCGGCGATCAGGTCGAGGCGGCCTGGTCCGTGGTTCAGCCCATCCTCACAAACTGGAACGAGCATCCGCCGCTGGATTTCCCCAATTATGCCGCCGGCAGTTGGGGACCGGAAGAATCCGATGAACTCATGGCGCGCGACGGCCGGCATTGGTTGGCGCCCAATGTCGTCAATCGTGAATCGTAAGAGGCCCTAATTTTATGGGCGAACGGCCGGCGTAAGCCGGCTGGTACGGGCCAATAACCAGCCGGCTTACGCCGGCCGTTCGCCATTCCGTGTTTGTCATTCTGCATTCTGCATTCTGCATTCTGCATTAAGAAGGAGTACCTCATGACCGATCTGCGAGAATTGGCCGCTCAGCTGCGCGTGGACAGCATCCGCTGCACGACGGCGGCCGGCTCGGGACACCCCACCTCGTCGATGTCCGCCGCCGACCTGATGGCCGTGCTGATGGCGAAATATCTCCGTTACGATTGGGCTAACCCTCACAAGCCCCAGAACGATCGCCTCATCTTCAGCAAGGGCCACGCTTGCCCGCTGCTCTACGCCATGTTCAAGGCCGCCGGCGCGATCGACGACAAAGAACTGTTGTCGCTGCGCAAGTTCGGTAGCCGCTTGCAAGGCCATCCCAATCCGCACGTTCTGCCCTACGTCGATGTGGCCACCGGCTCGCTCGGTCAAGGATTGCCCATCGGCGTCGGCATGGCGCTCAACGGCAAATATCTCGACAAATTGCCGTATCGCGTCTGGGTCGTCCTTGGCGATAGCGAGATGGCCGAAGGTTCCATCTGGGAGGCGTTCGATAAGGCGTCGTATTACAAGCTCAACAATTTGATCGGCATTCTCGACATGAATCGTCTCGGTCAGCGTGGCGAGACGGACCTTGGCTGGAACAGCGCCGCCTACGCCGCGCGCGCTCGCGCTTTTGGCTGGCACGCCATCGAACTGAATGGCCACGATCTCGACGCCATTGATCGCGCCTACTCCGAGGCGATGAATCAGAAGGAACAGCCGACCTGCCTCATCGCCAAGACCGAGAAGGGACACGGATTCTCGCAGGTAGTCAACAAGGACGGCTGGCACGGCAAGGCGCTGCCGGCCGACATGGAAAAAGCCGCCCTCGCCGAACTCGGTGGCGTTCGTCATTTGACTGTCACCGGCCCCAAGCCGGAAGACAAGCAACCCGCGTCCCGTCCCGGTCCGCAACCGTTGAAATTGCCCACCTACGAAGTCGGTAAAAAAGAAGCGACACGCAAGGCGTATGGTGATGCTCTCGTCGCGCTGGGCGCATCGCGCAGCGATGTCGTGGCCCTGGATGGTGAAGTGTCCAACTCAACGCACGCCGACGAGTTCAAGAAGGCGTATCCCGATCGTTTCTTCGAGATGTTCATCGCCGAGCAGCAGTTGCTCGGCGCGGCGGTCGGTCTCGCCGTGTTGGGCAAACGCGCCTTCGCCTCGACGTTCGCGGCCTTCTTCACGCGCGCCTACGACCAGATTCGCATGGCGTCGGTTTCCAACGCGACCATTCATCTCAGCGGTTCGCACGCCGGCGTCAGCATCGGCGAGGACGGCCCCTCGCAGATGGCGCTGGAAGACCTGGCCATGATGCGCGCTGTGTGCGACAGCACCGTGCTTTATCCGTGCGACGCCAACCAGACCGCGCACTTGATTGGCCAAATGGTGGACTTAAAAGGCATCTCTTATCTGCGAACGACGCGCGAGAAGACGCCGATCATTTATCCGTCCGGCGAGAAGTTCCCCGTGGGCGGCAGCAAAGTGGTCAAGCAGTCGGCACAGGACAAGGTAACGGTGGTTGCCGCCGGCATCACGGTCCATGAGGCGCTGAAAGCTGCCGACACGCTCAAGGGCGAGGGCGTCGCCATCCGCGTGATCGACGCTTATTCGGTCAAGCCGATGGACGGCGCGACGCTGGTGCAAGCGGCGAAGGATACCGGCGGCAAGGTGGTGGTGGTCGAAGACCACTGGATTGAGGGCGGCCTGGGCGATGCCGTGCTGGAAGCGTATGCCGCAGCGGGAGCGCTGCCGCGGGTGGTCAAGTTGGCGGTGCGCGGCATGCCGGGTTCCGGCACGCCCGCCGAACTTATGGGTGCGGCCGGCATTGACGCGGCACATATTGTCAAGGCGGTGAAATCGCTGCTGTAACCCCTTGCCGAGCCGCGCTCGAAATTCATCGCGAAAACACGAAAGAACGAAAAGCCGAAAAAGACCATTCCACGTTTTTTCGTGTTTTTCTTCTTTCGTGTTTTCGTGATGGATTTTTATTCGGCAACAAAAAGGGAGAGGTTGGTGTCTTCGCCGGCTCTATTATAGTAGAGATGGGCGAACAACCTTTGGGAGTGCGGGGCACATGGCCGCCACACAACTCAGCAACTTCCTCCGATCGCTGCGGCGGCGTATCGGTCCCCCCGGCGGCGATGCGTTGACTGACGCCGAACTGTTGGATCGCTGGATCAGCCAACGAGACGAGGCCGCCTTCGAGTTGCTCGTCCGCCGACACGGACCGGCGGTACTCGGCGTTTGCCGGCGTCTGCTCTTTCGCAGCCAGGACATCGAAGACGCTTTTCAGGCCACTTTTCTGGCGCTCATTCGCAAGGCCGGCTCCATCGGCAAGCGCCAGGCGGTCGGCAGTTGGTTGTACAAGGTCGCCTATCACGCCGCGCTGCGCGTCCGCGCCGCGGCGAGCCGGCATGGACTGCAAGAGCAGCCCGTCCTCGACCCGCCGGCGCCATCGAATGCCGATGAAATCGTCTGGCGCGATTTGCGGTTCGTTCTCGATGAGGAAGTGAGCCGTCTGCCGGAGAAGTTGCGTGTCTGTTTTGTGCTGTGCTGCGTGGAAGGTCTCACGCATGGGGAGGCCAGTAAGCAACTCGGCTGCCCGGAAGGCACGATCTCTTCCCGGCTGACCCGCGCGCGGGAGGCTCTGCGGCGGAGTCTGACTCGGCGCGGTCTGACGCTTCCGGCAGCGACCGTGGCCGCCGCCCTGTCGGCCGAGACTGCGTCCGCCTCTCTCCCGGCGACGCTGGTGGATCTCACCATCGCGGCCGGGATGCGGTACGCGATGGGGCAAACGGCAGCGGGCGGCCTCCTCGCGGCTCGCGCTATCGCCACGGCGGAAGGGGTGTTGAAAGCCATGCTTCTGAGCAAACTGAAGGTCGCGGCAGGAGTACTTCTGGCGATCGGCGTCGTGGGTGCAGGCACGGCCGGCCTGACCTATGAGACGCAGTCAGTACGACAATCAACCTCCGTTAAGTCTTCAAAGCCGCCTGAGAAAGCGACGGGTGAGGGACATCCCTTGCCTCGTCCCGCCTTCGAGGATCAGGTCAAGGCGCTCGTCCGTCAACTCGGCGACGACGAGTTCGCGCGGCGTGAGACTGCGGAAAAGGCTCTGCTGCGGTTGGGGGTGGACATCCTGCCTATCGTCGATCGGCTCGGCCGGCAGGAAGATGCGGAGATACGCTCCCGCCTTGCGCGCCTACGCCATGAGTTGGCCGGCTTCCGCGACGACATCCGCGCTGGCTTGGCCGCGATGCCCGAGATCAAGGACGAGACGAGACCCCCCATTCCGGCATTGTTGAAACAGACTATCCTGGATTATCAGCCGAGATCCGGGGATTTTCTCCTCTCCCTGCTCGCCGACGTCAAGGACCCGTTGCATCGGCGGGCGACCAACGCCTTCCTCCACACCTGGGACAGTATGACGGCCGTCCAGATTAAGGAGTATCTCCGGCACATCCTGGTCGTCGGAGCGCGGCCCCGCCCGCGCTACCCACGAGGAATCGATGCGAGCATCGCGCTGGGGTACTCCTCTCGATATGACTACAGCGAATGGCCAGCCGGAGGCAAGTTCCGCTTCGTGACGCGGACCAGCCATTTCCTCGACGGCAAGCCCCACGGCAAGCCTTACCCCTACGAGGGCATGATCGCTTGCACCGGCTGGATACAGACAAAAGACTTGTCCATCGGCAAGCACTCTTGTTCCCTGGAACTAGAGTACGAGTTCATCCACCGCACCCAGAAGTACACCGGCCGAATCCACTCGCGGAAGATTTCCTTCTCGATGATTCCAGCCGATACGCCCGACGATCTGATCGCTCCGAAAGACGCGGCTACCGAGCGCCTGGTGCGAAAGGCTTTCGGCTTTGGCAAGAAGGAATCCGACTTCTACGAACAGCCGCCTCTTGGGCGTTTCGGCATGCCGCTAGAGGAAGAACGACGGCCCAATACCACCTGGGTTGGCCCCGGAGGGAAACGTGGTGGCCTCGCTGTGGTACTCTGGAATGTCGCCACGCCGCTGCCGATCGATCTCTGCTTCGATGTCGCCTTGCACGATCAGAAAACCGGCAAAGTCTACCCGTGCGATCCGCTGGTGCTGCGTCAAGGCAAGGCACACTGGGGTTACGTCTCCCCGCGTGCCGCCTGGGACTTCGCGCGCGGCCGGGTCGGCGAGGTGCCCGTCAAGGTGGTGTTGACGCCCTCGCGGAAAGCGGCGCTCACTTCGACCGAGGTGACACGCTACTACCCTGGCTCCATCACTTCCGAAATCCTGACCATCAAGATCTTCGGTGATGATGATTTCAAGCAGGATGAACGAAAGCGGAAATGATGCGGTGAACGGCCTTCCCTTCACCTCCCGTTTCAGCATAACCGCGCGCAGGTCCATGATCGCCGCAGTGGCCTTCTTCCTGGGTTTCACCGTCAACGTATATCGTTCTGGTTTGTCGAGCGTCACATGCCAATCGTCCTGACCTTGAAAATTTGGAAGTGTCGCGCGTGGTCAAGTTGGCCGTGCGCGGCATCCGGGTTCCGGCACACCGTTCGGTAAATGGACGCACCCCGGCATCTCGGCTTCAACTCCAGCAGTTGAACTTACCCCTCAAAGAACCAATGACAACGCTCCCCGCATTGATGGCGCGGGTTGTTGAACGGATTGGCTAGCGCTTCGACTTGGGTTCCACTGTGGAGAAATCAAATTCTGCTGACATCGGCTTGTCGCTTCGCAACGGTTGTGCGTCCCCCGATCGTTTCTGCCAGTTCGTCAACAACTTGGTGAGGCGAGTCACTTCCGCCGCGTGCGCTTTATCGGCCGCGAGATCGGTTCGTTCCGCTGGATCATTTTTCAGATCAAACAATTGAACCTTGTTGATCTTGGGATAGACGATCAGTTTCCAACGGTCATCGCGTACCGCACGCTGGAGGTCGCGGTACGCCGTGAAGATCGAGTCGCGGATTTTCTCGCGTTTGCCGGCGAAGACGAGCACCAGACTTTTGCCCTCATTGCCGTCGGGTGCCGGCACGCCGGCCAACTCGCCGAGCGTCGGATAAATGTCGAGCAGGTAACACAGGGCGTCGGTCTTCTTGCCCCTGGGCACGCCTGGCCCGGCGAAGATCAGCGGCGCGTGCATCGAATGATCGTATAGGTTTTGCTTGCCCATCAGCCCATGACTACCGATGGCCAAGCCGTGATCGCTGGTGAAAACGATGAGCGTGTTGTCGTACTGACCGCTCGCCTTCAGCGCGGCGAGAATACGACCAACCTGCGTATCGACGAAGTTAATCGCAGCGTAATAGTCGGCGAGATGCTGGCGCACGACATCCGGCGTGCGCGGCCAGGGAGCGAGGCGTTCATCGCGGCCGGTCAGGTCGCCGTTGTTGAAGGGATGTTCGGGCAGGAAGTTTGCCGGTAGCGGCGGCTTGGCGGCGTTGTAGTGATCGTGATATTCCTTCGGCGCAAGCCGCGGATCGTGTGGAGCATTCATGGCGACGTAGCACAAAAACGGCCGCTCGACCTTTTGACGCTGGAGAAACTCGATGGCACGATCGGCGAACAACGCGATGGAGTGTTTGCCACTCGGCTTCTTGGCCGTCAGGCCGCCTTGCGGCTTGAAGTCACACACCGGCAGTTTGTAAGGATCACCCATACCGCCGAAGAAAACGCTGCGTCCCTCGGCGAAGATACGTTGGGCGGATTGCGGCCCGTTGTGCCATTTGCCGGTCAGGAACGTGGAATAGCCCGCCTTGTGGAACGCCTCCGGCCACGTTGGTTGATCTTTGAAATCGCTATGGACGCGGAAGAGTGTGCGTCCTGTCATCAGCATGGCGCGCGACGGCACACAAACGGCCCCTTGCTTTGCGCCCATGCAGTAGGCTCGCGTGCAAACGGTGCCTTCACCGGCGAGACGATCGAGGTTCGGCGTGCGAATGTGCTGGTTACCCAGCGCCGCGATGGTGTCGGCCCGCTGATCGTCGCTGAACAGGAACAGAACATTGGGATGGCGCGTCGCCGGCGCATCGGCGCATCGGCCCGCCGGCGTCGAAAATAACATCGTCAACGCGACGATCATTCCGACACGCCCGAAATACTGCTGCATGGTCGCCTTCCTTCCACGCTGGCGGATTACTTCGCTGTTGAAAAAACGCTCTCTCCGTCAATACCTTGTGCGGGCATCCTTGTAAAATGAAAAAACCTCATTCTCCAAGGAGAACCGCATGCCGCCGATACGCTGCTTCCTTCTCATGGCGATCGCGTTCCTCTTTTCCGTCTCGCCCTGTCGGGCCGATGCCCCGCGCCGGCCTCCGAACATTGTGTGGATTGTCGGCGAGGACATGGGACCGGAACTCGGCTGTTACGGCGACGCCAACGCCATCACGCCGAACATGGATCGGCTCGCTTCGCAGGGAGTGCGTTTCACGCGCTGTTTCACGCACGCGCCGGTCTGCGCTCCCAGTCGTTCCGGCCTCATCACCGGACGCTATCCCACCAGCATCGGCACACATCACATGCGTTCGACGCTGCGCAAGCCGCCGCCTCTGTTCACCGACTATTTGCGCAAGGCCGATTATACGATCGCCTGGCCAACCAAGACGCCTTATGGCAAAACCGACTTCAACTTCGCGCTGCCGCCCAAAGCATTCGACATCACGACGGACTGGACAAAAGACATCCCTAAACAACCTTTTTTCGGTTTCTACAACATCTTCACCAGCCATGAGAGCCAGATTCGCGCGCCGGCCGCGCGCTTCGCCAAGATCACCGAACGTCTGAAAACGTCTGAGCGCCGCGATCCGGCCAAGATGAAGCTGCCGGCCTATTACCCCGACACGCCGCAAGTGCGCCGCGATCTGGCCAACTATTACGAACTGGTCACGGCCGTCGATTATCAAGTTGGTGTCGTTCTCGATGCGCTGGAAAAAGCCGGCATCGCCGATAACACGCTTGTTTTGTTGACCGGCGATCACGGTCGCGGTCTGCCGCGCGGCAAACGCTGGGTGTACGAACAAGGCATCCACGTTCCGCTGATTGTCCGCTGGCCGGGACACCTCAAGCCGGGCAGCGTGCGCGATGACCTTGTTTGCTTCCTCGATTTCGCCCCCACCATGCTATCGATCGCGGGCGCGGAGGTGACCAAGACAATGCAGGGGCAAGTCATTCTCGGTCCGAAGACCGCCGCCGAACGCAAGTATCTTTTCGCCGCCCGCGATCGCATGGATGAGACCTACGATCGCATTCGCAGCGTGCGCGACAAGCACTTTCAGTACATCCGCAATTTTCATCCGGAATTGCCCTACGCCCAGCGCATCGCCTACATGGAGTTGATGCCGACCATGGAGGTGTGGCGCAAGCTGCACGCCGAGGGCAAGCTCAACGCCGTGCAAGATCAATTCTTCGCCGCGACGAAACCGCGTGAGGAATTGTATGATGTGGACGCCGATCCCGATGAGGTCAAAAACCTGGCCGGCGATCCGAAATACAAGGATAAGCTGGAAGAATTGCGGGCCGCCCTGAATCAGTGGATGACCGCGACGAAAGACCTTGGTGCTATCCCCGAGCGCGAGTTAATCAAGCGCGGGTTAGTGGCCGACCGCCTCGCGGAGTACGAGAAGCGTAAGAGGCACTGACAGAATGAATTACAAGCCTGGCGCGCCAGCGACGGGGAGCAAGAACCCGTCGCTGGTGCGCCAGGCTTGTCAGCAAAGGAGAAATCCCGATGATGCCGCGCATTCGCTATCTGGTTCTGCTCGCCTGCGTCCTCCTCGGAGCGAGTGGCGCGGATTGGCCGCAGTTCCTCGGACCACAACGCAACGGTGCCTCGACCGAAACCGGCCTGCTGCAAACGTGGGGTGACAAAGGACCGCCCGTGCTGTGGCAGAAGGACATTGGCGAAGGCTTCAGCGCGCCGGTAGTCGCTGGCGATCGCCTCATCCTGTTTCATCGCGTCGGCGATGAGGAGGTGGTTGCGTGCCTTGATGCCGCGAGTGGCAAGGAACTTTGGAAGCACACGACGCCGACGAAATACGAGGATCCGCTCGGCAAGGGCAACGGTCCTCGCTCAACACCGGTGATCGCGGACGGCCGCGTTTACACGCTGAGTCCGGGCGGCGCGCTCCAGTGTCTGAAACTGGCCGATGGCAAGGCAGTCTGGCGACGTGAGTTACTGGAAGATTATACGGTCCCCCAGAGTTTCTTCGGCGTCGGCACGTCGCCGATTCTCGAAGGCAAGCAAATTTTGGTCAACGTCGGTGCCAAGGACGCCGGCATCGTCGCTTTCGACAAGGACACGGGCAAGGAAGTTTGGAAAGCGACCGGCGACGGAGCCAGTTATTCCTCACCTATCGCCGCCACCATCGACGGCGTGCGTCACGTCATTTTCTTCACCCGTCAGGGCATCGTCTCACTCAATCCGGCGACGGGCGATGTTCGTTTCAGCAAGCGCTGGCGTTCGCGCATGAACGCCTCGGTCAACGCGGCAACGCCGGTTGTAGTGGGCGATCAACTATTCTTCACGTCCTGCTACGATACCGGCGCGATTCTCGTGCGGGCCAAGAAGGATAGTCTCGAAGAGTTGTGGAGCAACGACCGCAGTTTGTCGTGTCACTTCGGAACGCCGGTGGTTCACGATGGTTGCCTGTATGGTTTCCACGGCCGGCAGGAGACGGGCACGGAAATGCGCTGCGTCGATCTGAAGACGGGGCGCGTTCGTTGGAGCAAGGAAGGCTTCGGCTGCGGCTCAATGATTCTCGCCGAGGGCAATCTCATCGTTCTCAGCGAGGGCGGTGAATTGGTGCTGGTCGAGTGCAAGAGCGACAAGTACCGCGAGAAGGCGCGAGCGGCGGTGCTGACCGGACCCTGCCGGGCGAGCATGGCGTTGGCGAATGGGCGATTGTATGCGCGCGATAACAAGAAATTGGTGTGTTGGAAGATGAAAAAGTAGGAACCTCAGCGGCCCGGCTGGGATGCTCCTGAGAAGCCGGGGTTGGCTGTGTCGCTCAGGGAACTAACACGCGCTCGCTGGCAGTAACATCGTCACTTCCCGCTGGATTCGTTGGTGCAGACTGTGACGGTTCGGCCGTCCGCGCTGAACGACACATTCACAGCGTCGCCGAGGTACGGGAGTTGCCAATATCGGGCCAGTCGCGTTCCCATCGTCGCGTCCCAAACTTCCGCGTAGCCTGCGCCAGATTTGGGGGCGTCCGCGACTCCGATGGCGACGGTCTTGCCATCGGGGGCGATGGCCAGGCCGGTCACTCCCCACGCGCTTCGCGGAAGATGGATCCGCGGACCTAGGGGTTTATCTGACTTGGCATCGTAGAGCCGAACCGACTTCGGAGCGCGCGGCGAGTCCTCCTCGGTTCGCACGCGGACAACGGTTCGCTTGTCGGGACTGAACGCTTCGGTACACTGCGTGTGGGAGCCTCCGTGTTGGTGCTTGAAGCGAATGCGATTCGCTTCGGCGAGTTCGGCTGATAGCTCCCGCTCGTCAAAATAAACTCGCGTTATCATGCCCGCGCGAACGGTAATCTCTTTCGTCCTCGCAATAACAGGTTGGCGATAATGAGAGATGTCAACTCTGACGTCGTAGACGTATTCCTTGCCGTAGGAAAGTTCGGGTGTGGTGAAACGGCGTAAGACGCCTCTTTGCCCGGTCAGCTTCCCGTTGAAATAAAGCAGGGCGTCCGGCGGCGCGGTGACAAGGACTGTGGCGCTAGCGGTTTCTTCGCCGCAAGCCATCCAAGGACAAAAAGCGACAATCAAGCACGATGTCACAAGCCGAAATAGCAATCGTTGCGCCATGACATTCCTCCTGAAGAAGATACCCACGGCGTGTCTTGCCAATGATCGGGGCAGGGCAACAGCGTGCGGTGTGCCAACAACGAGAAATGTATCCGCTCTATCCACTCTCCCACGATTCTAATCTTCTGACGCCCCACAAGCAATCATTCCCTCGGCGATTTCGAGTCCAAGCGGGAAGAAGCCGCATCGGAATGGCATTCCCGCTGACTTCCAGGATGAAGGAACCTCACTTCTTCACCGCCGGACGATCCAGCAATTGTCCGCGCATCTGATACAGATGAATCAAGGCGCGATCCATGACACGTTCGCCGGCACCGATGGCGGCCGGCGAGACCGGCGGTTCGGTGCCGTAGCCGCCTTCGCCGATCGACTCGATGGTCGGAAAATACTGCTGATAATCGTTGCAATAACCCAGGAAAAATAGATGTTTCAGCCGCGCCCGGCGTTTCAGATTCAACGCATGTTCGCAGAAAAACTCACCCGATACGCCGACGAATCCAATGTGGTCGCCAAGGAGCGCCGCCGTCAGATGGGGTTTCACGTCTTAACCGGCCTGCTGCAAACGCGGGGCGAGAAGGGACCGCCCATGCTGTGGCAAAAGGAAATCGGCGAAGGCTTCAGCGCGCCGGTGGCGCCGGCGATCGCCTCATCCTGTTCCATCGCGTCGGCGATAGGCGGCCGACGGGACCACGCTGATGTTGGTCAACATGATGGGCGGAACCTTCAACTCGCCGCGGCCTCATGCTTTTCCCAAAATCGTCCGCGCCGCGTTCCAGCCGGCGGCACCAATAACGCCGCCGCCTGGATGCGCGGCCGCGCCGCATAGAAACAGGCCGCGAATCGGCGTGCGATAGCCGGCGGAGCCAACCACCGGACGCAAGAAAAACAGCTGATTCAGCGTCATTGCGCCCTGGAAAATGTTGCCGCCTGTCAATCCGAACGTGCGTTCCAGGTCCAGCGGCGATAGCACCTGACGCGCGATCACCGAACGCTTGAAGTTCGGCGCATACTCGTTGAGGATGTCGAAACAACGATCGGCGAAGCCTTCCTTCAACTCATCCCAATTGCCTTCGCGCAGCTTGTACGGTGCATATTGGATGAACATCGACATGAGATGCTGTCCCGGCGGCGCGACCGTGGGATCAACGGCCGATGGCAGCGTGCATTCGAGGACCGGGCGCTCGGAGGGCCGGCCATATTTGGCATCGTCGTAGGCGCGCTCGATGTAATCTTGATCGGGACACAGGTGGATCGTGCCGCGATGCTGCGGACCCGGCTGCGAACCGGGGCAGGCGGTGAAGTCCGGCAATTCCGATAGGGCGACATTGATTTTCAGCGAGGCGCTATCGTAGCTGATGCGATTGATTGCGTCGGCGAAGGCCGGCGGCAGCAGACGATTATCGAGCAGCCGGTTGAAGGTGACGTTGGCATCGGCGTTGCTGGCGATCACGCGGGCGCGGATCTCGGTTCCGTCGGCCAGGGCGACGCCGCTCGCCGCGCCATCCTTGACGAGAATGCGAGCGACCTCGACTTCGGTGCGAATCTCGACGCCCAGCGCCTTGCCGGCGCGAGCCAGCGCCTGCGTCAGACCGCCCATACCGCCACGCACATACGCCCATACGCCGCGCTTGCCGTTGGTTTCGCCCATGACATGATGGAACAGCACGTAGGCCGTGCCCGGCATGCTCGGCGCGGCCATCGCGCCGATGATGGCGTCGGTGGCAAGCGTACCCTTCAATTGCTCCGACTCGAACCAGCGATCGAGGATGGTGCGCGCCGGTCCGGTGAGGATTTCGACGGCCTCGCTCATGCCCGCGCCCATCTTTTGAAACGCCCGACCGAGTTTGAACAGATTCCACAGGTCGCGCCAACCCGGTCGCAACAGGTTCGGTGGACGCATCAACAGCGTCGGCTCGATCACATCGGCGACGCGCTCCAGCATGCCCTCGTACTTGGGGAAATTCTCGGCGTCGCGCACGCTGAACTTGGCGATCTCGGCGCGGTTGAGGGCGCTATCGGAACCAAGAAAAAGACAACGGCCATCGTGAAAGGGCGAGAAAGACGAGGGATTGCGCTCGACGACGGCAAAACCGTGTTCGGCGAGACGCAAATCGTGGATGATCTCTTTGCGGAACAAACTGTTGACGTAGGCGGCGGTGGATACTTTGAAGCCGGGGAAGACTTCTTCGGTGACGCAGGCGCCGCCGACAACATAGCGGCGTTCCAGTACCAGCACCTTCCAGCCGGCCCGCGCGAGATAACACGCCGTCACCAAACCATTGTGACCGGCTCCGATGATGATGGCGTCGTAGCTGCCTGCCATGATGGTGCATCCTCTCAGAGGCGATTCCTGATGTTATTGTAGATCACGGATTGTACTCTTCGCAATCGTTGCGATGCTTGAGAATCGCTGGCTATGTCGGCTCGTGGCACCTACCGGCGGTAGGTCCGGCGAGCCGAGCCGGACTACGAGTGCCGCTCGGCTCGCGGCACCTACTCGATCTGTGCCGCTCGGCTCGCGGTACCTACTGGCGGTAGGTCCGGCGAGCCGAGCCGGACTGTTCGTGCCGCTCGGCTCGCGGCACCTACCGCATTCGGTTTCCGTCTCTTATAATCGCGGAATCATTGGGATCGCACCACACCTCTCTCGTCGAGAGTTCCACGGATGGATAAAGTCAGCGATTTCCTGGACAAGTTGCGGAAGAGGTGTCTGCGGGAGCCGACACCGTTCCCCTATCGACACGGAAGCCATGTCACCTGCGGATAGCGAAAATCTGCTGATGGGCCGCTTGCATTTGTATGTGGCCTTCGACTGGGGCGAAGAAATCGACCTCGAACAGGCCGCCCGCCTCGCCCCGGCCGCGGTGCTGACCTTGGCACGCCGTCCACGCACGCCGTCGTCGATCACCTACAAGCCGCCGCCACTGCGATTCCAACTCGAACCCGTCGCGCTCGATTTGCCCATCCTTGGCGATGCGCCTATCGCCTCGGTCGAGGCCACCGTGTTCGACTTCGCCGCCGTCAGTGTGGCCCTGCACGCCCCCTTTCGCGCCACGGCCGCCCAACTCACCGCGCTGGCGGCACGGTTCGCCGATCCCGCTACCGCCCCGTCTATCGTTCAGACCGCGCGCCGGACCCTGGAACCGCTGCACGAACGCATTCGGCCGGCGATCCAAAAACCCCTCTGGCACGATGCTCTCTGGGAGGAATACATCGTCTTCCAGTTTCCCCCCGCTATGCCGGCGGAGCCTGCTACCCTGTTGACGGAACGGGGCGGCTGGTTGGCAAGCCTCCTCCGGCTGGAAGATCAACCTCTCAGCGAGGAGGAAATTACCGAGGCGCTGCGTCTGTCTCTGCGCTACGGACTCGGCGATCTGTTCGTTCCCGACTGGGCGGCCGCCGTCCTGCTCGACGACGAACAGGGCTGTGTCGAGACGCTGCAAACCATCGAGTTCGCCAACCTGCAACTGCTCGAATTTCGGCACATCGACGACCGGCTCGACGCCGTGATGGCGCGCGCGGATCAACTCATCCGGCAGGTGGCGCATTCACGCTTGCCGTTTTGGCGCAGCCATGACGCGCCGCTGCGCATCCTCGGCGAGCTAAAAGTCGAAGCCAATGGTTTGTTCGAGCGCACCGGCAACGTGTTCAAACTGATTGGCGATCAATACCTGGCTCGGCTGTATCGCCTGTTGGCCCGGCGTTTCCACCTGAGCGAATGGGAAGGCAGCATCCAGCGCAAGCTCGAAGTGATCGAAGGCGTCTACCGAGTCGTTTCCAACCAGACCGTCACCTTTCGCATGGAGTTCATGGAAGGGATCGTCATTCTCCTGATTTTTTTGGAGATTCTGCTGGCGTTTTTCCGCCATTGATGGCGAGCGGAGGAGCGAGCGGGCGCGCCGAACGCCCTTGCGCTTGCATGCGCGACGCCGGCTCGCGCTCTTCCTTGGGATAAGGAGCGTGGATCGGCACGAACAACGAAGAGAGACGGTCGAGTCGGCCCGCCACGAGTTGAGGAATCACCTCCGCGCCGAACCGCCGCGTGAAGTGCGTTGCGCCGCGGCGATCCAGATGATGACTGTCGAGAAAATAATCATCCCCGATCCAGTTGCGTGCATCAATGATGGGAACATTGCATTCCTGACTGAGCTGCGTCAAATACTGATCGATGCACGCGCGGGTCGGCGGCACATACCAACTTTGAAACAGCCGGCCTTCGGGCATCAGATACAGAACCGTGGGAATGCCCTCTTGTCGGCACAGCGCGAGCATATCATGCAGCGCGCGATCCTGCATCGGCGCGATGGCGAAGTGTTTAAGTTCCTCCACATAGGTATCGTGCGCCACCTGGAAAGCGGCGGGATTTTTCACGGGAATCTCCGTGTCCAGGCCCAAGTCCGACCAACCTCGCGCATCCAGGGCTTTCCAGTGATCCAACCGCAGCCGCCAAGGGAGCCAGTTGGAAGCATAATGGTTCATGATCGAGAAACGATGGGCGTGCCACGGCGTCAGCTGCGCCTTGAACCAATGATGCGCCAGGGCGAACGGCTGCGGCACATAGCGGCGCAGCTGAGAAACATCGTTCCAGGTCAAGCGACTGACGCCCACTTTGGGATCGCCCACGGCGTCCGAACCGCGGCCCAGCAGCGGCGGCAAAACCTCAATGGCCAACCAGTTCGGTCGAATACCCGCATCGAGCAAACGACGTAGGCACACCAACTCGCCGAGCGGCCCGGAGCCGACTTGACTGAAATTGTATGTCATCAGGGTCCGTCCATCCGGCGTTGTCTGCGCGGGCACGACGCCCAGACGCATCCCCTGTCCGGTGCGTGACGAACCCAGGAAAACGAGCAACGGTCGATCCGGCTCCGCCTCCGTTTGTTGACGCAGGGAGTTCAGTTTGTAGCCGAACTCTGGATCGCGCAATTGCGGCCAGCGTCCTTGTGTGCCGACCAGCAAGGCGACGTGCGCGGCGATAAAGAATCCCGCGCCCCACAGTAGGCAGGCACGGGTATGAACGGCTAATCGCTGCGCGCGGCGTGAGTTTCGGCGTGGGGTGGGATCGCATTCGGACATGATGATTTCTCCCTTCTGAGAAGTCTCGGCGAACGGCCGGCGTCAGCCGGCTGGTACAGACTGGTGGAACGTGTACCAGCCGGCTAACGCCGGCCGTTCGCCGGAATCAGAACTGGATGTAGATGAACGCCTTGCCGGCGTCCGGTGCCAGCACCTGCGCCAGGATGATCGCCATCGCGTAGGCGAATCCCCAAATGGGAGCCGGCAGACGCCACATTTTTTTCCACGGCGTCCAGCACGCCACGGCATGACACACCCACATGAAAATCAGCGTGTTCACCAGGCCGACGCGCGGCAGCGGCGTCCCCAGTCCCGGACTCCACGCCATCAGCCGATGCAGCAGCGTCAACGCGCCCGCGAATGTGGGCGAGCGGAAGAAAACCCAACCGACCGCGATACAACCGAATGTCAGCAAAATCCGCAGGGCGGTGCCGGGCGCGCTCTGAAACGCTCGATCCAACAGCGGTCGCCGCTCGCTGAAACCACGGAAGATGCGATGACCAATCAGCAGCACGCCATGCAGCACGCCCCAGAAAACGAACGTCCAACTCGCGCCGTGCCACAGGCCGCCGAGCGTCATCGTTATCATCAGATTGCGAGCCGTCTGCCAGCGTGAGCCGCGACTGCCGCCCAGTGGAATGAACAGATAATCGCGCAGCCAAGTGGAGAGCGAAATGTGCCAGCGCCGCCAGAAATCGGCCACGTTCACGGCCAAATACGGCATGTTGAAGTTCTGAGACAATTTGTAGCCAAATAGGTGCGCCATGCCGATGGCCATGTCCGTGTAGCCGGAAAAATCGCAGAAAATTTGCACCGCGTAGGCGATCGTGGCGATCAAAATAGCTTCCCCGCGATAGGCCGAAGGAGCGGCGAAAATCGGATCGGCGTACTCGGCCATGCGATCGGCGATGGCCATTTTCTTCACCACGCCCATGACAATGTAGCCGGTTCCCAGAAACAACCGCGCCCAATCCCAGCGCTTGAGGCGTTTAATTTGCGGCAAGAAGTCGCGGGCGCGAACGATGGGACCGGCCACGAGATGGGGGAAAAACAGGATAAACAGCATGAAATCGCCGAGATTGCGCTCCGCCCGAATGCGCCGCCGATAGACTTCGACGGTGTAATTGATGGCTTCAAAGGTGTAGAAGGAAATGCCGATCGGCACGAGAATTTTCAGCGTACCGAGCGTCGTTGTCGAACCCGCCGCGTGCAGCGCTTGCGTTAGCGAATCGAGGAAGAAGTTGACGTATTTGAAATAACACAGCAATCCAAGGTTCGCCGTCAAGCTGACGCAGAGAAGCAATCTGCGCCGCCAGTTAACCGTCGCGCGTTCCATGCCCAGGGCAAGGAGGTAATCGAGCAGGGTGGACACGCAGACGATGAGGGCAAGCTGGTTGCTCCAACAAGCGTAGAAATAGAAGCTGGCCGCCAGCAAAAACCAGACACGAGAGCGCCGGCCCGGCAGCGCCCAGTAGCATGCGAAGATGATGGCGAAAAAGAGAAGAAATTTCTGCGAACAGAAGTTCATGTCAACCGGCCCTTAAGAATCGAAGTGCCAAGCTTCCTCTGGAGGTGTCTCAACGGAGGACATGCCCGACGTGGCGGAGAGTGTACTCACGGCGCTGGTCTGGTCAACCCCAGCCGGGAATTACGAGTTCAGTGCCGTTTCTGCGTGCGGAGAGCGGTCTTTGTAGGGTGTGCCGAAGCTCTGCGAGGCTCACCATGTCCCCGCTGGTGAGCCTCGCAGAGCTTCGGCACACCCTCCGACCGACGCAAGCAGTCGGTGAGTGCTTGACCCCTCCGGGCGCAGGCACTACCTTACATGCGCAACCGAACCGAGGACACGCCATCGCCGAAGAAGGGGTTTGCCATGCCGCGAAGGATTTATCTGACACTGGCCCTCGTCGCCTGTTTGCTTGGCGGATGCAGCAGGCCCAGTGCCAACGTCAAGTATCGAATCGCCGTCATTCCCAAGGGTTTGACGCACGAATTCTGGCAATCGATCCATCGCGGCGCCGAGCGCGCCGCCGCCGACCTCAGCGCCGAAGGCATCTCCACGGCCATCGATTGGGATGGGCCGCAGAAAGAGAGCGACGCCCGCGAGCAAATCAATCTCGTCAACCTCAAGATCGGCTCCGGCATCAATGGTCTGGTTCTCGCTCCCCAGGACAGCAAGCGCATGGTGGACTGTGTCAAGCAGGCCGTGGACGGCGGCGTTCCGGTCGTCATCATCGATTCGGGACTCGATCCGGCGGAGTTGAAGAAACGGCCGCACCTCATCGTCAAGTACGTCGCCACCAACAATTACAACGGCGGCCGGCTGGCGGCGCAGCGACTGCTCGAAGTGCTGGCCAAGGATGGCAAGTCGGCACCTCGGCTCATCCTGTTCCGCTATGCCGTCGGTTCCGAAAGCACCGAGCAACGCGAGCAGGGTTTCCTCGATTACGTCAACGAGCAGATCGACAAACAGAAGAAGGCCGGCAAGCCGACCATCACGTTGTTGTCCACGGATCAATATGCCGGAGCCACCGTGGACGACGCCAAGAAAAGCGCCGGACCGCTACTCATCAAGTACAAGGACGAGCTGGATGGTCTGTTCGTTGTCAACGAATCGAGCGCCACCGGCATGCTCATCGCTCTGCGTAGCCAGGGATTCAACGGCAAGGTGCGCTACGTCACCTTCGATTCGTCCGAGCCGCTGCTGCAAGCGATCCGCGAAGGCGATGTGGATGGCACCGTCGTCCAAGACCCTTACCGGATGGGTTATCTCGGCGTATGGACGCTGGTCAAGCATCTGGAAGGCTACGACGTCTCCGCCGACGGCAAGGATCTTGGCACCGGCGAATATGTCGTGACGAAAGACAATCTCGATACCGAGGCGACGCGCGAGCTGTTTGATCCATCGCTACAGGCGCGGCGAACCATCAAGAAACCCGAATGGAAGAAGGTCAAGTAACAGACGTGGAGCAACTGTGACGGAACCGCTGCGGCTGACGATGCGAGGTATCCACAAGCATTTCGGTTCAACGCACGCGTTGCGCGGCGTCGAACTGGAATTGCGCGCCGGCGAGGTGCATGCGCTGGTTGGCGAGAATGGAGCCGGCAAATCGACATTGATGAAAATCCTCAGTGGTGCCGAACGGCCGGACGCCGGCGCGATGACGCTGGCGGGACAACCCTACGCCCCCTCCGGCCCCAGCGACGCGCGACGCCTGGGCGTGGCGATGATCTACCAAGAATTGACGCTTGCGCCGCACCTGAGCGTCGAGGCGAACATGCTGCTCGGCCTGGAGCCGTCGCGCTGCGGCGTGTTGCTCCGCAAGGAAGGGCGGCGGCGCGTGCGCGAGGCACTCGCCGTGCTGGAACACCCGGAGATTCAGCCGGAACAATCGGTCGCGCAGCTCAGTCCTGGGGCGCAGCAACTGGTCGAGATCGCTCGCGCCTTGCTGATGGACGTGCGCGTGCTGGTACTCGATGAGCCGACTTCGTCGCTGACACAAGAGGACGCGGGCCGCCTGTTCACGCTCATTCGCCGGCTGCGCGAGCGCGGCGTGACCGTCGTATACATCTCGCATTTTCTCGAAGAAGTGCAGCAAGTCGCCGACCGTTTCACCGTGCTGCGCGACGGTCAAAGCGTCGGCACCGGCATGCTGCGCGATTTCGCGATGGAACACATCATTGAGTTGATGGTCGGCCGCAGTCTCACGGAGCAGTTCCCGCGCGTGCCGCACACACCGGGATCGCCCATCCTGGAGTTAACCGATCTGGAAGGTGAGCAATTACCGCGCGGTGTCAACCTGACCTTGCACCGCGGCGAGATTCTCGGCATCGCCGGCATCGTCGGCGCGGGACGGACCGAGTTATTGCGGACGATCTTCGGTCTCGATCCCGTGCGACGCGGACAGATCAAAGTGTTCGCTGCCGGCGGCATGGTACGTTCGGGAACCGGACCACGGCAGCGGATCGTGCAGGGGTTGGGGTTGCTCAGTGAGGATCGCAAGGGCGAGGGGTTGGCCCTGATTCAGAGCATCGCCGATAACCTGACTTATACACGACTCGGCCCATATAGCCGCTGGGGGTTCTTGCATCGCGGTCGGCGTCGGCAGGTGGTGCGCGATTGGTTGGCTCGGCTGCGGGTGCGCTGCGCTGGTCCCGAACAGGCGGTCGGCGAGTTGTCCGGTGGTAATCAGCAGAAAGTCGCCTTGGGCCGCTTGCTGCATCAGCAGGCCGACGTGTTGCTGCTCGATGAGCCGACGCGCGGCGTGGACATTGGCAGCAAGGCGGAGATTTATCGTCTCATCGGCGAACTGGCCGCGCAGGGCAAGGCCATCCTTTTCGTCAGCAGTTATTTGCCGGAACTGCTGGGCGTTTGCGATCGCCTGGCCGTCATGACGCGCGGCCAACTCAGCGAAGTCCGTTCGGTGCAGGATTGGACCGCCGATCAAGTGATGGCCCGCGCCACGGGCGTTGAGGATTGAGAGTTTGTCCGATACGCTCCCCTCGCCCCCATAGGCATTAACTTAAGGATTGCCGCGTTCTCACGAGGAAGCTCTACACTCTTTTCTGAGCGCTCACCACCCGTGGGAAAGTCCACACCACGGCTCCGCCTTTGTCACGCTCGCCAGCCAATCACTGTCTCTCTCACCAATCACCCGCGCAGCGCCGACGTGCCAGCCTGGAGGCGCGTCTCCAGGTGATGCAACGCGCCGATGATGATCTCGGCGCATTCGGCATAGGAAAAGCATGAGGAATTGAGTACCAAATCAAAGTGCTGCGGGTCGCGTGGATCTCTTTGAAAATGGTCCTTGACGAAGGCGATACGCTCGCGGTCGATGACATCGAGCCGATAGTTCGCCTCATCGTGCGGAATGCTGAGTTCGCGGCTGAGGGTGTTGACGCGGTCTTCGCGGTTGGCCACCAACCCGATGCGTAGCGTCGTCACCGGCGGCAAAATGTGCGCCGCGCCCCGGCCGACGATCACGCACGAGCCATGCACGCTGAGCGACAGGATGGTCTGGATCAGATGACGCACGTAGGCGCTTTCGCTGACCTGCGCCACCTGGCTAAACGACTCGGCACACTCCACCAGCCAACTGGTGCGCCGCTCATCCACGCTTTCCAGCAGTTTGGTGCGCAGGTGCATCTCCTGGGCGATGCGCTCAACGAGGGCGTGATCGTAAACCGGCCAGCCCAACCGCGTGCCGATCTCCGTGGCGATCGACGTGCCGCCGGCACCGGCCTGACGGCTGATGGCGATGGTCAACGCCGGTGTGTTGGGCGAAGTTCGAGCTTGTAGGTGGGACTCGCGATAGCTGTTGGCGTGGACGATGGACTCGGCCAACGCTCGCGCGGAATGTCGGTGCGTCATGATACCCTCTTGAACCCCAATGGCCAGCCCGCGGTGCCGGCAAGGGTTCCCTTGCCGGCACTGCGGGCTGGCCCGACCCGTGTTAACGATGGGCGAAATGCCCCCGGCGTGGATGCTCCACGGCCTCATAATCCTGTACGGACATGCGGATGGCCTGTTCGTGATCCCGCGCCTCGAAAACGATGTTGGGATCCTCGGCCAAGCTTTCGTCCATGATGGTTGGCAGCCGATATAGGCTGCCGAACGGCGGCAGGACGCCGCGTTCGCAGTCGGGGAAGAGACGGTCCATTTCTTCCTCGCTGGCCAACTCAACGCGCGCTTCTCCCAAGTCATCGCCGAGTTGATCCAGATCGATGTGATGCGTGGCCGGCAGCACGGCCAAGGCGTGGCCCTGGCCAATCCGCACAAGCACGGTCTTGGCCACTTGCCGCCCTTTGACGTGCAGCGCCTGAGCCATGCGGTTGGCCGTGTACGTCCGCCGATGCGGCAAGCGTTGGAACGTAATGTGACGGCCAATCAGTAGATCGTCGAGCTTCATGATGCTCACCCTCCTCACGCGGACTTTTCAGGTGTCTCTCAGGAGATGGACGGACCATTCGCCCATTCCAGAGAGGATAAGTACCGAGAAAATGGAGGTAACATGCGCGACATTGCGCGGAAACGAAAAACAATTCATCCCTCAGAATAACCAGTCCGTTGGGGAAAGCAAGCGAGCCGCGTGCATCAGGGGGCGTTTTCCCGGATGCACGCGGCCGGCACGATCGCGGACACTTTGTTTAGAATACACACTTCGGTTTGCTTTTCTTCAGACGGTTTGAACCTCTTGCGTGCGGACCTGCTTGAGCGCCCGGATACCGGCGGTGGTGATGCGATAGCAGCTTGCCGCCGCACCCGGACGCAGTACCGGCGTCAGACCCGTATTTTGTTCGAGCCAGCCATAGGCCAACAGTTCGCCGTGCAGTTTGACCAATTCACGCGGCGACACGCCTTCCATCTCGGCCAGTCGATCCTGCCACACTTGCCGATCGACCGCGCCCCGTTCATGATAATACATCAACAGGTCGAACAATCCCTTCTCTTCGCGCAATCGTTCCAGTTCGTCGAACATGCACGCTCTCCGTGGTGTCGATCTTGGGAGTGAGCCGGGAGGATAAATCGGACGAACGATCCGCCTGGCTCCAGCCGGATTGTTGAGACAACCCTTCGCTGGATTACCCAGGCTCTCATTCTAGCACCGGTAAGGGATGTGCGTCATGCTCTGGTAATTTGGACAAGTCCAAGAGTACGTATCTCGTGTAGCCGCGTCGTTTACGTTTCGCGAAACGTAAACGCGCGCTCCGCTACATGTCGCGGCTACACGAGATACATATTCTTGGACCGCTCCTTAACGCTTCATGCACTCGTCGTGCAGCTTTTGGAACTCCGGGCTGACCTGCTTCGCCTGCGACTTCAGTTCGGCGAGGAACTTCCTTTCGCCCTCGTCGATGTTGCCGTCGGCGAACAGCATTTTGCGCAGCCACGCGGCTTCCGCGGCGTCAATCGAGCCGTCGGCCAACACGTTCTTTTTCAGCGCGTCGAAAAACAGCTTCTCGAACGAAGGGCAGGTCGATCGAGCCTCGTTGCGCAGGGCGATGAGAAACTCAACTTCTTCTCGATCGATCTCGCCATCCGCGTACAGTTCGCGGCGGATGACTTCGACTTCCTGGTCGTCGATCGTGCCGTCGGCCAGGATGCTCGCCTTGAGCTGTTGCAAATTCGCCATCTCGAAACCTCCTGAAGAAAAAACATCAACTCGGACTTGAGAGAACCGGCTCCTCGCCGGGGGCTATTAGGCGTGGTCTTCCACACCACATGAACACGTTTCCTTCGCGATCTTGCGAGGCGAGCCAAGTTCCATGCGAAGAATGGAGACCTCTCGCGGTGCCACCAGTCCCAATCGGACGCGGTTTCCCTCGATGGCCAGAACGGTGAGACGGATGCCATCCCCGATCGTGATCTGTTCGCCCTGCTTACGTGTTAAAACTAACATAGCGCGATCCTCACGAAAAAAGTTGTGTCCGCCGAGCAGAACGTCTCATGGAACGTCTGCCCGTCTCGGAATACATCACCCTCGCTACCAACAATGGGAGCGCGAACCGAATCACCGTTTGGTAGTCTCCCAGCGGCGAGAACGGGCGCGGATGTTGGAACGGATCGCGTTAACAACGAAGGGGAGAGCCGATACCGTTGCGCCGGCTGTGTTCGCAACCGGACAGGGACGGAAGTGGATGCGCGCGCGCGGATGCGAAGGAAGCCGGAGGGACAATCTTTAGAGAAGCCCCCATCGAACAAGCACGAGCTTTTCTTCGCGAAAGGGGAATCGGTTCGTTGGTCTCGTTGACCATCTCATTATCGTTGTCCAAGGAGGCATCGCTATCTTGAGATGAGGTCGTGGAGATGAGGAGTACCGTGTGGAGGAGAGAGGCCCCATCAACGGGTAGGAGGAGGAGACAGCAGAGGATGGCCGGTAGGCGGTAGGTGAGGATGATTCCCCGCGATCCGATCCATATGGGGCGCAACCGTGCCATGTGTGTCGGTCTCCATGCCGGAACACCCGGACCATCCGTGGAGGGTCGGGGAGACAATGCTTGATAATCGTATCGCGGCAGACCGAGATGTCAAGGGATCGGGCATTGCAGGCGAACAGCCAGCGTCAGCCGGTTGGTAAGAAGCCCGTACCAGCCGGCTGACGCCGGCCGTTCGCCCAAATCGATCAGTCCGAATCTTTCTTCTTGAGATG
>DATNCY010000360.1:0-15928 GCA_035553375.1 Gemmataceae bacterium
GTGAGGGGGCAGCGTCTCCCCTCACCCCCAACCCCTCTCCCCCGAGTACAGGGGAGAGGGGAGTGGAACTGTTCATCAGTGTACCCACCGCAAGGGACGACTGCCAGCGTTTGCACGTCAAGATACGTGCTCCCAGCGAACAGACGTGACGGTTGGCTCAATGTTGAGCCGCGACATCAGATCCTCCATCGCCCGGTCATCGCGGCGCAACGAGAAAATGTCAGCGACGACGACGGTCTTGTCGGGGTGATCGTCGTCTTGCGTCGCCAGCCCCTGGATGGTCATGCCCGGATGCGTGTTGACGTGCCGCAAGAAGATCGTGCGGATGATGCCCTCGTGCTGCTGCTCGCAGATGACCCGCATTCGGTAGGCCATTTCGACGTTGACCGCCAAGCGGATGCGGCTATCGATCCAACGAGCGACCGGTCGCAGGCCGAGGTGCAGGGTGAGGATGAACAACGTGCCGATGAGGGCATGCAAGGGATAGCCTGCGCCCGATAGCGTGCCGATGGCGGCGCTGCACCACAGTGTCGCGGCGGTGGCCATGCCCTTGACGTTCATGCCTTCCCGTAAGATGACGCCGCCGCCGAGGAAACCGACGCCGCTGACGATGTACGATGCGATGCGCGTCGGGCTATCTTTGTCGCCCAGCAGATGCGTCAACGAGACGAACAGGGCGGCACCGACCGAGACAAGGGCGTTGGTGCGCAGGCCGGCGGGGTGCTGGCGGAACTGACGCTCCAGGCCAATCGCCACACCCAGGATCAAGGCGACGGCGATGTGCAGCACAAAGGGCAGAATGTCCATCGATCAAACCTCCGGAACACCTTTCCAATGTACAAGGGCATGACCAGGCTGGCGTCCGCCGGAACCCCATTCACTGTGCGAAAATAGATCACCCTGGAGGATCTTTGCACAGCGGGGACGGCCTCGCCTGGGGCTTTGCACGAGCGGACAGAGGGTGAGTTAGAGCGATTGTATTCGTTCTAACTACTTTTCGGGAAATACCTTGTTGTCGATATGCAACCAATGAGAATATTCTAACGCGATCACTGGCGCGGAAATTGCTTATTTAACATATGCTCTCCTGCTCCGAGTAATTCTCCACAGTATCTTCTACTCCCAAAGTCGAGAGTGGTGGTGTCATGAAGTATCTGTCTCATCTATTACTGTTCGCGGTTGTTTCCACCATCGCCACTGTGGGTTTGTCCACGATATTCGCTTGTGGCGAGCAATCGGAGGGACGGAGCCTGGCTCAATGGCTTTTCTTCGAGATGCGCCGTAATGAAGCTCTGCAAGAGCGGGCGACGGAAGTATCTCAGTCGATGGAAGTCAAGAAAGCCATCATCGCCGATCTTCTCGCCGATCAAATAACGCTCCGCGAAGCGACTCAGCAGTTCCGCGCGGTCAATGAAATGGTGGAGAAAGCGGGGGACTCTATGCTGGCGACGTACCGGCTACCGCAAACGGATGAGGAAGTGGGCCAGCAGGTCATCGCCTGGGCAAAGGCCGAATTGGTCGCTCATCCGCGCCCGACCAAGCGGACGCTTCAGCAGTTGGAGAAGGACCTTCTCTCGTCGCCCTATTCGAGCGACCCCATTCAATAGATGAAGCCGCCGTGGGGACGAAAATCTCCCCTCCACGGGCGGATTGTGCCCAACTCGATCACCGAAATCGACTCATTCGGCGTCCACGCCGGTTGGTACGTCTCTTGCATTCCGACGGATAAAGTCGCCCGCTGTGCCTGGGCGAATCCACAGGAACAGGAGACGCCGCGATGTCCTCGAACGACTCCCCCCTTGTTTGCGTTATTCCCGGCGATCTGCACCTGACCGAACCCGGCCGCGACAACCACCGAACCGCGTTGTGGATGGTCGAGCAAGTCAATCGAGTGGTGCGTCCCGACTTCGTGCAATTCATCGGCGACAATGTGCAGGACGCCACCGCCGAGCAGTTTCATCTCTTTCGCGATGTCCACGGCCGGCTCCAAGTTCCGTGGTTCGCTCTGGTCGGCGACCATGATGTGTGCCACGACGAGGACCGCGCCTTCCGCGAGTTCGTCGGCACTCCGTATGGGGTCTTGCGTCTGCGCGGCTACCGATTCCTCCGTCTCAATACGATGGAGCATCGTCCGCTTGGTCTGTCGCAACCTCAAATTCATTGGTTCCGCGAAGAGGTTGATGGCGCATTGGCGGTGGGCGAGCGCGTGGTGATTTTTCAGCACCACTATCCCTTCAAGGTTTACGAATCCTTCGCTGGTCCAGGGATCGAGGATTGGCGTGCGCTGGTGCAAACGCGGCGCATCACGGCGATCTTCACGGGGCATACCCACTACGGCCAGATTGCCAACGATGGCCGAAATATCGCCATCACCACGCGCTCGATCGGCGACCCGGAGGGCGGGCCGGCGGGTTTCCGCATTGTCTATTTGCATGGCGATGACCTGGCCGTTCTTTATCGCACCGTGGACGAGAAGGGGCCAATCGTATTAATCACGCATCCGCGCGATCGGTTGCTGGCGATCGGACCCGAGCATGTAGTGCGTGGCACGGATCGCTGCGGCGTGCGGATCTGGACGGATCAGCCGTTACGAATGGTGCGTGGCCGCTTTGATGAAGGGCCGTGGTTTGAACTGACGCAGGAGTCGGCCGAAAGATGGTCCTGTCTTTTGCCGGGCAACCAATTGGCCAAGGGCGCACACAATTTCGAGGTCGAGGCCATCGATGAATTAGGGCAGGCCGGCGGCCAGGCGATCCGCTTTCCGGTCGATGCCACGGGCCGCTATACCGCCGTACCCGCCGTCCATCCGCCGGTGGCAGGTACGGCGTTTTGCTAGATGGAGTAGGCGAAATGCTCCCAGGCGAGCGTTTCGCGCTCAATTGGCCGCGATGTCTTCCGTAAGTATTTTCCCTTTTCGTGTTCACAAGTAAGAACCCGTAACAGAACGAGTAGGTGCCGCGAGCCGAGCGGCACTTCTCCAAGTCCGGCTCGGCTCGCCGGACCTTCCGCCGGTAGGTGCCGCGAGCCGAGCGGCACGGCTTGAGTAGGTGCCGCGAGCCGAGCGGCACGGTTTCATGTCCGGCTCGCCCAGCGACATGGATTCCACTCCAACGCAATGGTTGTTCCACAAGCGCGAGCCAATACAAAGGATGGTCGCCGCGCATTGAAGCAATGCCGACTTTTCCGAGCGCAAATAGTTAAGATGATACATCGATGGCTAGAGTTGGAGACGGGCAAGTGACAAGGCAGATGAGGAGGGGAGTTTGAGTGATACTCTGCTGAGTGGGATCTCCCCGTAAGACGCGGGAGAACGCTTCTCAGAATATCAATTAACGATCCGAGGACGGACGCTCCCTGTTGGGCGACCATCTCCCAACGTGGGGGTGTTGCAAAATGTGTTCTGCATAGGTGAGACAGCCGGTGGATGATGAACTTCACTTCTGCAAATTATACTGCCGGATTTTGTCAAAGAGTTGTCGCCGACTGATACCGAGTACGCGAGCGGCTTGCGTGCGGTTCCATTTCTCTTGTTCGAGCGCCTGCCCAATCACGCGGCGCTCCGTCTCGGCGAGAATGTCGCGCAGCACCAACGATCCCGACGAGGCCGGCTCGGTAGGCGAGTTGGGGTGCGAAGTCGGCGATTGCACGTCATCGCGTCCAATGATCCGCCCGCGCGCCAGGATGGCCGCGCGCGCCAGCACATTTTGCAGTTCGCGCACATTACCCGGCCACGGCTGAGCGGTCAGATGCGCCAGCGCTTCCGGCGCGAGCGCCAGGTTTGGCCAGGCGTATTTGCCGGCCAATTTGCGAAGAATATGTTCGGCTAGGAGCGGAATATCCTCACGCCGCTGCCGTAAGGGCGCAAGCTCGATCGCCACGACGTTGAGCCGATAGTAAAGATCTTCGCGGAAACGGCCCTCGGCGATGCGGGCGGGCAGATCACGGTTGGTCGCGGCCAGCACGCGGACATCGACCTGCAAGGTCGCATCGCCGCCGACACGCTCGAACTGGCCGGTTTGCAGCACACGCAGCAGCTTGGCCTGCAAATCGATGCCCAATTCGCCAATCTCATCGAGAAACAGCGTACCGCCGTGGGCCTGCTCGAAACGGCCGATGCGTCGCGCCACGGCGCCGGTAAATGCGCCCTTTTCGTGTCCGAATAGTTCGCTTTCCAGCAGCGTCGGACTGAGGGCGGCGCTATTGACCTTGATGAAGGGCTGGCCGGCGCGATCGGAGTTCTTATGGATAGCGACGGCAACCAGTTCCTTGCCGGTGCCGCTTTCGCCGGCGATCAGTACCGACTCGCGCGTCGGCGCTACCCGGCCAATGGTCTTGAATACCTGCAACATGACCGGAGCGCGGCCCACCAGTTCCTCGTCGCCGTCGTCGCGGTCGTCGGGCCGATCGCGCGACAGAGCTTGCACCTGGGCGACGAGGGCACGCTGCGTCAGCGCGCGGCGGATCGAGAACAGCACTTCATCGAAGTCGAACGGTTTGGTGATGTAGTCGTAGGCACCGAGTTTCATGGCCTCGATGGCCGCTTTGCTGCCGCCGTAGGCGGTGATAACGATGACCGGCGTCTCCTCCAATCGGTCGGCGTGGCCGCGCAGCACTTCCATGCCGTCAAGGACCGGCATCCGCAGATCGAGCAGCGCCAAGGCGATGTCGGCATCTTGCAGCAGGCGCGCCGCTTGTCCGCCATCGGCCGCCTCACGGACCTGATAGCCCTCCGATTCCAGAAGCAACTTCAAATTGGTGCGGATGGTCGCCTCATCGTCGGCGATGAGAATGATCGGTTGATAGGGTAATTTCGTCATTGCTCTCCCTTCAGACTCCGTAAACTATTTCGTTTCGCTTGTGGATATAGCTGTTTTCATACAGGTCCGTAACTTTTTTCCTCTTGTCACTTGACTACCTTGGAAAACGTAAGTTACACTCTGTCTCACGATTCATCCTCCTTGACTCATCTGTAGAATCGGGCCGGTTTCCAGCCGCCACGAGATCGAGCGCGCGTTGGGAGGGGCGGAGCCGAGCGAATCGCGTTGCCGCGTCACGGAAGTCCCTTGCCCTCTTTTCCGAGGCGTTCCCCGCATGTTCTACACCACGATTCGCCGCTGGTTGAAACGCCAAGCGCAAAACTCCCTGAACCGTCGAGCTTTGTTACACCGAGCCAGGCCGCGATTGCGCTTGTTCCTGGAACCGTTGGAAGATAGAACACTGCTCACGGCTTGGACGGCGCTGGGACCGGCGCCGCTGCCGGTCGAGAATCTCGCCGGCAATACGAGCAGCGGCCGGATCACCGGCATTGCCGCCGATCCCACGAACGCCAACATCCTCTATGCCGCGACCGCCGGCGGCGGCATCTGGAAGACGACCGATGGCGGCAAGGACTGGACGCCACTGACGGACAACATTCCGGGTACGACCGATTCGATCGGCGCGATCGCCGTCGCTTCGAGCAACGCCAACATCATCTACGCCGGGACCGGCGAGGCCAACAATAGTAACGACTCGAACTACGGCGAGGGCATTTTGGTCTCGACCAATGGCGGCACCAGTTGGACGTTGGAAAATCCTAACGGCGTCTTCACGGGCCGGACGGTTTCCAAGATCGTCGCTGATCCGACCAACGCCAACATCGCTTACGCCGCCATTGGCGACAACGGCGTGAACGGCGTCCATGACGGTACGGGAATATTCAAGACCACCGACGGCGGCGCAACCTGGACCAATATGACGACGTCGATTGATACGACCGCCTCGTACTCGGATGTCGCCATCAACCCAAGCAATACCAGCGTTATTTATGCGGCCATTGGCACCTCGAATGGAAACATCTCGAACGGGATTTATCAATCCACCAATGGAGGACTTACCTGGTCGCGGCCGCTGTCCAGTTTTATGTCCGGCTCCAGCGTCGGCCGCATTTCGCTGGCCATCTCGCCCACGATTCCCTCGGTAATCTACGCCGCGGTAACGGATCCCATCACCAACACGCTCTTGACCCTGCAAGAATCGACCGATGGCGGAACGAACTGGATCGATCGGACCACAAACACACCCAATTTTCCCGGCACACAAGGCTATTATGACCTCTCCCTTGTCGTCGATCCAACGCTTTCGACGACCGTCTATGTCGGCGGTTCGTCCCTCCTTGCGGGTGGTCACACGGTAGGTAGTGTGTACATCTCGACGAACAGCGGCGCAACGTGGAGGAGTCTTGCCACGGATGATAATGGGGCAGGCGTGCATGCCGATATTCATGCCCTGACGTTTGACGCGAACAAAAATTTGCTGTTGGGCAGCGACGGCGGTATTTATCGCAAAGACAGCGATCCAAACGATGCCGGCGGTTTTTTCTGGACCGATCTCAATAGCAATCTGAATACTCTTCAGTTCTACAGCATCGCCCTCAATCCCACGAATGCCAACCAAGCGCTCGGCGGCAGCCAGGGCAACGGCACCGCCCTTTACACCGGCCCTTCGACGTGGAGCCAGGTCATTAGCGGTGATGGCGGCATTGTCCGCTATAGCCAGCAGAATGCCAACCTTGTCTACACGACCACGGCGATTGTGGATGCGGCGGCCGCGAATGTCTTCCAGGTTTCGACCGATGGCGGCAAAACCTGGAACCCGCAAACGACCGGCCTTCACTTCGGCGCGGAGCCGTCGAATTTCATTCCGCCGTTGGCGGTCGATCCCGCCGACGGCAGCCAAATCGCTACCGGCTCGAACGAGCTTTATCTTGGCAAGACCGACTCGTCCGGCGCTGTCACCTGGAACGAAGTCACGACGACAGGACAGAAGGGGTGGAACCCCAAGAGCAACCCCATCGATACCATCGCTCTGGGCGACGACGGCAAAACGATCTACGCCTCGGTCGGCGGACAGTTCGCAACCAACTCGCAAATCTTCGTCAGCACCGATGACGGCACGACCTGGACAGAGCGTTCCTTGCCGTCGGGCAGCGGTCGCGTGAACCAAATCCTCATCGATCCCGCGAACACACAGACGGCTTATGCCGTGGTCAGCACGTTCACCAGCGGGCAGGGACATGTTTTCAAAACCACCGATGGCGGCACCAACTGGACCGACATCAGCGGCGATTTGCCGAACCTGCCGGCCTGGACCATCCAACTCGACTCGGCCCAAAACATCCTTTACCTCGGCAACGACAGCGGCGTGTACACTTCCTCGGATGGCGGCACAACCTGGACCGCCGTCGGCACCGGCTTCCCCAACGTCCAGGTTTTCGATCTCGATTTCGACCCCGCGCTGAACCTGTTGGGCGCGGCGACGCACGGTCGCGGCCTGTGGGAGATTTCCACCAACACGACAACGCCACCGCAAGCCACCACCATGACGGTAGGCAATGTCACGGTCCCCTACACCAGAGCCGGACAAACCATCACCCTGACGGCCAACGTCACCGCCGCCGGCCAAAATGTCACGGAAGGGCAGGTACAATTCACTCTCGCCGGCAGCGGCCTTAGTCCCGTGACGGCGACCATCAACTCCAGTAATCCCGGCGTGGCAACCACTACCATCGTTTTGCCCGCCACGCTCAATCAGGGTGACTACACCATAAATGCATCTTATAGCGATCCGAGTAGTCCTATTTTGTACGGTGCCAGCAGTGGTACTGGCATGCTGACGCTCCAAACCGCGACCAGCGCCGAGAGCGTGAGCGCTACCAATAGCCCCATCACCTACAACAGTGGCGGCGAGACGCTCGCTCTGAAGGCGACTGTCACCAGCACGAACGGCGGCACCGTGAATGAAGGCAATGTCGTTTTCACCGTTCATGGCGTGTCCTCCGCGCCCATTGCCGTTAGCAACGGTATCGCCACCACGACGCTGACTCTGCCGGCGGCGTCGATCCTGATCGCCGGCAATTATCTGGGCGGCGTCTCGGCCGGCTACACCGACACGACCACCAACGACTACGCGGCGGCCAATGTCGCAGGCGACGCCTCGGTCGCTGCCGCCGCCACGACGACGACCATCACTTCAACGAATGTCAGCAGCACCTACAACGACACGACGGATCAAATGGTGACGCTGACTGCATCCGTCGCCAGCGCCGATGGCGGCACGGTCAACGAGGGAGCGGTCAATTTCGTCGTGACCAATCCCAACGGGACCAACCTGACAACCACGGCCAACGTCAGCAATGACATAGCCACGGCAACGCTGACCGTGCCGGTCGGTTTCCTCGTCGGCTCCTACGCCTTCAATGCCAGCTATGCCGATACGAACAACGCCAACAACCTCATCAATTACGCCGCCAGTTCGGCCACTGCGCCCGGCACGCTGACCGTGACCGTCAATACCATCGCGACAACAACAACCATCTCCTCGCCCTCCGCGAGCAGCATATACAACAGCACCACGCCGCAAACGGTGACGCTGACCGCCGATGTCGCCAGCGCCGACGGCAGCACGGTCAACGAGGGAGCGGTCCATTTCGTCGTGACCAATCCCAACGGCACCAATCTGACGGCGAGCGGCAACGTCAGCAACGGCACGGCCACGGCGACATTGACCGTGCCTGCCGGATTCGCCGCCGGCAGCTACGCCTTCCACGCCGATTACGAGGACACGAGCAACGTCAACAACCCCATCAACTACGGATCCAGTTCGACCGTCACGCCCGGCACGCTGACCGTGGCCACAGCCGCCACGACGACGACAATCACCTCCACGAATGTCAGCAGCACCTACAACAGCACGACGCCGCAAACGGTGACGCTGACCGCCGATGTCGCCAGCGCCGACGGCAGCACGGTCAACGAGGGAGCGGTCCTCTTCACCGTGACCAATCCCAACGGAGTCAATCTGACTACCACCGCCAACGTCAGTAACGGCACGGCCACGGCGACGCTGACCCTACCGGCCGGATTCGCGACCGGTGTCTATTCGTTCATCGCCGGCTATGCCGATACAGACAACGCCATCAACTACGCCGCCAGTTCGTCTCCCACGCCTGGGACGCTGACCGTGAACACAGCCGCCACGACGACAACCCTCACCTCGGCGAATGTGAGCAGCACCTACAACAGCACCACGGCGATAGCGGTAACGCTGACGGCCGATGTCGCCAGCGCCAACGGCGGCATGGTCAACGAAGGAACTGTCACCTTCACCGTGACCAACCCCAATGGCGCGAGTCTGACCGCGAACGGCCATGTCCATAACGGCACGGCCATGGCGATGCTGACCGTGCCCGCCGGATTCGCCGCCGGTAGCTACACCTTCAACGCCGACTATGCCGATGGGAACAACCCCAACGGCAAACTCAACTACACCGCCGGTTCGGCGACTACGGCCGGGACGCTGACAGTAAAGACGGCCATCAGCCAGACCAATGTGGTGGTCGCCCCGATCAGCATCCCTGTCAACGCTGGCGGCCAGTCCGTGACGGCCACGGCTACGCTGACCAGCGCCAACGGCGGCACGGTCAACGAGGGTAACATCACCTTCACATTCCCCGGCGTGTTTTCGACGACGGTTGGCGTCAATGGCGCGGGCCAAGCCATCGCCACGCTGCAACTGCCGCCAGACCTCGCTCCGGGTAGCTATACCCTGACCGCCGGCTACGCCGACGGTGCGACCAACTTCGCCGCCAGCAGCGGCGCGATCACGTTAACGGTCGCTTCGACGCCTACCGCCGTAACCATCACGCAAATGCTGGTCTTCCCGATGGGCGGGCTGGCGGTCGAAGTGCTGACGGCTCTGGTGACCAGTTCGACCGGCCCAGTCAACGGCGGAGTTCTGATGTTCAACGTCAATGGCGAGGCTCTGCCGGCGGCGGTACAGGCCGGCCAGGCGCGAGTCTTCGCCATTGTCCCGCTGCCACTTGTTGCTAGTCCGCAGTACCTCAGCGCCTCCTTCATCCCGCCCAATATTGACTTCGCCGCCAGCAACACGGCGCGACAGGTACTGCTGACCCTCTTCAGCGCCCTTACCCAGAACTATGTGCTACTCGCCACGGACGGCAGTGAGATCGTGGCGACCATCCTCGACGATGTGCCGTTCGGTCTTGCCTATCAATCCAACGGCCAGTTCATGGGCTTCGTTCTCGGCGTCTTGCCGAGCCTGTAGTCCAATGCAGAAGTCAGAATGCAGAATGCAGAATGAAATACCAGACCTGTCTTTCATTCTGCATTCTTCATTGATGAGGCAGCGTCACGCGGAACACGGTGCCCCAACCCGGTTGCGCGTCCACCTCGATCAGTCCGCCATGCTGCTGCACAATCTCGCGGCACAAGGCCAATCCCAATCCCGTGCCCTCCGGCCGGGTCGTCCAAAACGGCTCGAACAGGTGCGTCCGATCCGCCGCCGCGATGCCAGGGCCGGTATCGGCGATGCTCATCTGAACGCGCGGGGGGGTGTCGAGCCGGCGTGTCTGCCAATGCAGTGTGCCGCCATTGGGCATCGCTTGCAAAGCGTTCGTCGTCAGGTTGAGGACGACCTGCTGGAGCGCCTGAGCGGAGCCGGAGACGGGCGGCAAATCGGCGGCGAGTTCCGTTTGCAAGACGACGCCTTGGGTGTCCGCCTGCGCGCGTGCCAACACCAAAGTTTCCCGCACGACCGCGTTGAGATCGACCGGCCGCTTCTCCTCATATCCCGAACGCGCGAAGAACAGGAGCCGGCTCACCAGGGCGTTGATGCGTTCGACGCCGTGCAAGACGGCGTCCATGGCCGCAGGGTCGCGCGCCTGCGGCGGCAGGCGTTGGTACAGTTGGGCGGTGGAATGGATGGCGGCCAGAGGGTTGCGCACCTCGTGGGCCACGCCCGCCAGTAACTTGCCCAGCACGGCGAGATGTTCCGAGCGGCGTAGTTCTTCACGCAACTGGTCGCGTTGCTGGCGTTCGAGTCGCAGATTGCGGCCGAGATTGAGGGTCAGTACGAGGGCGATAAGGATGCCGGCCAGGGCCAGGCCGGTGGCTGTCTGATAGCGGCGCATGTCCGCCGCCATCTGTTCGGGGGCCGTCAGGCGGACCATGACCCAGGTACTCAGGCGAGCCGGACGCTCGCGGCCGACTGGCTCAGTGACCACCATGACGCGGCTGGGTGGCACGTCCAGCACTTGCACAATCGGCGAAGCGCCGGATTCCGCCGTCAGACTGGCGCGACACTGGGCCAGGACGAACCTCTTTTCCTTGGGCGGCGGATCGCGGAGCGGTCCACCCAGGGGACGCTTGTCCTTCGGCAGCGGGTGATGTTTGCCCTTCGGCGGGTGAAGTTTACCCGGCGGAGGCGGCGGTTCCGGTGGCGCGTGCAGATCGTTGGGGAAAGCGTAGCCGGTGAATTGATCCCAAGGATCGCCCAGATAAAAGCCGCCCTCAACGCCCGTCAATCCGCTTAGAGTCTCCTCGGTGATGTCGGCCAGGCGGCTGTGCCATTCGCCCGGCGGCTTCTTTCGCCGCAGCGTCTCCTCGTCTTCGAGAAGAGGCGCGGCGGCCTCGGCCATCCGCCGACTGGCGGCCGCCAGCTGATTTTGGATGTCATTTTGCCGCGCCGGCAGCCACAGCGCCGCCAGATTGCTCGACAGCAGCGCAATCAGAGACGCCGCGAACAGAACGACGACCAGGGTGATCTGCCAGCGAAGGCCGAAACGCACACGCATGGAGGACTCAGTTCGATTTTTTTGCTATTTAACCCTTGCTGGCGCTGCGGGGTGGCAAATCAATGCGCTCTCCCTCTTGCGAACTTCCAGCGTCTCCGGTACCAGAGCCAGCACTACCAGAGTGGCGATTCCGGCGACGCCGGCCAGCAGTCCGAACAAGCCGCGATAGCCGACAGCATCCACCACCAACCCAGCCAGCAACGGCCCCAGCGCCGAACCAAGCACTAGACAAGAGCCGACCAGCACCTGTGCCTCGCCGGCGCGCCGCCCATCGGCGAAGCGGTCTGTCACCCAAGCGGCGGCGAGGACGCCGAACAGACCTTGCGCCAGTCCGTCAAGTACCTGAATCAGCAGAATCCACTCCGGCGAGCCGGCCACGGCGATCAGAGCCAGCCGGATCGTCATGGCCGACCACGCCAGCAGCAGCAACGGACGCCGGCCGATGCGATCGGCCAGCGCGCCGGCCGGCCAGACGACCAGCATCCAGGCGATCATCATCACCACGAACACGTAGGGCAAGAAATCCTTCGACGCACCCAAGTCTTTCTCAAGAAACAGACCGAGATATACTCCGCCCGGGGCCGCCGCCGAGTGAAACAGGAGCATGGCAACCATGAACGCCCACAAGGAAGAATCTCGCCAAATGGAGCGCTTCGATGGTTCTTCGATGCGTCCGTTGACGGCGAGCAGGTGGCGGGCGCCGTGGATCACGTCTCGATTGGGCAGCAGCGTCTCGGTCTGAAACGCCTTGGGTTCGTGGATCAGCAGGGCGGCAAAGACCGCCAACGTCTGCACGATGCCAATCGGCAAAAGGATCGAGCTCATTCCATAGTGTCCTGCCAGAATGCCGCCACCGACCAACACCACGATGATACCGATTGGTCTAAAGAACCGCAGGACACCCAGGGCCGCTCCCACTTGATCAGGGGGTGCCAAATGCACGGCCTCCGCGCCGGCCATGCTCTCCACCGTCGCTCGGCACGCACCGTTTTCAGCGAACAGAACCACGAGGAAACTCAGCCAGATTAACTCGTGCGACCCTTGCATCAAGAACGTCGAGGCGGCCAACACCGCCAGCGCGACAATCAAAAATGGCTTGCGCGCCCGCAGGCGATCCGACCACACGCCAGCGGGGAATTGCAGCAGACCGGCGAGCGCCGCCAGTGCCGAGACGATACCGATGGTTCGGTTGGACATGCCCTGCTCGCGCAGGTACAGCGGTAGATAGGGCAAGGTGAAGCCGATGCCGGCCATGCACAAGAAATAAGATCCGTAAAGTCCGATACGGTTGCGTGTGTCCATAGGTGATGATCCTTCGATTTTCTTGCGAGCGCCGCCAGCGCCAGCAGATTCCCTTGCTGGCGCTGCGGGCTGGCAATTCAATACGGCACGAACTTCAACCAAACGATGCCAAGGATGAGTGTCAGCAGCGTGATTGGCACGCCCACCTTGCAATACTCCCAGAACGAAATGGTTACGCCCTCGCGACGCGCGTTCTCTACCACAATGAGGTTCGCCACCGAGCCGAGCACCGTCAGATTGCCGGCGAACGTACTCGACATCGCCAGCGCCAGCCATGCGGTTTCCTGACTGCCGGCCGGCATGACCTTCATCACCGGCTCGAACAGCAGCACCGCCGGCACGTTGCTGACTAGATTCGACAGGGCCGCCGATGCCAGACTCAGCAGATCCACCGGATGATCGAGCAACCACGTCCAACTCTCGATGTCCCAGCGCTTGACGACGTGCATCTGGAAAGCGTGAACAACGATGAACAATCCGGCGAACATGACGAGCAGACTCCAATCGATTTGGCGATAGATTTTCTCCGGATTAACGATGCGACCCACCAGCAGGAAGGCGGCCGCGCCCAAGGCGATCACCGGCAGCAAATGGCTGGGCAGCACGAAAAACAGCGTCACCGTCACGAGCGTGACAAGCACGCTCTTGTTTCGCAGCCAGGTGTGCGCCCGGCTGTTCGACGAAGGGGTTTTATGCTCGCCGGCCGTGTCGAGCGGATCGACGATTTTCGGAGGGATGAGGCTGCGACGATAGACGAAGGCGACGACGAGGAAGTTGAGGAGCAGTCCCAGCATGGCGACCGGGAACAGGCGCGCGGCGAAACGCAAATAGGAGATGTGCGATTGAATGCCGATAATCATGTTCTGCGGATTGCCGGTGATGGTGCCGGTCGAGCCGATGTTGGCCGCCGTCGCCAGACCGATCAGGTGCGGGATCGGATGGTAACGCAGACGGCGAGCCAGATGCAAAACCAACGGCGTCAGGGCCAGGCAGACGATGTCGTTGACCAGGAAAGCCGACAATAAGCCGGACAGCAAAATAGTCACGGCCAGCAGGCCGGTCGGTGTCTGGATACGGCTGAGGCACCAGTGGGCCAGACGCTGGAAGAAACCCGACAGACGCAGACAGCCGACGACGATCATCATGCCCAGAAGAAGGATGAGTGTCTCGTAGTCGATGGATTGGGGAGAAACCGCCTCCTGTAAGGTCAAAATGCCGGCGATGAGCATTGCGGCCGCACCGACGAGCGCGATACCGGCGCGATCCATACGCAACCCCGGCACTTTGCCCAGCGCCAAGCCGGCGTAGGTCAAGGTGAACAGGATTGCGGTCAGCCAAAGTTGGGTGGTAGGGTCCAACGGTCGAGATCTCCTCAGCAATGAAGAATGCAGAATGAAGAATGCAGAATTAAATACAGGTTCTCATTCTTCATTCTGCATTCTTCATTCTGCATTGGATTGAGTTTCCGGCATGAACAACACAAAGACCAACGCGGCGACGGCGGCGATGGCGGCGAATAGGTAAAAGGCCGCGGCGAAGCCGAGATACTGGACCACGAAACCCGCGATGAAGGGGCCGAGTACACCACCGATGCTCAGCGCGGTCGCGATCAGGCCCAGCAAAGCGTTGAATCGTCCCGTGCCGCGCGTCAGGTCGGCGCACATGGCCACAATGACCACGCCGTAGATGCTGGCACCGATGCCATCCAGCGTTTGCAGCGCCACCAGACCCCACGGGGAATCGGTCAGCGAATACAACACGATTCGCAGCGGCAAAACCACGAAGCCGACAGCGAAGATGGGTTTACGTCCCCAGCTTTCACCGAGTCGGCCCGCGAGCCAGGCCACTGGAATCATGACCGCCTGAGCTACCAGAACCACGCAGGCTACCTGCGTATTCGTCCCTCCCAGCCGCGCGATGTACATACCGACCAGCGGCATCACGGGAGCGTTGGCCAGATGAAACAGGGCGACGGACGCAAACAGAATGGCCACACGGCGATCGCGCAGCAAGGCCAGAAATCCAGCGGAAGCGTGGCCGTCGTTGTGTCCGCCGCAAGCGCGCTCTTCATCGACCTCCGCGGCCCGGATGATGAACACGGAAGAGGCGGCCAGCACGGAAACCGCGGCGACAGCGTAGAAAATCGATTGGACCGGCAGCCAGGCGACCAGGACGATGGCCACCAAGGCAGCAGCGAGATTGCCGGCGTGGTTCCAGCCTTGATTCGCGCCGATGAGTCGATTCAGGCCGGCGTGTCCGGCCAATCCCAGGGCAATCGCTCCCAGCAACGGCGCGAAAAACGCCTGGCTCATTCCGCCGACAAACAGCAGTGGATCGATGTACGCCCAGCGCGCCGGCAACAGCGGCAACAGACCATAGCACAGCCCCAATAACAGCGAGGCACCGGCCAACAGGCCGCGACGTTGGCGAATGCGATCGACCAGGAAGCCGGCCGGCGTCTGCATGAGGAAGACGCCCAAACCGCCCAGGGCGATGGCCATACCCACCCTGCCGTCGGTCCAGCCGCGTTCGACTAAATACTTGCTCAGGAACGGCACGATGACGCCCACGACTTCGGCCAGAAAGAAATTGGCCGCGTTGAGACCAAGCCGGCTCGGAAACGACACGCGCGGTTCATCCCGTCGTGGTCCAATCGGCAGCGATCGCCGAATCGTCTGAACGGCCGTCGTCATGCGCGGAGTCTCCCTGCTAACTCGCGGCACCGGCAAAGGAACATCCCTTGCCGGCGCCGCGGGCTGGTGTCGAAAAGCGTTTTTCCCTTGCATCAACTTTCCGGTCGAGGTGGAGGTGGCGGTACGTCACGATCGCGTCCGCGCGAAGGTCGCGGCCGATCGCGACGCTCCGGATCGGGACGGCGTGCCTCACGGTCGTCGGCGCGGTTGAGATGTTCGCCAACATGCGTCCATGCTTCGGCAGCGTGAGCCAATTGAATCGCTCGCTCGCTATCGTCTCGGCCTGCTTTGCGTGCCTGAT
>DATNCY010000361.1:0-3544 GCA_035553375.1 Gemmataceae bacterium
GTTATCCCTGGCCGGTGGTCGCTCGCCGCGCCGCCGCAGCCATCGCCAAACTGGAACGCTCGGATCTGCTGCCGCAACTCGTCGATCTGCTCGAAGCACCCGACCCGCGCGCCCCGGTGATGCGTGAGGTCAAGGAAAAACGGACTCCGGTTGTCCGTGAATTGGTGCGCGTCAACCATCATCGGAATTGTCTGCTCTGCCATGCACCCGGCAACACAGGCAAGGTATCGCCGGAGACGTTATCGGCCGCTGTGCCTGTGCCGGGCGAACCGCTGAACCCGCCATCGGGCGGCTACAACAATTCACGACCGGAAATCCTCGTGCGCATCGATGTGACGTATTTGCGGCAGGATTTCTCCGCGCTTCAGCCGATCGCCGACGCCGCCCCGTGGCCGGAGATGCAGCGCTTCGATTTCCTCGTGCGTGAACGCACGCTTACCGATGACGAAGCCACGGCGTATCGCGAGAAACTGACGCCGCGTGAGCCGGGCGAGTTTTCGCCCTATCAGCGCGCTGCCTTAGCCGCGTTGCGGGATCTGACGGGACGCGATACGGAGCCGACGCCCCAAGCATGGCGACGACTCCTCAAATTGTCGGCGGAACAGCAACGGAATTGAAAGACGCTGTAATGTGCTGCGGCGTGTTACGCCCACGCCGCGGCTGCGGTCATCTCCTGGAGGGTGGTATCCGATCACGAAACCTTGCCGGAGGGATTTATCATGAGCGTCGCCGAATCGGTTGTTGGTTCGATGGACATCCGTACTTTGCATGAGCGCATGGGGCGGGTCTATCATCAGCCTGTCCGCGTCCACTCGTTCACGAACAAACGCTTCACGGTCAACTTCCGCGTGCCGCTGGATCAACTGCGGCGCATTGTTCCCGAAGCCATCCAACTGGATGAGGTTCGCGATAGCGGCCTGGGACTACTGAGTATGTGCGCCTGCGATTTCTGGGTCAGCCGATTCGGCTGGCTGCCCATTCCGCCCGTGCGCAACAATGACATGCTGTGCCGAATCAGCGTCAAGATCCGCAAACGCGACAAGGTCTACCGGGCTTACTATACGCTGCGCTCTGACTCGTCCTCGAAGTTCCTCGGCTTTTTCGGTCGTCGCTTTTCCCACTTCCGCAAGCAGGTTTCACCCTTCGTGCGTGTAGATGACGGTAGGCGCTATCGCCTGGAATGCCATGCGGCCGATCCCCTCGGCCGCGGCCAGTTCACCGCGACCCTGACCGCCGTCAACAAGGAGAAACCGTCCGCGACGATCTTCGCGGATGTCGAGGAAGCCAAGCAATTTGTGTTTGATCTCGATGGCAGCTGCGGCTTCAGCTACGAACGAAACATGCTGTCCTTCCAGAAGATCGACTACCCGCCCTGGGACATGTACTTCTGCCACGAATACAGTTACGAATTTCCCTTGATCGATTATCTCCGCGAAGCATTCGATCTACGGGCGGAACTGGATTGTGTGCTTTTCCTACAAAACACAAAGCAGACGTGGGGAACCTCTTGGCTGTATCGCAATTGACGGAGAAGAGTCAAAACGAGGGGGCAAGCCCGAGTACGCATCGCCGCCGGCTCGCGCTTGTGCTAATTCGGAGAAGAACGGTAGAATCGGGCGCATCATCGAGCCACCAGTTCGACATCACGTTGACTGAATGGATATCGCAAGGAGGAACACGTCATGGATCGCACGTCTCCCCGTCTCCTGCTGGTTCTCGGCGTCCTGACCTGGCCCGTCTTGTCGAGTTTGCACGCCCAGCCTGGCTCCGCGCCGAGTCCTCCGCCGACGCCCCCGCCTCCACCGAGTACGCCAGGCCAATCCTTTCCTCGGCTGACACAAGGCCTGTCGGCGTCGGTGCCACCGCCCCCTCCTTCCGTTGAGCGCCTACAGTTCAAAATCGATCCGAAAACTCCCTTGAAGAATTTGTTGCCGACGCCGCCGAAGGTCAGAAGGATCGGCGGGCCGTTACTCAGTAACGACCTGACGCGCGTCCCGGAAGTGCAATTCCAGGCTCCCCACGATCTCGTTAAGGATGAGGCGCTGCGACGGATCGCCCACCAGATTGCCAAGATCAATCATCTCAACGACAAGAAGCGAGACGGTTTTCTGGAGGCGCTGCGGGGCGAGCGTCTGGACTTGCACGGTCTGCCGTTCGCGATGGGCGATGCTTGCCGCACCAAGGGCGAGCGCAGCCGACAGTTCAACTTTGCCGTGGCCACTGTGCGGCGTGCGTTGCAACCATCGGTACCGGTATCGCCTCCACCTGCGCCGTCTTCTAGTTCCGCTCGCGCTCCCGACCAGGCGACCTCTTCCGACTTTCGGACCGGTTTACGAATGAGTGCGCCGCAAGCTGCTAGTCAGCCCAGTGTCCCTCCCGCAACATCCAGCTTTTCGCCTCTCTCCGGTAGTGCCTCCACGGATTCACCCGACGCCGATACGTTCTGGCAACAGTATCGGATGCTGTGCGCCCAAGAAGACCGGACGCATTCGCGGATTGATCGCCAGAAGCGCGAGACCGTCACCCTGGCCCGCATTGCGGCGTTGATACAAGTGCTGGCACCGATGTCGCCGGAAATGCACCTGGGGCTGGTCAAATACCTGTCCACCGTCTCCCATGTCGAAGCGACACACGCCCTCGCTCGGCTGGCAATTTTCTCCGCCGAGGAAGAGGTTCGGCGAACCGCGATCGATGCCTTGAAGGTGCGCCGCGAACGCGATTACACCGAGATTCTGACGAAAGGATTACGTTATCCCTGGCCGGTGGTCGCTCGCCGCGCCGCCGCAGCCATCGCCAAACTGGAACGCTCGGATCTGCTGCCGCAACTCGTCGATCTGCTCGAAGCACCCGACCCGCGCGCCCCGGTGATGCGTGAAGTCAAGGAAAAACGGACGCCGATGGTCCGTGAACTGGTGCGCGTCAATCACCATCGCAACTGTCTGCTCTGCCATGCACCCGGCAACACAGGCAAGGTATCGCCGGAGACGTTATCGGCCGCCGTGCCTGTGCCCGGCGAACCGCTGAACCCGCCATCGGGCGGCTACAACAATTCACGACCGGAAATCCTCGTGCGCATCGATGTGACGTATTTGCGTCAAGATTTCTCCGCGCTTCAGCCAGTCGCCGACGCCAACCCGTGGCCGGAGATGCAGCGCTTCGATTTCCTCGTGCGTGAACGCACGCTTACCGATGACGAAGCCACGGCGTATCGAGAGAAACTGACGCCGCGTGAGCCGGGCGAGTTTTCGCCGTATCAGCGTGCTGCCTTAGCCGCGTTGCGGGATCTGACGGGACGCGATACGGAGCCGACGCCCCAAGCATGGCGACGGCTCCTCAAATTGTCGGCGCAGACGCAACGGAATTAAAAGATACGTTGATGCGTCGCGGTGTGTTAGAGGCACGAACCTTTTGGCCAGCCCGCAGCGCCAGCAAGGGATTCCAGTAGATCCAAGTTGCAGCTGATGAGACAAGACAAACGCATGTTCCCTCCAGAGAATAACTTCTGTCACGATTTCATTCCTGGAGGGAAGCATGCGCAACCACC
>DATNCY010000362.1:0-11030 GCA_035553375.1 Gemmataceae bacterium
CCCCACTACGACAAGACGCCGAGGCAACTCCGTCAGTCCAAAGATTGTCTCGTTCGTGAAACAGCGGAGATGATTGAGTCCGGGCAGTTCCAGCGTGGCAGGGCGTGTTCCGGTGGCAATCACCGCCCGCGCGAACCGCAACGTCTGACCGCCCACGTCCACCGTATCAGCTCCGGTGAACCGCGCTTCGCCCAGAAACACATCGACGCCCAGCCCGCGAAAGCGTTCAATGGAATCGTGATGGCTGATACCGGCGCGCAGATGACGCATGCGCCGCATGACAGCGGCGAAGTCCACTTCGGCGTTTCCCGGCAGACGCACGCCGAACGCATCAGCACGGCGAACCTCGGCGATGGCGCGAGCGCAGCGCAGCAGTGCCTTGGAGGGCACGCAGCCATCGTTGAGACAATCGCCGCCCAGCCGATGGCGTTCGATGAGGGCCACCTTACCGCCCAACCCGGCCGCGCCTGCGGCGCTGACCAAGCCGGCCGTTCCCGCTCCGATGACGACAAGGTTGTAGCACGCGACCGGCTGCGGATTCGTCCAGTTCGGCGGCTGGACGCGGGATAACAACTCGTGATCGAACTCATCGTGAGGGATCATTTCGGGAGTCTCATCCGCATGGCTCCAGTAGGTCCGGCTTGCCGAGCCGGACCTGTGCTGTCACGGATCGCGGGAGTCCGCCTCGGCTCCCGACAGGTCCGGCTCGGCAAGCCGGACCTACCATTTGCCCGATCGCTCTACGGGTGGGGATTGATGGCCCGCCGGCTCAGACGCCGTAGCCCTGCTTTCGCTTCCTCCGTCAAGCGTGCTTCGGCCGCGCCGCCGGCCAATCGTTCGAGAATCTGTTTCGCCTCTGGTGTACCGATGCACGCCCACTGCTCATGAAAATGGAATGGACACTACAGGTGAAGCACAACCCGATCCAAGGTTGGAAGCAGCGCGCCGAACATTTTCGGTCTGAGAAGAACTATGCGAACGCGTTGCAAAACTTCGACGCACTGAAGAGGAATATACAATATCTCAAGGGACTCGTCTCTGATGCTGCTGGGGCACGAGGCGGCTATATCGACATGCAGATTGAAGAGGCAAAGGAGAGACGAACATTCAGCAGGTAAAGTGAAACGCAAAAGGAATGAGAGATATGTTAGACGATATCATCGACGTGGTCATCGACCCAAACCTCGATTCCTACGCCAAGTTTTTCGACCATGACTGGGCCAAGAAGGTGTTCGAGCTTGTCGAGAACTCCCCCTTAAAGGCGGCGATTGAGAGCCTTCTCGTTTCTTGGCGTTCCACGGACGGAGCGCACCAGTTGCCGTGGCTCATGGTCCAATCCATGAAGAACCTTGTGGACGGTGAGTACAAGGGCATTATCGGCATCCGCGCTGGTTATTTGGAACAGATCCTCAAAGGCATTGTGAACAAACTCGAAACCCGGATGCACCACAACTTGAACCACGAGCAACGCATGGGACTGAAGCGCGTCGTGACCAAGATCGAGAAGGAGGAGTTTCAATCACTCAAGACCGCCGAATTCCAAGTCAAGCTCGACGCTACTGCGTATTGGAACTTTTTCACGCACACTCCCGATTTTCCATTCTGCCTTCTTGGTCTTCAAGGCAGCAACTACAACTCCCTGTTCTTTGCCTATGAAGACTTTCTTGCCCACACGATCAAGTCGAGGGAACCTAATTACACGTCGAAGAAAGATCCGATCAAGGACGCTTTCGCCAGACACTTCGGCCAACTCTTAAGAGATTACTGCTGGACCAATGCCGAAGTGGAACTTGCGATGCTCGTCCGGCACGCTCTGGCGCACAACGGCGGGCGCTTCGGGACCGCTCTGGAGAAGCACAAAACACGCTTCGTGGATCACCAGACGGTTCCCGCCATTCCAATATTACGAGGCGATCTGTTCATCATCGTGGATGGTAAGATTCACATCACTCCTTGCAATACAAAGCATCTGTTTGGCATCCTCAAGGAGCGTGTTACGAAGATCATCGAAGAACTTGCATAGGATAGCCCAATTAAGAAAGACGGTGCCGAGCTTACTTGGCACTGTCCCGGCAAGATCAACGAGATCTTGCCCACTACAGATAATCGGTGAAGCCGTTTCTCTGGTCCGACTTGGCCCAACTCAATCCGGCCAGCCGCGTCCATGCCTTCTCGCAATTGCGGACCATAACAAAGAATGTCCGTCAATCGCGCACGTCGCCGATCTCTTTTTTCTCGCCACCTCGATGAGGCACCAGCGACAGCGCGAGCAGTAGCACAACCACAAGTCCATAAGCTCCCGCCCAATGATACGGCGTCTGATAGCGAACCGCCTCCTGAAACACTTGCGGGATTTGTGCCAGCACGCGGGCCGGCAAGTCGATTTGTTCGTTGCGAAGCGGCGAATGAATGATGCCGAACAGAGCCAGTACGCCCGCCAGTGCGAAGTAGAATGCCGCACGCAGCAATCGGCCATCGATCAACATGGCCAATGCCGCCGCCCAGATCAGGCTGGTGATGATGAAACCGCCGGCCAGACAGCGCAGCGTCTGCACCACCAACAGCGCCTTGGGGTCGGGATCGCGCAGACCCAGTGCCATGTTGAGCGGGATGGTGATGAGGTACGCCAGCGCCGGCAAGATCGCCAGGGCCAGGGCGGGATAATGGCGTGTCGGCGTGGCGTGGAATGATTGCGCCGTGATCTCCAGGCCGACGAACACCAAAATAGGGAACATGGCGGCGCGCGGCAGCCACTCGAACAGCAGATTGAAACCACCGAAGTAGCCGACGCCGCCGATGAACAAGGCCGTCGCCAGCGTGTACGCCGCGCGGCCGCCCATTTTTTTGTAGGCCGGATGACCGATGTACGGCGTCGTCTGGATGACGCCGCCGAGTAGACCGGCAAAGAGCGAAGCGACGCCCTCCGTCAGCAGAATGGAGCGCGTGTCAAACTCATCGCCGGCTGCCGCCGCGCTCTCGGTGCAGTCGATGCCGCCGACAATGGTGGCCAGGGCGAACGGCAACACCACTGGCAATTTGCCCAGCGAGTAAACGAACACGCGCTCCCACCACGCGAACGATTGGCCGCTGGTGAACGACACCAGCGCGGCCGGTTGCCAGGCGATGGTCGTGGCGTCTCCCTGCTCCGGCGGTGGCACCAACGGCAAACCGCCGAGCGATCCCGTCCATCGACATACTTGATAGACGATCACGCCCAGCATTACGGCGGCCAGCGCGCCGGGGAAACGGCCGGGTAGTTCACGATGCGCCACCAGCGTCCACAAGATGAGCGCCAGCGCCGTCATGCCGACCAGCGGCACGGCCGCGATGCCATCCTGCGCCAGCGGCAAAAACGCGATCAGAGCCAGGGCAATCGCCGCCAGTGAGCCGAGCAATCCCGCGCGCGGCACCAATCGGCGCACGGCATTGCCCAACGGAGCGCACACAATCTTGAAAATGCCCACCAACACGAGGACTACCAGGCCGACGTGCCAGGCGAACGCCATCGCCTGTTCGTGATTGTGACCGGCAACATAGAAATAGCCTTCGTTTAGCGCCGGCAACAGCACCAGGAAGGCGATGCCGAACGTGCTGGGCGTATCCAGACCCAGCGGCATCGCCGTCACGTCGTCGCGGCCGGTGCGCCGCGCCAAACGGAAGGCCAGTAGGGTGAAAATCAGGTCGCCCATCAACACGCCGAGAGCCGTACCGGGAATCATGCGCGACAGCACGAAACTCGGCGTGAAGAGCATTTGCCCTTCTTTCTCCTGTTGCGATACCGGAGTCGTGCCGCAAATGAGGCCGACCAGCAGGACCATTACCGCGACGTTGTCGAGCATCAAGCCGAAAAAGGCGTTGATGTCTCCTCCTCGCGCCCAGCGATAACGCTTCATGTCGTACTCGCAATTAAGAACGGCAAGGCATCGCTCCGTCAGAAACCGGACTGACTGCACCATTTGTATCGGTTGATGTAAGAATGTCGAGTCGGCTGACTTTGTCGGCGGCGACGGAGGCTCTTGTCCCTGTCTCTCCTCTCTCGGCAATACCTTCCGTTGAATACTCTAGGTCATCTGAGCTAAAATGCGTAGGCTGGGAGGCATTGGGTGAATGGATAAGGAATGCTTTTTGCAGGGTAAATGAGGTCGAGGCGATCCTCCGGCCGGAGGGTGGAGAGAGGCCATGCGCAGAGTAGTGGTAACAGGTGTAGGCGTGGTGGCGCCCAATGGGGTTGGCCGCCAGGCGTTTTGGTCGGCTTGTGTCAACGGCGAGAGCGGCGTCAGGCCGATCCGCAGCTTTGACACGTCGTCGCTACCCGTGCATGTCGCCGGCGAAGTGCCGGACTTCGACATCACTCCCTTTTTGCCCAGCGCGCATCGCAAAAGCCTCAAAATCATGGGGCGTGCTTCGCGTTTCGGCGTGGCGGCGGCCGGCCTCGCCGTGCAAGACAGCGGTTTGGATCTGTCCCGCGAGAACACGGAGCGCGTCGGCGTCGTCATGGGGGCGGGATTGGTGCCGATCGAGTTGCCGGACGTGGCCTCCATCATCGCGGGCGCGCTCAACGAAGAGGGGCAATTCCAGGTGGATCGCCTCGGCAACGGCAACAAGGACCGATTGTTTCCCCTCTGGATTTTGAAGCATCTGCCGAACATGACCGCGGCGCACATTTCCTTGATCCACGGCGCCCAGGGACCTAACAGCACCATCGTGACGGCGTGCGCGGCCAGCACGCAGGCCGTCGGTGAGGGGTTCCGTCTGATTGGCCGCGAGGATGCCGACATTGTGTTGGCTGGCGGAGCCGACAGCCGACTCGATCCGCTGCTTATCTTGGCGTACTCGGCGCTGGGCGCTCTCAGTCCGGCCAATCGTAACGCCGAGGAAGTGTCCCGTCCGTTCGATGGCCAGCGCGATGGTTTTGTACTTGGCGAGGGGGCCGGCGTGCTGGTATTGGAAGAATTGGAACACGCTCGGCAGCGCGGCGCGGTCATCTATGCTGAGGTGCTGGGTTTGGGCAGCAGTTTCGACGCCTATGCCGTGACCAAGCCGGACCCCGAGGCGCGCGGCGCCGTGCGTGCCATCCGCTGGGCCTTGCGCGAGGCGTGCGTCGATGCCGAGGACATCGACTACATCAATGCCCACGGTACCAGCACTCGGCTGAATGATCTCATGGAGACGGTGGCCGTCAAGCGTGTCTTCGGCTCGGCGGCGCGGAGCTTGCCTCTGTCGTCGATCAAGTCGATGGTCGGTCATCTCATCGGCGCGTCCGGCGCGGTCGAGGCGGCGGCGCTGGCGCTGACGCTCTATGATGGCGTGCTGCCGCCGACCATCAACCAAACCCACCCCGATCCGAGCTGCGATCTGGATTATGTGCCCAACTGCGCCCGCGAGATGCCGGTGCGTATGGGGCTGTCCACCAGCTTCGGTTTCGGCGGTCAGAACGCCGCCCTCGTGATGCGAAGGTATGCCGGCTAGCGCCGGAAATCCGAAATCCGAAATCCGAAATCCGAAATCCGAAATCCGAAATCCGAAATCCGAAATCCGAAAGAAACTCCAAGCCCCCAAATCCAAAAACAGAAACAAACACCAGGTCGTCAGCGTTCGGGGCTGGGGGTTTGGATTTCGGATTTCGTGTTTGAGATTTCTTTCGGATTTCGGATTTCGGATTTCGGATTTTCCGCTTGAATTGCCTCCGCATTGCTGGGCAAGCCATGCTCCGAGCGAATGCGGTCCACTTCGCGCATCACGTTGTCAATGACGCCGGCGTTGATCGACACATTGCGATACTCGATGATGAACGCCCACAGATTGACGAGGAGCGTGATGGCGGCTGACCAGGCGTGGATTTTCCACGACCATTCCTGGCGCTGCGCGGCCGTACCAGCCGCAGCCGCCGCGATCGGCACGAGCATAGCCAACAAGGCCACCGGAAACGTGCGCCGCTTCAAATCGCGGGTCAGTCGCGGCAGCGGCGCATCCGGCAGACGATAGGCGATCGCCACTTCCTTGACCCAGCGCCCGGTGCCCAAAAAGTAGATGAAAATCAGGCAATGCACCGCCAAAGTCAGCAGGACGGCGAACAGTCCGAGGTAGAAGTGAATCGTGAAAGTGGGGTCGTCGATGTTCTTCAGGCTCTCGCGCCCGCGCGACAACCAGCCCACCGCGAAGGTCAACAACAACACGAAGAAATTAAACGCCGCCAGGCGTGCCAGGATGCGTGACATGGAGCTTCCATAGGCAGGAGGTTTCGCGGGAGGGGCGGCGCAGCCCTGCCGTCTGCGCTGCCCGTGCCGATGAGGGGCGAATGTTCGCGGCATGACAAAAAGGGCAGTCCAGCCCAGCCAGCCCGTCTGTGCGTCTTGTATCGTTACGCCCCCGACTTCAACTACCATACAGACGAGAGGATTTTAATTCCTCTCTTGAGCCGGGCGCTATAATAGAGGGCACGAGCCGAGCCGCGACCGTCAGGGAGCGGGACCGAACGTGCGAGGCGAGCATGGCCGCTCTTGAAACGACTGTTTTTTCCTTCACTCTATTGGCCGACACCCCGAAGATGCAACTGCTCGTGACAGGCTTGTGCCTGGCCACCGCATTGCTCCTCGGGGCGGGTGTTCTCGCCTTGCTCCGTCGATGGTGGCAACGGCGCGGTTTGGAGGACGATCAATCGCCCAGTGCGCAGCTGGCGCATTTTCGCTCATTGTACGAGTCGGGAACGATAAGCCAGGAAGAATTTGAACGCCTTCGGGCCTTGCTGGGTGCCCGATTGCGTGAGACGATGGGAATGTCGCTATCGGACAAGGTGGCCGGCTCGCTCCGCGAGTCGGATCCGACTCGCGGAGCGAGCCGGCCACCCTCGGACAAACCGATGGAGCCGCCTTCGGGACAGAACGGGCAACCGCCCGACCATCCCGAGACAGGCATCCGTCCAGCGTGAGACGCGGCGAAAGTCCTTGCGGATTTTTCGGCCGCCCCGTAGAATCCGGAACGAGAATCTATTGAACCTGTTACAAGGCAACCACTTCAACGGACTGCGGCGCCATACGACAAAACGACTTTTTCTCCTCTGTCTTCCGCGCTGATTCCGTGAGCGGCTGCCCTGGTTGCTGTCAAGCGTTCCCGACCTCTTGTCAGGTGGGGCCGACGAAAAGGAGACCGCATGCCGACCAAAGACTCGGGCACAGGTGGGACGGGTAAACGCCCCACGGGGAACACCGGGCGCAATCGCAACGCCTACTGTTCCTTTTGCCGAAAAAGTTATCGCGACGTCGGTCCCCTGGTCGAAGGGCCGGGCGACGTTTACATCTGCGGCGAGTGCATCGAGCTATGCCAGTCCATTATTGACCAGGAGAAACGCCGGCGCGGCGGCTCCAAGACGCTGTTTACCCACATTCCCACACCGCGGAACATCAAAGAGAAACTCGATCAATACGTCATCGGCCAACAGCGAGCCAAGAAGGTTCTCTCGGTGGCCGTGCATAATCACTACAAGCGTCTGAGCCTTGGCGATCAGGGCCACAGCGATGTTGAGGTGGACAAAAGCAACATTCTCCTCATCGGGCCGACCGGCAGCGGCAAAACGCTGCTGGCCCGCACGCTGGCCAAGATTCTCGATGTGCCGTTCGCCATTGGCGACGCCACCACGCTGACCGAGGCGGGTTATGTCGGCGAGGATGTGGAAAACCTGTTGCTGAAATTGTTGCACTCCGCCGACTTCGACATCGAGGCGGCTCAGCGCGGCATCGTGTACATCGACGAAGTGGACAAGATCGCCAAGACACATCAAAACGTCAGCATCACGCGCGACGTGTCCGGTGAAGGCGTGCAGCAAGCGCTGCTAAAGATGCTGGAAGGAACCGTCAGCAACGTCCCGCCGCAGGGTGGCCGTAAGCATCCTGAACAGCAATATATTCAGGTCGATACGTCGAACATCCTGTTCATCTGCGGCGGCACGTTCGTCGGTCTCGACAATGTCATCGCTCGCCGCATCGGTCGCAAGACGATCGGTTTCGGCAGCGATCCCGAGGCCCGCGAGCAAAACTTGGGCGCGATGCTGTCGAAGGTGACGAGCGACGACTTGATCGAGTTCGGCATGATCCCTGAGTTCATCGGCCGTTTGCCGGTGTTGGCTCCGCTTGATCCACTCGATGAGGAAACGCTGATCCGTATTTTGACCGAGCCGAAGAACGCCCTGGTCCGCCAATATCAGAAGCTATTCGAGATGGAAGGGGCGGAACTGGAGTTCGATTCGAGCGCCTTGAAGGAGATCGCTCGCAAGGCCAAGGAGCGCGACACAGGCGCACGCGGTCTCCGCAGCATCGTCGAGGAGGTCATGCTCGATATTCAGTATGAACTGCCGGATATTGAGGCGAAGACGAAGTATATCGTCAACGATGCCGTCGTCCGTGGCGAGTCGCCGCTGTTCGAGAAGAAGGCGAGCGCGGACAAGAAGAGCGCGTAATATGCGTTGAAACGCCAAGCAAAAGCAAAGAGGCTGACAGCCGGATCGCCGCGCTGTCAGCCTCTTTGCTTTTATTGTTCGCAAGGTGAAAAGATTCTTGTTGATGTCTTCGCAATTTGCGAATACAATGTGCTGGGAATGACGACAGATTGGGTGGCGCCGCACTCTAGGCGACCATCGAAAAGGATGTGCTGTGCGACTGATTTCTATCAAAAAACTCCGCCTGTTTTGGGCGAATCCGCGGAATCCCGATTCTGAATCGTCGCTTCGAGCCTGGTATCAAGTTGTGAAAGCTGCCGACTGGACCTGTTTTGCCGATGTACGAAATACCTACAACACCGCTGACCTCGTCGGCAACAAGGTGGTTTTCAACATCGGCGGCAACAAGTACCGACTGGTTGCCGTGATAGATTATGAAGGCCACAAAGTCTTCGTTCGTTACATCCTTAACCATGAGGACTATGACCAGGGGCACTGGAAAAACGATACGTTCGGTCAAGACTGGAAGGCGCGGTCTGGCAATCCCTCGAGAATCCTGTATCTGGAAAAGCAAAACGCCGGCCCGCTGGCGAAGCGAAATCGCGCAGACGAAAAGGCCGTCCTAAGAAGTGAGATAATAACCATGAAAACGACGCGGAAGGTTAGCGTTCGCCGAGACGCTTACCTAGAACTCATCCATCGATTTCCGCTCCGTCCGATCCGGTCTGAAGAAGAACTAGACCGCGCGATGGAAGTAGTTGACGAACTGATTGATCGAGACAAATTGGAGCCGTCCGAGCGCGATTACCTGGATGTTCTCAGTGATCTGACCGAGCGCTACGAGTCGGAGACACATCCAATCGAACCTGTATCGGATGCTGCCATGTTGGCGCATCTGATCGAAGCCAAGAATGTTACCCAAGCTGATGTCGCCCGCGAAGCGCGGATCGCCGAATCGACGATCTCGGAAGTTCTCGCTGGCAAGCGAATGCTCAACCGTTTTCATATCAGCAAACTGTCTCGCTACTTCAACGTCAGTCCGACAGTCTTCAGCTTTAAGGATTAAGGGAGGCGGTTTATGATGATGGGGAAGACAGCATCGTCTGGACTTCCTCACAACTCGAAGGAGCATCTCATGTTCACCGCCTTTTGCAAGAATGCTCTCGTCCCAGTTCTGCTGCGCCTCGCGCTCGCGGTCATTTTCATCTATCACGGCCTGAGCATGGTCGGCAGCGAGGGCACGGAGTGGGGCGCTCGCTGGAACAAAACGGAAGGAGCGCCGGCGGCGCCGGTGCAACTTGCCGTCGCCTGGGGCGAATTGATTGGCGGCATCGCCTTGGCCGTGGGCTTTCTCACTCGGCTGGCGAGTCTCGGCATCATCGCCATCATGGCCGGCGCCATCGCCACGGTTCACTGGCCGCACGGATTCGACATTCAAAAGGGCGGCTTCGAGTACAACTTCGCCATCATCAGCATGTGTCTCTGTCTCGTGCTGGGCGGTCCCGGCCCGTTTGCCGTGGACCGCTTCTTTCGCTTCAAACGCAAAACGACCACCTGACGCGATTCAGCTACAACTTGTCGGTCCTCCTCGAAATCACTCCTCCGGCTGGGGTGGACGGTAGGTGTCTTTCGGGCCGCGCTGGATGTTGCGTGAAGGGGGCGGAGCCTCGGTCTCCCCGCGCGGAGCGAGGTCTTCTTCCCAATCCTCCTCGTCTTCTTCGTAGTGCCGCCGGCCGGCCTTGAACTGGGCCACCGGCGCTCCTTGCGCGACCATGGCGAAGGCGTAGGCGACATCGGCCTGAAAGAAGACGATGAGGCCATAGATCATCAGCGGCAGGCAGGTGAACAGACAATAGCAGGTGAACATGGGCGCGAGATTGCTGAATAGCGCTACGAGGGCGAGGGTACGGCCGCGGAGACTCAGGCTGCGAATGCCGGCCACGATGTTTAGGATGCCGCACGCCAGGACGGGCAGGCCGATCACGAGATAAACCGCGGACAGGATCAACTCCGGGGGCGGCCCGCCGCCGGCGGCGGCCGGAGGAGGACTGAACCGGGTCATAGCGAACATCGTCGGTCCCATAAGGGCGTAGATAAGCCCCATGAGCGAAACGAGCGCTCCGTTGACGATCATCAGAATCGCCACCACCTGCACCTGATTAACCACAATTCACCCTTTCCATCGCGTTGGCGTCTGCCGTACTCGTCCAAGAACCTCAGCATTGCAATCGCTATTATAAGGGCGGGAAGGGAAGGATTCGCCAATCAAACGATGATTACATCTTCACAAGATTGCATCCATTCCTGTTTCTCCGTATGACGAACAGAATGATCCGCAGCACTCATTCTCGGAGGAGTCTCGCCGTGAAACGTGTCCTGCTTGGTGGTCTGTGTCTGCTGTTTGTCGTCCTGCCCGTGCGCGCTCAGAGCGATGCGCAAAAGAAATCGACGATCGCTTATATCCGTAAATTGCAAGCCGAGGATGGCGGCTTTCGCGCCAATGCGCGCGCGGAGCAATCGGACGTGTCCTCCGTTAATGGGGCGCTGCGTGTCTTGAAATATCTCGGCGGCGAACCGCGCGATAAGGCGGCGTGTGTCG
>DATNCY010000363.1:0-22966 GCA_035553375.1 Gemmataceae bacterium
CGGGCCGGCCTGGCAGTCCTTCGTGCTGGAGCTAATCCTCACGCTGCTGCTCATGGTGGTGATTCTGGCCGTTTCGACGGGAGCGAAGGAGAAGGGCATCATGGCCGGCGTCGCCGTGGGTGCCGTCATCGCCGTGGAAGCGCTGTTCGCCGGCCCCGTGTGCGGCGCATCCATGAACCCCGCGCGCTCTCTAGGGCCGGCTCTAGTGAGCGGGCACATCGAAGACTTGTGGATTTACCTGACTGCTACCGTCGCTGGTGCCGTGTTGGCTGTACCGCTCTGCTGGTGCATCCTTGAACCCTCCACGCTTCCTTCCTCCAAATGAATCACACCCATGAAACCACTTGCCACGTTGACGATTAAGAGTGTATCGATTGTCTTCTGTTTTCTCTTGGCGGGTTGCACCATGTCCTCCTCCGCTCCGCCGACGCCGAAGCGCGTCCTGTTTGTCTGTATCGAGAACAGCAATCGCAGTCAGATGGCCGAGGCGTTCGCCCACATGCACGGCGGCAGCCGGGTCGAGGCGTACAGCGCGGGATCGCAGCCATCGGGGCGGCTCAATCCGCGCGCTATCGAGTTCATGCACGAGATCGGCTACGACTTGACGCGGCACCACTCGAAATCTCTGGCGGACCTGCCGGTCAAGGAATTCGATGTCGTCGTCGGCATGGGCTGCGGCGATGAGGCTTGCGCTTCCGCGCCGGCTCGCCGGCGCGTGGAGTGGGACATCCCCGACCCCAAACAGATGCCGCCCGAACAGTATCGCGCCGTGCGCGATCAGATCGAGCAGAAGGTCAAAGAACTGCTGGCATCTTTGTGACCTCGGCTGCTCTTCACGAATCCGCGCTGGCAAATTTCTTGGAAGTGCTTTCCGCGTCCCACCGAGTCCAAAGCATGGGGAGCGGGTGCCTTGGTGATTGAGCGGAACTGGCCTTGATCTCTGCCAGCCCGCAGCGCCAGCAAGGGAGTGTCCCTTGCTGGCGCTGCGGGCTGGCAAGTTAGGATGTGGAGGGTTGCCGCAAACTGTACGGCACTTCTAGGCCATGCGTCTCCATCAACGCCGTGTCCGCCAATACGTTCCGGGCCGGACCATCCGCCATGATCCGCCCGCGATCGATCAGCAGCACGCGGCCGCATGTTTGCAGAATCAGTTCCAGATCGTGCGAGGCGATCAAGCGCGTGCCGCCGAGGATGTGCAGCAGATGGATCAACTCACGCCGGCCGCGCGGATCGAGATACATCGAGGGTTCGTCTAGCAGCAGCACGCTCGGCCGCATCGCCAACACGCCGGCCAGGGCGACACGCCGCTTCTCGCCGCCGGACAGATGGAACGGCACACGCTCCTCTAGTCCGGTCAGTCCGACGCGCTCCAGCGCCTCGGCGACCCGCTGACGCACCTCATCGGGAGGTAATTCCAGGTTGAGCGGGCCGAATGCCACGTCGTCGAAGACGGTGGCGTTGAAAAGTTGATCGTCGCTGTTTTGAAAGACGATGCCGACTTGCTCCGGCAGACGGCGGCGCTGTTCGGCATCGCGCAGGTCCAGTCCGCCGACGCGCAGCAACGTCGCTTTCGGCTTGAGGACGCCGCTTAGACACAGAAACAGGCTTGTTTTGCCGGCACCATTGGGGCCAACGAGGCCGACGCTTTCGCCGGCGGGAATGTCGAAGGAAATGTCGTCGAGGACAGAGGCGCCGTCGGGATAGACAAAGCTCAAATCGCGCACCTGGATGCGAAGGTCGGATTGCACGGCGATCACCCAGAGAGACGCGGCAGCCAGTCCCATGCGGCGAGCGCCGCGGCGAGCGCCGTGAGAAGGAGGAAGGCGAAGACATCAACCGGGCGAGTAGAAAACTCTGTAAGCGAGCGGAATTGTCCGTCAAAGCCGCGACAGCGCATAGCCTGACCGACGCGCTCGGCCCGTTCGTAACCGCGTACCAGTAACGTGCCAGCGACGTGGCCGGCCGTGCGATAGCTGTGCCGGCTGACGCGATTGCGATAGCCGCGCACACGCACGGCGATTCGCAACCGGCCTAATTCATCGGCCAACACGAAAAGATAGCGATAACTTAGCAAGCTCAGTTGCACCAACAAACCGGGCACACGCAGCGAATGCGCGGCCTTCAACGTCGATTCGAGCGGCGCGGTCGCCTGCACGATCAGAAAAAGCGTGACAATCGTCACCGCCTTGGCGCACAGAAGCAGGCCAACCTCGACACCGTGGAAGGAGAATCGGAGAGGTCCCCACGTCCAACCGGGGCCGGCGTCGGCGAGCAGCCAGGGCAAGGGTAGTGTGAAAAGGGCGAGAAAGAGAGCGAGTGCGCCGAGGCGTTCGAGAAACCAACGCCGCGGCAGACGAGCGAGGAGGGCGAGCAGCAGCGCCGCGCCGAGCGTCAGAGCGGCGGCCGGCAGCGTGCGCAGGGTGGCGGCGACGGCGGCAGCGAACAGCAGCGCCGCCAGTTTCCAGCGCGGATCGAGACGGCTGAGGAACGAATGGGTGCGCGGGGGCGTGGAAAAGGCCAGGGTCATTGAGGCAGCCTACGACAAAGCAAAATGGGGAGATGAATCACTAGCCCGCAGCGCAAGCAAGGGAAAGTTGATCCCTTGCTTGCGCTGCGGGCTAGTATTTTGAAATAGCTCAACGCTTCGGTGTCGTTGGACGCATCATCTCGGACTTCAACTCGGCCTCGGCTTCGGACCAATCCTGCATCTCGGTGCCCTGCGGCCGACCACGCTTGACCCACTTCTCGTAGGCGCGCATGGCGATCTTTTCATGCGGAATCGGGGTGCCAGGAGCCTTCGCCGGTTGAGCCAGAGGTGAGTTCACGACGCGAGACATGGTAGTCCCTCCTTGAATAGTGTCCGTAACAAACTGCACGAAACGCAATGGTGTCGTATTCCATCAGATCATCGCGTCGTTCGCAAGTTTTTTTCGCTTCACCCTGCACGTTTTTCCGCAAACGCCGGCGCTTCCTTGACGACCGATGGGGTAGACAGGTATTGTCTGACGAGAGGATTTGCCAACGGCGAGATTCGGGGAGCGCCATGATTTCGATGCTTGTGACAGGCGGTTGCGGCTTCATCGGCAGCAACTTCATTCATTACATCCTGGAGAACGAAGCCGATGTCACCGTCATCAATTTTGATGCCCTGACTTACGCCGGCAACCTAACGAACCTGGCGGATGTGGCCAACCACCCCCGTTATCGCTTCGTGCATGGCGACATTACGGACCGGCAAGCGGTGCAGGCCGCCGTCCAGGGAGTGCATTCGATCCTCCATTTCGCGGCCGAGAGTCACGTCGATCGCAGCATTCAGGACTCGACGCCGTTCGTGAACACCAACATTGTGGGCACGCAAATTCTGCTCGATGCGGCCCGCGCCGCCGGCGTGCAGCGTTATGTGCAAATCTCCACCGACGAAGTCTACGGCAGCCTCGGTTCAACCGGCGCCTTCCGCGAAGACACGCCGCTGGCGCCCAATAGTCCGTATGCGGCCAGCAAAGCCGCTTCGGATTTGCTCGTGCGCAGTTATGTTCATACGTTTGGTTTCCCGGCCCTCATCACGCGCTGCTCGAACAACTACGGCCCTTATCAGTTTCCCGAGAAGCTCATTCCGCTGTTCATCAGCAACCTCTTGCGCGACGAGGCGATTCCCGTTTACGGCGATGGCCAGAACGTGCGCGATTGGATTCATGTACGCGATCACTGCGCCGGCATCCACGCGGTCTGGCGTCGCGGTCGCGCCGGCGAAGTCTACAACATCGGCGGCCGTTCCGAGCGCACCAATCTTCAATTGACCCACGCGCTGCTTGAAGCGCTGGGCAAGCCGGCTTCGCTGATTCGCTATGTACCGGATCGCCCCGGCCACGACCGCCGCTATGCCATTGATTGCGACAAGATCGAACGCGAACTGAGCTGGCGTCCTACCGTCGGCTTCGAGAACGGTCTGCGCGAAACGATCGCCTGGTATCGCGCACACGACGACTGGATCGCCGCTATTCGCACGGGCGAATATCTGAAATACTATGAGCGGCAATATCGTTCCTTGTCGGCGGGGCAAGGCACATGAAAAAAGCGCTCATCACGGGCATCACGGGGCAGGATGGCAGTTACCTGGCGGAATGCCTGCTGCAACAGGGCTACGAGGTGCATGGCATCGTGCGCCGCGCCAGCACGGAGAGTTTCGAGCGCATCGCGCATTTGGCCGAACGCATCCATCTGCATCAAGCCGACCTGCTCGACCAACTCTCACTGATCGATGTATTGCGGCGCGTGCAACCGGCGGAGGTCTACAATCTGGCGGCCATGAGCTTCGTGCCGACCAGCTGGCAACAGCCGGTCCTGACCGGCGAGTTCACCGCCATCGGCGTGACGCGGGTGCTGGAAGCGATTCGTTTGCTCGATCCACAGGGCATTCGCTTCTATCAGGCCAGTTCCAGCGAGATGTTCGGCAAAGTTCGTCAGACGCCGCAATCCGAGACGACGCCGTTTCATCCGCGTTCGCCCTACGGGGTGGCCAAGGTCTACGGCCACTTTATCACGGTGAATTATCGTGAAAGTTATGGGATGTTCTGCTGTTCGGGCATCCTGTTCAATCACGAGTCGCCGCGCCGCGGTCTGGAGTTTGTGACGCGCAAGGTGACGCACGCGGCAGCACGTATCAAGCTCGGATTGGCCAACGAACTGCGGCTGGGCAATCTCGATGCGCGGCGCGATTGGGGATTCGCCGGCGATTACGTCGAGGCCATGTGGCGGATGTTGCAGCAAGATCGGCCCGACGACTTCGTCATTGCCACGGGCGAGACGCACACGGTACGGGAATTGGTCGAGACAGCGTTTGAACACATCGGTCTCGACTGGCGAAAGTATGTGGTGCAAGATCCGGCTCTGGTGCGTCCGGCGGAAGTGGATTCGCTGATTGGCGACGCCGCCAAGGCGCATCGCGAACTGGGCTGGCGGCCGCGCGTCCACTTCCACGATCTTATTCGCCGTATGGTCGAGTCGGACCTGGAGAGGAATGCTTCACCAATGCAGAAGTCAGAATGCAGAATGCAGAATTGAAGACATCTTGGTTTTCATTCTGCATTCTGCATTCTGACTTCTGCATTAGTTCATGTGAGATTTGCCATGCGTAACCTGGTGACGGGAGCGACAGGCTTCGCGGGAGGCCATCTGGTTGAGGTGCTACTGTCGCGTGGGAACGAGCGCATTGTCGGCGTGGCGCGCCAGGCCGTCTGGCCGGAAGCGTGGGGCCATCTGACCGGCCGCGTCGAATTGCGCCCCTGCAACGTGGGTGAACCCACGGCTGTTGAAGCGATCTTGCGTGACGTGCAACCGGAGCGCATCTACCATCTGGCAGGCTATCCGCATGTCGGGCGCTCGTTTCAGGAAGTGGAGGAAGCCTGGCAGGGCAATCTGAAGGCGACGCGCTGCCTGTATGATGGCGTAACGCGCTGGGGCGGTCGGCCGCGCATTCTCTACGTCGGCAGCGGATTGGTGTACGGCGAGAGTGAGACAACCTCTCTCAGTTGTGACGAGCAATACGTCCTGCATCCCGACAATCCCTACGCGGCGAGCAAGGCGGCGGCCGATCTGATGAGCTATCAATACACGCGCCATCCGGGGCTGGACATCGTTCGCGTTCGGCCGTTCACGCACATTGGCCCTCATCAGTCGCCGCAGTTCGCCGTCTCGAGTTTCGCCCGTCAATTAGCGGCCATCGAGCGCGGCCAACAGAAACCCGTACTGGAGACGGGCAACTTGCAGGCACGCCGCGATCTGTCCGATGTGCGCGATGTGGTCGCGGCCTATGTGTTGTTGTTGGAACGCGGTCGAAGCGGTGAGGTGTACAATGTCGGCTCCGGCCAGACCTTTACCATGCAAACCGTTCTCGATCGCCTGATAGCTCTGTCGGGCGTGACGGTGGAAGTCCGCCAAAAGGCCAGCTTGCTGCGGGCGACCGATGTGGCCGTCATCCGGGCGAACACCGACAAATTGCGGCAGGAGACCGGATGGTCGCCGCGCTTCACGCTGGATCAGACATTGGCCGATACCCTAGCCTATTGGCGCGAACACCCAGGAAGTTAGTCGGTTCACGGAAAGGAATACAATGAAGATCGCGGTTATCGGAACAGGCTATGTCGGTCTGGTGACGGGAACCTGTTTCGCCGAGAGCGGCAATGAGGTTGCCTGCATCGACAAGGATGCGCGCAAGATCGAACTGTTGAAACAGGGGCAGCTGCCCATCTACGAACCGGGGCTGCTGGAATTGGTGCAGCGCAACCAGCGTGAGGGACGATTGCATTTCTCCACGGACCTGGCCGCCGGCGTCGGGCCGGCGCAGGTGATCTTCATCGCGGTTGGCACGCCGCAGGCGGCAGACGGCTCGGCGGACCTGTCCACGGTATGGGCTGTCGCCGACGCCCTGGCCGAGTCGATCGCGGGACCGAAAATCATCGTCATCAAAAGTACGGTTCCGGTCGGCACCAACCACGCCGTCGTCGAGCGTTTGCTGGCACGCAACAGGCAAACCATCGACGTGGCCAGCAATCCGGAGTTCCTCAAGGAAGGCGCGGCCATCGAGGATTGCATGAAGCCCGATCGCGTCGTCGTCGGCGTGCGCCGGCCCGAACCAGCCGAGGTGTTGCGCGAGTTGTACGCCCCGTTTTTACGCACGGAGCGGCCGTTTCTGGTCATGTCGCCCGAAAGCGCTGAGATGACCAAATACGTCGCCAATGCCATGCTGGCGACGAAGATCAGTTTCATCAACGAAATGGCCAACCTGTGCGAACGCATGGGAGCCGACATCAACGATGTGCGCCGCGGCATCGGCCACGATGGGCGCATTGGCTTTCAATTCCTGTTTCCCGGCGCGGGATACGGCGGAAGCTGTTTTCCAAAAGATATTCGCGCTCTTTTAAGTATGTCGAAAAGCCTGGGCATTCCCGCTCACATCATGGACGCCGTCGATCGGGTCAACGAAGCGCAGAAACAGGTGCTGGTTCGCAAGGTCCAGGAGCATTATGGCGATGCCCTGAAGAACAAGACCTTGGCCGTCTGGGGGTTGGCATTCAAGCCACGAACCGACGACATCCGCGAGGCCCCGTCGTTGGTCTTCCTCGATGCCATGCTCGTCGCCGGAGCGCGGCTGCGTGTCCACGATGCCGAGGCGATGACCAACGTCAAGGCGCTGTATGGCGACAAACTGGTTTACTGCGATCGCCCCTATGGAGCGCTGGAAGGAGCGCACGGATTGGTCATCGTTACGGAATGGCAGGAGTTTCGGAATCCGGATTATGAAGTGATGCGCCGCCTGTTGGCCGAACGAGTCATCTTCGATGGCCGGAATCTCTACGATCCGAAGATCCCCACGGGTTATGGTTTCACGTATTACTCGATTGGGCGAAAAACCGTGGCCGGGGAGTGACGTATCCGCGTGGCTTGGTGTTTCGCGCGAAACACCAAGCCACGCGGATACGCGAGCGTTTCAACTAATTCGGATGCGCCCCTGCCTCGCGGAGACGAGTGCGAAGATAACGAGCGCGAGCGGCGTTGCGCTCCTCGCCGTCCAGCGACGCGCCCATCAGCTTTTGCAAGTGCGCCGGTTGCGTGTGAATGAACAATTCATTCACCGTCGGAATGGTGATGTCTTCGATCAGATGCAGATTGATGCCCAGACGCACGTAGGAAAGCAGTTCCATCGTCTCTTCGGAGGTCATCATGGTCGCCGAACAAAGCGTGCCGTAGGCGCGCGAGATTTTATCCTGCAAACCCTGCCGATTGTCGCGCAGCCAACTGGTGCGTGCCTGGCGCTCATACGTGATAATCTGCGGAATGACGCCGTGAATCTCGTTGAGGATGCTCGTCTCGCTCTTGCCGAGTGTCACCTGATTCGAGATTTGGTAGAAGTGGCCCGACGCCCGGCTGCCCTCGCCATACAAACCGCGCACGGCTAGGTTGATCTTCTGCAAGGCGCGGAAGACTTTCTCGATTTGCTTGGTGTGTTCCAGCGCGGGCAGGTGCAGCATGACACTGGCGCGCATGCCGGTGCCGACATTGGTTGGGCAAGCGGTCAGGTAGCCGAACTCCTCGCTGAAGGCGTAGGTGACACGCTGTTCGAGCAGATCGTCCACGCGATCGATTTCTTGCCAGGCTTCATCGAGGGTGAAGCCGCTGCGCATGACCTGCATGCGCAAATGGTCCTCCTCGTTGACCATCACGCTGACGGTCTCCGGAGGGCCGAGCGCGACGCCGCGCGGCCCATCGGCGGCCGCGAGTTCGCGGCTGATAAGCTGGCGCTCGACGAGAAACTGTCGATCGAGCGACGACAGCGTGGGGACGTTCAGGTAGCCGAGCTTGGGTTCGAGTTCGAGCTTGGCGATGCGTTCGCGGAGGAGCGCTTCGATCTCGGACTTCTGGCCGCTGCTGGCGCGGTTGGTAAACGGAAAAGCGGCCAGGTTCCGGGCGAGTCGAATGCGGCTGGAGATGACGATGTCGGACTCCGGCCCGCTGCCACGCAACCATTCGCCACTGGTATGAGTCAGGTTATCCAGATTCATCCGTGGCATCCTTCTGTCGGAGCAAGTCTCGTAAACGGGCGGCCTCTTCGTACGCTTCGGTCTTGATGGCGGTCTGCAAGCAGCGGTGCAAGTCCATGAGTTCCGCCTGCTGCTCCGGCGGGAGAACGGAACGCCGAGGGGTCTTGCCCACATGATGATCCGAGCGATGAATCCGCTGCAATAGAGGAGTCAGCCCGCTGCGGAACACGACGTAATCGTGCGGACAGCCGAGCCGGCCCTGAGCGCGGAACTCCATATACTTTATCCCGCAGGCGGGACAGGTCAACCGAGCCAGCTCATCCGTTTGCGGTCCGAGATGCTGGCCGATTAGGTTTTGCAGAATGGCCGGCAGGTTCAACTCCTGCTTTTTGACCAATTGATGCTGCTCGGCGCAACTCTGGCACAGGTGCAGTTCTTTCTTCTGCGACTGAACGATGTCGGTCAAATGCACCGTGGCCGGATTGGAGCAGAGTTGGCATTTCACGCCGCATTCCTTTTCAGTTTTCAGTGTTCAGTTTTCCGTGTTCAGTCAGGCGTGTGGCCACTGAACACGGAAAACTAAGCACGGAAAACTGAACACTGAAAACTGAACACTGAAAACTGATCGTCAACTCTCTTCGAGTTGGCGGATTCGATCGCGGATTCGCGCGGCCTCCTCGTAAGCTTCCTTGTTCACCGCCTGGAGCAATTGTTTGCGAAGGGAGATTAACTCCGATTGCATCAATTTGCTCTGGGGCAGGCGGCGAGGGGCTTTGCCGCAATGGCGCGTTTCGCCGTGGATATTTTCCAAAAGCGGAGTTAACTCCTCGCGAAACTCTTCATAATCGTGCGGGCAACCGAGGCGGCCGGTGTTGCGAAAATCGACGAACTTGATGCCGCACACTTCGCACTGCCGGTTGAGTACCGCCGGTTCGTCAATGTCCTCGCCGGAACCGGACGGCACACTCTTCATGCCGGTCGATTTTTGCTGCGGCTCGTACAGATGATTGTGAGCGCAGGTTTCGCACAGGTGGAGTTCTTCTATCTGATCTTCGCCGAGAATCTCGGTGATGTGCAAGGTTGCGGCGTTGTGGCATTTTTGACATTTCATGGCCGAAGGTCCCTCGAAACCAGTCAGCCTGGATGCGAACCTTACGCCATTCTAACAGGGGGGGGTAGGCTGTCAATTCCGCTATCCGCTTTCCGCTATCCGCTATCCGCTCCAACGACCGCCGGAAAGCGGAAAGCGGAAAGCGGATAGCGGATAGCGGATAGCGGAAAGCGGAAAGCGGATAGCGGATAGCGGAAAGCGGAAAGCGGATAGCGGAAAGCGGATAGCGGATAGCGGATAGCGGAAAGCGGAAAGCGGAAAGCGGAAAGCGGATAGCGGAAAGCGGATAGCGGATAGCGGGCTTGCCGCGCCGGAGCGCAGGCGTTACCATGCGACCTTCATGGAAAGATCTCTACCGCCACGGATTGGCGACTCTTCCTCCACGCTCGCGGCCGATCATCCGGCGTGGTGGCTGCTATTTTTGGCTTTGCTGGCCTGGCAGGGCTGGATGACGCTCAGCTTGTTCGGCGGCGAACGGCCCTGGCAGCGCCTGCTCGACGATCAACCAATCTTATCCGGCCGGCATCCCCTGCATCTTTATCACGGCTATCTCGGTGCGCGGGCGCTGCGCGATCACGGCAACCTCTCCTGCTACGATCCGACTTTCCACGCCGGCTATCCCAAAACACCGGTCTTCGACAGCGGCAGCCGGCCGGCGGAACTGCTGATGACGGTGGCCGGCGGTCGTTACTGCCCGGCCGCGTACAAGATTGGTCTCGCGCTGGTGTGTGTCTTCGCGCCTCTGCTGCTGTTCACGGCGGCGCGAAGCGTGGGACTGAGCCGGGCGGCGGCGTGTCTGGCGTGCGCGCTCGGTTTGCTGGTGTGGTGGGGCCAGCCCTGCCGCGACACGCTCGAAGCGGGTGAGGTCGATCTGTTGTTGGCCACGCTGCTCGTGCTGGCGCAGGCGGGGTTGCTGATTCGCTTTCATCACGATCCGGGTTTGCTCAGTTGGCTGGGCGTGGTCGGCACCGCCTTGCTTGGCTGGTTCGCCCATCCGTTGTTGCTTGTCCTCCTGTTGCCTCTGTTCCTTATCTATTATCTCAGCGTCGGCACCCGGCATCGCTTGGCCTGGCACCTGACGTTACTGGGCGGCTTGCTGGGTGCCATCGCCATCAACGGATTCTGGTTGATCGATTGGATCGGCTACTGGTGGATTCGCGTGCCGCCGCACCTGGAAACACCGCTGCTGGCGCACCGGACCTTGCGCACCATCTGGGAAGCGCCGTTGTGGGGCGGCCCGGTCGATAAGGCTTTGGCCTGCGTTTTGGTTCTCGCCGCGGCGATGGGTGTGCTGCTCTACAACAAGAGCAGCCAGCGCGCGACGGCTCGACTACTCGGCCTGGCCTGGGGCGGATTCCTGATACTGTCGGTCGTCGGCTTGACGTGGGAGCCTTTCGGCCGGTTCGGCGCGCATCATCTGCTGGCACCTGCTCTGCTCTTCGCCGCGCTGCCGGCGGCGCATGCCGTCTGCGCCGCTGTCCGTCTGGCCTGGCAACGACGCGGCACACGCTGGGCGACGCTGACAATCATAGTCGCCGCTGCGGCTTATTTGTGGCACGCACCGCCGCCGGCCCTGGGAACGTGGGCGACGCGCTTGCTCGGCGTCTCTCCGTTGCACCTTGGTTTGGATGCGGAACAACGTGCCCTCATTGAGACGTTGCAGGCGCACACCACCTCGCAGGCACGCATCTTGTGGGAAGACCGGCGCAGCACCCCGCTGAGCGAGCATTGGACGGCCCTGTTGCCGTTGCTGACCGAACGCGCTTATGTCGGCGGTCTGGATCCGGATGCTGGCATCGAGTACACGGCGAGCGGGCTGAGCGATCAGTTTTTAGCCGGCAAGCCGGTGCGCGATTGGAAGGGCGATGAGCTGCGCGAATACTGCGATCGCTACAACATCGGTTGGGTGGCTTGTTGGTCGCCCACAACGCGCGAACGGTTCCAACAGTGGGATCGAGCGGAAATGACGGTGGCGCTGCCGCCTTGCGGCGAAGGTGAATCGCCCGGTTGTTTGTTCAAGATACGCCGCACGCCTTCGTTTGCCCTCGTCGGCTCGGCCCGCTGGCTCGGCGCCGACTCGCAGCGCATCGTCCTGGGCGATGTGGTCCCGCATCGTGGGGGAGCCAATTCGCACAGGGGCCAGGTTCTGCTCAGCCTCCACTATCAGGAGGGGATGCATGTCGCTCCTAGCCGCGTTCACCTGGAAAGCTATCGCATCGAGACGGCCAACTTGTCGTTCGACTCGCCGCCGTTCGTCCGCTTGTGGGTCGATGAACCCGTGACGCGCGTCACCATTACGTGGGACAAACGATAAGGTCTGTTTAACCACGATGCGTGGCGGTGCGTGGGTTTACGTTTCGCGCGAAACGTAAACCCACGCACCGCCACGCATCGTGGCTTGAAATGACAGGTTCACTTCGGCGAGAACGGGTGCTTCACCGAGTCCTTCTTGGAAAGAATTTCCTCGATCTTCGGCTCGTTCTTCATGGCCCGTTGAATGGCCAACTTGGTCGCCTCGTAGTTGTAGTCGTGGATTTTGACATCGTCTTTGGCCTTGGGATGGATAAAGACGCCGCAGACGATGACGAGATTGTCGGCGTCGCCCTTGGGGATAACGCCGCTGGCAACGCTATCGGCGACGGCCTTGGCGACGGCGGCCTGGGCCGGCCCAAACATCTGCGCCGCCTGCCCCATGCCTTCGATCGTCACCTTGGTGACGAGTACCGTGGCCGGCTTGCACATCAAGTTCGGCGTCAGCAGGGCCAGCAGGTTCGAGAAGCCCTGCTTCTGATTCGCCAGCGCCGTGGCGAACGCCACGCCCACCGGCCCATCCTTTGAACCGATCAGCAAATCAATGTGGGCAATCTCATTGCCGTCGCCGTGCAGCGCTTCGCCGATGAACATCGACATCGCTCGTTCTCCTGTTAGTAAGGTTTCTTTGGGGATCCAGGTCGATGAGGAGGACTATATACGGCGAAGGGGTTTTAGGCAAAAAGGAAAAGGCGAAAGGGCGTCGCTTACGGCTTCGCGTGAAGCCGCAAGCGATCGCCCTCGTCGCTTTTGGGGACGGATGCCGCGGTGGCAAGCGGTCGGGGTCTGGACCGCGCGGGCGAGAGGGCCGGCCTGTCGGGGTGACGGCGGCTCTCGCGGTTGGCGGCGTCCGCCCCGCTTCCATCATCGTCACCTTGCCCGCGCCGCGATTAACAAAACACGCCGCTTGCTCCCGCGTTCGCCGCACCTAGAATGACTCCGGTTATAAACACGAGAAGGTTCTTGACACGAGGGTTGTTTTCCATGTCTGAAGGTCGTGGTTCCACGAACGTCACTCGCCTTTTGGGACTCCATCTCACGCCCGGCAAACTGCGCGGCTTGCAGCGCATCTGCAACGATAACGGCACCCTAACGATGGTCGCCACGGATCAGAACAACTCCATGATCCGCATGATTAAGGATAGTTTGAAGAAGAAGGGCGAGAATCGCGAACCGACCTACAGCGAGCTGGTCGAGGCCAAGATCGTCCTCGCCGACGCCCTGAGCAAACACGCCAGCGCCGTCCTCGTCGATGGCTACTACGGCGCCTGGAACACCATCGCCAGCTTCCATCTGCCGGCCCACGTCGGCATGTTGGTCCGCGTCGAGAAATCGGCCGCCCGCGAAAGCTCCGTCGGCGCGCCGCTCGGCGAGATCGAAGCCGGCTGGGGCGTGGACAAAATCAAAAACATCGGCGCCGACGCCGTCAAGCTGCTCGCCCAGTTCGAGCCGACCGAGCCGGAGAGCGCCGAGCATCAATTCACCCTCATTCAGCAGGTTTACGAGGAGTGCCAAAAGTACGACATTTTGTTGCTGCTGGAAACGATCGCTTTCCCGTTCGGCGGTGAAAAGAAGGACAGCAAGAGCTTCCTCGATCGCAAGGCCGAGACGGTCATCGAGAGCGCTCGCTATCTGAGTCGTTTCTGCGACATCTACAAGGCCGAGTTCCCCGGCTGGCTGGGCAAGGACAGCGATAGCCAACTGAAAGAGAACCTGCGCCAGCTCGACGCCGCTTCCGAGCGTCCGTGGGTGTTGCTCAGCGCCGGCGTCGATTTCCCCGCTTACAAGCAGCAAGTCGAAATGGCCATCGCCGCCGGTGCCAGTGGCGTGCTGGGCGGCCGGGCTTTCTGGAAGGAATACTTCCAGCAAGACGGAGCCGCCGCCCGCGAACGCTTCGCGCGCGGCGAAGCCGCCGACCGCGTTCGCCAGATTGATGATCTCGTCAAGACCAAGGCCAAGCCGTGGTTCGCGCGCTATGGCCTGACGATGGAGAATCTGCATTCGATGCGTGCCGCCGAGGGCTGGCACTTCCGCTACGGCGGTGAGTTCGCGCCCATGCACGGTGCCAGCGAGGGCGAGGGGTACTAGCGAATCTCTGTGTTTTCTCACCAGCCCGCAGCGCCAGCAAGGGAACCCTTGCTGGCGCTGCGGGCTGGTAAAGTTTTGTTCGCTTGGTTCGCCATTTTTTCCTTTCCCCCGCGTGCGGCGGCGTTACTATGGGAAGTCGTCAACGGGTTTTTCCATTCACGCGAGGGAGATTCACATGGACAGGGGCAATTTATCGCGGCGAGGTTTCATGCAGCGTTCGCTAGCGGCGATGGCTGCCGCGGGCGTGCCGGCTTGGTACGCTCAAGACGTGCTGGCCGCGGCGGAAAAAGAAGCGGCGAAAAAGGCATCGGCCAACGATCGCCTGACGATGGGTGTCGTCGGCATCGGCAGCCCGCAAAGCCGGAGCCTTCAGGTCATCAACGCCTCCGGGCCGAGCGTCAAATCCAAACAGTTGACTTTCGCTGTCGGCTGCGATGTGGACGCCGCACACCGCAAACGCGCCACCGCCGAAATGCGCAAGCGCGGGTTCAAGGATTTCGACGCCAAGTACAAGGATTATCGCGAACTGCTCAACCACAAGGGCATCGACGCCGTTCTGGTCGCCACGCCCGATCACTGGCACGCCCAGGTCGCCATCGACGCCATGAAATCCGGTAAGGATGTCTACTGCGAAAAGCCGTTGACGCTGACCGTTGCCGAGGCGGTGGCGATCATGAAGGCATCCAAGGATACCGGCAAGATTCTCCAGACCGGTAGCCAGCAACGCAGCGAATACGGCGGCATGTTCCGCCTGGCCGTCGAGTTGGTCCGTTCGGGCCGCATCGGCAAGATCAAGACCATCGAATGTCGCATCGGCGGCAACCCAGCCAGCGGCGCCATCCCGGCCGTGGACCCGCCGGAAGGGTTGGACTGGGATTTCTGGCTTGGTCCGACTGCCAAGGTACCCTATCGCAAACGGGGCAATCAGTCGAATTGTCACTATGAGTTCCGTTGGTGGTACGACTATTCCGGCGGCAAAATGACCGACTGGGGCGCGCATCATCTCGATATCGCCCAGTGGGCGTTGAACAAGGACGGCAACGGTCCGGTGGCCGTGGAGGTTTTGAAGGCGGTCCAACCGTACAAGGGCGGAGATGGTTACAACTGCCATCCCAGCTTCCAGGTGCAATATACCTACGACAACGGCGCGAAGGTGATCGCCATGAGCGGCGGCGGCACGAACGCCGGCGAACTGGTCAACAAGGACGGCAAAGCGAAGCGGATCGGCCCGGACGAGAACGGTGTGCTGATCCAGGGCGAGAGCGGCACGATCTTCGTCGGCCGCGGCGCTCTGGTGGCCAGTGATGCCAAGATCCTGTCCGAGCGGCTCAAGGAAGATCCGAAGGTCTACGACGGCCGGCCGACCAACCACATGCAGAACTTCGTGGACTGCGTGAAGAGTCGCAAGCAGCCGATTTGCAACGTGGTGGTGGGCGGTGGTTCCGTGATCGTCTGTCACATCGGCGTGATCGCCATGCAAACGAGCAAGCAGTTGAAATGGGATCCGCTGTCGCATCGTTTCGACGACGCCGACGCGAACAAGAAGCTCTCGCGCCCGCGCCGGGCACCGTGGAAGCTGGATGTGTAACGAAAGGAAGGTTTTGCCAGCCCGCAGCGCCAGCAAGGGTTTTTCCCTTGCTGGCGCTGCGGGCTGGCAAAACTCCGCTGATTCAGCGATGAACACCAGCCGAGCAATGTGGACCGACCTGAGCGATGCGCAATTGCTGGCGCAGTGCGAGGTGGATACCTATCGCGCCAGCGGTCCCGGTGGGCAGAAACGCAACAAGACCAGTTCGGCGGTTCGCATCCGTCATCCGCCCAGCGGTCTCCTCGTCATCGCCGAGGAAAGTCGCTCGCAACACGAGAATCGGGCTCGCGCCCTCCGCCGACTGCGTCAGGCGCTCTATCTTAAAATACGGGACGAACTGCCGGCCGATGCGCTGACGCTGGTGTGCCTGGCGGCGCGGCCGGACTACGGTTCGGCGCGCGACGGCGAGGGGCGGCTACACCTGGGGCGCAAAGACCCGCGTTTTTGGCCCGTCGTCGGCGTGGTACTCGATGTGTTGCAGGCCGTCGGTGCGCGGGTCAGCGAGGCGGCCGAGGCGTTGGGGATCTCGACCGGCAACCTGATCGACTTTTTGCATGGCGAAGACAAGGTGTGGGAACAGGCCAATCAGATGCGCACACGCTTCGGACACAAACCGCTCCGTTGATCACTCCTCGGCAAGGATTCCGTGTCATGACACTCCCTCAGGATCAACCGCTCATGGCCGCACCTTCTGGTTTCTCCTGGATCGACAAACCGTTACTGGCGGCCATGGCGCGTCCGTCGGGGCTGGAGGAACTCGCCTGGCTGCGCAAGCACGGCATCGAGTTGATGTTGTCCTTGACCGAGGATCGACCGCGCCGCGATTGGGTCGAGGAGGCCAACCTGTTGGTTTATCACGAACCGCTGGAGGACATGGAACCGCCCAGCCAGGAGCAACTCGATCGCTGCGTATCGGCGATCCTGCGCGCGAACGAACGCAAGATGGGCGTGGCCGTACACTGCGGCGCGGGGCTTGGTCGCACCGGCGTTGTCATCGCCGCCTACTTCGTGGCGCGCGGAATCAACGCCGGCAACGCCATCGCGCGCATCCGCCGATTGCGCCCCGGTTCGATCGAAACCGATGACCAGGCCGCCGCCGTCGAACTCTTCGCCCGCCGCAAACGACAGGCGGCGGAGGGGAGTTGAACCCACCTGCCAGCCCGCAGCGCCAGCAAGGGATTCCCTTGCTGGCGCTGCGGGCTGGTCCAATGGAAGAGACCTACATCATGCCGATGGATTCACTGGCTCACGAGCTATTCAGCGAAATCTGCCGGATTCCGCTCATCGATCCGCACTCGCACATCAACCCGCACCGGCCGGCCGCGCACACGCTCGATGACATTCTGGGCTATCACTACTACACCGAGTTGGCCCACTCCGCCGGCATGGACCAAACGCCGCTCGCCGCCAACGTCGAGCCGCGCGAGCGCGTCCGCGCCATCCTCACTCACATGGATCGTTTCGATAATACGGCACAATACGGATGGTTTTTAGAGATCGCCCGCACGTTTCTCGGCTTTTCGGGCGAGCGTGTCCGCGCCGCTGACACCGATGCCCTATGGGACGCGGCCGAGCGCGTTATGGCGCAACCGGGCTGGGAAACCGAAGTGCTGCGCCGCTCGAACATCGAGAAGGTATTCCTCACCAACGATTTTGACGATCCGCTGGAAGGTTTTGATACCAGCCGTTACGTGCCGTGCCTGCGCACCGATGATCTCGTCTTCCATCTCGACAAACCCGAAGTGCGCCAGCGTTTGGTGCAGGCGACGAAGATCGAACCGAACGACGCGGCCAGCCTGCGGCGTGCCATCGGCAAATTGTTCGAGCATTTCACGCGGCACGGGGCGAAGGCGTGCGCCATCTCGCTGCCGCCGGACTTCCGGCCGACGCGCGGCGGCGGCAACGAACTGTATCTGACGCGCATGCTGCAAGCACCGAAAGGCAAGCTGCAAGCCAAATGGGGGCCGGCCGTCTTCTGGATGCTGGCCGAATACTGCCGCGATTTTCGCCTGCCCTTCGATTTGATGATCGGCGTCAATCGCCGCGTCTACCGCGACGGCGTCCATCAAGGACAAGATTTATTCGATCAACGCCTCTCGCTCATCCAATACGCGGAACTGTTCAACGCCTTCCCCGAAGTGACGTTCTGCATCTCGGTGCTGTCGAGCAGCCAGAATCAGGAGTTGGCCAGCTATAGCTGGATTTTTCCCAATGTCGTAACGAGCGGCCACTGGTGGTACTCGAATATCCCGGCTTATATTGAGGTCGATCTGCGGGCACGATTGCAGGCCGTGCCGAAGACGAAACAGATTGGCTACTATAGCGATATGTATAAACTCGAATTTGGCCTACCCAAGTTCAACATGTATCGCCGACTGCTGGCGCGCGTGCTGGCCGACGACTTCGTGCGGCCGGGCGTCACCACGGAGGCGGGAGCCGTCGAGTTGGCCCGCTGTCTGCTCCGCGACAACGTCGAGCGAATCTTCAGGGTTTGAAGGGCATGATTCCTTGAAAGGATCGCAAAGATCCGGTACGAGTTCGCCGCCTCGTGTCATCAGGGCGATAAGGAGGAACGAATGAAAGCGTCCCGCGGATCCGGCAAGTATGTCGCCAAGGATCAAGCGGCGCTCTTACGGGACAGTAATCAAGATTCGGAATATCCCGACTATCTTTTCAAGCAACTTATTACCTACATCGGCAATAAACGGTCTCTGCTCGGACATATAGACAGGGCTGTCGCACGGGTCAAGGAGAGGCTGGGTAAGTCACGGTTGCGGGTCTTCGACGCCTTTGCCGGCTCCGGGGTCGTGTCACGCTTTTTCAAGCGTCACGCCGACTTGCTGGTGAGCAACGACCTTGAGAACTTCGCGGCCGTTGCCGGCCGATGCTTTCTTCGCAATCAAAGTTCCGTCAATCTGGAACATCTCCGGGACATCGTCGATGAACTCAACAGCCAAGTGGACCGGACAGGATGGGAGCCAGGATTCATCGAGGAACTTTATGCGCCTCGCGACGAGAGCGATATTACAGTGAATGACCGGGTCTTCTACACGCGCGACAACGCGCGGCGGTTGGACAATTATCGCCGGCTCCTGGATGGCGTCGATCCTGCCTACCGCGACCTTCTTTTAGGTCCGCTTCTTTCCGAAGCGTCCGTTCATGCCAACACCTCCGGCGTGTTCAAGGGCTTCTATAAGGACCGAGCGACCGGAATTGGCAAGTTTGGCGGGAGCAAGGACGATGCGCTGTCTCGGATAAGAGGACGGATCGATCTGGATGTGCCCATCCTTAGCCGCTTTGAGTGCGAAGTCGAGGTTCACCAGCAGGACGCGAACGTGCTGGTCAAGCAACTGCGCGATCTGGATCTGGCCTACTTCGATCCGCCGTATAACCAGCATCCTTACGGATCGAATTACTTCATGCTGAACCTGCTTGTCGATTACAACAAGCCGCGGCATCTCAGCACCGTTTCCGGCATACCGACCGACTGGCAACGCTCCGACTACAATGTTCGTTCCCGCTGCTTAAGCCGCCTGTCCGACCTCATTAACGCTGTGCCCGCTTCTTTTGTCATGGTATCCTTTAACGACGAAGGGTTCATTGCACCTGCGGAGATGCAGCGATTACTGGCTCAGATGGGCAAGTTGGAGATAATCGAGATTCCTTATAACACCTTTCGCGGCAGCCGGAACCTTCGGGGGCGTAGTATCCATGTGACCGAACAGATGTTTCTTGTCGAACGGCGTTAGAGGCATGGGCAAGCGCGGCCGCACCAACTATCGCAAGCGAGACGCGATCACTACGGCGCTTCAGCAATGCGTCGCCCAAAATGAACAATGAGGATGTAATTGTTTTGTGCTGTAGGAAGAGTCTCCATAATCCGATGGTGTCCCAACCATTCACATTGAGAAACAGGTCGAGATGAAACTCACAGCCAGAAGTATGTGCTTGCTGATTTCGCTAGTGTTGATCGGCCTGGACGTGGCGAGACGGCCTGGCACCGCCGCTGAGCCATCCAAGAAACCAAACATTCTCATCATTCTCGCCGACGATATGGGCTTTTCCGACCTCGGTTGCTATGGCGGAGAGATTCGCACACCAAACCTCGACGGCCTGGCCCGGAACGGCCTTCGCTTCACGCAGTTTTACAACACGGCACGCTGCTGGCCTTCGCGTGCCGCCTTGCTGACGGGTTACTATGCGCAGCAGGTGCGCCGCGATACCGTGCCCGGCGCGGTCAGCGGTAGTAAAGGCGTGCGGCCCACCTGGGCGCCGCTGCTGCCGGAAATGCTGCGGCCGCTCGGCTATCGCAGTTATCACTCCGGCAAATGGCATGTGGACGGCCGACCGTTGGAGAATGGCTTCGACCATTCGTACCTGTTGCAAGACCTGGGACGCTACTTCCATCCGCGCGTTCACTTCAAGGACAATCGCAAACTGCCGCCCGTCCCCCCCTCACCCTACCCTCTCCCCCCGAAGGGGGGAGAGGGTAGGGTGAGGGGGGCGGACGCGGGGTATTACGCCACCGTCGCCATCGCCGATCACGCCATCGAATGTCTGAAGGAACACGCGGAGCGCTTCGCCGGCAAGCCATTTTTCCACTACCTCGCCTTTAACGCGCCGCACTTCCCCTTGCAGGCACTGCCGGAGGACATCGCCCGTTATCGCGAGACGTATCGCCGAGGCTGGGATGTGGTCCGCGAGGAGCGCTGGCAGCGGATGAAAAAGATGGGAATTATCAGTCATAATCTGCCGGCGCTGGAGCGTGAGGTGGGGCCGCCTTATCCCTTCCCACAGGCGCTGAAGAAGTTTGGCCCCAACGAAATCAATCGGCCGTTGCCGTGGCGAGAGTTGACCGAGGAGCAGCGGGCGTTTCAGTCCGTCAAGATGGCCATCCATGCCGCGATGATCGACCGTCTGGACCGCGAGGTGGGCCGCATCCTCCGGCAATTGCGTGTCATGGGCGTTCTGGATAACACGCTGATTTTCTTTCTCTCCGACAACGGCGCCAGCGCCGAGATGATGGTACGCGACGACGGTCACGATCCGAAGGCAACGCCGGGTTCGGCGGCCACGCATCTTTGTCTTGGCCCCGGTTGGTCGAGTACGGCCAACACGCCGCTGCGACGGCACAAGACATGGGTTCACGAGGGCGGCATCTCCACGCCGTTGATTGTTCATTGGCCCAAAGGCATCTCGACGCGCGACGAACTACGCCACAATGCGGGACATCTCATCGACATCGTGCCGACCGTCCTTGCGATTGCGGGCGGCAAACGCCCGACGACATGGAAAGGACAGCCCGTTCCACCGCCGCCCGGTAAGAGTTTGCTGCCGGTCTTTGGCCGCGACAACACCGTGCCCCACGACTACCTGTGGTGGTGTCACGAAGGCAATCGCGCTGTCCGTGTCGGCGATTGGAAACTCGTCGCGGCAGGAGCGAAGGCCCGGTGGGAACTTTACGACTTGCAGGCCGACCGTGGCGAAACGCACAACCTCGCCGACAAACGAGCGGAGAAGGCGCGCGAACTCGAATCGATTTGGACGCGACACTATCGTGAATTTTGCAAACTCGCCTTGCAGGATGCGCCTGCGGCGTCCTCTCCGAAAAAGGAGAAATAAGGCCGACCGTCTGCTTGAGAGGCACTAACAAAAAGAACTAACCACAGAGTCACAGAGAACACAGAGAAAAACACCGAGCAGAAGAAAAATAGATACAAGAAGGAGAATTTCTCTGTGGTTTTTTTTGGTTTTTGTCTTTTTCCGTGTCTTTCTCTGTGTCCTCTGTGACTCTGTGGTTAGTTTTTTGTTACAGCCTCTGAGGAAGTCAAGGCAGCAGCGGCGTCGGTCTGCGCTCCGGCGCGTTCGGATCAATACCGACGTAGACCACTTCCGCCTCGGTCACTTGCAGCACTTCTTCGCCGCGCTCCGCCTCAACAAAAACTTGCATGGTGATGGACGTGCGGCCCAGGCGAACCAGACGTGTGAGGAAACGAACTACATCGCCGACGAGGACGGGTTTCTTGAACTCGACGCGATTCATGGCGACCGTCAAGACCACGGGCGGAGGACCGCCGGCGCGCACTACTTCCCGTCGCGCCCCGACAGCCCCCGCCTGATCGATGTAACTGAGCAGGACGCCGCCGAAAATGGTCGAGTAGGAGGTGAATTGCCCGCTCGGATGTAACGTGGGTTGAGGGTTGGCGTCCCTCGGCATCATCACGACTTGCAGGGCTAGATAGTGTTCACTCATCCGGGTAGTTTATCGACAACACGGGAAACGCCGAGTCTGCCTGGTTCGATTCCCGCCTCGGATGGTACAATCCCAACTCGGAAAGCCTCCGTGAAGGTATTCGAGTTGAGGTGATTGTGTCCAAGGCCACCCCATCCCAGAGTACGCCGGTTCTCAGCGTTGCCGAGGCTCAGGCGATCGTTCTGCGACAGGTCCGACCGCTGCCGCCGGAGCCGATGGCGCTCACTTCAGCGGCGCTCGGACTCGTGCTGGCCACCGATGTCGTCAGCGATCTCGACATGCCGCCTTACAATAAGTCCATGATGGACGGCTATGCCGTGCGCTGCGTGGATTTGCCGCACGGTCAAGGGGCGCTGGACGTTGTCGAGGAGATTACCGCGGGCCGAGTGCCGCGTCGCCCTCTCGAAGCGAGGCAGGCCAGCCGTATCATGACGGGAGCGCCGGTCCCCGCGAACGCGGATGCCGTGGTAATGATCGAACGCACGCGCATGCGTGAGGATGGGAGCGTCGAGATTGACGATCGGCCGCCGCATCCGGGGCAGAACATTTTGCCGCGCGCCGCCGAGATGCGCCGCGGCGATACCGTGTTGCCGAGCGGGACGGTGTTGCGACCGCAGGAATTCGGCGTACTCGCCACGGTCGGTCGAACGACTCTGTCGGTGTTTCCGCAGCCGCGTGTCGCCATTCTGTCCACCGGCGACGAACTGGTCGAGCCGGCTCAATCCCCGGAGGCGGGGCAAATCCGCAACAGCAACGGCACCATGCTCGTGGCCCAGGTGTGCAAGGCCGGCGCGGTACCGCGCTATCTCGGCATCGGCCGCGATGATCCGGCCAGTCTGCGGCCGATGATTTGCGATGGACTGAAAGCGCAGGTGCTGCTTTTGTCGGGCGGTGTTTCGGCCGGCAAACTCGATCTGGTGCCCGGCCTCCTGCGTGAGGCTGGCACCGTGCCCCACTTCCACAAGGTCGAGATGAAGCCGGGCAAACCCGTGTTCTTCGGCACCGCTCCGCGCATCGGCGGCGGCGAGCCAACCCTCGTCTTCGGTCTGCCCGGCAATCCGGTCGCTGTATTGGTGTGT
>DATNCY010000364.1:0-3135 GCA_035553375.1 Gemmataceae bacterium
CGCAACATTCCTAGTGCTGATTGCGCTGGCGGGTTGCTCGCTGGCATTGCTCGCGGATCGCGGCCAGACAACCGCCGATACGCCCAAGACGCCGCAGACGGAATTTGAATGCCGCTGGGCGGATACGCCCATCACCATCGACGGCAAGGCTGACGAAGCAGCCTGGAAACGTGCCCAGGTTATTGACAATTTTTACCTCCCCTGGCTGGGCACCAAGGCCCGCCCCGCGCGCACGACAACGAAAGCGCGTCTCTTGTGGGATCGAGAATATCTCTATTTCTTCGCCGACATGGAAGACGCGGATCTCTACGCCGATGTGAAGGAACACGACGGGCAAACGTGGGACAACGATGTCTTCGAGCTTTTCTTCAAACCGGCCAGCGACAAACCGGGTTATTACGAGTTCCAGATCAACCCAGCCGGTACGATCATGGATATGTTCCTGCCGCGTCGCGGGGCTGGTGGTTATCAACGCTTCAAAAAGGATGGCGATTTCCACATTGACGCCAAGGTGGTCTTGCACGGCACACTGAATCACTGGCAAGACAAGGATAAAGGTTGGTCGGTCGAGGGCCGTATGCCCTGGCGCGATTACCTCCGCAGCGGCGGCCGACCCGCCCTTGACGAACGCTGGAAGTTCGCACTGTGTCGCTACGATTATTCCGTCGATTTCGAGGGGCCGGAACTCTCGACCTGCGCTCCGCTGAAATCATCGCCTCATCCGGACTTTCATCACTATGAGGACTACGCCATACTGCGCTTCGTCGGTTCTCCGGCCAAAGGTGCGGCCAAACCTCACGGCATCGAACGACGCATCCCGCTGACGACCTCGCGCGTCGTCGGTTCACCGGAGCCGCCGTCGCCTTACCGCGTGAAGCGCGTTTATCCGCATCTGAAACTCAACTTCCCCATCGCCGTCGCGCATCAACCCAACAGCGATCAACTGCTCGTCATCACGGAATCGGGGCCATACGCTCCGACGTCGCTTTTACGCATGAAGGACGATGCCAAAAGCGAGCAGACGGAGAAATTGCTTGCATGGGACGGTGTGGCCTACGACATCAAGTTTCATCCAAACTTCAAGAACAATGGATATGTTTACATCGGCATGAATGGGCCATCGTCGGCTCCGTCCGCGGCAAAGAAGACGCGCATCCTCCGTTACACGCTGGACCGACAGGCACCATACCAGCTCGATCCGAAATCGGAGAAGCTCATCATCGAATGGCCGTCCGACGGTCATAACGGCGGCGCGCTGGCGTTCGGGCGCGATGGCATGCTCTATGTCACTTCAGGCGACGGCACATCCGACTCGGATCGCAACATCGTCGGTCAGGATTTGAGCAAGTTAACGGCCAAGGTGTTGCGTCTCGATGTGGACCATTCCGACTCTGGCAAGCCGTATTCGGTGCCGAAGGACAATCCGTTCGTTGGCCGCAAGGACACGCGCCCGGAGACGTGGGCGTATGGGTTGCGGAATCCGTGGCGTATGACGGTCGATGCGAAGACCGGCCATATCTGGGTGGGCAACAACGGTCAGGATTTATGGGAGCAGGCGTATCTCATCGAGAAGGGTGCGAATTACGGCTGGAGCGTGCTGGAGGGCAGTCATCCTTTTTATCCCAATCGCAAGGCGGGGCCAACGCCGTTCAGCAAGCCGGCCGTCGAGCATCCTCACTCCGAGGCGCGTTCGCTCACCGGCGGCATCGTCTATTACGGGGCGAAATACCCTGAATTGCAGGGCGTCTATCTCTACGGCGATTACTCCACCGGCAAAATCTGGGGCGTGCGTCACGATGGCGCGCGCATCACCTGGCACAAGGAGGTAGCCGACACCCACCTACAAATCACGGGTTTCGGCGTGGATTCGCACGGCGAAATCCTTATCGCCGACCATCGCGGCCAAGGCAAAGGCGGGTTCTACACGCTCGAAGCGACGCCGAAGGATCAGCCGCCCTCGACGTTCCCGCGCCGACTGAGCGAGAGTGGGCTTTTTCGATCCGTAAAGGATCATATGGTGCAGCCGGCTCTTATTCCGTATTCCGTCAATGCTCCGCTGTGGTCGGATGGCGCGTACAAGGAGCGTTGGATCGCCCTGCCCGGCACCGACTCGCACATCGATTTCACCACCAATCGCGGTTGGGGTTTTCCTGATAAGACCGTGCTGGTCAAGTCGTTCGCCCTGGAGATGGAGGAAGGCAATCCCGCCTCGCGCCGTTGGATCGAAACACGCTTTTTTACCAAGCAGCAAGGCGAATGGTTCGGCTACACCTACCAGTGGAACGACGAACAAACCGATGCCGCCCTGGTGGATGCCAAGGGGTTCGACCGCGAGTTTTCGATTCGCGGCAAACCGGGCAACGTCCACAAACAAATGTGGCACTATCCCAGCCGAACCGAGTGCATGGTTTGCCATAGCCGGGCTGTTAACTTTGTGCTGGGCCTCACGGAATTGCAGATGAACAAGGAACACAATTACGGCGGGGTCCGCGACAATCAGCTGCGCGTGCTGGAACACCTCGGCGTTCTGCGCGTCAACTGGATGGAGGAGACGAAGAACGCGCTGCGTGAGGAAGGGAAAGCGAAGGGGCTGACCGACAAGCAAATCAACGACGATCTGAGCAAACGGACAACAACTCGTCTACAACGCGACTCTGCTATCTCCACATTGCTGACGTTTCAGCCGGAGAAGTATCGTCGCTTGGTGGACCCTTACGATGCGAAGCAGGAGGTGAGTTTGCGGGCGCGATCATATTTGCACGCCAACTGCGCTCAGTGCCACGTCGAAGCGGGCGGCGGCAATGCGCAGATGGAACTGGAGTTCACGAAGAAACTGAGCGAAACGCGTCTGGTCGATGTCAGGCCGCTGCATGATACCTTCGGCCTAACTGATGCGCGGTTGGTAGCGCCAGGGCATCCGGAGCGCTCGGTGCTGCTGCGCCGTATCAGCCACCGCGACGCCGGCCACATGCCGCCGCTGGCGACTTCGCAAGTCGATCACCAGGCCGTGCAGGTGATCCACGACTGGATCAAACAATTGCGACCGGCAGCGGCGCGCTGAGCCAAGTCACGGGAGAAGGGGTGCCCCAAGCGAGTTCAAAGCCTTACGCGAAAGCCAGGGATTGAAGGTGCCCG
>DATNCY010000365.1:0-46923 GCA_035553375.1 Gemmataceae bacterium
GTACTCGGGGGCATTGGTATCTACACAAGTGCGGAGAAGGCTGAGTTAGAGCATCTTTTGTGGTTGAGGAAGAGCGCCAAATGCCTTTTTACGCTCTTCCTCATCCACGCTTCGGACCCGAAAACCACTTGTGTAGATACCAATGCCCCCGAGTACAGGGGAGAGGGGAGTAGGCGGCAGCTATTGAGACGGCGGCTCCGGCGATGACTCGGTAGCTTCAGCGGCTTCGCGAGCGGCCAGCGCCTCGGCGGCGCCGGGACCGCGCATCAGCCAGAGGAGTACGACGAAGTCATACAGCGCGTGCGTGAGTATGACGGCGAGGAGGTTGTGGTCGGCGAAGCGGAAGACGCAGCCAAGATAGACGCCCATGAGGGCCGCGAGCAGCGCATAGGTGAACGTGATGGAGTGCAGTACACCGAACAGCACGCTGGCCACGATCACGCCAACCCAGACGTTGAACCATGTGGTGAAGGCTTCCTGCAAGACGCCGCGAAAAAGCATCTCCTCGCCCAGTCCGGCCAACAGGGAAATGCCGAAAAGGTCGAGCAACGAACAGGGAGCAAGGAGGGGACGGATAACTTGCTCGCTGAAGCGCTGGATGCGTCGAAGAGGTCCGATGGGCCAGCACAAGAACAGGATGAAAAAGATCACGAGCGGAATAGTGGCGATGACGCCCCATAGAACGGCTTGCCAGGTCCAGGCGAAGTGCAGTAGAGGCGGCTGCTTGGTCATCCAGCCGAGCAAGGAGGCGCCGGCGAGGAGTCCACCTTCAACGAGGATGGCCAGGAGGACAACCGTTTGCCGCTGCGCATCCGCAACCGACTCAGGCGACTCAGGAAGTTCATCGGACATGCGGGCACGGCCCCCGAAGCGAAAGTGTGCAAGCGTGGCACTACCCTGTCGATTCTATCCCGGATCGCGCGGATAGATAGAGAATCTTGCCGTCTTCCCGTGTAGCCGTGCCGCTTGGCGTCTCGCGCGAAACGCCAAGCGGCACGGCTACACGGGAAGATGCGCTTGCACCAACGCCAGCGTGTCCTCGATCGATTCGATGCCGAGGACGAGCAGTTCGTCAGAGTGCAAGTCGGCCAGCGCCGTCTCGATGGCGGCCCGTTCGCTGGCTGTCTCGATCGTCTCGGTGATGCGCTTGCCGGTGGCAATGCCGCGGCGCAACAAAGCATTCAACTCGCCGTCGTGGCGGTCGCTGCTGCCGCCATCTGGGTAAAGGAAGACGCGGTCGAAACCATCGCCGATGATCTGCCCTATCGCCAGCACATCGGCATCGCGGCGGTCACAGGCCGTAAAGACCAACGAACGACGCTGGCTCGGAAAAGCGTCGAGGGCTTCGACTAATGAGGATAATGCGGATGGATTGTGAGCGTAATCGACGAGGACCGTGGCGTTGCCGGCGCGGAAGACGTTGAAGCGGCCGGGAACTTGCTGGGCGTCGCCGCGGAATGAAGCAAGTCCCTCACGAAGAGCGTCGAGCGGCAGCCCTAGCGACCAGACGGCGGCGCAGGCGGCGAGGGCGTTCTCGACCTGAAACCCAACATACCCGCCGTGCGTCATCGGCACATCTTCCAGCGCGAGAAGCACCTCCTCGCGATCGTCTTCGGTGAGTACGATCGTGCCCGAACGGACGAACACGGCGCGTTCACCGCGAGCCTGATGAGCGGTCAATACAGGATGGCCGGCATCACGCGCGAAGAAAATCATCCGACCGGGGCAGTGGTCGGCCATGGCGGCGACGAGCGGGTCGGCGGCGTTGAGGACGGCAACTCCATTCGGAGCCACGGACTCGACCAGCGTGCGCTTGACACGCGCCAGATCCTCTAGCGTGTCGATGCCGCGCAGGTTCAGATGATCGCCCTGGCCAATGTTGGTGACGATGGCGACGTGACAACGATCGAAACCTAGCCCCTCGCGAAGAATGCCGCCGCGCGCCGTCTCCACGACCGCTGCATCCACGCGCGGATTGAGCAACAGATTGCGAGCGCTGCGTGGGCCGCTGCAATCGCGCTTGTCAATGCGGCGATCGCCGACGTACAGGCCATCGGTGCAGGCCATGCCGACCAAACGATTCGGCTGGCGCAGCAAATGCGCGATCAGTCGTGTCGTCGTCGTCTTGCCGTTGACGCCGGTGACGGCGATGAGCGGGATGCGGCCGGTTTGCCCTTCGGAGAATAGCGAAGCGATGATGGCCTCGCCGACAGGGCGCGGCTGACCGGCGGACGGTTCCAGGTGCATACGCAGGCCAGGGCCGGCGTTGACCTCGACGACGCCGCCGCGCTGATCTTCCAGCGGCTGGCCGATGTCCACGGCGATCACATCGACACCGGCGATGTCCAGGCCGATGGCGCGGGCAGCCTCGATGGCGCGGGCGGCAACTTCCGGGTGAACGCGATCGGTCACGTCCTCGGCCGTGCCGCCGGTGCTGAGGTTGCCGTTGCGACGGATCAACACACGCTGACCGGCCGGCGGCACCGCGTCCGGCGTGTAACCCTGTTCGGCAAGCACGGCCAGGCCGACCGTGTCGAGATGGATGAAACTCAGCACGGTGGCATGACCATCGCTGCGGCGCGGATCGCGATTGACCTCGGCGACCAGTTGCGCGATGGTGGAACGACCGTCGCCGATGACATGAGCCGGCTCGCGCAGGGCGGCGGCGAGGAGGTGATCGCCGACCACGAGCAAGCGATGATCGGCACCGGGCATGAATTGCTCGACGAGAATGCTCGAACCTTCCTCGCGAGCAGCGGCATAGGCGGCGGCGACTTGCTCGCGCGTACTCAGGTTGGTGGCGACGCCGCGACCGTGATTGCCGTATTGCGGCTTGACGACGACGGGCAGCCCCAGTTCCTCAGCGGCGAGCCAGGCATCGTCGGCGTCGGCGACGGGTCGGCCCTGGGGCACGGGCACACCAACCGCATGCAACAAGGCGCGCGTCAGCTGCTTGTCCTGGGCGATCATCTCGGCGAGCGCGCTGGTGGCGTCGGTTTCGGCGGTACAAATGCGGCGCTGGGCGGAACCGTGGCCAAGTTGAACGAGGCTGCTGCTGTTGAGTCGCCGCACGGGGATATTGCGTTGGCGAGCGGCGCGGACAATGGCGGCCGTGCTGGGACCGAGGCGAACATCGTTGGCCAATTCGCGCAGACGAGCGAGTTCAACGGAGATGTCACAGGGATGATTATGCAGCGCGGCCAGACAGAGTTGCCGCGCCGTCTCCAGGCAGGCGCGGCCCAACTCCTCCTCCTCGTACTCGATGACGACACGAAAGCATCCGTCACGGCCCGCTGGCCGTACCAGGCCGACCTTCACGGGACTGCCGGCGAGTCGCTGGAGTTCGAGCGTCACGTCGCGGAGGATGGCGGGAATATTCGCGCCGATGAACTGGCCGGCGAGCGCCGGGAGCCAGGCGTGTAAGTGGGTGACGCAGACGGCGAGCCGTTCGTCGGTCACGGCAGCGAGGTCGGCGAGATCCAACTCCACTTCCAGCACCGGGCAGCGTGCCCAGACGTTCGCGCCGCGCAAGATCCAGATTCGCTCAAATTTCATGTCGATCCCCGTCCCCATAACCTTCGGCACACCAGGAATATCCTAGTGCGCCGGGTCAGGGGGGAGAATGACGGGGATGAGCCGAAGAGCGTTCACCGCTTCGCCGCAGGCGCGGCCACCGAAAACGTCCGTTCCAGGCGGCTGATGTTTCCCTGACGATCCTTCACCGAGACGATCAGCTTGCCGCGCGGCAGCTGGCGGATTGGCGCGGCCAGCTTCAACTCCCAAACGCCATCGGTCACCGACCGGAACTTGCTCGCCAGGTTCTCGGCCGCCGCCATGCCGTCAATCGGGAAGCCGGCCACTACCGCGAAGGCGTCCGAAAATCGGCTTGATGTCACGGAAGTATTCGACGTTCTTGATGCCTTTTTGAAAGCGCAGGTCCGTCTGGTTGCTCCCGTCCCATTTTTGGCTCGATTGGTCGTGGGTTTTGATCGTGAAGAGCGGAGCTTTCTGGGTCAGATCCCACGCCTTGTAATCGGGCTTGGCCGCCGCCGTGTCCTTGAAGAGCGTGGGCTTTTGGCGGACCAGACACCGGCCTTGGTATCCTTGTTGAGATATTTTCCCGATGGATCGCGCGGTACGCGGACATAGACGAGGGGATAGTCGAACTGGACGGCCGGATCGCGCCCAATGGGTTTCGGCTGGTCCCAATGAAGAACCACCGCCGCCGTGTCTTGCGGCAGCCATTCCTGAGACGCGGTATCGACGCGAGACATGCGCGTGAAGCGCTCCAGCAAAGCGGCATCGCTGAGGTCGCTGACACTGGCGACGCCCATGAGCTTACGAATGTGACGAAGAAGCGGAGGAACGGGGTGGGACATAGCGGCTCTTCCGAAGGCAGGATTCTATCCTATTAGAGCCGATAAGCGGGCAGACGGTTTGCTTTTTTTCAAAAAAATTGGCACCAGGCTTAGCGCCGGAACATGGGGCCGCCCGAGCCGCGACCGCAAGGGAGGGGGCAAAGGCACGAACAGAATGACCTACTAGCCCGGAGCGCCAGCGACGGGACAGCGCAACCCATCGCTAGCGCTCCGGGCTAGTCGTCAAAAAGTTAGTGTCTCTTAAGGGGAACCTTTGGTCTGACGCGGGCTGGCAATCGAGGTCTGACGCCGGCGCGCGCGGGCCCCGCTCAGCGCTTCGCGGAAATCGATCTGACGGCAGGAGGTGCCCGATTCCAGGTAGCGTTGCATCAACTCCATCGTGTCATCGACGAGATCGACCTGGATCAGCAGCAGTTCGCCCGGCCGGGCGCTGGCCAGGGCGTGTTCGAGCGCCGCGATGGCGCCTTGCACTTCTTCAATGTCTTTGACGCGACAACGTCCAGCCAAGCCCTGACGGAAAATGGCGTTGATCTCGCCGGGCGGCCGACCGCGGATGCAGTTCTCTTCTTCGTAGAGGATGACGCGATCAAAGGCGTCGCCCAGCAATTCGCCCTGGCGGATCAAATCGACATTGCGGCGATCACCGGCGGCGGAGTACACGGCCGAACGGAACTTGTGCGGCAGCGGCTCGAATGTCTCGATCAGCGACGCCAGCGACGAGGTATTGTGGCCATAGTCCATGACCACGGTGGCACCGTTGAACTCCAGGAGGTTGAAACGCGCCGGGGCACGCTCTAAATCGGCGGCGAACGATTCCAGGCCGGCGAGGATAACCTCGCACGGCACGCCCAATACCCAGGCGGCCGCGGCGGCGGCGAGGGCGTTCTCGACCTGGAAACCGATGTGGCCGCCGTGGGTGAGCGGCACGCGCTCCAGACTGACCAGCGGGATTTCCTGCGATCCCTCAGCGAGAATAATGCGGCGATCGCGGACGAAGGCGGCGCGGCCGCCGCGCTGGCGATGCTCGACGATCAGCGGATGCTGGCCGTCTCGCGCGAACAGGAGAACAGCGCCGCCACAATGAGCGGCCATGTCCATTACCAGCGAATCGTCGGCCTTCAGGATGGCGTGGCCATCCGTGGCGACGGCCTCAACGATGGTGCGCTTGACGCGCGCCAGCTGCTCGACGGTGTCGATGTCGGCGATGCCCAGATGATCGCCCTCGGCGATATTGGTGACCACGGCGACATCACAATGATCGAAGCCAAGCCCAGCGCGGAGGATACCGCCGCGTGCCGTTTCCAACACGGCCGCCTCGACGCGCGGATGTCTCAAAACGGTACGGGCGCTGATGGGACCGCTGCAATCGCCGGCCTCCGTCCGCTCGCCGTCGATGTAGATGCCCTCCGTACACGTCATGCCGACGCAGCGCTGCGAGCGCGCCAGAATGTGGGCGATCAACCGCGTCGTCGTCGTCTTGCCGTTGACGCCGGTGACGGCCGCGATGGGAACGCGCCCAGCCTGGGCCTCCGGGAACAGTTGGTCCAGGAGGGCATCCGCCGAGAAGTTGGCGCGATCGATCGAAGCGAGGGAGAGATGCTGTTGCCGTTTGCCGTGACCGAAGATCAACACGTATTCATCTTCGGACTGGTAGACCGGAATCCGCCGGCGCTTGGCAGCTTGCACGAGCGCGGCCACGATGGGATCGGGACGCAGACTCTGAGCCAACTCGCGCAGACGGGTCAGTGTACCATCCAGGTCGAAAGGACGATCGTGAACGGCGGCCAGGCAGAGTTCGCGGGCCGCTTCCAAGGCGGCGCGGCCCAGTGCCTCGTATTCGTATTCGAGGGCGACCTTGTAGACGCCGTCCTCGGACGTTTCGCGGGTGCGGCCGAAGCCGACATCGGTGCCGGCCAGCGTTTGCAGTTCCAGCGCGACGTGTTCGAGAATGTGGGCCTGCCAAGTGCCGCGGCGCAGACGCTCGAAGAATCCGCCGCGTGTGCCGACGCTGCAACGATGCTCGATCAGCGACGGCAGCCAAGCCATGAGACGTTCGTTGAAACCGGGGAGTTCATCGGAGGGGGAATCTTTTAGCGGCCCCAGGTCGAGCCAGGCTTCGAGGACGGGGAAATGGGCCCAGATGTTCGGGCCGCGCAAGGCACGGATATTCCTGAATTCCATGTGTCCTCCTCCCACCCCAACCGGGGGCGTGGCGGTCGGCGTCTCGTCAGGTAATCGATCCACTCCGCAGCGCCCGCTGGCGCGTCTCCCCGTTCAAAAACGTCCGAAGCGCAACCTCAGCCGCCATCGAGGGCCGATAGTGAAATCCATTTCCCCTCACGTAAGTGGCATAATCCGTGCAAACGGCGTGCCTTCCGGCGGGGAGGCAAGACTCACGACGATCGCGAGCCTGGAAGGACGCACTTATTTCGGCTTGATGAAAGGTCTTTATCCTCTCTGACCCCTGGACAGGCCAGGTAGATGACGCCAGCGACTTCTTCGACGATGAAGCGAGCCTGAGCGATTGCGGAACCCGCTCAGGCTGACTTTGTCCTGGCGACACCTAGTATAGAAAGAAGAGACGGCGTCGGGCAGGGGGTAGCCAATAGATCGGCGACAATTTCTGGAAAGATGCGGGAAGCGAACGGGTCAGGTGTGACAGGGCATTGACAGGGATTGCGCCTACCTCGTTAAACTCAGCCTATTTTGCCAGCCCGCAGCGCAAGCAAGAGAATGTCCCCCTTGCTTGCGCTGCGGGCTGGCGGGACGAGGCGGGAGGAGAGGCAAAACTCGTGAACGGAACGACAGAGGTTTGGGCGGTGGTGCCAGCCGACCGGCGTGAAGAGACGGCGGACCAACTCCAGCCTGGCGAGACGCTGCTGGCGTCGTTCGAGCCAGATCTCGATCATCGGCTATCCTACGCGCCGGGGCTGATTGTCCTGACCGATCGGCGCGTGCTGGCACGCGAGCCGGAGGGGACGGCGGCACCGCGCTGGCAATCCTGGCCGTTGACCGCGAGTGTCAGCCTGCGCACCGTTGAGCATGGGGGTGCCGGCACGCTCGAACTGGTTGACGCCGGCGGACGACTCGCCTATTGGCGTTACACTTCGGGGCGCGGCACGGCGGCGCAACGGCTGGCTCAGAAACTGGTGGGTTGGCGTGCCCGCGCGGGCGGCAACATTGACGCGCCGGCGATGGCCGTATGTCCCAGTTGTGGCGCGGCGATCAATGCCGAGGATGGACGCTGCGCGGCCTGCGAGGCGGGGCCGGCGAAACCCTCCGTGTCGGCGCTCGTTCGCCTGGCTGTCTTCGCTCGACCGCGCGCTCGTTTGATCGCGCTGGGCTTCGTACTCACGCTGGCCAGCACCACGGCCGGACTGGTGCCGCCGTATTTGACCATGCCCCTGCTGGACAAGGTGCTGATTCCTTACCAAAACGGCAAATCCGCGGATTTCTCGTTGGCCTACTGGTATCTCGGCGGTCTCGTGGTGGCGGCGTTTCTGGCCTGGGTTCTCGATTGGGGGCGATTGTACGTGTTGGCCCGCGTCAGCGAACGCATTAGCGCCGACTTGCGGGCGCGGACCTATGCCCATTTGCAGCGTTTGTCTTTGGAATTCTTCGGTGGCAAACGCACCGGCGACTTGATCGCCCGCGTCGGCAACGACACGGAACGCCTATGCAATTTCCTATCGCTGAATCTCATCGACTTCGGCACCGACATTTTGATGATCGTCATGACGGCAATCATCCTGCTGTCGATCGATCCCCTGTTGGCGCTAGCGGCCCTGTGTCCGTTCCCGCTGATTGTCTGGATGGTGTATCGGGTGCGCGGCCGATTGTTGCGCGGCTATCGGCAGGCGGGCGCGGCGTGGGGCGCCATGACGAGCGTGTTGGCCGACACCATCCCCGGTATCCGCGTCGTCAAGGCGTTCGCCCAGGAAAGCCGCGAGATCGAGCGCTTCGAGGTCAGCAACGAGCGCGTCTTCCAATCCGCCAATCGTCTGAACCGCGTATGGTCGCTGTTTGGGCCGACGGTGACGCTGTTGACCACGGGCGGCCTGCTCGTCGTCTGGGCGTTCGCCATCTGGCGCGTCAGTCATCCTCCCTATATCACGGTTGGCGTGCTGACGGCGTTCCTGGCCTACATTGCCCGCTTCTACACGCGCATCGAGTCGATGATTCGCATGGTCTCGGCGGTGCAGCGCGCCTCGGCCAGCGCCCAGCGGATCTTCGAGATTCTCGATAAAAGCACCAGTGTCCCGGAGCCGGTGCGCCCCATTCATCCGGGCCGGCTGTCCGGTCGCATCGAATTGCGCGGCGTGCGTTTCAAATACGGAGCGCGCGAGGTGCTGCACGGGTTAGACCTGACCGTCGAACCCGGCGAGATGATCGGCTTGGTGGGACCGAGCGGCGCGGGCAAAAGCACGCTCATCAATCTCATCTGCCGTTTCTACGATGTCAGCGCCGGCGCTATTTTCGTGGACGGCGCGGACGTGCGTTCGTTCCCGGTGGAGGAATATCGCCATAACATCGGCATCGTGCTGCAAGATCCGTTTTTGTTTTATGGCACCATCGCCGAAAATATCGCCTATGGCCGGCCGGACGCCAGCCGCGCCGAAATCATCGCGGCGGCGCGAGCGGCCCGCGCGCACGAGTTCATTCTGCGTCTGCCCTGCGGTTACGATTCGCTAGTGGGCGAACGCGGCCAATCGTTGTCCGGCGGCGAACGCCAACGCATTTCCATCGCGCGGGCGCTGCTCATCAACCCGCGCATCCTGATTCTCGATGAGGCGACTTCGTCGGTGGACACCGAGACGGAGCGCGAGATTCAGGCGGCGCTGGAGAACCTGATTCGCGGTCGAACGACCATCGCCATCGCCCATCGGCTGAGTACGTTGCGGCGAGCGAATCGTCTCGTCGTCGTGGAAAGCGGGCGTATCGCCGAGATTGGCCGGCACGATGAATTGCTGGGTGCGCGCGGCAGTTACGCGCGCTTGCACCAGGCGCAAATGGAACTGGTGACGGGGGGTAGCGCGAATGGAACATAATGGCACGACGAACGGCGCGGCGGGACCGCGTCCCTTTGGATTGACCCATGACGCCTGGGGCCGGCTCGTGCTGACCGGCGCGGACGGCCGACAGCACGCCGGCGTCGAATTGGTCCGCGCTTTTCCGCTGTCGGACCCGCGCCACGGCATCGCCCTCTGCGATGGTCACGGACACGAGATATTATGGATCGATGACCTCGATGAATTACCCGCGCCGCTGGTTCGGCAGATTGAGGAGGAGTTGGCGCGGCGCGAGTTCGTGCCGGTTATCCGCCGCGTCGTGAACGTTTCGGCCCCCGTCGAACCGTCCGAATGGGAGGTCGAGACGGATCGCGGCCGCACGCGCTTTTTGCTCAACAACGAAGATGATGTCCACGAGTTGAGCGAACACCGGGCACTCATCACCGACGCGCACGGCATCCGCTACCTGATCCCCGATATACGGCACCTCGATGCGGTCAGCCGGCGATTGCTGGAGCGCTATTTGTGAGTCACCGTCCGACACGTCATTTAGGATCGGCGGCGAAATAACTTCCCGTGTAGCCGCGATGCGCAGCGGAGCGCGGGTTTACGTTTCGCGCGAAACGTAAACTGTATTCTCACCCCTGTCCCGCCATTCCCGGAAAGAGGTGTCATCATGGCCTTGGAGCGCGAGGTTGAAACATACCGTAGCAAGTTAGCGGAACTCCTCCCTGACAAGGGGAAATAGGTCCTCATCTACGGCGATGAGGTCGAAGGCATCTTTGAAAAGTACGACGATGCCTTGGATGCCGGTTACGAGCGACACCTCCACGAAGCGTTTCTCGCGCGGCAAATTGCGGAGACGGAAAAAGTCCTTTACACTTCCAGGAACGTCCGGCCATGCCCTATGCCACCCTCCCCCTCAATCCCCACGGCGCAGTAACCGAACTTCTTGGAGGCAAGGGTTTCCTTCCCCCTCGCCGAGACAATCCTGTATCCTAAGATGGCTGCTCCCTCACGCTGCTGGGTGCTGCGGACCGAGACGAACCAACGGCGCTCCATGAGGTCTTTCATGCGATCTTATTCGACTCGCGGTTGGCATCCGCTTTGGCCTGGCGGATTGCTCGTGCCGGCGCTCCTGGTTGTCGTTCTGGTCTGTGTCGGCGCGGAGCCACGCCTTCCGCCCGCCGCGACGCGGCGCATCGATTTCGTCAAGGATGTGCGGCCCATTTTCGCGGCCTCCTGTTATTCCTGTCACGGCGACAAGAAACGCAAGGGCGATCTACGGCTCGATCGCAAGACAAGCGCCTTGCACAGCGATGCCATCGTGCCGGGCAAGAGTGCCGATAGTCCCTTGATCCAGCGCGTGGCTGGACTCGATGGGGACATGAAAATGCCGCCGAAGGGACCGGGACTGACCGCCGAGCAAGTCGGCATTCTGCGTGCGTGGATCGATCAAGGGGCCGTGTGGCCCGAGGAGACGAACGCCGATTCGACACGCCATTGGGCGTATCAACCCCTGAAAAATCCGCCGACGCCGGCCGTGAAACGACGCGATTGGGTGCGCACGCCGATTGACGCTTTCGTGTTGGCCGGGCTGGAAGCGAAGGGGCTGACACCTTCGCCGCCGGCCGATCGGCGCACGCTGCTCCGTCGCGTCACCTTCGATCTTCTCGGCCTACCGCCGACGCCCGCCGAGATCGACGCCTTCTTGAACGATCACTCGGCGGATGCTTACGAGAAAGTGGTCGATCGTCTGCTGGCCAGCCCGCATTACGGCGAACGCTGGGCGCGGCACTGGATGGATGTCATTCACTTCGCCGAGACGCACGGCCACGACCAGGACGTGCCGCGCGACAACGCCTGGCCCTACCGCGATTATCTCATCCGCTCTTTCAACGAAGACAGACCCTATGCTCGCTTCGTCGAAGAACAGTTAGCTGGCGACATTATCTATCCGAATAATCCGCAAGGTCGCGTCGCCACGGGTTTCATCGCCGCCGGGCCGTGGGACGAAAGTTCTCTGCGCGACATCCGCGAGGACAGTATTGATCGCAGGATCGGCCAGTATCTGGATCGCGATGACATGGTGACGACCACGATGTCCACGTTCGCCAGCGCCACGGTCCATTGCGCCCGCTGTCATAACCACAAATTCGACCCCATCCCGCAGCGCGATTATTACCGTTTGCAAGCCGTCTTCGCGGGAGTCGATCGCGCCGACCGACCCTACGATCCCGATCCGCGCATCACGCGGACGCGCCAGGCGCTGACGAAACGCAAGGCGGAGTTGGCTTCCGGGAACGTGGCGCTGACGCCGGAAGTACGCGCGGAGATCACACGCTGGGAGAAAGCGCGCCAGGGACGCCCGACCATCTGGACCGTACTCGACCCCGTGGCCATCGCTTCCGCCAAGGGATCGACGCCGAGCAAACAAGCGGATTTATCCGTGCGCTTCGGCGGTCCTCGGCCGGAGGTCGATACGTACACGATTGAAACGCACAGCGATTTGAAGAATATCACCGCCGTTCGCGTGGAAGTGTTGACCGATGAGAGCTTGCCGCACCAGGGGCCGGGCCGGCAGGACAATGGCAATCTGCATCTCACCGAGTTCCGCGTGCAGGCGGCTCCGCGCACCAATCCCACGGCGAAGAAGCCGATCCGCTTGCAAAATCCCAGCGCCGATTTCAACCAAGAAGGTTGGACGATTGCTCTGTCCATCGACGGCAATCCCAAGACGGCGTGGGGCATTTATCCGCAAGTCGGCAAGCCGCACGCCGCCGTCTTCGAGTTCGCGAAGCCGATCAACTTCGACGAAGGCACGGCGTTGACGTTCGTGCTGGAGCAAAATCACGGCGGCGGTCATCTGATCGGCCGGTTGCGTTTGGCCGCGACGACTGCGCCGCGTCCCATCCGCGTCGATCCGCTGCCGGATGCGCTCGCGCGCATTCTCGCCGTTCCCGCCGAGCAACGCAGCGATGCGCAGATGAGGGAGTTAGCCGGCTTTGCCTTGAAGGAGCAGGTTGAAACGCAGCTGGCGGCGTTGCCGCCGCCGCAGTTGGTCTACGCCGGCACCAGCGATTTCAAACCGCAGGGCAGTTTCAAGCCGGCGATCGCCTGCCGGCCCATTCATGTGCTGCGCCGCGGCGACATCAAGAACCCCGGCGAACTCGTCGCGGCGGGCGCGCTATCGTGTCTACCCGGACTCGAAGCGCACTTCCAGTTGGCCCATCCCGACAACGAGGGCAGCCGCCGCGCCGCCCTGGCGAAATGGCTCAGCGATCCGCGAAACGTGCTGACCTGGCGTTCCATCGTCAACCGTGTATGGCACTATCATTTCGGTCGCGGCCTCGTGGCCACGCCGAACGATTTCGGCCGCATGGGTGCCAAGCCGACGCATCCCGAATTGCTCGACTGGCTCGCGGTCCACTTCCGCGATGGGGGCGGTTCCCTCAAGAAACTGCATCGCCTGATTGTCACCAGCGCGGTCTATCGGCAGTCATCGCGGCATCGCCCCGACTATGCCCGCGTCGATGCGGACAATCATTATCTCTGGCGCATGAACCGCACCCGCCTTGATGCCGAGAGCGTGCGCGATGCCGTTCTGCGTGTGACGAGCAAACTCGATGCGACGATGGGCGGGCCATCGATCAAACAGTTCCTGCAAAGTCCCGGCATTCACCGGACGCCGAAGGTGGATTATCAAGCGTTCGACGTGGACAGCCCCGGCAGTTATCGCCGCAGCATCTATCGTTTCTTGTTCCGCACGCTGCCCGATCCGTTCATGGACTCGCTCGATTGCCCGGACGCCTCGCAGTTCACGCCGGTGCGCAGCAATTCCGTGACGGCATTGCAAGCGCTGGCGATGCTCAATGATCGCTTCATGGTTCGCCAGAGCGAACACTTCGCGGCAAGGGTGAGTAAGGTCAGTCCCGACCTCGGCAAGCAGATTGAGGTGGTTTATCAGCTGGCGCTGGGGCGTCCGCCGACGCCGGACGAGACAATGCGGCTGGTTGGGTATGCGAAGAAACACGGCATGGCGAATGTCTGCCGGTTGATCCTCAACAGCAATGAATTTATGTTTATTCCTTGAATTGAGGCCGGGGAATTAGAGGCACTAACTCAATGGCGAGCCTCCCGCGTGAGCGGGGGGAGGTGAACACTCTCCCTGCTCACGCGGGAGGCTCGCCAAAACGCGGGAGGCTCGCCAAAACGTGGGAGGGTCGCCAAAACGTGGGAGGGTCGCCAATTTGTTCGTGCCTCTTAGTTCCGCGCCGATCCTGGCTGCCGGCGCTTGGCCGCGTCCCATAAGCGAAAGCCCCTGTCCGATCCCTCGGCAAGTGGATTGGTGCGATCGATATGTCCGTCGTTGTCCCGGCCGTCGGGTCCGACGGAATAGATCATCAAACCATCCTCTAGGCGCCGCATTCGCAAGGGTTGGTCGTCGTAGACATCGATCGGGACTTGCTTGAGGTAGCCGGATTCGCGCAGCGTCTCCAGGTTGTCGGGCCAATTCTTCTTGTCGCGCCGATAGCGCTCGGCGGCCACGGCAGCGATGGCACAGCGCAACTCCACCCGGTCGCGCAGGCAAGCGGACGACAATTTTTCGATGGCGGGAAGGAATATCTGGACCATCAGAGGTTGATTTTTCTCGCTCGCTTCCAGTTGCTCCATTTCGCGTTGTTGCTTCGGCCCAGGGGGGAGCTTGGCGATCTCGACCGTCCGCGTCATGAATCGCAGCATCGCCGCGCGTTGCGATTTGATCGAGGTAGACGACTGCAAAGCCCGCAACTCTCGACTCGTGGGCTGGCGTTCGGCGATGATTCGTAGATCTCTCAGGAGGTCATCTCCCGAAAGTTTGATCTTTCCCGTCTGGAGTGCCTCCAGAAAGTGGTCCCAGCCAGCCCGTTCGCCCCGCATCGCCCGGAGCAGCAACGGCTCTGCCTCCTCCTTCTCCAAAAGTTGTTGGATTTGCCGAAGGGCGGCCTCAGAGGGCTGCCCCTGAGCCAACGTCCGCCGAACCTTGTCCACAGCCTTGGCCCGCATGGAAATGCGCACCAACTGCGTGATAGCGATGGGTTCATCGCCCAAGGATCGGCCCGCGTTGAGAGCAGCGCGGCAGGACGCCAGCGCTCCATCGGCATCGTCCTCTTGCGCTCGCATCATCGCATCGTAGGCCAGGAGGTTGGCGATTTGCCGAACAAGATCGACGTGCGGGAGTAAAGTGCTGATAAAATCCGCCGCATAGGCGAGGGGGTAACGTCCTTCGGGCATGTCCACCAATTTACGGGCTTTCGCCAGGGCGGTCGCCGCTCGTTTTAACTTGGCACGTAATGCCTCGACTTGTTCCTCGTTGAGTTGTCGTTGCAGATCCAGGTTGGCGAGACTTGCTTCCAAGGCGGTACGTTTGGCCTCGTCCTTGGCATCTTCGGCGGGCAGCAGCGGCTTGATCGCCAGTATCTTTTCGGCGGAGTTCTTCTCTTCGGGGATTACCGCGCGATCCGCTTCCATCTCGGACAACCGCCAGCGTGGATCGAGCTGGTCGGCCTCGGCAATGGCATCTCGCAGTTCGTGCGTCGCCTTGATCGCGAAGCGAACGTAGAGACCCGCCAGCACCAACACCGGCAGCAAAAGCACGAGCAGGACGATCGTACAACCGCGACGCCATCGCCGAGAGATGGCCGCGGAAGCAAGCGAAGAGGGATCGGTCATGGATGAATTTCCTGAACGGATAGATTGCATCCATCAGTATATATCGCGCGAACGGCGGTTGCCAACGGTCGCGGTCCTCCTATCACTCCGGAGACGCCCGCAGCCGATAGAGCCGATAGTTCGCATCTTCATGCACCAATGTCAGCGCGTCGCAATGAATAGCGCGGTCGGTCGTCGCGACCACATGCGTAATGTGTCGTTGGGTCAACTCGGCCTCGATCTGTTCCGCGTTCCAGTTCCGCTGCTCGTATAATTTGTGGTTCCAGAGAACGCGCTCGTGCCATTCCAGCACCTCGACATCCTTGTAGGGGATGGATTTGAAATCGATGAAGATGGGCGCGCCGGTGAACAAGCGAAAGCGTTGTAAATCGACGGAAATATCCTGGTTCTGCGTACTCCGGCGCGGCGGCGGCGTGAAATTGCGCGAGGCGGCGCCTTTCTCTCTCGATGTAAGTTTCGGCACTTCCACGGGCAACAGATAAACATCCCCCTCCGCTTTATGCTCGCGAATGTATTCCAGCAAGGCGAGTTCTTGTGTATTCGTGCGATAACCAAGATCGAAATAGTTGATTGCGGCTCCGCCGGCTACGAAGACCGCGAGAAGCACTCCGCACACGATCTGAAATACCCGCCCTTGAACCGGCGTCGGGGGATGGAAGCGAACGGCCGACGTATTCATCAGCCGGGCGAGAACGATTGTCGTGGCGAGGGGAACCAGGATGGCCGATGTGCGCCAGGGGAAGAGCAAGGCCAGCGTGTCATTGCCGGTTCCCATCTGCACCAACGTCAGCACCAGCGACAGAGTAAACGGCAGGGCCAGGATGGGAAATAATCGATGGCCCCGCACGAGAAACAGAGCCACAAGGACGCCGATGACCTGAGCGCAGGCGATACCGTCGAACCAGAGTATTGGCTCCGCATGGTGAGGTAAGCGGAAATGGGCGAGGAGATGCTGCGACTCCGCGAACGCTTGCGAAGAACTCGGGGCGAACGTCCGGAGATTGTAGGCCAACACGGGTGCCACGATGACAAGGGCCAACAAAGCCGTGAAACACACCTCCCGGAATCGCTTGTCGCGGCCGAGGATATAAAGATAAGACAGAGTGAGTAAGGCGGCGGAAAGCAGATACGTGGAGTGCAGGACGGCGGCCAGCGAGGACGCCGTCACGGCGGCGAGCGGTCGGTCTTGCAAGAACGTGTAAATGGAGAGGAGGAGCAGGACGCCGAACACCGAGGGTTGCAGTCCCGCGCCGAGGAGATACTGATTGGCGACGCCCGCTTGCAAATACCAGGGATAATCCACGCCGAACAGTTGCGCGGAGGTCCAGCGCAGCAAGGCGGAATGAAGGGCGACGAAGATGGCGATGAAACCGAGGCGCATCAACCCGGTCGGCGGCCGGCCGCTGACGCGGCTGAAGATGCCGACCAGGGCATGGAAGTAGACGCCGAGGACGAGGAGGTAATAAACGTAAAAAAACGCTTCGGACAGGTGCCGATAGGTGAAAGCGACCAGGCCGCTAAAGACCGGCGCGGGGTCGGCGGTGTTCGCCAGCCAATCGTCTTGAAGGAAGCCACAATCGCCGTGCGCCAGACCATGCAGAAAATATTGATTCTGGTTGGAGTAATACAGGGCGGGCTGCGTGTAGGAAACGCCGAAAACGATGGACCACAACAGGAAGGAAAGCATCGCCTTCGCAACCCGAAAGGACTTGGCCCTCCCGGAAACGTATTGATTCGTGTTAGTGCTTTCCCGCATCGAAGCGCCTCGTAGGTTCTATCGGGTGGGGACGAACCGACGCCTCGCCATGAGCGGCGCACCGTTGATCGGGGGTGCCGGCGTCCTACTTCGAGACACTCAACGCCGCAGCACGGCGAAAAATTCTTCCAGGGATTGGGCACGAAGAGCAGCGCGGAACCAATCGCGGAGCAATTCGACGCTCTCTTGTTGGTTGATAAGGCTAACGATTTCCTCGGGGATCGGCTCCGGGAATCGTTCCTTGATGGCGAGAAGCAAATCTTCGCGTCGCGTTGCCACTTCCGCCTCGCGGCGTGCGTCGGCGGTCCATTCCCACACCAATTGCGACTCGATCATGTTCCACTCCTTCATTGCATTGGACCAGACGATAAGCCGTCCGGCCAGTTCGGCGAATACCAGAGCGATCCGCATCAAATCGGCCTGCACGCGGATGTTCTCGACGCGCAAGGCCTCTTCTCGCCAACGAACCAACACGGCCGGATCGTCACCGCGGCGCATCAAGGGTATCCAGAACAGGATGCCCCATGTCGTCGTTCCCGCGCCAAGATCGTCCAATGCCTCACGGGCGTCGTCGTCTCCCACGTTCCAGACCAGAGCCTCGTGTCTTGTTCCCCATCCGCCGGGCAGAGTCATGTCCAGGACGGATTCGGGACAGGCTCCCCGCAAGTAGATCAGCGCCGTGAGGATATTGTACTTGCCACGGCGGTCGTCGCCGTGGCGTGCTTCCAGACGCAATTGCCCCGCCTCCGACAGTGTCACGTCCAGCTTGTCGGGGTCGTGCTGCGATTGGAACTCGAAGATCAGCAACCACAGTTGGTCCGGGATGGCGTCCCTGACGAGTTCGGCGACCCGATCGGCGGTTCGATCGCGGTGCCCCGGCCGTGGCGTCGTGCGTGTATCGACCCAGGCGCGGAAGCGCAAGGATATACTCCCTCCGCGGAGCAGGCGACCGACGACGGCGTCGGGGTCTGCTTGCGCGGCATAGCGTGATGCTTGATCCAGGACACCCATAACTTACTCAGTGTGCTACCCCATTCGCCGGAACGGGCACAGAGTACCGCGATGGCAATCCAGCCGCAACCTCGATTGGCCAAAAGACACATGGGGTTGATCGCAGTCTGGATTGTCCGCCGGAGACCGGCTACGCTCTTGGTAGTGTTTATGATGTTCGTATATACCGCCCGATGCGGACTCACGATCTCTCGGCGAGAACGATCCTCCGAGGGATCGCCCGGAGAATGGTTCATGCGCTATCTGCAATCGTATGGTTTCGTCTTCAGCAACCGCAACTGGGGGGCGAACGTGATGTTCGCCATCCTGTGTTCGCTGATTCCGGCAATTGGTCCTATCGTACTGATTGGTTACTTCTTCGAGGTCATCGAATTCCTCCTCGGCTCCCGCCCGTCCGAACGCGACAAGGCATCGGATTATCCCCTGGACGCCATCCGTGCGGCCGACTATCCTTCCGACGCATTCAGCGCGCGGCCGTTGAATGTTCTTCCCGCCGATCCAGACCCTGAGACACAAGCCTATCCCGACTTTACCTTCGATCGCTTCAGCGAGTACCTGATGCGCGGCGTCTGGCCTTTCCTCGTGCGCCTCATCGTCAGCCTGCCGGTGGCCCTACTCTTCCCCCTGGTCTTCATGATGGGGATGATCGGCATAGGTGTCTCCGGCGGAACGGATTCGGGTGTGGGAGTGGCGATTTTCTTCATTGGTATCTTTCTTGTCTCCATTCTTGTCGGGATCCTGATAGGGGTGCTGTCCACGCCGCTGTATCTTCGTGCCGGCCTGAGCAGGGATTTCGGCAGTGCGTTCTCGATGCCGTTTTTCCGCGACTTCCTGCGGCGGGTCGGCAAGGAACTCGTGCTGGCCGAACTGTTCCTGGCGGGAACCAGTTCCGCCCTCTCGCTCCTGGGGGTAATGGCCTGTTATGTGGGGATTTTTCCCGCCCTCGCCCTCATCATGTTCGCCCACCATCATCTTGAGTTCCAACTCTACAAGCTATATCTGGAACGCGGTGGCATACCGGTAGAAGTCAAGGGAAGGCGATCTCTCAACGTGATGCGCGGTGACGATGAAGAATGGTAATCCGAATACCAGGTACGAACAGAATATGGTAGGTCCGGCGAGCCGAGCCGGACTTGCGTGCCGCTCGGCTCGCGGCACCTGGGTAGGTCCGGCGAGCCGAGCCGGACAACTCCGCCGTGCCGCTCGGCTCGCGGCACCTACCGACTCTCGGTAGGTCCGGCGAGCCGAGCCGGACTTGCCCAGGTGCCGCTCGGCTCGCGGCACCTACCGACTTTCGCAACTGAGGAAAGGTTGTCGCCCAGACGCGCGGACGTACAATCGATTTGCGGCCTTGGCGAACAACAAAGCATTCCAGCGCGGCCAGCCCCCATCTGATGCAAGGTCCAATCTATGAATCATCACTTCCTCTCGATCTTATGCTGCGTTGGCTCGCTGTTGGCGGGGATGCTGACCGGCTGTGGACACGCGCCGGAGCAGGCTGCTGCCGAGTCTCTGATCGTTCCCGTGAGCCAGCCGGTCGCGCGGCAGGTGACCGATTTCGTGGACTACACCGGGCGATTGGCCGCCATTAACTCGGTGGACATTCGCCCGCGCGTCACGGGCTACTTGATGAAGATGCCCTTCGAGGAAGGGAAGGAAGTCAAGAAGGATGATTTGCTCTTCCAGATCGACCCCCGCCCTTATCAAGCTCTGGTCGATCAAGCCGCGGCGCAGGTCAAACTCAACGAGGCCAGACGCCGTCTGGCGCGAGCCAATAATACGCGGGCCAAGACAGTCGCCGTGCGCGAGCCTGGCTCCTTCTCCCAACAGGAACTGGAGACGTACCAGGCGCAGGAACTGGAGAGCGATGCCTCCCTGAAGGCTTCTCAGGCGAGCCTGGAAATCTACAAACTCAACCTTGGGTTCTGTGAGGTCAGGTCGCCGATTGCCGGCCGGGTCAGCCGCTACTACTACACGCTCGGCAACCTGGTCAACCAGGATCAGACACCGTTGACCACGGTCGTCTCGCTGGACCCGATCTACGCCTATTTCGACATGGATGAGCGCACCGTACTGGAAATCCGCAAACGCATTAACGAGGGCAAGATCAAGGTGGCGAAGGACACCACGGATATTCCCGTTTTCATGGCTCTGGAGGGCGAGACCGGGTATGCGCACAAGGGCTTCCTCAACTTCATCAACAACCAAGTCAATCCGCAAACCGGCACCATCTCGGTACGCGGAAAGTTCGACAACCCCGAGCCGTCCGAGGGGCGGCGTCTGCTGATGCCGGGGATGTTCGTGCGCATCCATCTGCCGATTGGTCAGGCTCACGCGGCCCTGCTGGTCGCCGACCGCGCCATCGGTTCCGACCAGGGATTGAAGTTCGTCTACGTAGTGAACAAAGACAATAAGATCGAATATCGCCGTGTCACGACGGGGGCGCTGCAAGAGGATGGCCTGCGCGTATTCGAACCCTACAAGGAGAAAGTCAACGACGAAGGCAAAGTGATCGAGCGCGAGGGGGTGCGTCCCGACGAATGGGTTGTCGTCGGTGCGCTGCCGCAAATTCGGCCGAAAATGGAGGTTGAGCCGGAACAGATGGCCATGCCGACAATCGACGCCGGGCAGGTGCCCTCGCCCGTACCGCCTAAGCCGCAGCCTCCGCCCGCCGGTGAGAACAAGCCGCCAACGCCTGCCAAGAACCAGAAGTGAGGCCGGCCATGATCTCACGCTTCTTCATCGATCGCCCGATCTTCGCGGCGGTGCTGTCCATCGTCATCACCTTGACGGGCGTTATCGCGCTGCGCTCGCTGCCCATCGCGCAGTACCCGCGTATCACGCCGCCGGGCGTGTCGGTGTCTATCCGTTATCCGGGAGCCAATTCGCAGGTGGTGGCCGACACCGTGGCGGCGCCGGTCGAGCAGCAGGTTAACGGCGTGCCCGGCATGTTGTATATGTCGTCGCAGTGCGGCAACGACGGCTCCTACACGCTGACCGTCACGTTCGATCTCGACACCAATTTGAACACGGCCCTGGTCATGGTGCAGAACCGCGTCGCCTTGGCCATGCCGCAGCTGCCCAACTCGGTGCAGATGCAGGGCATTACGATCAAGAAAAAGACACCAGACATCTTACTTGTCGTTAGTTTTTATTCGCCGGACGGCCGCTATGACGACATTTATCTGAGCAATTATGCCTACGTCAACGTGCGCGATGAGCTATTTCGCGTGGATGGCGTTTCGGACATCAACATCCTGGGTGAGCGCGATTACAGTATCCGAGCCTGGCTCGATCCGCAGAAGTTGGCGTCGTGCAACATGACTCCGCTGGAGGTGGCGAACGCTATTCGCCGTCAGAATGTGGAACTGCCTGCCGGCCAAATCGGACAGCAGCCCGCTGGGCCGGGCCAACCCTTTCAGCTACCAATCGATGCTTTAGGCCGGCTCAGCGATCCCGAACAGTTTGGCAACATCATCGTCAAGGTCGGCCAGGGTGCGCAGGTGGGTTCCGTGGCCCCGCCGCCTATCGTGTTATCGCGGCCGCCCCAGAGCGCTAAACCGAGCCAGGGGATCACCGGCAACCTTGTCGGGATGAATCCCCTCAACGGCGGCACTTCAACCGGCGACGCATCGAACACCAGTAGCCAGATGGAACCCAACACGACATCGGGAAACACCACGAGCGGCACCAACAGCGGAAACTCGACGACCACCAGCACAACCGGCAATCCAACGACGGACAGCACCGCCGCCAGCAATTCGACCGGCGGCAATAGTATGAATAACGGCATGCCCGGAGGCATTCCGATGAGTGGCGGAGGGGGTGGCGGTGTGGGCATGCCGCCGGGTACGTCTTCCAGCATTGTTCGTCTCCGCGATGTGGCCCGTGTTGAAATGGGCGCGCAAAATTACAACCAGGCCAGCACCTTCGACGGCAAACCGACCGTCGGCCTCGCCGTCTATCAACTTCCGGGAACCAACGCCCTCGATGTGGCCGACGGCGTGCGGAAGAAAATGGCGGAGTTGAAAAAGCGCTTCCCCGATGGGGTGGATTACGAGATTGGCTACGACATTACGCCGTTCGTCCGTGAATCGGTCAGCGACGTGGTATGGACGCTGCTGGAGGCGGTGGTATTGGTGGCCATTGTGGTGCTGGCGTTCCTGCAAAACTGGCGGGCGGCGCTCATTCCCTTGCTCGCCGTGCCCGTCGCCATCGTCGGCACCTTCGCTGTCATGGCCGCCGTCGGCTTCAGCCTCAACAATATCTCGTTGTTCGGCCTCGTATTGGCGATCGGCATTGTTGTCGATGATGCCATTGTCGTCGTCGAGAACGTCGAACGCTGGTTGGAACATGGATTACCGCCGCGTGAGGCGGCACGCCGCGCCATGGACGAGGTAACGGGTCCGGTCATCGCTGTGGCGTTGGTGCTGGGGGCGGTGTTCCTGCCGTGCGCGTTCATCAGCGGCATCACCGGCCAGTTTTTCCGTCAATTCGCCGTCACCATCGCCGCCTCGACCGCTCTCTCCGCGTTCAATTCGTTGACACTCAGCCCCGCGCTGGCGGCCATTCTGCTCAAGCCGCGCGGCAGTCGCCGCGATCCGTTGACCTGGCTGCTCGACGTATCGCTCGGCTGGTTCTTCTGGCTGTTCAATGCCACGTTCCGCGCCGGCACGACGGTTTACGCCTGGTCGGTCGGCCGCATGCTGCGTCTGAGTGTGCTGGTTCTCGTGGTCTATGGCAGTCTGTTGGTGCTGACGTACTGGGTCTTCAATCGCGCTCCCACGGGGTTCATTCCCCAGCAGGATCAGGGCCGGCTTATCGTGAACGTCGAACTGCCGGACTCGGCCTCGCTTCAGCGTACCGAGGAAGCGCTGGTCCAGATCGACCAGATCATCCGCGCGACGCCGGGCGTGGCCCATACCGTCAGCGTCTCCGGCCTATCTTTTCTGCTCTCGGCCAACAGTTCCAATTTCGGCTCATTGTTCGTCATCCTCGATCCGTTCGAGAAGAGAAAAAGTCCCGCGTTGAGCGATCAGGCGATCATGGAACGGTTGCGGCGCGAATGGCGACGCAGCGTTAAGGATGCGCGCGTCACGGTCTTCGGTGCCCCGCCGATCCCTGGACTCAGCGTTGCCGGCGGGTTCAAGCTCATGGTCGAGGATCGCGGCGGCCTGGGTCTGCCGAACCTTCAGAAACAGACCGACAAATTGAGCGCCGAACTACGCGGTATGTCTCTCGACAAAGACGGCAAAATCCAGTTACAGTCCGTCCAACCGGAAGCAGCCGACAAAAAGAAGCCGGCCACACTCAGGGAAATGCCCATTTTGCTCGGTGTGTCTACACAATTCCGCGCCAACACGCCACAGCTGTTCATGGACATAGACCGCACCAAGGTCGAATCGCTCGGCGTAACGCTCAACGATCTTAACCAGACATTGCAGATGTACCTTGGCTCTCTTTACGTCAACAGCTTCAACATCCTTGGCCGTTACTGGCAGGTGACCTTGCAAGCGGAGGGCCGCTATCGTTCGCGCGTCGAAGACATCAATCTGCTGGCGGTTCGCAACAAGACGGGGCAAATGGTTCCACTGAGTACGCTGGTCCACGTGCGCGAGGTGAACGGTCCCGTCATGGTCACGCGCTACAATTTGTATACCGCCGCGCCGATCACCGGCATGATAAGGCCGGACATCAGTACGGGACCGATCATCGCGTCTATCGATGAGGCGGCCCACGAAACCTTACCGCGCTCGATGAAGACGGAATGGACCGAGTTGATGTTCATGCAGATCCGCGCGGGCAACACTGCCATGTATGTCTTCGCGTTGGCGGTGGTATTCGTGTTCCTGGCGCTAGCGGCGCTGTATGAGAGTTGGGCGCTGCCGCTGGCGGTGATTCTGGTGGTGCCGTTGTGTCTGCTGTGTTCCGTCGCTGGTGTGCTGTTTACTCATAAAGCGGTCGATATATTCGTGCAGATTGGCCTGGTGGTGCTGGTCGGCCTATCGTGCAAGAACTCGATCCTTATTGTCGAATTTGCTCAGCAGCTGCGCCATCAAGGGCGTTCGCGCTACGACGCCACGGTGGAGGCGTGCCGGCTGCGTCTACGGCCGATTTTGATGACCTCGTTCGCGTTCATTCTGGGTGTGGTTCCGCTGGTGATCGCCACGGGCGCCGGTGCCGAGATGCGTCGTTCACTCGGCACGGCGGTATTCAGCGGCATGCTCGGTGTCACGCTGTTCGGCATCTTCCTCACGCCGGTGTTCTTCTACGTCATCGCCTGGTTCGGCGAAACACGGCTGTTGACGAGCACCCTCGCGCGTTGGATTGGTTCAGGGCTGGTGGGTGGCCTGGCGGGTGGCGTGATGGGATATTTACTGGCGAAGTTGGGTATCGGCCGCTTGCCGCAGGCACTGCCCGCCGGTTTCTGTATTGGCGTGGTGCTGGCATTGTTGATTCCCGCGATTGGCCGAAGCATCCGGACGTCCGTTGGTGGACGGCCGAGAACGCCCATGAGGTAAGGTTGCTGATTCCAGCGCGTAGCAAGGTGTGGCTTATCTCATTCAACGGAGAATCTCTTATGAAAACTTCACGGCGTCGTTTCCCTCTCGCTGTGGTTGCGGGGTTAATCGCTCTGATCCTGGCACAGAGCGCTCAGCCGGGGACGGCCACCGACCGGCCAGTGAAGGTGTTCATTCTCGCCGGACAATCGAACATGGAAGGCAAAGCCCCGAACACGCTGCTCGATCACCAGGCCACGGACGCCAAGACCAAAGATCTCTTCGCCCATCTCCGCAAGGGTGATAAGTGGATCGTCCGCGATGACGTGTTCATCAAGTTCCTCGACCGCAAGGGACCGCTCACCATCGGCTACGGTTCCCCCGGCCGCACCGGCGTCGAGTTGGAATTCGGCACGGTAATGGGCAACCACTTCGAGGAGCCGGTTCTCCTGATTAAAACCGCGTGGGGCGGGCACTCGCTCTACAAACTCTTCCGCTCGCCCTCAGCCGGCTATCCCGCCGCCGAGGTACTTCAAAAGGAACTCGACCAAGCGCGCGACCGGGTCAAGAAGAATAACGAAAAGAACAAGAAGAACGATCCCCTGCCGGCGATGGAAGACATCAAGAAAGCATATGGATCGTCGTACCGTAACATGCTGGCGGAAGTGCAAGACGTGAAGGACCATTACGCCACGATGTTCCCTGCCCTGAAGGGGAGGAAGCTGGAACTGACTGGTTTCGTGTGGTTTCAAGGCTGGAATGACCAGTACGGGGCGCAGAACGAGTACGCCTCGAACATGAAGCATTTTATCCACGATGTGCGCAAGGATCTGAACGCGCCGAAGCTGCCGTTCGTGATCGGCGTGATGGGCCAAAATGGGTCGAAGCCGGCTACCGGAGCCATGCTCACGATCCAGAAGGCGCAGCTGGCGATGAATGACGTGCCGGAATTCAAGGGTAACGTCAAGGCGATCCGCACGGATGTGCTGATCGACAAAGCCGCCGAGGAGCTATACCCCACCTGGCGGAAAAACATTGAGCAATGGAAGCTGGTCGGCGGAGACCACGGCTACCATTACCTCGGCAGTGCGATCTGGTTCAACCGCATCGGCAAGGCGATGGGTGAGGCGATGCTGATGCTCATGAAGGAACCGAAATGAGCGGGGATTTCCGCCGTCTCTCGTTCACTTGATGGGCGTGGGCATTTGCGCGGCGGTGTCCTTGAGCCAGCGTTCGAGTTGCTGGTCTAGCTTGGCGGCCAATTTCGGCTTCTGAGCGGCGAGATTCCGCGTTTCGCCGACATCGGCGGCCAGATCGAACAATTCGACGGAGTTGTCGTCGTAGCGGCGGATCAGCTTGTACTGCCCGGCGCGGACGGCGCCGCCCGGACGGTTGGATTTGTGCCAGGCATAGTGCGGGTAGTGGAAGAACAGCTGCTCGCGATCCAGTTTCTTGCCCTGAAGCAGGGGACGCAGGGTCACGCCATCGAGCGATTCGTTTCGTCCCAGTTTGACATGGGCCGCATCGAGGATCGTCGCGGATAAATCCATGCTGATTGTAGGACTGTCGTTGACGGCGGCGGGAGCGACCGGCTTGCCCGCGGCGATCACGCCCGGCCAGCGGAGGATGAGCGGCACGCGCAGACCGCCTTCGTAGAGATCACCTTTGCCCGATCGCAGGGGCCGATTGTCGGTCGCGCCCTGCCAGCCGCCGTTGTCGCTGGTGAAGATGACAAGCGTATTGGCCGCGATGCCGAGCCGGTCGATCTCGTCGAGTACCTTTCCGATCGCGCGATCGGTGGCTTCGATCTGGGCACCGTAGACCGGATTCTTGAGGCCCGGCCCCTTCTTCCCCTTGTACTTGGCGATCAGTTCCTTCGGAGCTTCAAACGGATAGTGGGGGTTGTACGTCCACAGGCAAACGAACATGGGTTTGGCTCGATTGTCCTTCAGGAACGCGACCGCCTCATCCGCCAACCGATCGGTCAGGTACTCGCCTTTCTTGCGCGGCTTGATGGCGGGAATTCGGTACGGATCGAAGTAAGTGGGTGGACCGCCGAGACCGCAGCCGCCGATGTTGACATCGAACCCTTGATGCTCCGGCCAGAAGGCAGGCCCGCCCGCGCCGGGATTGTTGGCCTCATGCTCACCCGCGAGATGCCATTTGCCGAAGAAGGCGGTGGCGTAGCTGGCCGCCTTGAGACGCTCGGCGAGCGTGACGGTTTTGAGCGGCAGCACATGCTCGGCGGCGGGCGGTTGCACCGGCCGATCCTTGGGCCAAAACGCCGGGCCGTCCTTGCCGTGCTGCGTGATGCGAAGCCGCGCGGGTGCCAGTCCGGTAATCAACGCCGCGCGGGTTGGTGAGCAGACGGGCGAGGCCGCATAGGCGTTCGTGAAGCGAACGCCTTGCTTGGCGAGCGCATCGATTCGCGGCGTATTCAGGCGCTTGTTGCCCTGACAGCGTAGGTCCATCCAACCCAGATCGTCCGCCATGATGAGTACCACATGCGGAGGCGCGGCTTGCACCCTATTGCCATGAGGCAACACAACGGCGGCGAACACGGCCAACGCTCGGAAGATACGGAGACTTCGGTTCATCGTTGTGCTTTCTGAGTCCGATCGGCAAAGGCTCTCGATCTCTTTTCTTATGTTTTGGATTTGCTCCGCCTCCTCATTCCTTTCTCGCTCCGACCAATGCGGGTAGCAAGGAAATTATGCCTCCTGGCTTCGTTCGGCGTTGGTGAACATCGAGGCCTCCCAGCCGGTAGGCATATCAATTGCATGAACTTGCCGAGTAGAAGAGCCATTTCGCTAAGGAGGTAAACAGGAGTTTGAGTTGTTGCGGCATCATCGAGGTTATTGTAAAATAATTGCTGACCTGGACAAAGCGGAGGCAACAATGTTGACGATTCGCTTGTCAAAAGCTGAATGGGCCAAAGCCTGGCGCGCGATGATTGAGGTCGCGCCGGTGCGACTAATCGCGGATGATCCTATCTACGAAGTCCTCCCGGTTCATTTGGAGGTGTTGACCGCGCGCGGTTTCACCTATGCGGTCGTGCCGGCGCGACCGCGCCGAGCGGAGAAGCGGCGTCATGGCACGGCCGATTAGAAGCATCGAAATCTACTTGCCGCTGGATTACAATGATGGCCGGCCCATCTCGGAGTCGAAGTACCTTTCCGTGCAGCAGGAATTGCTGAACCGTTTCGGCGGTGTGACTTCGGTCCAGCGACAGTTTCCCCTCCAAGGTGTCTGGCAATCTGGCACGGACACCTATCATGACCGTGTGGTGATACTCAGCGTTATGGATTTCCGCGAAGAGACGCAACTGGAATGCCTACGCTACCTGGAGCGGCTAAAGGCTCGTCTCAAGAAGAAATTCGACCAACTTGAGATACTGATTACCACGGCGGAACTGCTGGCGATTTGAATACTCTGGAGGATGGCGAGCGCATCCTCCGCAGCAAGCTTGTCAGTCTCGGTCCTCGATTATGCGACGAATCTGACTCGCCAAGACTTGGCGAGCAAGCCGATCGCACTGCTCGTAATCGGCGATCTGGGCACTCGCGGGCAACCAGACAAACTCCACCTCGTGAATGGCACACAATTTGAGAAGCATGTCCCAGAGATCGGCGTGAGCGGTGGGCTTATCTGCCTCTGTCCGCCAACCATTCTCCCGCCACCGCCGTGCCCAGCCCTTGCTCATTCCGTCCGTGAGATAGCTGTTCGTATTGTAGAGTACAACCTGGCAGGGAGGCTTCAGCGCCCGTAACCCCTCGACTGCGGAGAGAAGATCCATGCGGTTGTTCGATGCGCCCGCCTCTCCTCCCGACAGGTCTTTGCGACAGTCCCCGTGACTGAGAAGGACACCATAGGCACCGCCGGCTGGCGAAGCGATGCCGCGCGTGTGGATCGTCACTTTCTTCCGTGCAGTCATTGACGCACCTCGCGAATAGTCCCCTCTCAGGACAACAGGCATCAATCGCTCGGCTTGAATGCATCCGGATTGCTGGCGACGAATTGGGGCAACAATTCATCCATATTCTCGGGGCATTCGTAGTATTCGGTATCGAGTTTTCTCATCGCCTCATAGTCAACTCTACTCAGTTGGTCCATGCGTTCGTCGCGATCAGGATAGGGGCCATCCTCACCGAACAACGCGATGGCTTTCTGAATAATGCGAGCCGCTTCCAATGCGCCGACGGCCTTGGCGGCTTCAACGACATAGCAGGAGAGATCGCTCGAAGAGTTGAAAAAATATTGGCTGAAACCGCCATTGCGCACCTCGGCATCGAGCTGCCAAAGAACCAGATAGTACAACTGGGGCTTCGTCAAATCCGTGACACCCCCTTGTTCGCACAGAGTACAGACGAATCCATACGGATCGGCGATTCCCGCAGCCAACTGGATGGCTTCGGCCGCAGCCGTTTTGACCTTGGCGTTCCCCCAGGTTTGGGCGTCCTCAAAGATCGCTGCCGCACTTGGGCCTTCCGTTCGAGCAAGAAGGATCAGAGCGTGCGCATACGCATAATCGAATGGGTAGGAGGTTGCTCGCTCTTTGATTCCGGCCAGCAACTCGCGGAGCTTGGCACCGGACACGGCAACATTCGCATCCTTGAGCGCCTTTAATACGTCGTCGATTTGTTCGTTGTCGGGACGAAAGATGTGTTCCCCCAGAAGTACGGATTCGGCGCGGCCACGATCTAGCACAAGTAGGGCGCGGGGAGCGTGTTCGGCTGGACCGTATTCCTTGTCGTGTAAGCGTGGTACTGTAGCCTCGAACAAGGCGGCGCGAAACTTCGCCGAGCCGCGCGGAGAATTCTTCAAGAACTCCAGTCCCATCAACGTGTAGGTGCGGCAATCTTCGCGGTCGGAGGCCAACCCAGCTTTCAGTACCTCGATAGCCTCGTCGTGACCGCAGCGCGCGAGATGGTAGAGAATCTTGTAACTGACCTCATCTGGAGGCGGCAGCATCGCTATAAGGTCGGCCAGGCACGTCCGGTCGGGGAAACCCAAGGGTTCGAGCAAGTCCAGGGCGGTTTCCAACGGCGAGCCGTCGTGTGCGTTCGGGCCATAGCGATGACGCCGAAAATCTTCATCGCGCAGAGCCTCAAGCAAATAGGGGGCTGCTTTCTTGACAGCCTTTTTCAGCTGCCACAATTCATCATGTTCCAAAGACCGAGTCTTCATCGCCACGACCAACTTCACCAGCTTGCTTTCCCTCGCCGGGGGAGCCGATTCTGATTGAGTGATCTCCCGCACTTCTTCGCGAAAGAGATTCGGGTTTTTGAGGTATTCCTTGAAGTTGTGTTTCGGTTTCTTCGCCATAAACGGCTTTCTTTTTTTGCTTCCGCTCATCAAACTCGGCAATCGAGCGTTTGAGTATCCATGCTATCCTTTGCGAAACCCAACCGCGAGAAAATTACGCATCGCCTTCAACGTGATCGAGCAGCAATGCCACCGGAAACCGACCGAACACCAGTGCCGCCGGCAGAGCGAGCCGGCTCTGATGCTCTATTGGTGTCAGTGTCTCGCCCGTGAAGAGCGAATGCCACGAGCGGCCGGCCAATTCCTCCGGCAGCGGCAGCATCGTCTCGCCCCAGACGGGCGAACCATGAGGCAGCCCCGCGGGATCGGGCATTAGTTTCGCCACTAAGCGCGGCACCGTCACGAGCGCGGCGCGTTCGCCCTGACTGCGGGCGAAACTGAAGACGTGTTCGGCTTTCGGGCCTAGCGCTTCGATGGGCGTGTAGGAACCGGCGGAGAATAAGCCCGGATGCGCTCGACGGCAGCGCAGCGCCAGCGCGGTGACGTACAGCTTGATGCGGCCGTCGGCCATTGTGTCCACCAGTTCGGCGACCAACTCGCCGCGCCGCTTCGGCTCACTGGAGCGTTCCAGTAATTCGCCGAGCAATCGATAGCGTTTCTCGTAATCGACCGGCCGGCGATTGTCCGGATCGACGAGGCTGAAATCCCACAACTCGGTTCCTTGATACGTGTCCGGCGCGCCCGGCGCGGTGATCTTGAGCAGACATTGCGCCAGCGCGTTGAAGAATCCATAACGGCTGATACGCCGCTGAAACACGCGAAAATCGGTGAGAAACGCCGGGCTGACATCAGGATCGAGAATGCGGCCGACGAACTGGCGTAGAGCCGCATCGTAATCGGCATTTGGATTGATCCAACTCGTATGCACCTTCGCCTCGTGCGTGGCCTTCTCCATATATGCCTGAATGCGACCGATAAAGGCGGTGTATTCCTCGTCGGCGCACGGCTCGACCGGCCAGGCGCCGAGCAGCGTTTGATAAAGCTGATATTCCACATTGCGATCGGGAGCCTTATCGTCTTCGACCTGGAGGCGATGAACTTCGTTTAGTTCGCTCCAATGGGCGAGCGCTTCGCGCCATGCTTCGGGCATCCCCGACAGGACGCTGATGCGCGCGCGGACATCCTCGCTGCGTTTGGTGTCGTGTGTCGAAGTCGGCGACAGGGCGTGTGGCCAATGTTGCTGGCGCACGGCCAGCGCTTGATGCACGGCGGCCGGCGCAAGCCCGAAACGACCGGGATCGCCACCGACCTCGTTGAGCGAGGTCAAACGATTGAACACATAAAAGGCCGTGTCTTCGAGACCCTTGGCCATCACCGGCGAAGTCACCTGCTGGAACTGGCCGGTGAAGTCCTCCTCCTTGGCCAACTTCTCGGCGGCGGCCTGCTCATCGTGACGCGAGAGCAACGTGTCGCGCAGGAAATCGAAGTGCGAGCGGTTGAGCGTGGGATTGCGCAGCCGGGCGGCGCGGATGGCGCTATCGATGTATTTGCGATCCGAATCGTGGACCGTGCCGCCGGCGATGTACGAGCGATATACCGGGAAACACGCCACCACTTCGCGGAGAACGCGGCGCAGACTGTTAAACGTGAAATCCCGCGACCAGCGATGACTCTGAGCCAGTCGATCCAGCGCCAACGCTAACATCTGCAATTCACTCGATAGCGATAATTGGAGAATAAGAGTCTTTTTCTGGTAGACCATCTCCGCGAACGGCACGTAGTCATCGATCCAATTGCGATAAAGCGCGGTAAACGGCTTGGCGGTAGCGGGATCGACAAACAGACCGCCCAGGACGTTGAGGAAGTCGTAGCCGGTTGTGCCGTGAACGGGCCAATCGGCCGGCAACGCTTCGCCGCTGCCGAGAATCTTTTCCACCACGACGTAGAGCGAGCGATCCGGCAACGCGCCGGCATCGATGCGCTCTAGTAGCGGTCCCTCCAGTTCGCTCCAATCGATGCCCTGATATTCATGGTTCGACTGATGCGCCTGCCGTGCCAGTTCCAGCAGATAATGACGCTGAAGACGCTGCAAGTATTGCCGCGGATCGAACAGACCGTCGGGGTGATCGATGCGCAGACCGGACAGTTTGCGCTCGCGCAGCAGTTGAAAAATCAGGACGTGGGTAGCGGCGAACACTTCGGGGCGCTCCATGCGCAGCGCGGCCAACTCGTTGACATCGAAGAACCGGCGATAGTTGATTTCGTCGGAGGCGACGCGCCAGGACGACAAGCGATAGGGTTGCTCGTCGAGCAGTTGATCGAGCAGATCGAAGCTATGCGGATCGTCGGCCTTGCCATTGTACAGGGCGACGACGGCGGCGAGATGATCGCGCACCTCGGCGCAGCCTTGGGTCAGGGCGGCGAGGCGGCGCTTGATAACTTCCTTTTCGCGCTGGCGCTCGGCGATGCGCTCCGCGCTTTGTTCGCTGCGCGGCGGCAGATTGCGCACGGCCGTCAAGATGCTCTGATACTCCTGCAAGTGCGGCGCATCCTTGCCGAGCATCGTTTCCAATTGATCGAGATTGCGCGTGAGGATGTTGGTCCAGGTGTCGGGCGCGACGGGCAGCCGATGATCGAAATAGTGCAGGGTGAAGGCACCGCCTTCGTAGTGCAAGCGAATTTGCTGCAATTCGAGAGCGCGGCCATAGGGTTCGCCGAGCAGAGGAAGCAGGACGCGATCGCGCAGGGAAGGACGCGACGAGGCTTGCCAGGCGATGTCGAAATAGTTGGCATACGGCGAGGCGGGGCCGTTCTCCAATACATCGTTCCACCACAAGTTTTCGTTGCCGACAATGCCCATGTGATTGGGCACGACATCGAGAATCTGGCCGAGATCGTGCTGGCGCAGGGCATCGATGAAGGCGGCGTAATCGCTATCGCTGCCGATTTCCGGGTTGAGGTGCTGATGATCGAGAACATCGTAGCCGTGCTTGCTGCCGGGCCGCGCTTTCAGATAGGGCGAGGCGTAAACGTGGGTGATGCCAAGATCGTGCAGATACGGAACAATGTGGGCGGCGTCGCGGAAGGTGAATCCAGCGTGGAATTGCAGGCGATAGGTCGCCTCGGGAGCGCAGCGGCGAGCGGACGCTTCGCGCTCAACGTCGGACAACAAGGCGGCGAGGATTTCAGGGCTGGTCATGATGGTCTGAGGGAATGAGGTATTGCCGCTTGCGGCTTAGCGCGTTGACGCGCTAAGCCACAAGCGGCCGATCAACCGACGATCGCCGGATGCTGTGGCTGCTTCGCCAGCGGTTGCTCCTTGATCAGATCAGCGACCGTGGCCGGTGCGATGACAGGAACGCCTTCCTCCGGTCCCCGCGTGCGCAAGATCACCATGCAGCGTTCCGGCAACGGATATTCGCCCTGCACCGGCTTGGCCGTGGCCGCCGGTGTCTGCGAGATCGAGGTATCGAGGATTACTTCCCAATGATGCTCCGGCCGGCCCGCCGGCAGTTTGAACGGGATCGGCTCGTGATGCGCGTTAAGCAGGATCAACAGCGTATCACCGACGATTGGTTCGCCGCGCTCGTCGGGTTCGCCAATGATGTCGCCGGCCAGACGCATGCCCAAACACTTGACGTAGCCGGCATCCCAGGCCTCATCGGTCATCTCTTCGCCATTGGGACCGAACCAGGACAGATCCTTGATGTCGGAACCACGGATTTTACGGCCCTGGAAGAACTTTCGCCGCTGGAAGACTGGCTGCTCGCGGCGAATGCGCGCCGCCAACTTGACGAAATCCAGGAACTCTTGCTGCGGCGGTGTCAGTTCCCAGTTCAGCCACGTCAAGTCGTTGTCCTGACAATAGGCGTTGTTGTTGCCGTTTTGCGTATGGCTCAATTCGTCGCCGCCGCAGATCATCGGCACGCCTGCGGAGAACAGCAAGGTCGCCATCAAGTTGCGCTTCTGCCGCTCGCGCAGGGCGTTGATGGCGGCATCGTTGGTCGGTCCCTCGGCTCCACAATTCCAGCTATTATTGTCGTTGGCGCCGTCCTTGTTGTCTTCGCCGTTGGCCTCGTTGTGCTTGTCGTTGTAGCTGACGAGATCGTGCAGCGTGAAGCCATCGTGACAGGTGATGAAGTTGATACTGGCGTAGGGCGAGCGACCGCTGTAGGCGTACAGATCGCTGGAACCGCTCAGGCGCGTGGCGAACTCGGAGACGGTGCCGCCGTCGCCCTTCCAGAATCGCCGCACATTGTCGCGGTATTTGCCGTTCCACTCGGTCCACAACACGGGGAAATTGCCGACCTGATACCCGCCCGCGCCAACGTCCCACGGCTCGGCGATCAGCTTGACTTGCGAGAGGATTGGGTCTTGATGGATGATGTCGAAGAACGCGCCCAGCTTATCGACATCGTGCAGTTCGCGGGCCAGCGTGCTGGCGAGATCGAAGCGAAACCCATCGACGTGAAACTCCAGAACCCAATGGCGCAGACTGTCCATGACCAGTTGCAGAACGCGCGGATGACGCATATTCAGCGTGTTGCCGCAGCCGGTGAAGTCCATGTAATAGCGTGTGTCTTCCGGCGAGAGCCGGTAATAGGAGGCATTGTCCACACCGCGCATGGACAGCGTCGGCCCCATCTGGTTGCCTTCGGCCGTGTGGTTGTAGACGACATCGAGGATCACTTCGAGTCCGGCCGCGTGCAGGCCGCGAACCATGCGCTTGAACTGCTGCACCGACTCGCTCGCTCCTTCGCCGGCGGCGTAATCGGGATGTGGGGCGAAGTAGCCCAGCGAGTTATAGCCCCAATAATTGGTCCGTTTCTTCTCGATCAAATGGCGGTCGTAGAGAAAATAATGCACCGGCATCAGTTCGACGGCGGTGACGCCAAGGTCGAGCAGATGCTTGACGGCGGCTTCTGAAGCGACCGCGCCATAGGTGCCGCGCGCCTTCTCCGGTACGCCGGGCATACGCTGGGTAAAGCCCTTAACGTGCAATTCATAAATCAGCGTCTTGTGCCAGGGCGTGTTCGGCGACCGATCATCGCCCCAGGTGAAGGCGGTATCGACCACGGCGGCCAACGGCGCATAGGGAGCGCTATCGCGGTCGTCGAAGGACAGGTCGGCCTCGGCATCGCCGACTTTGTAGCCGAACAGCGAATCGTGCCAGGTCAGATTGCGGCCGATAGCCTTGGCGTAGGGATCGAGTAGCAGCTTGTTGCCGTTGAAGCGCTGGCCCTTGGCCGGATCGTAAGGACCGTGGACGCGGTAGCCATACAGTTGGCCCGGCTGCACGTCGGGGAAATAGCCGTGGCGGACCTGGTCGGTGTACTCTCGCAAGACGAAACGGCCGGTTTCCTTGCCCGGTTCATCGGGATCGAAGAAACACAGTTCGACTTTGGCGTCGTGCTGTTCGACGAAGAGCGCGAAGTTGACGCCCGCGCCATCCCAGGTCGCTCCCAAGGGATAAGACCGCCCTGGCCATATTCGCATGATGCTGTCTCCTTTGGTTTCCGTCACGCCGCTTAAGGCTTAGCGCTCTACCTCAAGCGGTACGATCCATTCTTAGCAAAGAAGATGCCAATCGTCTGGATATCGACCGGGATAAGTTCCCTACCGTTTACGTTTCGCGGAGAGGGAAGCCTCCGCGAAACGTAAACCTCGGCGAAATGTAAACGGTAGAGCGCTTATACTCTGTCCATCATCTGCATCAGATTCCGCAGGAGCATGGCGGCGCGTTCGCCGGGCGCGGCCAATTCGTGACGCAGACCGGAGATATTCCAGCCGAGCCGATAGAAATCGAGCAACAGCGCCAGCGCCATCGGATCGCGTGGCAACAGCGCCGCCGCGCCGGGGGCGGCTCGGTATTCCTTGAGGAAGACGACCGACGCCCAGCGCTGCCAGAATCGCGCCCACGGTTCCAGCATCGGCACATCCTCCGTGCGCACGCCGCCATGCGCGAGTGCGGCGGCGGCGGCTTCCTGCAACGAACGATGTAAGCTGGCCAGATCGCGCGCCGGCGAACGCTTACGGCGGCGATGCGCGAACGAACGATCCGCCTCACCTTCCAGATCGATAAGCAGGAAATCCTTGCCCGTGAACAGCAAATGGCCCAGGTGTAGATGGCCATGACAACGCAGACGCGGCGCCTCGATCAGACGATCGAAGATGCGATGGGCCAGACGCATTAGTTTGTCTTCGTTCTGGGCCACCCGCGCGGCCGGCTCGCGCAACCCTTCGGGCCAGAGGGGAAGGCGATGACGCAGCAATTCCAGCGTTTGGCGAATTCGGCCGCGCATCGATTGGTAGAGGGAGCGTTGATACTGTCCGGTGAACGGTTCCGGCGCGAAGTCCGCATCGTCCGTCACGGAGGCGAGAGCAATGTGTAACTCGGCAGTGCGGTGAGCAATGAGGCGAGCGGTTTCCAGATAAGTGCCCAGCACTTCACGCACCTGCGCCGGAATCTCCTGCTCGCTCAGTTCCACCATCGAACGCGGTCCCGCCTCCAGTTGCGGCGGGCCGCTGCTGCCCGCCAAGATGTGATCGAAGAAACGATGCAAGGCGTCCAGCGTCAGCCGCCAGGCGTTGCCCTCGCTGGGGACGTATTCCTGCACAACGCCCAGCGTCGTCGCGCTGCCGCGTTCGGGGCGATATTGCAAGGCACCCAGCAGCGGAGGTACATGCGTGAAGTTCGTCTTGGTGAACAGAACGCGGTTCATCTCCACTTCGGGATGCAGTCCCTCCTCGATCCGGCGATAGAGTTTGAGCAGAAGGCGATCGCCGAGGACAACGACGGTGTTGCACGATTCCAGCACGCGCGGCTCGGTGGGCATGGGGTCGGCGGAGAACGCCCGCTCCGGCTGACCGCGCATCTCGCCGGCTTCGCCCTCGCCGTGACCGGCACGGGCGATGAGATCGATCAGCGTGCCGGCAAAGCTCTGCTCGCCGCTGGGATCGTAAAGGACGCCGGCGATGGCTTCGCCGGAGCCATGCGTGCGAATATGGAGGCGGGCGATGATCGGGCCGGGCGGGGCATCGGCAAGCGGGGTCGCGTCAGCGCCCCGAGAAATGTCGCGTGGCGCGAACGCCAACGGCAAAAGATACACCTCCGGCTCGCCTTCGTCGTAGTCGATCTGCACGAGCGTCAGACGCGGCCCTTCGGCCTCCGAACCGAGAGGGAATACCTCGCGCAGCGTGGCGCTTTTGAGGGTTCGCAGTCGGCCCTGAAACCACGGTCGGCTCTGCAAATAGTCGGGCAGCGCTTCCTCCAGTGTTTGCCGTGCCCGACCGCGGAAGAGACTGATCCAGGAAGGCCCGACGAACGTGAGCAACGGCGGCTCGACCGTGCCGGCGGGCGCGGCCGGCTCCGGCTTGAGAATGAACCAGTAGAACGAGTGCGCTCCCAGCATCAAGAAATACGGCGTGTCGCCGATGACCGGGAACGGTGTGCGGCCCATCAACTCGATGGGCGTCATCCCTTTGTAAGCCGACATATCGACGCGCAGACATTGCACGACGCGCGACAGGTTGGCCACCACGAGGATGCACTCGTCCTCCCCCCTCACCCTGCCCTCTCCCCCCCCTGGGGGGAGAGGGTTGGGTGAGGGGGACCAGCGGCGGACGAAGGCCAGCGTTTTGGGATTGTCCGGCGTCAGCATTTCCAGGCTGCCGCGACCAAACGCTTGATGACGCTTGCGCAGGTCGAAGAGATGCTTCATCCACCATAACAGCGAATTGACGTTGCCTTGCTGCGTCTCGACGTTAAGCATCTCGTAGTGAAACTCGGGATCGATGACGAGCGGCAGATACAAGCGCTGCGGATTGGCCGACGAGAAACCGGCGTTGCGTTCGCCGCTCCACTGCATGGGCGTGCGCACGCCGTTGCGATCACCGAGATACATATTGTCGCCCATGCCGATTTCGTCGCCGTAGTAAATGACCGGCGTGCCCGGCAAGGACAGCAGCAGACCATTCATCAACTCGATCTTACGGCGATGATTTTGCAGCAGCGGGGCGAGACGGCGGCGGATGCCGAGGTTGATGCGTGCCTGCGGATCTTGAGCGTACACGCGATACATGTAATCGCGGTCATCTTCCGTCACCATCTCCAGCGTCAATTCATCGTGGTTGCGCAGAAACAAGGCCCACTGGCTATTTTCGGGGATGTCCGGCGTCTGCTGAAGAATGTCCACGATGGGAAAACGATCCTCCATCTGGATGGACATGAACAGGCGCGGCATGACCGGGAAGTGAAAGCACATATGGCATTCGTCGCCGCCGTCGCCGCCGAAGTAGGCGACGGCGTCCTCCGGCCATTGGTTGGCTTCCGCCAGCAGCACACGATTTTTGTGCTTGCTGTCGAGACGAGCGCGCAGCTTCTTGAGGAAGACATGCGTTTCCGGCAGATTTTCGCAGCTGGTGCCGTCACGCTCGTACAGGTAAGGGATGGCATCGAGCCGAAGCCCATCGACGCCGCGGTCGAGCCAGAAATCGAGCAGCCGAAAGACGGCCTCATGTACTTCGGGGTTGTCGTAATTGAGGTCAGGCTGATGCGAGTAGAAACGGTGCCAGTAGAAGGAATTGGCGACGGCGTCCCAACTCCAATTGGATAGCTCGAAGTCCTTGAAGATGATGCGCGCTTCCTTGAAGCGATCGCGCGTATCGCTCCACACATAGAAATCGCGTTCGGAACTGCCCGGCGGCGAACGGCGGGCGCGCTGGAACCACGGATGCTGATCCGATGTGTGATTGACGACCAGTTCCGTGATGACGCGCAGCCCGCGACTATGGGCCTCATCGAGCAGACGCTGGAAGTCGTCGAGGGTGCCGTAAATGGGATTGATGCTGGCGTAATCGGCGATGTCGTAACCGTCGTCGCGCAGCGGAGAGGGATAAAAGGGCAGCAGCCAGATGGCCGTGATACCCAGGTCTTGCAAATAGTCGAGCTTCTCGACGACGCCGGCGAAATCGCCGATACCGTCGCCGTTGCTGTCGCGAAAGGCGCGGACGTGCAGTTCGTAGAGGATGGCGTCCTTGTACCACAGGGGGTCATCCTCAAGTGTGATGATTTCGGTCGGCCGGGTGCGACGAATCACGGGGACTCCTGCCGGGGGCTTGGTGAGACACAACCGTATGCCTCAGCATTTTACAAATCAAGGCAGCGCGCGTGCCAATGGCGCGGCAACAATTGTTTCCGCGCCGTTTGCGGCTTGGCGTTTCACGCGAAACGCCAAGCCGCAAACGGCGCGGTCGCGGCATTCGATTTGCGTACAACAGGAACATGAACAGCATATGCCAACGACGGCTGCCGGTGGGTGCCGAAGTACAGCCGGACGGACGCAGTCATTTTCGCGTCTGGGCACCACGCCGGCGAACCGTTGCGGTGGTTCTGGAAGGATCCGCCAAACAAGTCTTTCCCCTGGACGCGGAAGAGAACGGCTATTTCGCCGGCTTCGTTCCCGCGCCGGCCGGAACGCGCTATCGCTTTCAACTGGAAGGTGAGACCAAACTCTACCCCGATCCCGTCTCGCGTTTTCAGCCGGAAGGACCGCACGGTCCCTCGCAGATTGTCGATCCAACCGCGTTCGCCTGGACCGACCAGAACTGGCGTGGTCTGAGTTTGCCGGGACAGGTGATCTACGAAATGCACCTCGGCACATTCACGCCGGAGGGAACATGGGCGGCGGCGCTGCGCGAACTGCCGGAACTGGCGGCGACGGGCATCACCGTAATCGAGATCATGCCCCTTGCCGACTTCGCGGGCGCGTTCGGCTGGGGCTACGATGGCGTGAATCTATTCGCGCCGACGCGCTTGTACGGCACACCCGACGATGCGCGGCGTTTCATCGATCGTGCCCATTCCCTGGGTATGGGCGTCCTTCACGATGTCGTCTACAACCATCTCGGCCCGGATGGCAACTATCTGGGCCAGTTCTCGAAGGACTACGTCACGGATCGCTACAAAACCGACTGGGGACCAGCGATCAACTACGATGGTCCGAACTCCGCTCCGGTGCGCGAATACATCGCCGGCAACGCCGCTTACTGGATCGACGAATATCATTTCGATGGCTTGCGCCTCGATGCGACACAGAATATCTACGATAGCTCGGGGGAACACATTCTGGCGGTGATTAGCCGGCGTGTGCGCCAGGCGGCGCACGGTCGCGCTACGATTGTCGTCACCGAGAATGAACCGCAGAACATCCAACTCGTGCGCTCTCTGCAATCGGGGGGTTATGGGTTCGATGGGATGTGGAACGATGATTTTCATCACACGGCTCGCGTCGCCCTCACGGGGCGAAATGAAGCCTATTTCACGGATTATCACGGTACACCGCAGGAATTCATTTCGGCGATTAAGCGTGGGTTTCTCTATCAGGGGCAGCGCTACTTGTGGCAGAAAAAGCGACGCGGCACGCCGACGACGGGAGTACCTCCCGCGACGTTTGTCACCTTTCTGGAGAATCACGATCAGGTTTCCAACACGGGCGGCAAGCGGCCCTGGCCGTTATCCCATCCCGGACGCTATCGCGCCCTGACGGCGCTGCTCTTGCTGAGTCCGGGAACACCGATGCTCTTCCAAGGGCAAGAGTTTGCCTCTTCTCAGCCGTTCTTCTTTTTCGCCGATCATCAACCGGAGTTGGCTCACCTCGTCTACAAGGGACGCAAAGAGTTCCTCGCTCAGTTCCCGAGCCAGGGACATATCCAGATGCAAGAGCGTATACCCGATCCGGTCGATTCAGCGACATTTGAGCGCTGCAAACTCGATTTCTCCGAGCGTGAGAAACACGCGGGTATGTACGCACTGCATCGCGACCTGCTTCGCCTGCGGCGTGAAGATCCGGTGTTCCGGGCGCAACGGATCGGTGGCGTCGATGGAGCCGTGCTGGGAGCGCAGGCATTCGTGTTGCGCTTTTTCGGCGTGGACGGCGACGATCGATTGTTGCTGGTCAACCTGGGGCGTGACCTGTTTCTCGCCCCAGCGCCGGAGCCGCTGCTCGCTCCCAACGAAGGGAGGGATTGGCAAGTGCTGTGGACCAGTGAGGACGCGCGGTATGGTGGAGATTCGGCTGTCGCCGTCGAGGACGAGGACGGATGGCGTCTCCCCGGCGAGTCGGCCGTGGTAATGACACCCACTAGCCCGCAGCGCCAGCAAGGGTGACTCTCCCTTGCTGGCGCTGTAGGCTGGCAATCCAAGGGGCGACGATCCGATGGACGAACTGATTCGGCGCATGCGCTGGACGGGAGCGAGCGCGGAGGAAGCGCGGCCACTCGTCGAGCGCGAATGGTTGGTCACCAACGGTCTGGGCGGCTACGCCTCCAGCACGGTGGCGGGAGTGTGTACGCGCCGCTATCACGGTCTGCTCGTGGCCGCCTTGCCGGCACCGCAGGGCCGCACCGTGATGCTCAATCACCTGATGGAGCAAGTTCGCTTGCCGGATGGTCGCACCCTGCGTCTGGGTGGCGAGCAGCACGCCGACGGCAAACTGGAACTGCAAGGCGTCGAGTATTTACGCGAGTTTCGCCTGGAGGGTGGTCTCCCCGTCTGGCGCTGGGAGATGGATCGTTGGGTGCTGGAAAAACGGGTTCTTCTGGTACACGAGCAGAACACGGTCCATGTCGGCTATCGCCTCGTTTCCGGCGAAGGCACGGTGCGGCTGAAACTGCGCTTGGCGATTCACTTTCGCCCGCACGATGAAAAAGTGAGTACCTCCTTGGAAGGTCCCTATGCGCTAACGGCCGTCGGAGATCGCTACGAGGTGTCGCCCGGCACGGATCTGACGCCCTTGCGCTTCCGCATGCACGGACGGCGAGCGGCCTTCACGGTGGAAGCGCAGCGGACACAGCCGTTGCTCTACTGGGTCGAGGAAGCGCGCGGCTACGATTCGCGCGGCGAATTGTGGAGTCCCGGACATTTTCGCATCGATCTGACGGCGGACCACGACGCGACTTTGGTGGCTTCGACGGAGAAATGGGAGACGATGGACGCTCTCTCGCCGGCCGTGGCGCGAGCGGCAGAACACGAACGGCGACGGCGTCTGCTAGCACTGACGGCTCCGGCGGCGCGGAGCGGGCCGGGCGGCGAATGGACGTTAGCGGCCGACCAATTTCTTATCGCCCCCGCCGGCCGCATTGAGGAGGCGGCGCGCGCGAAGGCGGCCGGCGACGAAGCACGCACGGTCATCGCCGGCTATCACTGGTTCACCGACTGGGGCCGCGATACCATGATTAGTCTGGAGGGACTGACGCTGACAACCGGCCGTCCCCATGACGCACGCTCCATCCTGCACACGTTCGCCACCCACGTCCGCCACGGTCTCATTCCCAATCTGTTCCCCGAAGGCAGCAAGGAAGGACTGTATCACACCGCCGACGCCACCCTCTGGTTTGTCCAGGCCATCGGCCGTTATTACGAAGTCACAAAAGATCGTGAAACGATTGAATTTATGTTACCCATCGTGCGCGACATCGTGGCGCACCACCTGAGCGGCACGCGCTTCGGCATCGGCGTCGACCCATCCGACGGTCTGCTGCGTCAGGGCGCGGAGGGTTATCAACTAACCTGGATGGACGCCAAGTGCGGCGATTGGGTGGTGACGCCGCGACGCGGTAAGGCGGTCGAAATCAATGCCCTCTGGTACAACGCGCTGCGCCGGCTGGAACACTGGGAGCGTGAATTCGGCGACGAAGCGAAGGCGCAGACGGTCGCCAAGCACGCCGAACTCGCCCGGCGTTCGTTCAATCAACGCTTCTGGTACGCCGAGGGCGGCTTTCTATACGACGTGGTGGACGGCGAGAAGGGTGACGATCCCTCTTGCCGTCCCAATCAGCTTTTCGCCATCTCGCTATCGAACCCGGTCCTCGACAAGGAACGCTGGCCTGCGGTGATGGATGTGGTGCGTGCGCGTCTGCTGACGCCGGTCGGTTTGCGTTCACTGGCACCGGGTGAGCCGGATTACAAACCGACCTACCACGGCGATCTGCGTTCGCGCGATGCGGCCTATCATCAGGGCACGGTCTGGCCGTGGCTGATTGGTCCGTTCATTGATGCGTGGCTGAAAATGCACCCGGACGACCGCACGGGAGCGCGTCGATTCTTGCAGGGATTGGCGGACCATCTCGAAGAGGCATGTTTGGGATCGATCAGCGAGGTAGCCGACGCCGAGGCACCGTTCACGCCGCGCGGCTGCATCGCGCAAGCGTGGAGCGTGGCCGAAACGCTGCGCTCGTGGGTGAATACGGCGGAATGATGGCGAAGAAGGGACGTTCCCCCTGGGGCGGCATCTGAGGTATCATACAACCATAATCTGTCGTTCTCATGCGAAGGAGGCGAACATGGCAGCGCCTGTTGTGGAACTTCAGGGCACTTTGCAAGCTGATGGTACGTTGGTACTCGATGAGAAGCCGAACCTGCCGCCAGGGCGAGTGCGCGTGAGCGTGCAACCCGTACTCGATTACACACAGACGGACATCTGGCAGTTTTTTGAGCGGCTCCGTGAGGAGCAGCGAGCGCGCGGCCACATCCCGCGCAGCAAGGAAGAGATTGATGCGGACATCGCCGCCTCACGCCAGGAAGACGAGGAACGAATGCTGGAGATTGAGCGACTTCAAGAGGAATGTTGGAGGGCGCGAGAACAGCAACGGAAGACGGAGGCTTCATGATCCTCTTCCTGGACACGAATATCGTGATCTACTCGGTCGAGCAAAATCCCGTCTTTGGCCCCAAGGTTGTTACTCGCTTAGCGATCGCACGAGCTGCGGGCGACTCGATTATGATTAGCGACCTGACGCGGATGGAGTGTCTTGTCCTGCCGCTGCGTCTCAGGAACGTGGCAGTACAGCAAACCTATCAAGGATTTTTCTCCTTGACGACTGTCGTGCCCATCACGCCCGCAGTCTGTGACCGAGCGGCACTGATTCGAGCCACCAATCGCTTCAAACCGATGGACGCGCTTCAACTCGCCGCCGCAGTGGAACACGGGGCCAACATTTTCCTGACCAACGATGTCCACCTCAATTCCTTCACTGGCCTGACAGTCGAAGTGCTGACTTGATCCATTCATCTGTCTTGCCGGCGTCGAATCGCCGCGGCACGGAGCTAAGGAATGAAGAAGTTCGGCTTGTTCAGCGCCGGCTCGACCAAGGGACAACCCTTCCTCAACTACGAAGTATTGTGGACGCCTATTATCAAAGGCAGACTGAAATCGCACTCCTGGCTTGACAACACCGGCTGGGAAGAGTTCCTCGACAAAGCTGAGGTCGGTGAAGTCTACAACGGCAAAGACATCATCATCGTGGTCCGCTTATTAGAAGAAGAGGCAGACTTTACTGAGCCAGATAGCAACGACACGGAGAAGTAGTCTATCCGCATTCGACATCAGCGAACTGTGCGTTCGCGGTAGCGTTCCAACTCCTCGCGGTGAATGCGGATGCGTAGACCGCGCTGAATGTAGCGAACATCGCCCTGGCGGATCAACTCAAGAAGTTCCTTACGGGACACATCAAGAAAATCGGCGGCCTGCGTGAGCGTCCACAGGTCGGGATTGGCATCGGCAGCGGTATCGTGAGAATGGCTCACATTGGTACTCGTAAAAGAAAGGCGGAGAGAGTTACTCTCCGAACCTTCTTCCAGCATAACCTCCGCACAGAGAGCCGCAAGGCCGGCAGTCGAACAAAGCACGCCATCCTGATAGGATGAGGACAGCACGAATCAGCGATCCCAAGAGGTGCAACGCGAGTATCCGCCATGAAAGCCATTCAATTGAAACAACCGGGTCTTTTCGAGCAGATCGATCTCCATGAACCGATTAAACCCGCCGCCGGCGAGGCCCTGGTGCGCGTCCATCGCGTCGGTATCTGCGGCACCGATCTCGGCGGCTATCTTGGCAAAATGCCCTTCTACAGCTATCCGCGCATCCCCGGCCACGAACTCGGCGTCGAGGTGGTCGAAGTCGGCGCGGGCGTCACCAATGTCAAGCCGGGCGAACGCTGCTCCGTCGAGCCGTACATGAACTGCCAGGAATGTTTCGCCTGTCGGCGCGGCAACGGCAATTGCTGCGAAACACTGCAAGTTCTCGGCGTCCACACCGATGGCGGACTGCGGCCACGCTTTATCGTGCCGGCTCGCAAGTTGCATCCGTCGAGCAAGTTGACGTTCGATCAACTCGCGCTCGTCGAGACGCTGGGCATCGGCTGTCACGCCGTCCAGCGCGGTCAACCGCAAGCGGGCGAGTTTGCCCTCATTATCGGCGCGGGACCGATTGGCCTATCGGTCCTTGAGTTCGTCAAGCTGACCGGGGCGAAAATTATCGTCCTCGATCTCAATGAAAAACGCCTCGATTTCTGCAAGAAACAAATGGGTGTACAGCACACCATCCGCTTCAAGGGTGACGGTTGCGAAGTGAAGGAACTGCAAGACATTACGGAGGGCGCCCTAGCACCGGTGGTGTTCGACGCGACCGGCAGCACCAAGTCGATGTGCTGCGCGTTCAACTACGTCGCCCACAGCGGCCGGCTCGTGTTTGTCGGCATCGTCAGCGACGAGATTCACTTCGCCGATCCGCTCTTCCATCGCCGCGAAATGACACTATTCGCCACGCGCAATGCGCTGCCGGAGGATTTTCGGCGCATTATTGGACTGATCGAAGAAGGACGTATCGACACGCAACCGTGGATCACGCATCGCACGCCGTTCGCCGAACTGATCGGCCATTTCCAGTCGTATACCAAACCCGAGACCGGCGTCATCAAGGCGATGGTCGAAGTCGATTGAACCCTGCGAGAGAACTATCATGATCCGTTCCTGTGTAACCATCAGTCTGGTGCCGGAAGCGCGTGGCGGGCCGTTCGTCTTTTGGGACGACCTGGCGGCCGGCTGTCATAAGGCGAAGGAACTGGGCTTCGATGCGGTCGAATTATTCGCGCCGTCGCCGTCGGCCGTCGATGCCAACGCGCTGCGGCGATTGCTCGATGAAACCGGCCTGAAGGTGGGCGCGTTCGGCACCGGTGCGGGCTGGCTGCTGCAACGCCTGACGCTGAGCAGCCCGGAAACCGGCAAACGCGCCGCGGCGCGCGAGTTCATTCGTTCGATCATCGATCTGGCCGGGCAGTTCCACGCCCCGGCCATCATCGGCTCGATGCAGGGCCGGCACGACGCCGATGTGGATAAGGCGACGGCGCTGTCTTATCTCACCGAGGGCGTCAACGATGTCGGCGAACACGCCAGCAAGTACGGCGTGCCGCTCTTGTTCGAGCCGCTCAACCGCTATGAAACTAATCTCGTCAACACTGTCGCGGACGGCGTCCGTTTGCTCGGCTCGCTGTCCACGAACAACGTCAAACTGCTGACCGACCTGTTCCACATGAACATTGAGGAGACGGACCTCGCGGCGGCGCTGAGGAGCGGCGCGGGGCACATCGGTCATGTGCATTTCGTCGATTCCAATCGCCGCCCGGCCGGCGGTGGACATCTCGACTTCGCACCGATTGCCGCAGCGCTGCGCGACATGGGTTATCAGGGTTATGTCTCCGCCGAGGCGCTACCATATCCCGATCCCATCGCGGCGGCGCGGCAAACGATGGCGGCGTATCGCCAATATTTCGCAACGTGACATCATTCTTCTCCCCTCCCCCCTGTACTCGGGGGAGAGGGGGTGGGGGTGAGGGGGAAAGTAGAGTGCTTAAACATCAGCTCATTCATCCGCGGATCAACGCCATCCTCGGCCGCGCCGGGCATCATGGCAAAATCCTCATCGCCGATGGCAATTATCCAGCTTCATCGAAGAAGGGGCCAAACGCCGAGATCGTCAGTCTCAATCTGTCGCCGGGAATTGTCACCTGCACCCAGGTGTTGGCGGCGCTGGTGTCGGCCATCCCCATTGAGGCAGCCAACACCATGATGTATGAGACAACCGGAGCATATGCCTTGAAGGAAGATCCGCCGGTGTGGGCGGAGTTTCGCAAGGTACTCGCCGAAGCGAAACTTACCTTGAAACTTCAGCCGATCGAGAAATGGGATTTCTATAAGGCGGTCGAGACGCCGGATCATGTGCTGACGATTCAAACGGCCGATCAACAGCGTTTCGCCAATCTGCTTTTGACAATTGGCGTTCGCATGGATTAGAAGTTGGCGAACGGCCGGCGTAAGCCTAATGCCATTCAGTTAAGACAGGGCGTAAAATCAAGACCTCGTTGATAAGGTGAAGGTTATCACAGCCGTCCCCTTATCTCCGAGGTCTTGATGTCGGTTCAACCTACTGCTCGCAAGCTCATCCCGCAACCCGACT
>DATNCY010000366.1:0-3306 GCA_035553375.1 Gemmataceae bacterium
CAGATGTCGCGGTTGAAATCGCTGTCTTCCTGGGCATAGACGAGCCATTTGCCATCGGGCGACCAGTCGTATTCCAGCGTGTTCCATGACGGAATCAGCTTCCGCGCCTTGCGGCCATCCGCGTCGGCGATCCACAAATCGCCCCGACCGCGCAGGTAGGAAATGTGCGAACCATCGGGGCTGTATTTCAAATTGCTCTTCGCCTCGCCGTCGTCGGTGAGACGTTCGAGAGTGAAGCGACCGTTGCGCCACCACGGTTTGTTTTTGTCGGCGCGGACGGCGCGGTAAATATCGCTGCGCGCGTCGCGGTCGGCGACGACGAGGAGCGTTTGCCCGTCCGGCGAGAAGGTGGGATGACTTTCCTCCTCGGCGCTCGCCGTCACCTGGCGGGGTTCGCGCAGCTCGGTATCCATGACCCATAAATCGCCGCCGGCGATGAAGGCGATTTCCAGGCCATCCGTCGTGAACGCGACCTCGCTGGCCTGGCGCAGTACGCGCCGTTCGATACGATCCTTGACCGCATCGCTATCGTGGCGGATGTCGATTTTTCGCGGCGTCTTGTCCTCACCCGGCCGATAGCGATACAGGTCGAACAGATGGCGGAAGACGAGCATTGATCCGTCGCGCGCGATGCACGGAAAGGCGACCGAATCATCGGTAAAGTGCGTGAGTTGTTTGCTTTCGCCGGAAGCGAGATCGCGCTCCCAGAGATTGAACGAACCGCTGTGTGCGCTGACGTAATAGAACCCTTTGCCATCCGCTTTCCACAGCGGCGAGCGGCAGCCGGTATCCTCATCGAGCAAGCGGCGGAATGTTTTGTCTTCGAGTTCGCACAGCCACACCTGGCTGGCCTGCGAACCGTGATAGCCCTTGCGCCACCAGGCTGGCCCCTCGCGCGTGAACAACAGGCGCTTGCCATCGGGGGACAGGCAGCCGTCACGCCCGTAATCGTCGAACAGCAATTGCTCGGCTTTGCGCGAGGCGGCGCTAATGGTGAAGAAGCGTTCGGCGTGCCGCCAGAAATGATCGCGCGTGGCGCTGATGAGCAGACGCCGACCGTCGGGACACCACTCTTGCAACGAGCAGCCCGCCGTGTGATGCGTGAGTTGCCCCGGTGTGCCGCCCGTCGCGGGCATGATGTGGACTTGCGGCGAACCGCTGCGCTCGCTGATGAAGGCGAGTTGCTTGCCGTCCGGCGAGAAACGCGGCTCGCGATCGCGGGCCGAATGATGGGTCAATCGATGGGCCACACCGCCGGCCGTCGGCACGGTCCAGATGTCGCCGTCCCAATCGAAGGCAAGCGTGATACCATCGGGCGATAGAGCTGGGTGATTGGCGAGACGGATAATCTCGGCGGCGCGGCCAGGCATCGGGATGAGGAAGAGGACAGCCGCGAGTAAGGAAAGAACGGTATGCTTCATAACGGATTCTCCGGTCACTACGATCTACAACAGTTTCCGCGCCTCTTCCTGACAGGCTTGCGCTCGTTCCATCTGCCCCAGACCGCGATAGCACTTGAATAGATCCGACAGCGCCGCCGCGTAATCGGGACGCGAGAGCAGATTCTGCTCCTTCTGCGTATCGCGAAGCTGTTCCAGACAGTCGCGCGCCGCCGGCAGATCGCCCAGACCGAGATACGCTTGCCCCAGAGCGCGGAGCGTCCGCGCTCCCAGCAGATCGAGGACGGCCCACTCCGGCGGGCGATGCACGTCAAGGCGATCGACGACTTGGGCGTAAGCGCGGGCGGCGAGCAGGCGACGCACCTCACGAAACAGCGTATCCACGGCGGCATCCGGCCGCGATTCCACTTCGAGCGAGCGGGGTTGCGTCAGCGCCCCGAGGTCGGGAGGCGGCAACGGTTGGCCGGATTCACACAATTCGATAGCGGCCAGCAATCGCCCCGCGTCGGCGAAACGATGCTCCGGTTCGACATGCAAACAACGCAAGATCAGTGCATCCAGCCAACGATAATCGTTGCGAATCTCGTTCTGCACCTCCGAAGGCGGGGCGAAACGCAGGGATTTCTTGAGCCGCAAATGCTCGTCGCGATGATCGCCCTTTTCATCGAGCGACCACGGCGCGGTCAGATGCGGGCCGCCGCCGGTGAATAGTTCATACATGAGCAGACCGAGACTGTACACATCCGAGGCGAGCGTCGAACGACCAAACAGCGTTTCGGGAGCCATGTAAACGAACGTGCCCATCGACCCCGGCGCGAAGCCCAGACGCGGATCGGCGAAGGCAGCCAAACCGAAGTCCACCACGCGGACGATGCCGCGACGATCGATCAGGATATTGTCCGATTTCAAATCACGATGCACCGCTCCCTGTCCGTGTACGAGGGCCATGCCGCGGCAAATCTGCTTGATGAAACGCAAACCGATGGCCACGCTGATGCGTCCCGCCGCTCGCATGTGCGACAACAGCGGTAGACCATCGACGTATTCCATGACCAGAAACGCCCGATCCTCGTGTTCGGGCAGCAGGCCCATATCGTAAATCTGCACCAAGTGCCGGCGGCCGGCGTCGTCGAGTCCAACGGTGGGATTGGCCAGCAACTGCGCCAGAATGAGGGCGTCACCGAACAGATAGGGAGCAGTCTCCTCGGTCAGTCCGGTCTGCCGCGACACCTTGACGGCGACGGGACGCACCAGATGCCGGCAGAAATAATGCTCAGCCCGGAAGACGGTGCCGAAGGCGCCGCCGGCCTGCACGTCGAGCAGTTTGTATTTGCCGGCCAGCGTTAGACCGAGCAACCGTTGTTCGAGCGGAGGAGTGCGTTCCACAGTTCGTACCTGCAAGGCGGATGGAAACCCGATTCCACTATACCGACGAGTGAACCATCCGGCGCGTCCTAAACCGCGCTTGGCTCGCCCTTGCAGTCGCGGCCCACGCCTGTAACATAATCATCCCCGGCTCTCCGCGCCGGTAGGGACTTTGAGTGCGACAGGGAGCCAAGTGCAGGAACAACGATCATGGTCGAACGCCGTACCGAATTGAAACGCCGCTATCATCGCAAGAAAAAGATGTCCAAGCTCAAGGCACGCCTCGCGGCGGCCAAGAACAATCACGAACGCGAACTGATTCTCAAGAAAATCCACGTCCTCAGTCCGTGGTGGCAAGAACCTGCGGCGCAAAGCTAATCCTTGGCGAACGGCCGGCGTCAGCCTAATGCCATTCAGTTAAGACAGGGCGTAAAATCAAGACCTCGTTGATAAGGTGAAGGTTATCACAGCCGTCCCCTTATCTCCGAGGTCTTGATGTCGGTTCAACCTACTGCTCGCAAGCTCATCCCGCAACCCGACT
>DATNCY010000367.1:0-20199 GCA_035553375.1 Gemmataceae bacterium
GCCCCCCGCGTGCGTCCGCGTTTACGTCGGTTCTACTGTGTTGGGGATGCGCCGTGAGCGGTGAGGGAGCGGGGAGCGGTAACACGAAAGGGGAGAGAGCCATGAATGCGATTGTGACTACCTCAATACGAAGTGTGTGGCCGGAGTGGACGGATAACACGAAAGGGGAGCCTATGAGCGAGACAACGACAGCAGCGCCGGACACCACAACTCGACCTCTGCGTCGTGGAGTGATGCGCTACCACGATGGGGAGCGCGAACGCTATGGGGACAGCGCCCATATTGAGAGAGCGTTGTACATGGCGTTGGGGGCGGACTTCACCGCAACCCTGGATGCGGCTGAGAAGGGAAACGCCGAAGCCGTGGGCGCGGTATGTGATGCCTGCCGATTGGCGTTTGAGATGAGGCCGTTCGACCTGGCAACGGGCGAAGGGGCGACGGAACCGGAATGCTTTGCTGCCTTGGCCGCGTTATGGGCATCGATCAGCGCCGACAACGAAGTGAAGCCGAGAACCGCTGCAACCGCGTGAGGGGGGTTATCCGATGGCTTCTCAATCGCCTACCGAACTGCTGGCGCAGATGCGCGACGTGTTGATACGCTTGCCGGAGGAACTGGCCGCAGCGATGCGCGACGGGTTCAAGGACAGCGCACGGCCAGCGGGACGGGAGAGGCGACAGGAGGAAGGCGAGCCTCGACCGTGGCGACGGTCGGAGCGTCAGCAAGAACAGCGTTCGTCTCATCGGGACCGCTGGCATGCCACCGAGGGACTGCTGAGCGCTGGCGGCAACTTCATCCCTCAGTTGGGACAGATCGCCCAACTGATGCGAAACGTCCGGCATTTGATGGAAGCATGGCAGACCTTCGCGGAAGCGTTCAACCTGGGCGGCAGAGGGGGAAGCATACCGACACCGCCCCGAACGCCGACTGTGCATGTGATGCCGCAGGATCCGCAACCCGTACCCCAACCAGTTGCGCGTAGGCCGATGCTTCCGCCGCCTGCGCCTCCAACGGTTCTTGGTCCGATTCCACCGCGACCGCCCGACGTTCCGCCTTCGCCACGAACGCCACCACCACGAACACCACCACGAACGCCGCCACCGCGACCACCGATGCCGCGCGGCCAAGATGTATTACCCACTGCGGATATTCCGGCGAATGCTGTCCCTGTTAACACACCGCCGCGCCCGCGTAATGCACCGGCACGACCGCCGATGCCGCATGGACATCAAGAGACGCTGCCCACTGCCGACATTCCGGTGAGCGCGGTTCCGGTCGGGACTCCGCCACGGCCACAAACGCCGCGACCGCGACCGCAAACGCCAATGCCGCGTTCGCAGCCAACGATACCCGCACTACCGGCGCGGCCACGGCGTCAACGGCTGGCAAAGATCAAGTCACCGCCGAGGATGTCGATGCACCACATGGGAGAGGCGCGGCAGAGGGCGGATGATTCGCCGCGAAAAGGCTTGTGGAATGTGCCACGGCCCAAGGGCGGAATCCCGCCGTCGATGCTGCCCAAGGCACCGGCACGGGAGATTCTGCCGGGGTTCGATGAGGATGCGCGTCAAGAGGCAACGTCCATTCTGGGGCGCAGGGGCGGCAGTGGTCAGAGCAGTAGCGACGATGAAGGGCGAGCGATCGCGGTCCTGGAGAACATCGAGCGGAAACTTGATGCCATGCTCGAACAGGGCAGGCAGCGCGACACCGGACAACTTCCGCCGAGTGGAGAGGGAACGCCGCCAACAAGCGGACAGCAGACCTTGCCGGCGGCAAGCCGTCGCGTTGTCAGTACGGGACAGGTGACGAAGAAAGCGGGACCATCTGGCGAGACGGTGGACAAGGCGATTGATTTTGCTCGCATCCTGGGCAACGTCCTCAAAGTGGCGGAGGTGTAATGGCAACGCTCATTTACAACGGCGTCCGATTGAACATCGTCTCCACCGAATACATCTCGTTCAAGCAGGTGCCGACCGAGGACGGCGTTGATGCGATCTACACCGAGTTCGAGATAGCGGTTACGGCCTGGTTCAATCCAGCCGCGACCGCTTCGGCCGGACCGGGCAAGCAGGCGCGGGAGGGCGGGTTCCCGGCCAACCTCACCGACGCGCCGAATCCCGGCCAGCCGGGAGATCAGCTTGGTGATTCGCTGGTGAACCTGCGGCAAATGCTCAGCCCGAACCGGCGGCAACTGACGTACCTGGTCGGCGGCAAGGTAGTAGTCAGTTCTCCACCGGGAGCCGTTCTGAATCCGGGAGGCGAGAATCCTGCTGTTGCTGCCGGAGTCGATGCGCGCTACGGTCCCATCGTCAAAGGGTTGAAGGTCACGAAGATTGCCGGCGACAAATCGGCGCGCGTCTATTTCCATGTGGTGACGTGGCTGCAAGATTTCGTGCCGGACAAATCGACGGCAACGCGCATCGTCCTCGCCAATCGCTACACCACTTCATCGAGCATGGACGAAGACTATTGGAGTGTCCGGCATGTACAGGGGCAGATGCAAGTTGACGCCAACCAGTTGCAATTTTCGGGACTGCTGACGCCGGACGCCTTCCGGCAAGCCGCCTTCCTGCCCATTCCGCCGGGGTTCAAGCGCGATGGCGTGGAAGTCACCGTCAGCAGCGACAACACCACGCTGGATTATTCCTTCGTGGACACGGAAACGAAATTGGCGCTGGGGTTACGCAGCATGGCGACGCGCATCGAGGGCAACTGCACGGCCGGCAGTGAATCGCCCATCGCCAACCTACGCGCCGTGGCCAAGGGGGCGCGGGCTTCGGCGAACATGGGCATGGCTTGGGGTATGGCGCTGCTCGATCCTCTGGGGCTTGTCGGCCCGGGCATCAAGGGCTTGTTCGATGCCACCGGCGCGGCGATGGATTCCATCTTGCCGCAACTGAAAGCCAATGGCATCGTGCGAATCTGGGGACAGCGCGACGCCAGGAAAGAAGACTTGATGAAGCTGGGTGTCAATATCCTGTTCGACCGCTTCGCGCCGATGAACGGCGGCGTCCTCGGCATCGGCAACAAGCCGCCGCGCTTCGTCAGTCTGTATTGCACGCAGGATCTGAGCGAAAGATTCATCGAGGTGCGGGCGGAGTTCTTCGCTCCCATCGGCGTTGTCGGCTGGTCGCTGGTCAACCCGCCGAACCAGAACATCCCGAAGATGATGAGCCTGGAAACCAACATCGTCGGCGGCGCGGAAGCCGGCACGGAAAACACTCTCAAGGGCGACGGCACGGGCAACAGTCCGATGCCGCCAGGCGGGGGCGGAACGCGGGGCAACTGGCTGGGCGCGATGGTGGCGGCGCTACTGTCTCAGCCGGGCACACTACCGCAACTGCCGGCCGCCGCCAATGTCGTCGATCAGCCAGCCTTCCAATAAGGAGATTGTGCATGCCTTTTGATTCGTCGAACACCAACACGACTTATGCGACGTATGTTTCGTACTATTTCGATTATGGTCGCCGGGGGCAACCCATTGCCGGCCCTCCCGGTTCGCCGGTAAGCATCGTGCAACTGCATGGCGGCAGTTGCATCAAGTTAGTCAACTTCGTGTGTCAGAGTTACGACGAGAAGCCGAAACCGCCGGACCCGGACACCGGCAGCGATAACGAGGTGTTGATGCGCAAAGCCATCAGCGCGCCTTATCAAGCGGAGATGTCGGACGGAACGATTGTTTGGACCATAGCCGGCGTCTACATCTATCAGCTGCGGGTGATGCCGGGCGACTATGACAATCTCACCATCGGCACGCCGCCCTATGATGCCAGTTTGCAGACGGTGTTGCTGCCCAACGACTTCATCAAGGGGTTGTTGGGACCGCCCTCGACGCCCTCGCGTAGCGGTCCCTGGGGCGGCGCGACTCCCTCGGGGCTTTCGAGTTTCTTAACCGGGCAATGAGGAACGGACGATGACTTTCGACTCGAACAACACGAACACCGTCTACGCGGCCTACGTCTCCTATGTCTGGGACTACGGGATTGAGGGGACGCCGATAGCGGGACCGCCGGGTACGCCCTGCGAAGTGATTTCCGATCACGCTCCGACCTGCTGGAAGATCGTCAATTGGTGCGTGCAAAGCTACGATGGCAACCCGCTGCCGCTGGACCCGGACACGGGAACGAGCAACGAAGTGGTGAAACTGAAGGCCATCGGCGCGCCCTTCAAGAGCGAGATGGTGGACGGAACGCCGGTGATGACGATCGCCGGCACTTACGTCTACATCGTGCTGGTACCGCCGAGCGACACCGATCCTCTCGTCATCGGTACGCCGCCCTATGACCCGAGCTTGTGGACGGTCATCAATCCGAGCGATTTCGTGAAGGCGCTTGCAGGAGCGCAAGTAACGCTGGGCGGATTGGGCGCGACCTACGGCGGCCAGCAGTGATGGCCTTTGCCGTCTGGCGGACAGACACGGCCGAGGTTACACTCGATGCTTGCCGCCCGGCAGTGTTTGCCGGCAGCCCATGCCGTTGCACTGCGGAGACGTTGGGATAGGTTTGCGTTCGGGGAGATGAACCAACGCCAACGGCCACGGGGGTTATGTCCCGTGGCCGTTGGCGCTTTTGTGGTGACAGTTGATTGTCAGCACTCGATACCCGCGCCGCAATTCCGGCAGGCCGCCAACAGGCGATAGTCCCTCCGTCGATGCCAGGGCGTCACCTTGTGGCCGCGATGCTTGCACGCGGCACACTTGAGGCGAGCATAGATCCGCACGTCGGACTGAACGTATTCGATGGGAATGTGGGAGGGCGGTCCTTCGGTGAAGCCAAGGGCGCGATACTCGACTTCGATGCTGGACGCGCTGGGGATGGATACAATAGTCTGGTTCATGTTCAGTACTCCTGTTCGATGAGGGCGGCGCGAGTGAATCAGACTCGCGCCGCCCGTTTCACTTTGCCCCTGGACCTTCCAGGGGCTTCTCTTCCTCTTCCTGTTGCGATTCGGGCGGTATCGGATTCCAGCCGGGATAGACCGGGAAAATCATGGTGTCGCCGCCGACCATTCGGAGAACGATCTTTTGCAGGTCACGGCGTCGATGGAGCATGGCACCTTGCGCGTTCACCACAGCTCGCGCCGCCTCAATCAGAGCGATGCGCAAGGTTCCTGCGCGTCAAGATGCTCCTGCATCGTTCGTTCAGGGTGCGTCCGCGACGGCAGCTTGTCGGCCATGATTACGCACTCCTCTTGCGAGCCGGTTTCGCCGAGGTGCTGTCCTCCGCCGTGGTGTCGGCCTGATGCTCGATAACCTCGGGCGCATCGAGGGCGAGTTGTTGCCTCAATCGTCCCGTGGCAATGTCCACCACGCCGGCCAGGGCGTTGAGGGACGTGGCCAGGTTGCTGAAGGCGGTGAAGACGAATCGAATTGCGTTCATGGGTTCTCCTATGGGTTCACGGGCGATGGGTTCAGGCTTTGTTGCCGCCGGGTTCCCTTGCGGGGTCGAGCCACACATGGAAACGGATGTGGCCGTCGCCCCACTTCACCTCAACCTCCAGGCGGCCCGGATCCCGAGGGGCAATGCCCAGATCGTGGAAGAGTCGCCAAAACCGTTGCGCCATTGTTGGCGCGGGTTCGGGCGCTTCCGTTGCTTGTGGTTTCGGGGGCACGGCGGAGACTCCAAGGGCGAACATGGTTGTAAGAGATGCCGGTTAGCGCCGTAGACTTCGGCTATCCCAGCGAGCGTCCTACCTGCCTTCTGCCGCGACGTGCGACGAGAAAGCGTGCAGGTGTCGCAACCGTAGGCCGGCGCTAACCGGGCCTCACCTGTTCCGAGGCGAGACATGGTTCAAGGCCGCACGATCCGCAAAGGGCGGGGCGGTTCGAGAGTCAATTCCACCGTCTCCAAGTCCATCTCCGCTTTCTTGAGCAGCGTGAGGATAGCGAGTAGTTCCACGTCGGGACCGCCATTGCGGTGGCAATCCCAATAGAGCGATTCAACCCGGTGGATTGCTTCTTCCAGATGGTTCACGTTCGTTACTCCGTGCGCATCCAGTGATTCAGGGTTTCGGCGATGCCAAGAATAACAAGGACGATGATGCCAGTGATTGTCATGGTTCACGCCCTCCGTAGCGGCCATTGCCAGCAGAGCATTGGCCCAGCCATTTCCAGCGAACGCCCATCGGCGGTAAGGATGAGGGCGACGCGCCGCCCATCCCACACGACAACATCTTCGTGGCAACCCGTCTCGAACACGTCGGACAGCTTGACGCGCATCTCCGCGAGCGTGTCAGCGGCTTCAACCCATTCGCCAGCGACGTAAGCGGTGTACATGGATGGTTCCTCCCGATGGGAGGGCGGTTGCTGTTCGCCCTCCCGCAGTTCGTGGGTTAGATGGTGACGACGGGCAGCTTTTCGGCATTGAGCAGAGCGGTAAGGCTCTCGACGTGCTTGCAATGGCCGTGATAGGTGTTGCCCTTGCAGGTACAGGACGAATCACGACCCGCCAACAACACGTCATACGCTTCGCCCTTGTCGCTGCCGTTGTCGGACTTCAGCAGGTGGTAGGCGGTGCCGAAGTCGGACGGGATCGGCGTCAGCAGGTAAGAGCGAACGTCCTCGCCTTGCGTGATGCACAGGATGAGCTTGCCGTTGGTGAGTGTGCCGAGTGTTGCCTTGCGTGCGGGCTTCGTGGCGGGCTTGCGGGTCTTCGTTGCGGTTGCCATGTTCGAGACTCCTTTGCTGGGTTGAAGAGTGCTTCCAAGTGGACAAGGTTATTGTAAGACGATTGACTTACTAAGTCAATCGTCTTTTACCGTCTTTTCTCGGATTCTCAAAGACGGGAATGGGAAGAACGATGCCGATTGACGTAGTTAGCTAACAAGCGTATACTTGCGGCATGCAAGCGAACGAAACTCTCGGTCAGAAACTCCAACGCCTCCGCTTAACTGCCGGGCTGACGCAGGTTCAGCTTGCAGAAGCGGCTGGCGTTCCATTGTCAACGCTAAGAGGCTGGGAAGTAGATCGGCGTGAGCCAGGGCTACGCGCCGCCGCACGGCTGGCGAAGGCTCTGGGCGTCACCGCCGAGGACTTGGCCGATACGGTTCCCATTGATGAGGCGGGGAAGTCGCCGCGTCCGGCTGGTCCGTCGAGACGCACACAAACACCGGATGCCGACGCGCCGCCCTCGGCCACGACGAAGCCGGCCACGGGGAAGACGACGGCGAAGAAACCACGGAAGCGGAAAGGGGAATGATCTATGGAACGTCCGAAAGACGATGTGTGGCAAAAGGCGGTTCACCAATGCCGCTCGGCCGCACTGGAAGCTGCCGAACATGCTGCCAATGCCGCTATCGGAATCAGCGATGACGACGACGATGAAGATGATGACGCAACTGACGATGAAATCGCGAACGGCCAAACTGCAAAGATCTACAAGCAAACCTTCGAGCGAGTCTATGAAGAGTTTTGCATCGCCAACTTCGAGGACTTTTATCTCGATGCTTGCCGCAATGCAGGGCCAGCGTATCAAGCGGGCAATGGCGAAGAGACCGTCGAAGAAGAACCCGGCGTGATGCGAACGGACGAGGAACTGTGGGAGATATTCTCTGAGTTACTTGGCGATGACGAGTCTGGAGCGAAGTCACTGAATCCTGGCGAGTTGCAAAGGCTAAAGCAACTTGCTCTCAGGCTCAAGTCTGAGAGCGATCAGGCGGCAGCGAAGTATCTCAACAGCGACCGCGAATGTAAGCACTACGAACTGCGAGGGCTACCCGGACAAACGATCGTCGTATTCAAGTAGCAACCCCAGCCGGCGTATTTGAGATTCGTGTAGGGGGAGTATGTCCGCAATTGCGGACAAAGTCAGGGGAACTCCGCCTCCTTCACTCCTGTAACACTGTGCGATCTGGTTCGGATCTCGGTATCCAGCCTGTTCAGCGCATGCAACACGTACCCGGCAAGAACTATCCTCCATGGCGGGGCACCCTCAAGGTTGATTCGCCTCCGCATTGGTTCTCTTTGAACCATATCGCCGTAGGCATGCGCGACCGTGTTCAACTCCACCTCTGGCAGTTGAATCGGATCGGAGATACTAATCAGAGGTCGCCCTAAACCTTCTTCGTACACCTTCAGAACGAAGCTGGCGCAACTGAATCGACGATACAGCGGCCTGCCTTGCTCGTCCCGATGCCACTCGTGCGTTGGGTCAAGCGAGACAGTGTACTGCTGCCACAGCGTCAAATTTCCTAGCGGCCTCTGCTCCTTATCTACCTCAGCTAGCCAATCAGCCATACTTTCCCGTTCTTGTGCTTCTAAGGCAAGCCAGCCCACGACATCAGGTTTGCAGACTGGGTTCTGCCCAGTCTGGTTCTGTGAGTTGACTCCTGCAACTAGCGGAGGACCAACGTGCCAAACCTCCACACCATCCATGCCATTGTGGATGAAGCCACCATTTCGCAGAAGTGCTACATGTCGGATGAACCGACTGCCGTGCTTGTTCAAATACGAGCCGATGACGGCGTACTGGGTCGCCGAGTACCCAGGCGCAGATGGGATGACTTGGGCAGGCACGGGGCAGCCTCAGGACTGGTGGATTCAATCGTTTATCCGGGTGTTCCAATGGCGGCGTTCAGGTTTAACAAGGCAGGGTGATCCCTACGGACACCTCGGTCGTGCCAAGACCAACGCAGTTTAGCAAGCTGCTGTTGCACCCTCCTGGTGAGCCAAGGTCGGGCTAGCGCGGCAACCCGTCCGATGACATCTTGCAGGCGAGGGTCGCCCGTTGAGGCGAGGGCAGCGATCGAGTTTCGCGCGATCAGCGATGGCTCGCCTGCAGCGAACACATCCACGTCTAAGAACTTCACAGCGAACGCATGAACGCGGTCGGCCAAGGTTAAAGGAACAGTTTGCGGTGGCGATAACTCAAAAACTCGGACGATGCACTGAAGAGCCACGGATCTTGTATCAACCGAGCCACCTGAGTTAAGAAACTGCAACAGCGATTCCGCTTTCTCGGGGGGGAGCAATGAAGAGCTGCGGCGAAGTGCCGACCAGACCACCTTATCTTTCCCCTCGGGCTGCGACCGCAATTCTGCGGCGATCATCATTAACCGTCCGGCGACCTGCGAGTGGAGGTCAGGCGGCAGGTGCATCGCCTCGAGCGCGAAGACGACTAAATCCCGCCAGGCTGGCGGTAGACCCGGCCGGATAATCTGCTGTGCAAGGTAGACAGCGGCATCAGTTTCTTTCGGGGATCCAATAATCTCGTTGAGGGCGGCATACCGGACTTGTGGGAGAGCAGTTGGATCTTGCAGGGAGGTCCAAGGATCGTGTGCCGGCGGAGGTAAGCACCGCCCGACAGGAGTGTGTGGCGGCAGGCCGCGATATAGCGTTTCCTCGCCGTCACGAGTGCGAAAGATGATTTTGTACCTGCCTGGATTCTCTTCGTCCTCGTCCCGGACTGCCGCACCCGGTTCCGCTGTGAAATTCTTGTCGATCAGAGGTCGAAAAAACGCAGCAAAGTCATGGCCGAGTTTAAGTTCTCCCGCAAGGTCGCCGAAAAGAGGTACGGCAGGAGAATCCTGATCCGCCTGCGGCGAAGACTTCCGCTGTAGCGACTGGACCTTCAGCATGCGCGAGACCCAGAAGACGAGGTTCTCTGAACGGCCAGAGCTTGCAAAGGTAGCCAGTTCGGACATATCCAAGCTCTCGTCTGAACCGTGCATAAGTCACTTTCTCGTTTCGGTCAAGTCGATAGCGGGAACGGGGAGGCTATTCCGCTCGGCCAGTTCCCCAAGGACATTAAGTTTCTTTACGGCGGCCTCGGCTTTCGCCAGGAGTTCCTGAACGTCCCGTGCTGCCAGGACTACTTCAAAAGACAGAGGGATCTTGTCCACCCCACTGGCTACTACTCGAAGAGTCGTCAAAGGGATGAATCCCTCAACCTTGCTCCGTTCGTCGTCAAATACGGGACGGACATCACAGATCAAATCAATGGCTTCGGCCCGAAGCCCGACGCCCTCGGCCAGACGCTCGGCCTTGGCCTGGCGGTCGCGACCAGGACATGATCTACCGAGTAAATGGAAGATATGTCGAAGTCTTGCGAAGGCTGCCGGCGACAACGACTGTTCCTGCCCCTCCGCCGACCGCTGCTTTTGGTCCAACCTCTCCAGGATTTTGTCAAGATTGCCCCCTTCACGGGTGAGAACGTCTGCAGCCGCAATTGTGCCAGCGACTTGGCTAGCGAGCTTTTCGTCTCCAAGGCGGTGAAGGATGATTTTCTTCATCGAGGCTTCGCTCAGAAAGCCTGCGAAAGAAGCCAAATCCTCGACTATGCCTGAGAGAACTTTCTCATCGACTTCCAAGAGAGCCTTTGCGCCGTCAACAAAAGCTTCACCTTCAGGGACTTTGCCTATCTTGGTGGGCAATCGTATGTAGATAATGCCGGTTGGGGACATGTCTGCCTCGTTGACCCTTCAGGGAGTATAAATGCTGAACACGTGTGATCGGGCCGCCGATGACACGTGCCGAAGGTATTGTAACAACTCACCGCGCAGGTGGCGGAGGCGTGTCTCGACAGTTCCTGGGATCGACGCTGAAATGTGTTTACCATCCAAAACGTTCTCGGTCCAGTAGATTCCGGCACACGATCCGCAGCACACTAGGTAGTATAGAAGCGCTTTACTCATTGATCCCTGCGCGGAATCTTCCGCGCACACTCCCACCCCATGCGGAATATCCGCGTTTTCCTGCACTCTTCCGCAAACGCTCGCAAGCCCTTGCAATGTAAGAGTAGACCGCATAAAATGCTTGAAAGCAAGGCGTTTTTCGGTCATTTGGCAAGGGGACAAGTCGCGTCTACGGAACCGAAGGTTGCAGGTTCGAACCCTGCCAGGTGTACTAGAAAACGAGCCACTTTCGGCCAATATCATTGGCACTACCCCCTCAAGGCTTGTTGCCATCCTCATAATAATCGATCCAGCCGATCATCATCTCTTCCCAGGTTTGATCGCCCCAAGAGAGGACTTGCGTCGGATCGGGATTATTGGGGTTTTTCGCCGAGTTATCGAAATGGGCGATGCAGTGCAGTTTGGTGCCCTTCGGCATGGCGAGCGGCTCGGCCAAACGATAGACGCTCTGCCAACCAAAATTGTAATGCGGCACCGACAAGAGAATCTCCTTTTTGCCGTCGGGATAGATCGCCTCGTAGAGAAAATCCTTGCCGCGTAGGTGCATGTGCGGCATGAAGTTCAGCAAGTGCGCGTCCGCCTCGAAGACATGCTCGGACTCGATCTTGTAGTTCGACGCGCCGGCCGGGATCTTGTCGAAACGCGTCAGAAACGATGGGTTGTAAACGGGTTTGGTGAAGATGCGATGGCGCGGCGGTTCCTTGGCGAAGATCAGCGCAATGCTGGATTGATCGCGATACGGTTTGCCGTTGGGCGTGTAGTGCATCTGGAAAATGAGGCGGGCGCCAGCGGGCACTTTCTTGGCCAGGCCCGGCGTCAAGTCCAACGGCATGTCGCCGGGCGCGGTGCCGCAGAGGGTGGCGCCAGGAGCATCCGGATTGAAGAATTCCCCCTTCGGCACAACGAACACAACAATGTGATGCACCACGGCGGGAGCGCCAGCCTTCGCTTCCGCCCGCTCAACCCAGCGGTCTTCCTTGAAGCCGGGATCGACCGTGAAATACTGGTAGGGAATGCCCCCTTTGGGCGTGCGGGCCGGCACAGCGTACTCGCGCGGCATCTTGAGAATCAGGTCGGGCTTGCCGATCCGCCAGCCTTCCGGGAATTCGCGCGGTGATGGCAGATCCTTGTCGTCGCCGCGCGGCGTGCCGTGATCGAGCCAGGTAAGCAGCGTTTCGCGGTCCTCCTTCGATAGCCGGCGTTCGTTGCTGAACTTGCCGTAGCGCGGATCGGCGTGCCAGGGCGGCATACGGCCCTCGCTGACCACCTCGCGGATGGTGTCGGACCAGGCCACCGCATCATCGAAAGAAAGCAGCGACATCGGACCAATTTGGCCGGGACGATGGCACTCCTGACAATGCTTCTGCATAATTCGGCTGATCTGTTTGGCGTAGTTGACGGCCCCATCCGCCTTCGGTTTCGCGACACGGCCAATCGCGCAGCCAGCCACCTTCGTCGTCGTCACCGACACAGACTTGCCGGCCAACACTTCCTCTAGCGCTAGTGCCAGATCGCGCCGCGTCGGTTTGCCGGCGCGGGCGTAGCCGATGCCGAATTGATCGTCGATGCGTCCCTGATACAGAACCTTGCCCGAATCGTCGAGGACGAACGCTTCCGGCGTGCGACGCGCGCCGAACTGATCGGCGACTTTGTTGCCGGCATCCTTCACGACGGGGAAGGGGATAGCGTGTTCGCGGGCGTGAGCAGCCACGCGCTCCAGGCCATCTTGCGAGTTGGCGTTTATGCCGATAAAAGCGACACCTTTACTCGCATATTTCTTGTGCAGGTCCGCCAGAACGGGGAGGAACAGATTACTTATGGGGCATTCGACTCCAAGGAAGACGACGACGATGGCCTTGTTTTCCTTGAGATCGGCCAGTGTCACCGTATTCTTATCGCGCGGATCTTTCAGACGGAAGCCGGCGACCTTTTGGCCGACGGACGGCGCAGGTTCAGCGGTCGGCCCCGCATGACCGCTCAGCAGAGCGACAGAGCCAATCAGGATTATGCAAGACAGGGAGCGTATCGACATGGGAAAGCCTCCTGATCCGAGAGCGACAGTGTTCCGGATGAACACATGAACCGAGAAGGTGGGAACCCACCACACTGTCAGTATAGGAAGCGTGAACCAGAGTCAGCGAGAAGGCCGACTGCCGCGATGATTTTGCCGGCCGATTAACCGTTGAACGCGGCAGATGTTGCCTGTTTTGCCACGTCAGCCATTTGCCGCTTCACGGGTTCGACCAGCCCGCAGCGCGAGCAAGGGGGTTTCCCTTGCTCGCGCTGCGGGCTGGTTTTGAAATTGCATCGTGGCCACGAGCAGCGCTACAGTCCCGCGCGAGGCTTGACCTTCAGTTCCATCGCCTTACCGTCGCGCTGGATGCTCACCGGCACGGCGACACCTGCCTTGAGATGACTAGCGACCTCGTACAGATCGGCCAGCGTGTCGGTCCAACGGCCGTCAATCGTCAACAGGCGATCGCCGGGCTTGATGCCTGCTGTGGCCGCGGCGCCGCCGGCCAACACTTTCTTGATGACGACGCCGGCTTCCTCATCCGCTGCCTCTTTGTGAGCCACCAGGCCCCATTGCCCGGCTGGCGACAGCACCTTCGGCGTCTGCGAACCACCGAGCATCAGTTGCACCATCGTCTTTTCCATCGACCGCATCACGTTGGGCGGTTTGAACCCGTTGGGGACAAACGTCAGTGTTTGGGCCTGATAATCGATCGTCATCTTGTAGCGAGCGAAAAACGGAAAGCCGACGATGCCATACAGTGGCCCCAATTTCTTCGACATCAATTCGACCAGCGGATGATCCATGACGATGGCGAATTGATCCGTGGTCTTCTCCGTGCCGACTTCCAGTTCTTTCACCTTGGCCTCGCCGATCGTTCCCAGGAACGGCAGCGTGGATGTCGGCGCATCCTTGAGCAGACCGACTTCCTTGGCCAACTTATTGTTGAGCAGATTGATGGGTGCGCCCGTGTCGAAAATGACGCGATACGGTCCCTTACCGTTGACCTTGATCATCACGGCCATGTGGCCGCTCCTGAGTAGCTCGAAGGGCACGACAACGGGCTTGGCCTTCGGTTTCTCGATCGGCTTGACGGAGGGCGGCTCCGCGGCCAACAGTGGCAGCACCAGAGATAAACCCATCAACGCCAGAAGCAGGTAGCGAGGTTTCATATCAAAGACCCTCCCCGATCTTGACGGCAATGTCCTTCTTCTCCTTGCCGCGTTGCACGGTCAGCTTGACATCGTCGCCCACCACGAGACGATCGAGGAAGCGTTGCACGTCACTGGTATCGGTGACGCCGCGCCCCCGGATGTGAGTTATTTGATCGCCCGGCTTGACGCCGGCCTTGCCTGCGGGACCGTCCGCCAGGACCGACTGCACGATGGGAAAATCTGCGCCATCCTTCAATTCGACGCCGAGGAAGCCGCGCAGACGCACCGGCGGGCTGGCCTTCGTGCCCAGCAGCGAACCGAGCGATTTGAGAATCCCTCCCAGCAAATCAATCTCGCTGCCGCCGCGCCCCTTCCCGGCCAGCGACTTCGACTCTTTCGGTTTGTAGTCCAGCGGCGTCCATATCATCTTGTCGCGCGTCAGGTCTATTTCCATGCGATAGCGAGCCAAGATGTTGTAACCGATCATGCCATGCAACTCGACACCGGCAAGGCCGAGTCCATTCATACCCTCGACTTGCGGCGGAGTTTCCACACGCCCTTTAACCTTGGTGAGGACGACGCCGCCCTCGATCTCGAAACGATCGAAGGTGCCCCAACCGTTGCTCTCCGATTTGACGCCGAGCTTGCGCGCGACCGGCACGGCGACGAACAAGGCCGGCGCTCCGGTATCGACAATGAAGTTGTACGGTCCCTTGCCGTTGATCTTGGCCCGCACGAGAATGTGCTTCGGTTTGGTCAACCGATAGGGCACCTGAAAGGACTTGGGGGGAGGCTTGGTCGGCTCTTCGGCGCGACCCGGCGGCGCCAGACAAAACACCGCCAGGGCGGCGCACGACCAGAGCATTTTCATGGCGAAGCTCCCACGATGCAGATTCGGAGATGGATCGACACTCCGCGAATTATAACAGAGTACGAGTCAGTCTGGCGAGCCGCTGGCGGCTAAGAGTCTGTCTCATAAGCTCCCCTCTCCCCCGAGTACGGGGGCATTGGTATCTACACAAGTGGTTTTCGGGTCCGAAGCGTGGATGAGGAAGAGTGTAAAAAGGCATTTGGCGCTCTTCCTCAACCACAAAAGATGCTCTAACTCAGCCTTCTCCGCACTTGTGTAGATACCAATGGTACGGGGGAGAGGGGAGCTTATGAGACAGACTCTTAGCGCTAAGCTGCAAGCGGCCGAAGTAGCCTACCTATCTAATTCCCACTGCTTGCCGGCTTTGCTTTCTCGCGCTGTCCATCGCGGCGCACCTTGATCCGGCCCGGCGTGTCGGAAGTTGCGCCGAGGAAGATGTAACACATCTCATCGGTGGTCTGCTCGCCGAATTTAACCCATCGCGGAGGTTTATTAGGGTTGTTGGGATTTTTGCCGCTATTATCGTAAATCGCCTCGACTTCCAGGCGTGTGCCGGGCTTGATGGCGATCGGTTCCTTGAGAAAATACGTCTCTTGCCAGTTGTAATCCCAATCCTTGATGGCCACCAGGGTCAGGGCTTGACCGCCGGGCGGCGTGAGCGTCACCTTGACTTCGCGACCGAGCATGTGCATGTGCGGCATGACGGAGTACAGTTTGCACTCCTGTTGCACCTCCAATCCGCCGTGGACGCGGAAATGCTCGTTGCCCGGCGGCACGAGCAGGAATCGACCGGGAATCACCATGCCCTTCCAGCGCTTGGTCTGGTCGCCCTTGGCGAAATACAGACCGATGGACGTGCGATCTTTCTCGACGCGACCGTTGCGGTGATAGTGCAGTTGCAAGATTATATCGGATTTTTTTGGTAGAAAATAACCGTAGCCATCCGGCAGATGACGAACGATCTGCCCCGGCGCCCAACCACCCACGCCGCCGACCGTGCCCGCCTGCGCGGTGAATCCCAGGCCCATCGCCACGGAATAGCCGGGACCGTGATCCTGGCCTTTTTTGTCCTTGAGACGTTCTTGCTTCTCCATCTCGCGGGCCTTGCCGCTGGTGTCGAAGAAATTGAGCGAATGATGCACGATACGGCTGTTGCCCGGCCGAACTTCGACGGCGGTGACGAACCGATCTTCGCTAAGATTCGTCGGCAGAACAAAGCAGCGAAACAGATCCGGGCCGCTGGCGCCAAGGGTCATCTCTTCCGGCACGGTCAACACCAGATCCGGCTCGCCCAGTTGCCAGCCCTCGACGAACTTTCGCGGCGGCGGTGCATCCTTGGGATTGCCCTCCGGCGTGTCGTCGTCCACCCACGCCGCCAAAGCAGCGATGTCCTTGTCCGACATTTTGCGCTCATTGTGGAAGGTCTGCCCCGCGACTGGCTTCCACGGCGGCATCTTGCGTTCCTGCGTGTATTCCTTGATGTCGCTGGCCCAGTTGACCGCCTGCTTGTAGTTCATCAGCGCGAACGGCCCCACCGCGCCGGGCCGATGGCATTGCTGGCAATTCTTCTGCAAAATCGGCAGAACATCGCGGTAATACGTGACCGCGCCATCCTTGCGGAGCTTGCGTTCGCGCACGATGGTGCAGCCGATCGGCGCGGTGGCGGCCTCCGTCACGGGCTTACCGGCCAGCACCTCATCGAGTGCCTGCCGCAGATCGAAGCGTGTAATTCGGCCATTTTTCTTCAGACGCGCATAGTAGCCGTTATCGATTCGGCCACGATAACGCAGAACGAAGTTGCGATCGAGAACGAACGCCGAGGGTACCCTGTCGGCCTTGAAGGCGTCGGCGGCGCGAAAGCGTTCGTCCTTGAAGACGGGAAAGGGCAGCTTGAACTCCGCGGCTTGCTTGGCGATCTGGGCGGCGTCGCCATCGTCGCTGCTGTTAACGGCAACAAAAGCGACCTGCTTTTCACCATACGTTTTGGCCAATTCCGCCAGGATCGGAGCGTAGCTCGTTGACACGGGACACTCGAAGGACAGGAAGAGGACGACGACAGCTTTCTTGTCCTTGAGATCGTACAGGGATACTTGCTTGCCGTGGGCGTCTTTCAGTTTGATGTTGTCGATCTTCTTGTTGAGCTTATCGACCACCATATCGGAATCGGCGCGGGCGAATGAATCGGTTAATGTGAAAAGTGCAATCGGAACCACAGCAAGGAGCAACCGCGCGAGCAGTCGTAGCATGTCATTTCTCCACAATCCAAAGAACGCCGGACGACCGGCGAGACGCCGGTCCCACCAAACAGACCGGCGAGACGCAGTGAAAGAGATTACTTGTTGGAAGACACCCAGGTTTCAATCGTCGCCGGGCGGCTCCTCTTCGACTTTCAGCGAAGCGCAGATGGCTCGCAAGACCGGCTCGTATTCGTCCAGTTCCGTATCATTGACCTGGCAGAGGATCAGCACCGCGCCCGTGTTATTGTAGAAGCTGCGCGTCCAACAGGTGTTCGTCAAATCGAGGCTGAAGAACTGAATATCGTGGCCCATCGCCATCTGGCCGGCGAGCGTCTCGACCTGCGGGGTGGCGTCCAGGGTCGGATAATCGGCGCGGAGCGCCGCGAGCGCCGCGGCCGTCATCTCCTCGGTACTCGCTCCACTGGAATCGCAGGTCAGCGTCATGAATGCGGTGCCTGGACTTTGCAGCAGCACCGTCCAGCCGTCCTCACTCTCTTCGCGATCCAGCCGCCAATCGGCCGGATAGCGGAACGAAATGCCGTCCGCCTGATATTGCTGAGTCATGTTTCACCACCCATTGTTTCGGAGCCGCAAGCGGCTAATCGCGTAATGCCCGCCCCGTCAGGTGCAGAAAAACGCGTTCCAGGCTGGTTTCCTCAATGTCGAGACTGACCAGTTCCGCCCGCATTCGCTGAAGCACCCGCATCAATTCCATAAGCGTCGCTTTCACGTCGGCGCACTCCAATTCGAGTGGCCGCCCCTCGCGCTCACTCAATAAAGAGTCGGGTAGGTTCTTGAGTTGCTCGCGCAGTCCCGGCGTCAATTCGGCAACGCGGAAGCGGATGGCTCCGGGCAGGATTTGCAGCAAGCGCGGCAGCGTGTCGCAAGCAGCCAATCGGCCGCGGTCCATGATGCCGATTCGGCTGCATAGCGCCTGCACTTCCTCCATGTAATGGCTGGTGTAAACGAGGGTCATGCCTTCGCCGTTGAGCCGCCGCACTTCCTCGAAAATGTGGTTGCGCGACTGTGGATCGACGCCGACGGTCGGTTCATCGAGCAACAGCAGGCGCGGCCCATGCACCAGCGCGACGCCAAGGTTGAGGCGGCGTTTCATGCCGCCGGAGAATGTCTTCACGCGGTCGCCGGCCTTGTCTTCCAAGCCGATCGCCGCCAGGATTTGCTCGACGCGCTGGCGCCGTTGCACGCCGCCGACGCCATAGAGTTCGCCGAAGAAATGTAGGTTTTCGTAAGCCGTCAGGTCGCCATACAGGGCGAGTTCCTGCGGCACGACGCCGATGAGACGCCGTACCTCGCGATCGCCCGGCACGATGGGCCGGCCGAGTAGACACGCCTCGCCGCTCGTCGCTTCGAGCAGACAGGACACAATGGACAGCAGCGTGGTCTTGCCCGCACCGTTGGGACCGAGTAAACCGAAAATTTCGCCCTCGTGGACCTCGAAGCTGACGTCGTCGAGAGCCGCCGTTTGCCCATAGCGTTTGCTGAGTTTGTGGACTTCGAGAAACGCGGCCGTCATGAATGATCCTTCCCGGATGCTTCGCCCTTGTCGCGACATCATAGCAAAAGAGAGGAGACCAGACGAAATGTCAGGCAGGCTGACTTGCAATAAGGAGCGGAGGGGGAGGGATTTGAACCCTCGAACGCCTTTCGACGTTGCCGGTTTTCAAGACCGGTGCAATCGGCCACTCTGCCACCCCTCCGGCGATCTTCCTCATCATACCGGGAGACCGAGCCTCTGGGGAGAGGTTTCATCGGTCGGTCGCACGCGAGATCGCGCCAACGGCGGAGAGGGTAGCGTGTTTTCCTTGTAGGCAAAGTACGAGTGTCCTTATGGCGGCGGCCGGGTTGTTCTGGCGATCGCAGAACGCGGGCCATACAATCGAGGAAGTCACCCCTGGTTCCCGCGATTCGACCGGTTGGCGGCCCAAGAGCGATGCGTGTGGCGGCCTTTGAAAACTCCCATGAACCTCTCGCCAAGGAGCATCGACAGATCGTCGCGGCTCAGCAGGGAGATCGTCCCGCCTTCGCCGCCCTCGTCGAGAGCTACTGGGATCGACTCTATCGCTGGCTGTATCACCTGACCCACGACCAGCATACGGCCGAGGATTTAGCTCAAGAGACGTTCCTGAAAGCCTTCGCCGGACTGAAAAAATTCCAGGCCGGCACGAATTTCGCCGCCTGGTTATTTCGCATCGCGCACAATAATTTCGCCAACCAGTGCCGGACGGCGGCCCGGCAACGCGAACCGCTGCCGGACGATTTGACCGACTCGCGGCGCGGCCCGCTTGAGGAAGCGGTGAGTGCCGAAGCCTTACAAAACGTAGCACGGGCCATCCAGCGCTTGCCCGCCGACTTCCGCGCCGCCCTGCTGCTGCGCCTCGAAGAGGGATTATCGTTCCGGCAGATTGCCGAGGTACTCGACTTAACCGAAGAGACGGCTCGCTGGCGCGTCTTCAAGGCTCGACAAAAACTGATGAGCATCCTGGCTCCTCGTCAGGAACAGGAGAAATCGTGAACTGCACCGTGTTTCAGCGCCGCCTGCTCTCGGCCGAGCAGCCGGCTCAACCGGCGGCCGATGTCAAGAACCATCTGCTCCAGTGTCCGGCCTGTCGTGCCTGGCAGCGTCGTTTGGTGCAGATGGAGCGACAAATCTTGTTGCTGCCGGTCCCACCCTCGACGGCCAAGGCTGAATTACTCCAGCGCATCGTGGGTCCAACTCCGGCCGTCGCTGTGGGAGGTGCGACCGTCGAGCGGCCAACCCTTCGCTGGTCCACATTGGCGCCCGGACCCAAGGAACGCGGTTTACGGAAAGTGTCGGTGGCGTTCGCGTTGGCGGCTGCCTTGCTCGTTTTCGCCCTGGGTTGGTGGGCTTGGCCACATAATACGGTGACGCCTAGCGCCGGCCCTGTCGCGCAGCAGGAGCGCGATCAGAAAAAGCTCGACGATCGGCTGGCCAGGGTCTTACACGAGCATACCTCGCGAGAAAGGCTCCTCCGACTGGCCGACCTTGCGGAGAGCGTGCAGGGCGAGGCGCATGCAATGGGGAACAATACGGAGAAACTCGATCGATGGGCCAGGTTTTACTCGCGTGTGGTGAGCCAGCATCTGATAGAGCAAGCGCGCCAATTGCCAGCGGGCGACCGACCAGCGGTGTTGGAGAAAATCGCCAAACGCCTGAGCGGAACCGAGAGCCGGGCAACGCGGAAGGCTGCCGCATTGGCATCCACCGCCCCGAGGTCGGCGGCATCGTTCGATCAAATCGCCCTTGCCGCTCGCAG
>DATNCY010000368.1:0-8811 GCA_035553375.1 Gemmataceae bacterium
AGAAGGCTCGCCAACAGTGCGCCGGCGCACTGGCTGAGAATATACGGCACAACCGAGCGAAGCGGAAAGCGGCGGGCGGCGGCGAAGCCCAGCGTCACGGCGGGGTTGATGTGAGCGCCGGACACATCGCCCAGCGCGTAAATCAGAGCCAGCACGATCAAACCGAACACCAGCGAAATGCCGACGTGGGTGACGCCGCCGCGAACATCGTCGATGACGATGGCTCCCGTACCCGCGAATACGAGAGCGAAGGTGCCGAACAATTCCGCCGCGAGTTTCCGCATTACGATCTCTCTCACGAAGCAGGGGCCTATCAGAACGAATCGTAATCGACTGTCAATGTGTCGTCCAGGGGCATCCGCATATGAATTGTGGCAAGATATTTCGCGGCGGATAGAGTAACCTCGCCCTAACGACGATGACTCTCGAAGGAGGTATCGCTATGACGCGACGTTTACCGTGGATCGCCCTCGGCGTGATGCTCGGCATTGCGGGATATGTGGTGGCCGATCATGCGACGAAGGATAAACATGCCGAGGCAACCAAACTAAAAGTGCTGATGGAACAGGTGCTGAAGGAAAAGATCGACGGCAAGGAAGCGAAAGTCACGATGATCGAGTTGGAGAAAGCGCCGCAAACCGCCGGCGCGAAACATCGTCATCCCGGCCCGGTCTTCGTCTACGTTCTCGACGGCGAACTGGAATCGCAGGTCGATGACGGACCTGTCAAGGTGTATAAGAAGGGCGAAGTCTTTTATGAACCGGCGCGCGCTCTGCACGCCGTCTCGCGCAATCCCAGCAAAACCAAGCCAGTGCGCTTCCTGGCGATCATGCTGACGGACAAGGACGAGAAGAACCTCGTACTCCCGGAGAAACCGTGAGGCCGAAAGGATCATCCCGGAACATCATTCCCGGCCAATGAGGACGCCGGTAAGGAATACCAGGACGCCGCCAATGACGACTTGAAAGATCGCCGATAGCCACGGAGTATCCATGAAGCGGTGTCGGATCCACGAGATGACCGCCAACTCCACGATCACGACGCCGATCGCCGCGCTGGTGGCCCAGTGAAAGGCGTTGGGTGTGGTATCGGGCACGAGATACGGCAGCGAGTGTCCCAGGCCGCCCAACGCCGTCATGAGGCCGCAGATCAAGCCGCGCACCCACGGTCGGCCGCGTCCGGTCAAACTGCCATCATCGGACAGTGCCTCGGCGAAACCCATGCTGATGCCCGCACCGAGACTCGCCGCCAGGCCGACCAGGAACGTCTCCTTATTCTGATGCGTGGCGAACGCCGCCGCGAACAGCGGTGCCAGCGTCGAAACCGAGCCGTCCATCAAACCCGCCAAACCCGGCTGCACGACTTGCAGCACAAACTCGCGCTTCCGCGCCGCCTTCTCCGTATGCGGTTCCTCCACCACCATTCCCTCGGCAATGCGTTCGTGCTTGCGTTCCTCCTCGGCCAGATCGCCCAGCAGTTGACGCACGCCGGCATCGGTCGCCTTGCGCGCGGCCGTCTCGTAGAAACGCTTCGTCTCCAACTCCATCAACTCGGTCTGCTTGCGCACCGCGTCCAGCCCGAGCGGGCGCACCAGCCAGACCGGCTTGCGACTGACGAAACCTTTCACATCCTGCCGGCGGATCAGCGGAATATGCTCGCCGAACCGCGTGCGATACAGATCCAGCAAACGATGACGATGGCCGTCTTCCTCGGCGCGCAGCCGGCGAAACTCTTCCGCCTGAACGGGATAATTGGTCTTCAATCCGTCGGCGAAATCGTCGTAAATGCGGGCGTCTTCCTCTTCGAGCGAGATGGCTAAAGCGAGAATCTCCTGCTCGCTGAGGCTTTTGAAACTGCGCATGGCGGCCGGTCCTCATGGGTTTCATTTCATCATAGGGCGCGTTCCGCCGCTTGCCGTCGTCGAGTCCATCCTGATAATCATCCGCGTGGCACTCCCCAATTTCTCCCACGAGGACAGCATATGCGATTGCATACTTGGCTCATGGCGCTTCTGACTCCGCTCGTTTTCGCTCTCACACTCTTGCCCGCCGCCGACGACAAAAAGAGCGACGACACCGGCATCACTTGGAAGAAGACGGTCATCGACAAAAACTTCCGCGCCGAGGGCGTGGCGATCGCCGATGTCAACAAAGACGGCAAGATGGATATTTTGGTCGGCGATGTCTGGTACGAGGCACCCGATTGGAAGGTCCATGCAATTCGGCCGGGTAAGGAGAATTACCGGCAGGGTGAGAACAACGTCTACAGCAACTCGTTCGCGTGCTGGGCCGACGACCTCAACGGCGATGGCTGGCCCGACCTCATTGTCATTGGTTTCCCCGGCGCACCCTGTCACTGGTACGAAAATCCCAAGGGCAAGGAAGGGCACTGGAAGCAGCACGAAATATGGCACAGCGCCTGCAACGAGACGCCGACGTATGTCGATCTGCTCGGCACCGGCAAGCGCGTCTTGCTCATGGGCTGGCAGCCCAAGGGCAAGGACAACGAGGGGCAAATGGCCTATTTCACGCCGACTTCGGACCCCACGAAAACCTGGCAGATGCACCCTATCAGCGAGCCGAGCAGCAAGGGCCATGTCATCCCCGGCACCCATCGATTCGCGCACGGTTTGGGCGCCGGCGATGTCAACGGCGATAAGAAACTCGATGTACTCTGCACCGGCGGTTGGTGGGAGCAGCCGGCCGCACTCGATGACAAGCCGTGGAAGTTTCACCCCGTCAGTCTCGGCGATGCCTGTGCTGATATGTTCGCTTACGACATTGATGGCGATGGCAAGGCCGACATTCTCAGCAGTTCGGCCCACAATTACGGCATCTGGGCGCACCGGCAACGGGCCGGCTCCGCCGGTTCCCCCGCGTTCATGAAACAGGTTCTGTTTCCCAAACTCGTTTCACAGACACACGCGATGCACTGTGTAGACATTAACGGCGATGGTCTCAAGGATTTGGTCACGGGCAAACGCTGGTGGGCGCACGGTTCCAAGGGCGATGCCGACCCCAACGCGCCGGCCAAGGTGTATTGGTTCGAGGCCAAAAAGAGCAGCGATGGCTTGATTCGTTTCGTGCCGCATGTGATCGACGACGATTCCGGTATCGGCACGCAGTTCGTCGTCGCCGACTTCAATGGCGATAAACTGCTCGATGTCGTGGTCGCCAACAAGAAGGGCGTTTTCGTACTCGAACAGATGCGTGGTAAGAAGTAGAGAGTTATGCGTAGCCGCGACGCGCAGCGGAGCGCGGCTTGCGTCTCGCGAAACGCAAGCCGCGCTCCGCTGCGCGTCGCGGCTACACGGCAACGTATTTCGGACCTGATCCTTCACCTTCTCTTGACTTCGTTAGTGATTCGGGTAGAGTTTAGATTGAGATTCAGTCTCAACAAGGATTTCGAGACTCCTACCGACTGACGAAGGTGCCTCCTGTGAATCTGGAAACCCTCCTTCCCTTGGAATTACTGCGTTCGGGCGAGTGGGCTGATGTGGCCGAGGTCACCGGCGAGCCGAGTTGGGTTGGCCGCCTGGCGGAACTCGGCGTGCGCGCCGGCAGCCGTTTGCGAATGCTCCAGGCCGGTTGGCCATGTCTGCTCCAGATCGGCGGTAGCCGACTCTCGCTGCGCGGCGAGCGCGGCGTGCAGATTCTCGTCCGACCCGTGGCTTGCTAACCATGCCGTCCCTGGATCAGTTACGTCCGGGTCAGCGCGGCCGGATCACGGCCATCCAGGGAGAGGATGCGCTCATGCAGCGCCTCATGGAAATGGGGCTGTTTGAAGGCGAGGAAGTCGAAGTCGTCTCGCTGGCCCCGTTGGGCGATCCCCTCGAAATCCGCCTGGGCGATTACCGGCTCAGTCTTCGTCGTGTCGAGGCCGCGCGTGTGCAAATTCTTCTCCTACCCTGAATGTTCGATCGTGGACGCTTCGGAGTGATGCGCCATGCAAACCCGGCAAGTCGATCCGCGGGATTCGGCTCCTCCCTCCGCTAATGGCACGCCCTCCCCTGCGCGGAAGTTGACCGCCGCTCTCGTCGGCAATCCCAACACCGGCAAAACGACTCTCTTCAATGCTCTGTCCGGTCTGCGCCAGCACGTCGGCAATTACCCCGGCGTCACGGTCGAAACCAAGAAAGGGCAGATGTGCTGTGCCGGCCGGACGTTCGATCTGATTGACCTGCCGGGAACTTACAGTCTGGCGCCGCGCAGCCCCGATGAGATGGTGGCCGTCGATGTCATCCTCGGCCAGCAGAAAGGCGAAGCCCGCCCCGATGTCGTTGTCTCCATCGTCGATGCCAGCAACCTCGAACGCAATCTCTACCTCACCACGCAGGCGCTGGAGCTAGGCGTACCCGTGGTGATCGCTCTGAACATGATCGACGTGGCCCAGTCGCAAGGCATCCGCATCGACATCGAACGGCTCAGCCGGCAGTTTGGCGTTCCCGTCGTGTCCATCCAGGCCAACAAGAAAAAAGGACTGGAGGAACTTCGCGCGGCCGTGGCGAAGGCGGCGACGAGCGGCCCTCCTCCTCGGCAGACGCCTTTCCCGGAGGCGTTCGAGCGTGAGGTCGCGGAGTTACATCGGGCCATTGGCGTCGAGGTGCCTGTTTTCCTCGTCCGCCGGTTGGTACTCGATGTGGGCGGTTGGACCGAGCAGCGTTTGGCCGGTCGTCTCGGTGAGGACATCCGCGTCCAGGTGCAGGGCGTCCGCGAACGGCTGACGCAGGCGGGTTGTCCCGTGCCGGCCATCGAAGCGAAGGCACGCTACGGCTGGATTCGGGAGGTGACAGCGGGTTGCATTGAGCGTCCGGCGCAGCGTCCCGTCACCTGGACGGATCGCATCGACCGCGTGCTGACGCATAAAGTTTGGGGCACGCTGATTTTCCTGGCTCTGATGTTCCTCGTCTTTCAGGCCATCTTCACCTGGGCGCGGCCGCTCATGAACGGCATCAGCGACGGCAAGGAGATGCTCGCTAACCTATTGCGCGATCATTTGCCGGTCGGTCCGCTGACAAACCTTCTGCTCGATGGCGTACTCGAAGGCGTCGGCGCGGTGGTCGTTTTCCTGCCACAGATTCTCATCCTGTTCGCCTTCATTGCTTTTCTGGAAGATTGCGGCTACATGGCCCGCGCCGCCTTTCTGATGGACAAACTGATGTCGCGCTGCGGATTGAGCGGCAAATCGTTCATCCCGATGCTATCGTCGGTCGCCTGCGCCGTGCCCGGCATCATGGCCGCGCGCGTGATCGAAAACCGTCGCGACCGCCTGGCGACGATCCTCGTCGCTCCACTGATGAGCTGTTCGGCGCGTTTGCCGGTCTACATTCTCCTTATTGGCGCGTTCTTGTCCGGCGCGGGTTTTCCGTGGTGGCTGCCGGGCGTGGTCATGTTCTCCATGTACGCGCTCGGTCTGGTGATCGCTCCCTTGGTGGCCTTGCTGCTGAAGCGCACGCTGCTGCGCGGCGAAACGCCGGTCTTCGTCATGGAGATGCCGCTGTACAAGATGCCGTCGCCACGTCTCGTGCTGCGGCGCATGTTCGACAGCGGCTGGGCGTTCCTGCGTCGCGCCGGTACGCTCATCCTCGCCTCAATGGTCGTCGTCTGGGCGCTGTTGTACTTCCCGCGCGGCGGTAGCCCGGAGGAGCAACCCTATGATGTCCGCATCGCGCAATTACAGAAGGAAGCCGATGACCTCAAGGAAAACGGCAGCAAAGATGCAGTCGAAGAGAAGGAGCAGGAGATCAACGCCCTGACCGCCGAGTGGAAGCAACAAAGTTATCTGGGGCAGATGGGCAAGGCGATTGAGCCGGTGGTACGGCCGTTGGGTTGGGACTGGAAAATCGGCATGGCGGCGTTGGCGAGTTTCCCGGCCCGCGAAGTGGTAATCGGCACGCTCGGCATCATCTACAGCGAAGGCCAGTTGGACACGGACAGCATTACCGAGGCGGAGAACGTCGCCGATACGCCGCTGGCACGGCGGATGAAAGAGGCGAAGTGGGACGCGGATCCCACGCGGCCGGTGTACACAATTCCGACGGTGCTATCGCTGATGGTGTTCTTCGCGCTGTGTTGCCAGTGCGCCTCGACGTTGGCCGTCATCAAGCGCGAGACGCGCAGCTGGCGCTGGCCGGTGTTCACATTCACCTACATGACAGCGCTGGCGTATGTGGGCGCGCTGGTGGTGTATCAGGTTGGTAGTTTGATCGGCGGATGAGGGGGTATGGACTGGCAATTGCTGATTGTCGTCGTCCTAGTGATCCTGGCTCTGTTGTATCTGGGCCGGCAGACGCTGCGCACCTGGCGCGGTAAAGGCTCCAGCTGCGGCGGTTGCAAGTGTCCCAACACAGCGAAAAAACCGAACTCCGCCACAACCACGGAAACGCTAATTCCCATCGAGCAGGTCACGTTGCGTCGCCGCTGACGGCCGCCAAGCTCAAATCGCCAATCGAGTCCTCGGTCAAGCCACAGAAAATGAAGCCTTCCTCATCTTCTTGCCCATTCTCATTAGTCTCCCTATTCGCGTTGACCCCCGCGCGAAAAACGTGTTATCACTCTCGCGGTTGTTCGCCGCGTTTTCAGAAGGGGAGGAGTCATGCCCTTATGCATCACCGGGATGCACCGATCAGGAACTTCGATGATCGCCAATATCCTTCATGTTTGCGGTCTCGATCTTGGGCCGGAGAAGGAATTGCTGCCGCCCGCCCCCGATAATCCCCAAGGCTTTTGGGAGAACCGTTCCTTTTTGAAGCTCAACGACGCCATTTTGAAGGAATTGGGAGGCGAATGGGATCGTCCGGCGGGGTTGGACGCCGTCGGTTGGGAGGACGAACCGCGCTTTCATCGATTCCATAATCAGGCGCGAAAGTTGGTGCGGCGGTTCCCTGGCCGCGAACCGTGGGGTTGGAAAGACCCACGCAACTGCTTGACGCTGCCCCTGTGGAACAAGGTTGTCCCGGAGATGCGCGTTCTCCTTTGCGTTCGCAATCCCTTGGCTGTGGCGGAATCGCTGCGCGCTCGCGAGGGCATGTCCCTGGCTGCCTCCTTCGATCTGTGGCTGACGTACAATCGGTGCGCTCTGTCGGCGATGCCAGCCGAGCGGCGGATTGTCACACTTTGCGAAAGCTATTTCATCGATCCGCACGCCGAGTTACAGCGCGTACTCGGACAATGTGGTTTGGCGGCGAGCGAACAAACGATCGAACACGCCTGCGTCCAAATCAACCCATCGCTGGTCCACCATCGCACAGCGGTTGATGAACTCTCGAAGGCGGGGGCCTCCGACGAACTGGTGAAGTGCTACCTGAATCTGAGAGAATTGGCCCATCCTCTCTCCGCGCAGTCTTCCCTTCCTTCACGCGAAGTTGCCTCACGCCCGCGTTGCCTCGCGGAAACCTGACCAAGACGAGTAGTTCAAAAGGGGATGTCAAAACCCTCGCGCTCGGCATGGTTATTACCAAAACCGACGTGACGGCGCGGCCGGCTGTTCAATTCGTGCCGGTTAATGTCGAACTGCTTCAGCGCCCAGCCCCAATTCCAGGTATTCGTGTCCATGAAGTGCATGACCAACAGATTTTTCAACTCCTCAATCTCCGCAAAACTGTAGCCGTCCGTCGAGGCGACGGCCGTCTCGATGTCCAGATGCTGGCGGATGTCTTCGTGCCAACGTTCGAGCAACCGGCGGCGCAAGTCGGCGTCCGGCGCTTTGAAGTGCAGCACGAGGTCGAGCCGGCCGGGACGCTTGAAGGCGCGATCGATCAGATCGAGCGAGCAATTCGTGGTGAAAACGAAGACGATGCCTTCGGTGATCTCGATGCCGTCCATGGCGCTGAGAAAGACAGCTTGGTCCTCGGTTTCGGCGATCTTGTCGCGGTCGCGCAGGGCGAGGTCCATGTCGTCGAAAAAGACGATGCCGCGGCGCTCGACAGTGAACAGAGCTTCAATGTTGTCGTGAGCGCGGGCGGCGCGGTAGTTGTCGGGCGTGACGAGACGATATTCCCAGCGGCGCTGGCGGCATGCCTCCCAGATCCAGCGACAGGCCATCGTCTTACCGTTGCCGGGCGCGCCCGTCAGCAACACGCCGCGCTTGGCTCGACCACCGTAGGCTTTGATGCGTTCGAGGTTGGTGCCTTCCAGATAGCCGAGCGTGTTTTTCCATAGCAGATCGAGTTGGTCCTGCGGCAGAATGGGCGCGACGCAGGGCGGTTCGTTATCGCGGCGGCAGCGCAGAGCGACCTTGTAGAGCCGGTGATAATCCTTGCGATCGACGACGGCGAAATCGAGTCCCCAGCAATTGAGATTGTCGGTGTGGGCGAAGCGAACGCGGACGAAGCGGATGCCCTCAATGTCGTAGAGACGCATACCGATCTGCAAGCCCGGCATGGAATGGCGGTTGTCGGGATCCCAATCGCGGATCAACACGCCGTCGATGGGCAGGAGCGCACCGCGGCGTGCGGCCTTGACCAGCGGCGCGTAAAACTCATCCATGTCCACCGCCACAGGCGTCTCGAAACCCGCCTGACGAGCGACCGTTTCGAGCAAGAAGCGATGGTCGGCGGCGTATTGCTTGAGTTGACTATTCATAATGAATCAGACACCGAGTTGGGGTGTACGGTTCGCCCTGACACCGAGGTGTCACTCGGCGAGAGACGAAGTGACACGATCGGACACAAACAAGTCTATTCTAAACATTCGGCGCGGGCGCCGGCAATGACCGTCGCGCGGATGCGGAACGCACTCCCCTCTCCCCTGTACTCGGGGGAGAGAGGGTTCATCTTTCTCCCCTCTCCCCTGTACTCGGGGGAGAGGGGTA
>DATNCY010000369.1:0-11088 GCA_035553375.1 Gemmataceae bacterium
TGGGCAACCTGCTCCTCGTCGGCTTGGCCGGACCGTACTATTGGCTGCTGGGCACGCTCCAGCCCGCGGCCATCGTGGCAGCTGTGGTACTCTCGCTGGCGCTGGGTCATGCCATGCTGTACAGCGTGCAAGCCTCGCTGATCCCCGAGCTTTTCAGCACGCGGCTGCGCTACACAGGCGCTTCCATCGGCTATCAACTGGCGGCGCCCGTAGCGGGCGGTTCGGCGCCCCTAATCGCCGCTTGGCTGGTGCATACGTTTCCGGGACAGTCCTGGCTGTTGGCGGTTTACATCATGGCGATCTCCGCTCTCTCCTTAATCTGCGTGTATTTTCTCGCCGAGACATCGCGTAAGGACTTGACAACTTCCAGCGATTGACTCGGGCGAGCCTTGCTCTGCAATGAATTCCCTGGAGGGAGCAGATCGGACAACCACGCGAACTTGAACCTTAGTCGAATCCGCGGAGGGCGCTATAACCATGAAGAAGAGAACATTCATCAAGCTATCCGCTGCGATGCTGGCGAACCCGCTCGGTTTAGCCGTAGGTAGTGGGAAATCCGACGAAAAGCTGAAGAATTGGGCCGGCAATTACCAATTATAGTACAGACAAGCTGGAACTCGCGCGGTCGGTTCCGGAGGTCCAGAAGCTCGTCAAAAGCACGCTAAACTTAAGGTGCTCGGTACGCGCCATTGCTTCAATGGCATTGCCGATAGTACAGCGAATTTTATCTCCCTGGTGCCGATGGATCGCGTCGTTGCGTTGGACACAAAAGCGCGTACGGTCACGGTCGAAGCGGGCGTGCGTTACGGCCGATTGTGCCCCTATCTTCACGAGAGGGGCTTCGCGCTGCACAACCTCGCCTCCCTGCCTCATATCTGCATCGCCGGTGCCTGCACCACCGCGACACACGGGTCGGGCGATAAGAACGGCAACCTGGCAACGACGGTTGCCGGCCTGGAAATCGTCACGGCCAGAGGCGAGGTACTGAAGCTGTCTCGTGAAAACGACGGCAAGATCTTCCAGGGGGCCGTCGTCAACCTGGGCGCTCTCGGAGTGGTGACCAAGGTCACGCTGGACATACAGCCTACTTTTGAGATGCGGCAAGAAGTCTACGAAAACCTGCCCCTGGCGCAGCTGGCGGACCACTTCGAGGACATTCTATCGAGCGCCTACTGGTCTGTCACACAACTGATTTGGGATAGTCGGCTCTGTCGATTTCGGAGATCATGGCGGCAATTATCGACGACGCCCGGACAAAACTGAAGTCTCTCTATCCCAAATCAGTTGTGTGACAGACCACTAGACGCGCGAAGGAGAACACGGCAGCGACGGAAGAATAAGCAGAAGAACTCGCGCGCTTGCGGGCGCTCCTGCCGCCCAATCCAGGCGACCCGAATTCGCCACAAGGATAATCGGAAGCCGCTCCGCGCACGCTTCGCTCACTGGTATGACCTTGATGGAGGCGCACCATGTCCGATGAGCAGCGCTTGAACTCCTTAAATCGCTTCCGCAAACAATCGGCCCGCTTGGTTCTGGAAGAACATGGCCATTGCGAAATACCAGCCGGTTGCGGCGGTGTCGTGTTGCGTTGGCGCAACCCGCGCGCCGCGCTGCCGGTGTCCATCCAATTTTACAGTTCCGTGCCCTCGACTTGCTGGCTCGATGGCGCGGAAGTGCGAGTTGGGCGGATGGATCTCGCGATGGGCCGGCATGTCGTCGCCATCGCCGTGGAAGAAGTCAAATTGTCCGCAGGGCTGATTCTGTTCGCGATGAACTACGATCCCCAGGACTATCAACGGGGCAAAAAGACCGAATCGATCGATCGCCCGCTGAATGTGGTCAGCGCCGCGGACGGCACCTGGAGATATTTACTCGCTCCGCCAGCCGCCGAATGGACTTCCTTATCGTTTGACGATCACGATTGGCTCCTCTTGGCGCTGGCGGCCACGCCGACGCTCAACCGATCCGATGAGGGTGCCTATCGGTGCCGTCGCTGTGTCGAGTTGGGCGCGGCCTGTCTCGGCCTGCCGTCCGGAAAGCATCCCAAGCGAGGGAAGGTCTGGATTCGCAAAGTCTTCGAGGTTTCCGCCCCGGAGGAACGTCCCTCATGACGAACCGCAATCCGCTTGTCCTCATTCCGCAATACTTCGGCTGCCTCATCTTCGACCGGCGCACCTCGCGTTATCTGCCGTTCGACCACGAAGCGTCCGATTTGCTGCGCGCGCTCTGTCACCATTCCATCGAGCAGGTACTCACCAATGTCCCGGATGCCGGCGAACAGGAAGCGATGCTTCGTTTCGTCGATTGCTTCTATGATAAAGGGTTCTTCGGTGTGGATGGCCGACTCGTCGCCGACGTACTCGCCGTGGATGTGCCCGCCGATCATCTGGTCGGGCCGCTCGCCGTCCATGTGGAGATGGTAGGCGCTTGCAATTTGACGTGTTCGCACTGTTTCGCCGGCACGCTGCCGCGCAATCATCATCCGCTGACGTTGGCCGAGATGGACGCGCTGTTCGGCGATCTCGCCGGCATGGGAAGTTTGCGTCTGGGACTGACCGGCGGCGAACCGCTGTTGCGCAAGGATGTCTTCGATATTCTCGACGCCGCCACCGCACACGGCCTGCATCCGTGTTTGACCACCAACGGCCTGCTCATCACCGAGGACATCGCCCGCGCCTTCGGCGCGCGCGAACTGGTCTGGCTCAATGTCAGCTTGGAAGGTCCGTCCGCCGAAAGCAACGACGCCATTCGCGGTGCCGGCACATTCGATGCGGTTGTAGAGAAACTGCGACTTCTCCGCCGGCATGCGCGTTTCACGTTGGCCTTCACCATCCTGAACACGAACGCCCATCTGGTGAAACAGTGCGCCGAATTGGCCTACGAAGTCGGCGCGCATACGGCCGTGTTTCGCCCACTGTATCCGGCCGGCACGGCGCTGGAGCATCTCGATCTGATGCCGAGTTTCGTCCAGTACACCGGCGCGCTGCGCGAATTGGCCGACATGGATACGCCGGGGTCCGACCTGCGCGGACTCGATCCGTTCGGTCCCGAAGCGCGGTCGCCGACGCAGCCGCGCATCCACACGAGCCACACTTGCGGAGCCGGCCAGCACGTTTGCTCGATCTCCGTGCAGGGTGACGTAAATCCGTGTAGTTTTCTCGGCCCAGCTTTCAACAGCGGCAATATCCGGCATACACCGTTTCCGATTCTGTGGCGCACCGGCCAGCAGCTCCAGCGCATGCGCCGGCCGACGCCGGGAGGTTTCGAGGGCGGTTGTCGCGCTCGCGCGCAGACGTTTGCCGGCTCGGTGGATGCGGCCGATCCGTGGTTGACGGAATCGCGGCAATCCGCCGGTGCGGAGCCGCATCCCGCCGCCAATGTTGAACTGGTGTCTCGGTCGCTCTCGTTGCCGCTGATTTCCTCGCCTTGATGGGGTAGACGCTCATGTTGCCGGAGCCTTATCGCTGGATCGCTGCTCAGTTCGAGCCGGAGGAGGGCAATCCTCGGCTGCTGTTCGAGATTGCTCGCAGTCTCGAAAACGACGGCGATTTGCCCTCGGCGGCCATGGTGTACGATCGTGCATTCGGCATCGCGCCGCACTTCGCCGACATCCGCCAGCGCCGCGGCGAAGTCCTCAATCAACTCGCCGTTGTCGAGCATGGCATTCATTTCCGTTATGTTCCCGGCGGCCCATTCCTGATGGGATCGAACCACGGGGAAGCCGATGAAGGTCCGTGGCATCCGGTTTGGTTGTCGCCGTACTGGATGGCGGAGACGCCGATCAGTTGGGCGGCATATTGCCGGTTGATGGATTGGACAGCGCCTCCGGACGGCGTTCCGCAGAACCCGCAACGCGAGCAAGGCTGGGAGAACGGGCAATTTCATCTCGGCCTCCAGGCTAAGATTCGCTGGCATTATTGCGAGTCTGGCACCGGCGATCCGGAGGAAGCTAGGGGGGATGCTCCGCTGGACTACGACACTAAACCAATGGTCGCCGCTTCCTGGCAGGAGGCGATGGAGTTGGCCGATCATTTGTCCACACCAAGTATCCGTTATTCGCTGCCGACGGAGGCACAATGGGAAAAAGCCGCACGCGGCGGATTGATCGGCGCTCGCCATGCCTGGGGCGACACCCCACCCTCGCGCGAATGCTGCGATTTCAACCGCCTCTGGGAATGCTCCATCTTCCCCATGACCACGTTTGCACCAAATGATTACGGGCTATATGCCGTCAATGGCGGCGTTTGGGAATGGACGGGCGATTGGTATGACCGCGATTATTACCGTCATTCGCCGGACAGCGATCCGCAAGGTCCATCTCAAGGCGAGGAGAAAGTGCTGCGCGGCGGCTCCTGGGCGGACTGCGCTGACGCGGTAACGGTGACCTTTCGCATGTCGCGCGGCTCGCGTAGCTGGCGCGACGGCGAATGGGGCGAACACCTCACGCCGACCATCGGTTTCCGGCTATGCCGCATGACGAAGGACACGGCGACCGCCCCCCGGCCAAAGGTCGAATAATGAAGTAGCGGCGAAGGGGGCTTCCCTGCGCCGCCTCTCGATGTTAAAGTTTGACAGGGACCGGCAGCGAACACTTTGCCTCGCTACCGTGTCTTATCAGGAAGGTTCGGCGCGCCAGCAACATACAAGGACACAGCCGTCCCGCTGACGTAGGATAGATTCAGGCGTGCCGGGCCGAGCGGATCGAGCGATCCGTCAAGCAGACGTCGGCGGACAGACTGACGTTCCGGTTTCGGAAAGGAGATACAGGTATTCCCCCCTTCGATCGTCATTCGCAGCAGCCGCAGCACGACCGTGGACCGCGGATCAACGAGCAAATCCGCATCAGTCCGGTTCGTCTGATCGGGGTCAACGGTGAACAGCTCGGCGTCGTGCCCACGTCGCAAGCAATGGAGTTGGCGCGCGAAGCGCAGCTCGACCTCGTCGAGGTGGCCGGTAATGAGCGGCCGCCAGTGTGCAAGATCCTCGACTACGGCAAATTGCGCTATCAGCAGTCGCACAAGAAAACCAAGACCAAGGTGCATCAGCAAAAGCTCAAGGAGATTCGTGTCCGGCCTAAGACCGGCGATCACGACATCGAAACCAAGATCAACCAGGCGCGCAAGTTCCTCGAACACAACGATAAGGTTCTGGTCAACGTGTTGTTTCGTGGACGCGAGTTGCAGCACATTGAAGAAGGCCGGCGCATCATTGACAGCATCTTGGAGAAACTGGTGGAAGTCGCCAAGATCGAGAAAGCGCCGTCGATGGAAGGCAAGCGCATGACCGCTATGCTCGCTCCCAAGGTGGGGAAATCATGACGGCTAACTTTTTTCCCCCTGCACGCGCTGGCGTTTTCTTCCTACAATTATTCCTTCACGCCGGACATTCCGGTGGAGTTGGAGAGTAACAGGGTACGACCATGCCGAAGCAAAAGACGCACAAGGCCTCGAAGAAGCGCTTCCGCGTGACCGCTTCGGGGAAATTAAAACGCCGTCAGGCCGGCAAAAAGCATTTGCTCAGCCACAAGACCGGCAAGCGCAAACGGCAGCTGCGCGGCGTCATCGTGGACGGCGGCAAGCTGTCGCGTAAGTACATCCAAATGATGGGCGGCAAAGCATAAAGAGTCCGTAGTCCGTAGTCCGTAGTCCGCAGCAAAGACAAACCTACTTTGCTGCGGACTACGGACTACGGACTGCGGACTCTCACGGAGTGAGAACATGACCCGAGCACGCAGCGGCAAAACGGTCCTTCGATGCCGCAAACGCATGCGCCGTTTGACCAAAGGTTTTCGTCTGAGCCGGCATCACCTCTATCGCCAGGCGGTGGTGACGCTCATTCGAGCGCGCGTGTACGCTTTCCGCGATCGCCGCGTCCGCAAACGCGAGTTCCGCCGTCTGTGGATTGTCCGCATTAACGCGGCCTGCCGTATGCGCGGTTTGCGCTATGGTCAGTTCATCGCGGGTTTGATACGCGCCGGGGTCGAATTGAACCGCAAGACGCTCGCCAATCTCGCGGTGCATGATCCCAACACGTTCACCAAGATCGTCGAGTTGGCGAAGGCGAACCTGCCGGCGACGTAAAGGGGAAAACTCACCAGCCCGCAGCGCCAGCAAGGGATCCCTTGCTGGCGCTGCGGGCTGGCAAGATCATCATGTCCGATCTAGCATCCCTGGAACAACGCGCGTTGACGGATCTACGGGCATGTACCGATGAGGCGGCGCTGCGCGCCTGGAACACCCGCTATCTGAAGGGCGAAGTGGATCAGGCGATGAAGCGCATCGGCGAACTGCCACCCGCCGATCGCCCTGCCTACGGTCAGCAGATTCATGCTCTCAAGAACAAGTTATCGTCCGAGTACGAAACCGCCTTGGCGAAGGCGAAGGAACGCGCCTTAGCCCGCAGTTTGGCGTCCGACGCCCTCGACGTGACGCTGCCAGGCCGGCCGGCGCGGCGCGGACGCTTGCACATTTCCACCCAGACATTGCGGGCCATTTACACCATCTTCGCCGATCTCGGCTTCCAGGTGTATCGCAGTTCCGAGGTTGAGGACGACGAAACGAACTTCGGCCTGCTGAACATGCCGGAACACCATCCGGCACGCGACATGTGGGACACGTTCCACACGACGAAGCCAGGCGTATTGCTGCGCACGCATACCTCGCCGGGCCAGATTCACGTCATGCGCGAACTGTGTCCCAAACCGATCCGCGTCATTCTGCCGGGCATGTGCTATCGCTATGAGGCCATCACCACGCGCAGCGAAATTATGTTCCATCAGGTCGAAGGGTTGGCCATCGGCGAGCGCGTGACCATGGCCGACTTGAAGGGCACCCTCATCGCCTTCGCTCGCCGTTTGTTCGGCGATCGGCGCAAAGTGCGCATCCGCTCCAGCTACTTCCCGTTCACCGAGCCGTCGATTGAGGTGGACATGGACTGCATCGTCTGCGCCGGCGAAGGATGCAGTCTATGCAAGAAAAGCGGCTGGCTGGAGATTCTTGGCGCCGGAATGGTCCATCCGGTCGTGCTGCGTAATGGCGGCTACGATCCCGAGCGTTTCAGCGGTTTCGCCTTCGGCATGGGACCGGAGCGCATCGCCATGCTGAGCTACGCCATCGATGATATTCGTCAATTTTGGGCCAACGATCTGCGTTTCTTGCAGCAATTCGGAACCTGACCGGCACCGCGCCCCTTGGTTTGCCTCACAATCACTCGTCGAACAGGACGCGTTCTCAATCCGCAGCCCCTAGCTTTTGCTTCGTGGCTTTGCTAAACCCAAAGCATGAACGCGCGCGAGTTAATCCTGCTGAGTCCGTATCGGGTTCCGACACAGAACACCCTCTACCTCGGCGACGAGGAAGTGGCCGCTTTCCTCAACGGTTACACGGCCCTGTGGCACCCGGCCGCGCTGATTGGCGCGTCCGCACCGCCGCGCCTCGGTTCGCCTTACGACTACGAGACGCCCACGGCCGGACACCTTTACGCCGTGCCCGACAATCCGCCGCTGATTCTCCCTGATGACTGGGATGAGCGTGTCCGCGCCGCCGGCGCGCTGTCATTTCGCTCCACGATGGACCGCGAGGTCACGCTGGAAAATCTGCGTGAGGCGCTGCGCAGCTGGGGCGAGAACGCTCAGCCCTCGCTGCCGTTGCTCGATCTGGAGCCGGCACGCCTCGCGCCCTTTTTCGGCATCGGCTTCGGCCATCTGCACATTGAGGCGCTGTTCGAGGCAATGTCGCATGAAAACCTCCTGGCCACATCCGAATTGTGGCAAGAGATGTCGTCGGCCGTCGCCGCCTTGAGCGATCCCGACCCGGAAGCGGTGCGCCGTCCGTTGCAGTCCGCCGCTGATCGTCTGCTGGCGGCGCGCGAAGTTCTCTATCCCGTCACGCTGCATCTGCTCGATTTGTGCCTGCTCGATGGCGAACACCTCGCCGATCCGTGGCCGAAAAGTTTCGATAAGGGGTTGCCCCTCAACTTTGTCGCCTGCTCCGCCCTCATCGAACGGCTAGGCAAAGAGCAGCCGGAACGTCTGGCGGCCCTGCGCGAGCGAGTACAGGGCGACAACGCGGAGGTTTGCGGCGGCGCCTATCTCGAACGCGAGGATACGCTGCTGCCGCTCGAATCGCAGATGTGGAACTTGCTCAAGGGCAGGCAAGTGCATCAGGATTTGCTCGGTCAGGAAGTGCGCGTCTTCGCCCGCAAGCGTTTCGGCTTCCATCCGCATCTGCCGTTGTTGTTGCAGAACGTCGGCATTACGCGAGCGCTGTTCGTCGCCTTCGATGAGGCCGTGCTGCCATCGCACCGTTCGCCGGTCGTCAGCTGGCCATCGCCCGACGGCAAGCAGGTCGAGGCGTTCACGCGAATGCCGCATCCCGCCGATAGTGCGCAGACCTATTTCAATCTGACGTACCATCTGCACCAAAGCATCATGCAGGACCAGACCGCCACGCTGGCGCTGCTGCACCGTGAAAAGCCGGCCTGCCCGTGGTATGACGACTGGTTGGAGTTGAGCCGCTTCGCTCCCGTACTCGGCAAGTGGACGACGCTGTCGAATTATTTCAGCGATGTGATGGCCGGCGATTACGCCACTGCCGCCGAGGCCGACGAGTTCCACGGTGATTATCTCGTCGAACGCTGCCCGATTGAGAGTTACAGCGGCGAGTCTTCGGAGACTCCGATCCCGCCGGCGCTGGGCGGAGAGCAGCCGATCAGCATGTTCGCTCGACAGGTGCGCGCCCGTCGCCGGCTCGATACGGCCTGGACCCTGGCCGCATTGCAGAGCAGCCTGGGAGGAGCGCTCCCCGACAACGACGGTGGCGATTTTCTGACGCATCTGGCTCACGTCGAAGATCGGCTGGAGAGCGAGACGACGCCGCCGGAAAAGGAATTGGCGGATGCGCAGGCCCACATTGCCGAGGCCCTGGCGCAGCGATTGACGGCACGCGGACAGGCGAATCATCCGGGTTTTCTTGTACTTAATCCGTGCAGTTTCAAACGCCGCGTGGCCCTGGAACTCGACGGCGTGCGCGCGCTGCCGCCGTTGGGTGGCCCTTTGAAGGCGTGTCAACTCGACGGCGAGACGGCGCGCGTCGTCGTCGAAGTGCCGGCGTTGGGTTTCGCCTGGATACCGAAGGAAGGACAGCCCGGCAGTGTGCCGACGCGGCGTATGCGGTTGGCCGATGAACACTGCGTCCGCAACGAGTTCTTCGAGGCGGAGGTCGATCCGCAAACCGGAGGATTGCGCGCCATTCGCGATACGCGCACGCGCATCAGCCGGCTCGGTCAGCAACTCGTTTTCAATCCCGGCGCAACCATGCGTGTCCAGCAGATTCGCACCATCTCGCAAGGCCCCGCCCTCGGCGAGATCATCAGCGAAGGCGTGCTGCTCGACGCGCAGGAGCAAGTGCTGGCCAACTTCCGCCAGCGCTTCCGCGCCTGGCTGGGCCGGCCGGTACTCGATCTACGTATTGACATCCTTCCGGCTCAGCCGCCGCAGGGCTATCCGTGGCACGCCTACTACGCGGCCCGCTTCGCCTGGCGCGATGAGCGCGCGACCCTGCTGCGCGGTGTCAACGGTATGTCATCGATCACCAGCCATTCGCGCCCGGAGACGCCCGACTATCTCGAAATCCGCCTGGGCCGGCAAAACACCGTGCTATTCCCCGGCGGCCTACCATTCCATCAGCGCCACGGCGGACGCATGATCGACATTCTGCTCGTGTGTCCGGGTGAGACGACGCAGACGTTCGACCTGGCCATCGGTCTGGACCGCGAGTATCCGGCACAAACGGCGTTGGGTTTGGTGTCGCCCGCGCCCGTGGTGGCGACGACGCAAGGGCCGCCCCATGTCGGCGCCGAGGGTTGGCTATTCCATCTCGACGCCCCCAATCTGTTGCTGACGAGTTTGCGTCCCGCCGACGGCAACACGATGGCCCTTGTGGCGCGGCTGCTGGAGTGCGGGGGCTTCGATAGCCATGCTGAGTTGCGTTGCGTTCGCGATCCGCAGCAGGGGGCGATCCTCGATGCTCGCGGCGAACTGCAAATGGAGGCACCCACGCAAGGCGACGCCGTTTTGCTCGATGTGGCTCGCAACGATCTCGTGCAACTGCGCATCGACTTCAGCTGAGACGGTGATTGCCAGCCCGCAGCGCGAGCAAGGGAGTCCGTTGCTCGCGCTGCGGGCTGACAAGGGAGTCCCTTGCTCGCGCTGCGGGCTGGCTGTAAAGATCAATCGTCTGCGGCGATCATTTTTTTCTTCCCATCCGGCGCGGCCGCGCCGATCGCGCGAGCCAGACGCAAAACAGTCTCCGTGCTACTTGAAGCGAAAGGACAAAAAACGCCGGAAACGGCGGACATGCGATGGAAAACGCCGTACAGGTGGTTTCTCCCCTTTGTCCCGAAGAGTTTCCCCTGGCTACCCAGACGCTTATGGGGAATGCTTTCCGTATCCCGGCTCAGGTAGTTCTCGCAGGGAGACACCGACCGGCATTGGGACACCGAGAACAGAGGAACCGATCCATGAAGCGATTGATGTTGGTGGGCCTTGCGGCCCTGGGTTTAGCGTTCGCGGCGCGGCCGGCGCTGGCCGACTGCTCGTTCGAGTACAGTTGCTCGCGGCATCTCAGCTACGTGCATACCTCGAAGAATCGCTGCTTCTCCTACAATAGCCATTCCAACCCGCTGCCCTGTGCGGGCGGTGGTTGCGGCTATGGCGGACCGGCCGTGTGGGATGGTTACAACCCCTACGCCGCTCCGGCTTATGCTCCGGCCTACGGCGTGGCGGCGGCCGCTCCCACTGCGGCGGCACCGGCTACGACACCGTCGTTCACGCCGCCCCAGCCGACGCCCGCCCCGAAGAATTCCATCTCGCCGACCGGCCTGCAACAGGCCGGCTATTTCTACTATCCGCCGACCAGCGCCGCTGCCAACTACGGAGCGGGTTATGGTTATGGCTACGGCTACGGAGCCGGCTACTACCAGGCTCCGAGCTACTGGTATGGCGAGTGACCTTCACTACTGAGTCCCGCATTGACAATGCTACTCCCCTCTCCCCTGTACTCGGGGGAGAGGGATTGGGGGTGAGGGGGA
>DATNCY010000370.1:0-95896 GCA_035553375.1 Gemmataceae bacterium
CCGTTGCCAGGGTGGGCACCCACCCCGACCTCGAATATGCCGGATGCACCGCCGGACCCGCCAGAGCCGCCGCCGCCGCCCTGGGCACCATTGCCGCTGAGATAGTCGTTGTTCAGGCTGACGTTGCCCGTCCCCACCGCACACAAGCCGCCGCCATAGCCGTCGCCGCCGCTCCCCCCCTTGCCGCCAGCGCCACCGTTGATGGACTCACCGTTGAGGCTAACGCCGTCGCCGCCGTTGCCGCCAAAGCCGCCAAAGGCGTAATTGTAGCGGAGGATGCTGCTGTTGAGGCTGACGTTGCTCGCCGCCGTCGCAAACATGCCGCCGCCTTCGCCGCTGCCCCCGGTGCCGCCATCACCCCCGGAATAGCCGTTATTCTCCCTGGCCCCGAGTCCGCCGCTGCCGCCATTGCCGCCGACACCACCATAGGCGTAATTGTTGTTGAGGGTGTCGTTGCTGAGGCTGATACTGCCTCCTCCCACGTACAAGCCCCCTCCCTGGCCGCCACCGCCGCCACCGCCGCCACCGCCAGGGCCGCCGGGGCCGCCGCTCGTGACATTGGAACCCTTGCCGCCGCCACCGCCGGCGCCGCCGTGGGCTTGATTGTAGCTGAGGGTGGCGTTATTCAAGCTGACAGTGCCCGCCGCCACATAGATGCCGCCGCCCCCGGCGTTGCCGCCGTTGCCGCCGTTGCCGCCCAAGCGACCGCTAGCGCCGCCGCCACCCTGAGCAATGTTACTGCGAAAGGTATCGTTGCTCAGGCTGACGCTGCCCCCGGCCACGTACAAGCCGCCGCCGTAAGCGTTCTGCCCATCCGTACCGGTCTTGCCCGCTTCGAGAAATCCGTCGAACCCAATGGCCTGGTTGTTTTTGACCGTCACGCCACTCAGATTCAGCTGGCCCGAACTGTAGACTGCCCCGCCTTCCGCTGCAGCCTGTCCTAAAAAGAGATTTCCTTGCGCCACGCCGCCTTGCAGCGTCAGATCCTGGAGAGTCAACGATCCGCCGCTGGCCACGTCGAACAGACGAAACTGCTCCGTGCTGCTGCTGTCACGCTCGATCGTGTCGCCGTTGCCGACGATGATGATGTTGGCGGTGATGACAGGTAAGGCATTTCTCGTACCGGTGTAGAGTGAAGTGAAATCGAAGGTCGTGTTGGCGGCCAGAGTGATGGTGGTCGCGCCGCCGGAACTGTTGGCCGTATTGATGGCGTCGATCAGCTGGCCGGTTGTGCTAATCGCCGGCAGCGTGCGGTCCTCCAAGGCTTCCACCGTCAAGCGCATGCGGGATCGGCGGCTACGCCGCCGAAGCTGCCGTGGAGATCGCCCCTTCCAGCGTTGACATAGCTCGTGTAACCACATGGCAGGTTTCCTCTTCGTTGACGAGGGAATGAAAGACCGCTTGTCTTCCACTTCAGAGTACGCCGGGTTAGGACACGGTTCGGCAGAGGGAACGCACGGGAAGAATGGTGTCAGGTGGGGATGCAATCGGCCGTTCAGGGCCGTAGCCTCTTGCCCGATGCGGCGGGCAGGACAGATTATTTACATCGGAGCTTACCGAGAGTATGGTAATATCGTCCCAACGCCGAAGAGGAGCGTGTCGCCGTGCCGATTCCATCAACCCATATCTCGCTGTTGTGCGAGTTGAGAGAGTGCGGACGCCGCGACGAGTCCTGGATGGTGTTCGACACCCGCTATCGCGGCGTGATTCTCGGCTGGTGTCTGCGCCGGGGGCTACCGCCGGAAGGTGCCGAGGACATGACGCAAGACATCTTACTGAAGCTGTTCCAACAGTTGCCGCAGTACCGCCACGACCCGGAGAAAGGGCATTTTCGCAGCTGGCTGAAGGTGTTCGTCAACAACGCCGTGACCGACTTCCGGCGGCGGCAGTCTCGTCGGCCCGACCGCGTCGGCGTCGGCGGCACGGCGTTCATGAAGCGGTTGAACGCGCTCGCCAGTCTCGAGGCGACGACTGAGCTGAGCAGCGCCCTCGAAGACCAGGCCCAAACGATCGCAGCCGAGATCCTTGACCGGGTCCGCGCGAAAGTGAAGGAGACGACCTGGCAAGCCTTTTATCAGAAGATGGTCGAGCAACGTCCGGCCGCGGAGGTGGCGGAGGGGCTGAACTTGAGTATCGCAACCGTCTACAAAGCGAACTACCGCGTCAAACAGATGCTGCTGGAGGAGTACCACCATGTCAAGTCGCCTCCCGGCGCCCCCTGCCCTCTGCCCAACTCCGCAGACCCTGGAGAAACTCCTACGTGACGAGTTCGGATCGACGGAAGTCGGCCCTGTGGAAGAGCATGTCGGCGCCTGCGCCGACTGTCAGCGGGTGCTGGGTCAACTGGTCGGAAGTCTGCCCGACGCGCTGGTGCCCCCCACTCCGCCACGAAAGTGGGCTGCCGACGAAGATCCGCCAGCCTTGCCCGGCTATGAACCGCTGGGCCGCATCGACGCGGGAGGCATGGGCGTGGTGTGGCGCATCCACGACCTCCAGTTCGGACGCGACCTCGCGGTCAAGGTGATGGCGTCTTGGGGCTGCGTCTCGCGGCGGCTGATCGAGCGGTTTATCGCGGAGGCGCAAGTTTGCGCGCAGCTGACTCACCCGTTCATCGTGCCTATCCACAGCATGGGGCGGCTGTCCGATGGCCGGCCGTACTACACCATGAAGCTGGTCGAGGGCCAAACGCTGGAGGCGTTACTGGAAGGGGGGCCGGCGCCTGCGGAGCGGCGTTTGGAGTTCGTGCAGATCTTTGACCAGGTGTGCAAGGCGGTGGCCTTCGCCCACGGCCGGGGGGTGATCCACCGCGACCTCAAGCCGGAAAACGTCATGGTCGGGGCGCATGCCGAGGTGCAATTGATGGACTGGGGCTTGGCCAAGGTGCTCGCCAGCGAAGGCCGCAGTCCCCGAGAAGGATCGGAATCGACACTGATTGAGCCAGAGTGGACGGTGGGTACGCGGACGCGGGCCGGCAGTGTGCTGGGGACAGCCGCCTACATGGCCCCGGAGCAGGCTCAGGGCCGGATCGAGGAGGTTGATCAACAGTCGGACGTGTTCGGCCTGGGAGGGATCCTGTGCCGGATCCTCACCGGCAAACCCCCTTACACCGGCCCCAATGCCGAGGCGATCCGGTCACGAGCGGCCGAAGCCGACCTGGGCGAGGCGCGGGCGCGGCTGCGCCGCTGCAACGCCGACCCGGAATTGATCGGGCTGGCCGAGCGCTGCCTGGCGCCACGGAAGGTGGATCGTTTCGCCGATGCCGGCGCGCTGGCGGCGCAGCTGGCGGCGTACCAGGCGGGGGTGCAGGAGCGCTTGCGGCAGGTGGAGTTGGAACGGGTGGCGGCCCAGGCGGCAGCGACGGCAGAGCGGACCACGAGGCGCCGGACACGGGCTTTGGCGGTGGCGGTGGTGGTGCTGATGGCGTTGGCGGCCGGCGGCGGATTGTGGGCGCAGCACCAGGCGAACGAGCTTCACGCGGATAAGGTGCGCCAGGAGACCGCACTCCGTCAGGAGGTGGCGGCGGACCTGGACCAGGCGATCCGCCTCCGCCAGGCTGGCCATTTCGACGCCAGCCGCCGGCTGCTGGAGCAGGCCAGGCAGCGTCCGACCGACGGTGGGCCGGACGATCTGCGGATCCAGGTGGAGCGGTGCCTGGCGGATACCGCCCTGGCCCAACGCCTGGACGACACCCGCCAACGCGCGTCCAACTGGGTGGAGGGGAAGTATGACTTCGCGGGTGCGGAGCAGGACTATGCGGCGGCGCTTGCTGAGTCGGGTCTGGGGCAGGAGGGCGAGGATCCACGAGAAGTCGGAGCGCGGGTGCAGACCTGTGCGGTGCGGGCAGAGGTCGTGGCCGCCCTCGACGACTGGGCCGGCATTACAGGGGACGACGCGAGGCTTGTCTGGCTACTGGCCGTGAGCCGGGCCGCCGACCCGGACCCGGACCGAGACCATCTGCGCCAGCCCGAGCTGTGGCGCGACCGCGAGGCTCTGACACGTCTGGCGAAGAGTCCGGCAACCGCCCAACTGTCGCCGCAACTGACGGCAGCACTTGCCCGGGCCTTGATGCGCCACGACGGGGATGCGGTGCCGCTGCTGCGAGCGGCGCAGGAGCGGCACCCCGAAGACTTCTGGCTCAACGTCGGGCTGGGCCAGGCATTGTCCAAAGTGAAGCAGTGGGACGAGGTCGTCGCCTACTACCGGACGGCATTGGCGCTTCGGCCCCGGTCCCCCCACCTGCACAACGACCTCGGTACTGCCCTGTACCGCAGGGGCCAGGTAGAGGCGGCCATCCACAACTACGAAGCGGCCCTGCGACTCGACCCCAACCACGTCAAATCCCACTACAACCTCGGGCTCGCCCTAAACTCCCAGGGCCAGGTACGCGCGGCCTTGCGCCAGTTTGAAGAGGCCCTCCGCCTCAACCCCAACCTCGCCGAGGCCCACTGTAACCTGGGGATGATGCTGCAACGCCAGGGGCGCTACGCGGAGGCCCTGACCCATTTACAACAGGGCCACCAGCTAGGGAGCAAGCAGCGGGGCTGGCGCTCCCCTTCGGCCCAATGGGTTCGCTACGCCGAGCGCCTGGTGCGGTTGGACCGCAAACTCTCCGCTATATTGGTGGGGCAGGCACGACCCGTCGATGCGTACGAGCAACTGGAACTGGCCGGTGTGTGCAAGCACAAGAAGCTGTACACTGTCGCGGTGCGCTTCTACGCCGACGCCTTCGCCGCCCGGCCCCAGCTGGCCGACGGCAAACGCTACGGCGCCGCCTGTGCCGCCGCCCTCGCCGGCTGCGGGCAAGGCCAGGACACTGCCCACCTGAGCGACGTCGAAAAGGCCCGACTTCGCCGGCAAGCTCGGGAGTGGCTCGCCGCCGACCTGGCCCTGTGGACCAAGCAGGACACCCGCGATGGTAGCAGGGCGCAGAAGATCCTAAGCCCCTGGGTGAAAGATCCCAACCTGGCCGGTGTGCGGGATCCGGGAGCGCTGAACAAACTCTCCGAAGAAGAGAGGAGGGAGTGGCAAAGTCTGTGGCAACAACTCGATCGATATGTGGGGAAGGCCAGCAAGTAGATCGGAATGGCAACTCTAGGTCAGTCACTGGACTACCCCGGTTCCCGACAACCCATCATACTCCACGAACCGCCGCACGACAGCCTGCGAGCCAATCTCGCATGAGTTGACAAGCGCCATTCGTTCAGGCGCAGCGCGTGAGTTGCTCGAAGGGTATCGGACCTGCCGCCCCCTTCCAGTGTCTCTCGACGTACACAACGGACGCGATACGCAATTGTTCACCGTTGGAATGGCTGCCCTTCATGTAGGAACTCGACTGGCTGAGGCGGCAGCAAGGATTCATCTACGAACACTCCCACCGAGACCATCTAAAGGCCCAACCACAGCAAACACCCGCGCTGCGTCCCGGCGACCACCCAAAACCAGGTCGCGTGCTCAACTCAGGCCCAGGCAGAGATCGACCACCCAGCACCCACGCACATGAGGGCCGGGGCCGCGCAGGTGTCCGAGGATGTCGAGGTCGGAGCAGCCTGCTTCCTCCAAGGCGTCGGCGAGGATGGGCAGGTGGTCAAACGCCCGACCTTCGTAGATGACCTGGGCGAGCTTCGGGATGGTGCCGTCGTTCCATCCGAGGAACCGGTGGTCGATGCGGGCCGGACGGAAGGGGTTGCCGAAGATGTCTGCAAGGCCCGAACGCTGACGTGCCCTCTCATTCGCTAACGCCACTTGTCTCACCATTTGTCGCTGCCGTCTTGTTGCATTCTGACTCTTGCAATCTGCGGAGACGGCGGCAAGGATGGCCTTCTCCACCTGTTCTACGATGTCCTTCAACCACCGGAGGTCGATTTCAGTCACCCTATCCGCTGCCCACAAATGGTAATGCAGTAAACCGTCATGTGGGTAAGCGCCGATAGTGGATTGCCTAAATTGCCATACCTCGGTTCGAGTCGCCAGCCCATCTGCGAATCTTACACTTACTTCCAGGGCTGGTTGCCATCTAACATCTTCAACCATGTGCCAAATCCTACGGCAACAAGATGGCGCGTGATCCAAGAACTCCACTTGGGCATGTATACGTCATCAGTGGTTCCAACTAATTCTGTCACATCGTCACCGATCTCCTCCTCACTCTGCGGCCTCATCGCAAACATCGAGTCAATAGCCGCGGATTCGACGGGTATCATGTCTACCCGATTTTCCCCCAGGCTGATCGTGTCAGACAAAAGGCGACCGTCCTTATCATGCTGAACGGAGGCATGCATAACATCTCCTTTTGTGAAGTGCGAGATGCGCACGAGAGAAGATGGGACGAGATGGGAAATATCGCCGAGGATACCAGCACAATCCAGTTCGATTGCCCGAGTCATGGACAGCTTGCGACAGGAAGACTTGGTCTCTAGGGTATCAACGGCGTTAACCGTCCAAGCGCTGATACAATCCCAAAACACTGCATAGATCAGCGGGACAGCGAACTGATTCCTAGTTAAAAATTCACCGCCGCTCGCAGGAAGACGCCGTTGGTGTAGAACTGGCCGCGCGAGTCGGCGCCACTCATTTGACCGACCGACCACCATTGCTCGAACTCGTAACCCGTCGAGAAACGCCAATTGCTAAGGCTCGGCGGCGTGTAGGATAGGCCGGCCTGCAAGTTGAACACCGGCACCGTCTGCGTCCTTCGCTCCATGAAGTTGCCATTGATCGTACTGCCATCGAATTGCGCATCCCCTTCGCGGAAACGCTGCTGAATTTGACCGACAAGAACCGAGAGATCGGCGCGGCCGAACAGATCCAAACCGGGAAGCAGACCAATGTGACGGCGAACGTCGATTCGCCCGTGCGGCCCCGCACCGTAGAAATTGTTGCTCGCTTGCAATGTCTGGGGTGCGCTGACGGCCCGATTGTCGAAATACACATCCGCCAGGGCCACACCGATACGCCCACTGATGTCCCAATGCGGCGCGAACGAATACGGCAGCGTGCCAAAATCGAAGCCGATTTGATTCACATCAAGGCGCGAGCGCAGCGTGAAGGGCGTGCCGTCCAGACTGGTCGCATCACTTTGACCGCTGGCGGCGAAGCCGCGATAATTGAACGCGAACAAGCCGAGCGCTTCGGGAATGTACCAACCGATCTCGAAACGCGGAGCGGCCGTCCAGTTCAACGACGAAGTCGGCGGCTGAACGGTCGATTCACCGCCACCGGGGAACATGGCCGGATGAGTCAGTGCCGCCTTGAGGTGCGGCTTCAAAATGTCCACTTCGACGTTGGCGAAGAGAGCCAACGGAACGGACGATAAACCGAACAGATCCCACCCGTCCGTGGGCGTGGCGACAGCGCCGGCAGGCGCAAACGGCGACGCCTGCGGAGGGGACGGAGGCGGCGGAACAGGCGGAGGCGGAAGAGGCGCGGGGGCAGGCAAAGGAGTGGGCGTCCCAAGTGTCGGCGGCGGGAGGACGCTTTCGGGAATAGCCGTGAAAGCCTGCCCCCATATCGGCCGGATCGCTCCCAGAAGAACCGTGCCCAGCATTGTTACGATCAGCAGTCTTCGGGCCGTGGCTGTCATGCCATTTCTCCCTTCGACCATCCGAGCGTTGCCCGCGCCGGACGAAAGACGCCCACGCATAACCATGATAACGGTCGAGGTCAAGGCGAGTCAGATGATGCGATAGAGCGGGCCACCCGGTACGCCGAGCGCCTCGACGCGCCGGCTGATGGCCGAATCTTCCTCCAACGGAGGCGCATGGTGCGGTTTGATGCGTGCGTCAATCACCAGCGGCCCGGTGCAACCCCAATGCTTCTGCTGCATGAACGCGCCGATGCCATGCACATCGGCGGCGGGATTGGAGCGCGTGAACGTGACCCATAACCAGTTCTTGAGCGAGCGCGCCGTGAAATCGCTGTCATCCACCAACACCACCAGCGGGAAAGGAGTGCCTTCGCGGAGCGATGGCGTTTCCGCGAACGCCTGACAGAAACGCTCCACATCGGCCGGCGTTTCTTGACCATGTAATCCTGGATAAGCCGGCGCTTCCACCGCGAGAACGCCCGGCAGACAAACGCGCGGTTCACGGAATCCTTGTGGCAGAGGCAGGTGGTCCGGCAAGGCGACGCCCAGCGCCCGTCGTTTCGGCCCAGCGGCGGCAAGAATTACCTTCGATCCCTCGTTCAGGGCGCCGCCCGAATAATCGAGCGTGTCCATTGTCGTGCGCGTCTGGAAATGCAGGTCGCTGCGCCAGTCCACGCGCTCCAGCAGGTGGCGCAGAAACGCCGCGATGTCGTGAATGTCGAGCTGCGGATCGTCCTCGCGGGCCACAATGAGCAGATATTTCGCCAGCGAGAGTTGTCCTTGGCCGAGGATGGCGTTGGCACACGTCAACAGTTCTTGCGGCCGGCGCTCGCGGGCATAGGGGACATAGCGCTCGCTACCGATGGCCAAGAGTAGCGGATGAACGCCGGCCGCATCGACCGCGTGAACCGCATGCACGCCGGGAACCACCGTCGGGATGATGTCGCCCGTCAGTTCGTGAATGAGATCGCCGAAACAGGTGTCCTCTTGCGGCGGCCGGCCCACGACGGTAAACGGCCAAATGGCACTGGGCCGATGATAGACGCGCTCAACTTGGAGGACCGGGAAATCGTGAACGAGGCTGTAATAGCCGAGATGATCGCCAAACGGTCCCTCCGGCAACAGCCGTTGTGGATCGACCTGGCCGACAATGCAGAAGTCCGCTTCGGCCGGGATTGGCAACGGTGGGACCGGCGTCCCGCCGGTCTGGGTTGGTCGGACCGGCGTCCCGCCGGTCGATTCAGGTGTCACCAAACGAATGCGCCGACCGCCGAGCGCGCCGGCGAAAGCGAGTTCGGGCAATCCTTCCGGCAGCGGCATAACGGCCGCAAGCGCCAACGCCGGCGGCCCGCCGACGATCACGTTGACGCGCAGTGGCACGCCGCGCCGCAATGCCGCCGCGTGATGAACCCCAATGCCGCGATGAATCTGATAGTGCAGCCCCACCTCGCGATCCGGCTCATACTGGTTGCCCGATAGCTGTACGCGATACATGCCGAGGTTGGAGTGACGCCAGCCGGGTCGCTCAACGTCTTCGGTGTACACTTGCGGCAAGGTGATGAACGCGCCGCCGTCGCGTGGCCAACAGTGTAACCGCGGCAGTGCGCGGATCGTCGTCTGACCTGCGAGGATCGGCCCTTGAGTAACATGCCGAGGAAGGGTGTGTAGCAGTGTACTCGGCACATCTCGATAGCGCCACGGCTTCTTCCAGAACGCGCCGGCATCGACTTTCAACTCGACGAGATGACGGACTGCTTCCAGCGTGTCGCGGAACAGGTAGCGAATGCGTGAGGGCGTCCCGAACAGATTGCTGACCATCGGGAAGGCGCAGCCCTTGACGCGCGCGAAAAACAAGGCCGGCCCGCCGACCTCGTACACGCGCCGTTGAATCTCGGCCATCTCCAGGTACGGGTCAATCTCTTGCTCAATGCGAACAAGTTGCCGGCTGCGTTCCAGATCGGCGACACAATCGCGGAGGTTGCGATAGCCCATGCGTTCCCCTTACGTTGCGGGAGGCGTTGTTGTCTCCCGATGCGCCGTTATTGTAGGCGCGGGGAGGAGGCGCAAATGCACATCAGGGGAAAGTGGGGTTGCTGCCGTTGGCCAAGAATAGACTTGGCAACAGATCGTTCTGGATGATGCTGCTGCCATGTCCATCGCAGTACAAGACGTTGAAGACGCCGCTATGTCGTTGAATCGGGTAATGACTGCGCGGGTTGGTGGTGTCGGGCCACGGCCAGGGGCCGCGCGGATTCGCCGCGCTCGCGGCATGGCGCGAGTCGGCGCAGCCGGGGGTTTTGCCATGATCCCACACAATCAGGATATTGGAGGTTCCATTGCCGTTGGTTAGGTCCACCAAGGTCTTGCCGTTGGGCCCGCCGCTGACGTAGTTCATCCCGTAGCTGACCTGGAAGGTGGCTCCAGTGGCCGTGTCGATCCCATCGGGGCATTTGAAAATTTTCTGGTTTCCTTCAATGTAGGACCAGAGGGCGCCGGCGGGGTAGCCGCCGTTGTTGTAGGAGTTGTCGGGGTTGGGCCTGCCCTGGGCGTTAGTCGAGTTGGAGGGAGACGGACGGTTGTCATAAGGCGCCCACCAAATCTCGCCCGGCCCCGTCCAGGTGGTGGCCGAGGTGAGAGAGTAACAATTCGCGTCGTAGAGGCCAGAGGTGGTGTCGCATTGGCGATAGCGGGGGAAGGTTCCCAGCGTATCATGGTAGTTGTGGATCGCCAGGCCAATCTGTTTGAGATTGTTGGCGCACTGCATTCGACTGGCGGCCGAGCGCACCTTCTGGACGGCCGGCAACAGCAGGCCGATCAGCACGGCGATGATGGCGATGACCACGAGTAATTCAATCAAGGTGAAGGCGGAACGACGTGCCATGAAACCTCACGCGAACAAGAAATCGGCGGGCACCCCTCGTTCTATTCATGCAACCATGTTGATGGCAAGTCGCTCAATTCTGAGAGCCTATTCACGGTTGACGGTGAATTAATCCCAGCCTTGTCCCTTCTTGCCTCATGCGCTGCACCATATCGCCGGGCGCTGTCAATACTTTGAGCGTGTCCTCTAGGTCCAGAGTGACGACGGGCACGTCCATCCCCTGTCGCATGGCCTTGACGACTCGGTGATTGCCGTCGATCAATAACGGCCACGACTGCCCTTGTTGGATGACCGTGGCGAAGATTACCGGCTGACCGACATCACTGTGTTCGACGTAACCGGCATCAATGTCGATGAGCGGCCCGATCCACTGAGGAGTTGGCCGGCGCATCTCCGGCTGATATTTGCTTCGATTCTCCGCCAGCGCGATCGCCTTGTTGACATTAAAGCGCCAGGGACCGCAAGTGAAGAACTGGATGGCTCCCCCACCTGGGTGTCTACGCGGCTTCCGCTTCGGTCGTTTCATGTTTGTCTCCGCTTCTTTTGGGCAACCCAAGCGTGCCCTTTGTACGAAAACGCAACGCTCGTGCCGAAATTGCGCCAGTTGAGACGCCATTTTAGCCTTTTTCGCTCTCCGAATGCCTTCTGCGCAAGTCGGTATCACTTTTGCATTACCACTTATAGAGAGCAGAAATCGCCCCTCGGGTTAGGCAGAAGGAGGTGTATCATGCGTTCGTTCGTGCTATCGCTGATCCTCGGTTTGGGCGCGCTCGGTTTGTCCCTGGGAAGCCCAGCGCAGGTCCGAGCTGAAAGACCCGCGTTTACCAGTGGAACCGTGCCCGTGGCTCGCTATTGGCGTGGCGGCACCCATTGGCGGGGACGCGCGTACTATCCTGGCTACGGTTATGGCTATGGCTACAACCGCGGTTACTACCCCTATGGGGGCTACAACAGGGGCTATGGCGCGTATGGCGGCTACGGCCTGTACGGCGGCTATCGTAGTTACTATCCGCGTGCCTATGGGGGTTATTATCCTTATGGAGGCTATTCCCGTCCGTACTCCAATTTCTACTACCGGCCAGGCTTTTTCTGGTAAGCCAGGGCGGTGTTTCGCTTTCGATGTAGACGTGAGGGGCGGCTTGGCGTTTCGTGCGAAACGCCAAGCCGCCCCTCACGTCTACATCGATGAAGCGACATGCGTTTCATGCTCTCATGCTGCTACCCTGCCCCGCCATTGTCAATCGCGCCGGTAGTGCAGAGAATGGGAAAGGTGGTGTCTTCGGCCTTGTGCTTCGGCCGTCGCATCGTCCCTCTCCTTGAGGTGCCGCATGACTGGGAACGTCGAGGAAATCAATGGTAGGGTGCGCGAATTGCGCACCGCTCTCGATCCGCTTTACAGCGAGATCGAGAAAGTCATCGTCGGTCAGCGCGGCATGCTCGATCGTCTGCTCGTCGGCTTGCTCACCGGCGGACACATTCTCCTTGAAGGCGTGCCGGGATTGGCCAAAACCTTGGCCGTCCGCACGCTCGCTCATGGATTGCGTCTCAGTTTCAGTCGCATTCAGTTCACTCCCGACCTGCTGCCGGCCGATGTCGTCGGCACGCAGATTTACAACCCGCGCAGCGGCGAATTCAGCATCAAAAAAGGTCCGGTATTCGCCAATCTCGTTCTCGCCGATGAGATCAACCGCGCCCCCGCCAAAGTGCAAAGCGCCTTGCTCGAAGCCATGCAGGAGAAGCAAGTCACCATCGGCGACAACAGTTACCTCCTTGAAGCGCCGTTCCTCGTCTTGGCCACACAGAACCCTATCGAACAGGAAGGCACCTATCCATTGCCTGAGGCGCAGGTCGATCGCTTCATGCTCAAGCTCAAGCTGACGTATCCGAGCAAAGAAGATGAATTGACCATCCTCAACCGCATGTCCGTCCTGTCGCCGAAGCTGATGATTGATGCGGTCCTTGGCCCAGCCGAATTGTTCGCCTTCCGCGACGCGCTCGATCAGATTTACGTCGATGACAAGATAAAGCGCTACATCGTCGATATTGTCCACGCCACGCGCAAGCCGGCCGACTACGGTCTCGACATCGGGCCGTACATTCAATACGGCGCTAGTCCCCGCGCCACGATCTTTCTGGCGCGCGCGGCCAAGGCGCAAGCCTTTCTCGATGGCCGCGGCTACGTCACGCCGCAGGATGTCAAGTCGATCGGCCACGATGTCTTGCGCCACCGCGTCAGCGTTACTTACGAAGCGGAAGCCGAGGACATCACCTCGGAAAGCCTGTTGCTGCGCATCTTTAATTCGTTGAAAGTGCCGTAGGAGGACACGTCCACGGAGGTGCTATGGCCAGGAAGCAATCGGCGGGTACGTTGCTCTATCGTCGTGGCGAGGATGGGCTGGAAGTGTTGTTGGTCCATCCATCGGGTCCCTACAATCGCCATGCGCCGTGGAGTATCCCCAAGGGCATTCCGAACGAGGGCGAAACGGATCTGGAGAAAACCGCTCGCCGCGAGACGCTGGAAGAAGTCGGCATCACGGCCGGCGATCTCGTGTCTCTTGGTTTCATCGAATATAAGAAGAGCCGCAAGGACGTGTATTGCTTCGCTGGCCCTGCCCCCGTAGACGCTGCCCCTCGCCCCACGTCATGGGAAGTGGATCAGGCTCGCTTTGTCACGGTCGAGAAAGCTCGCGAACTGCTGCACCCCGATCAAGTGCCTTTTCTCGACCGCTTGCAGACTCATCTGAATCAGAGCCTATCCTCCGAGGCGTAGCTGTATTCTCTCGCAGGCAATTTTGGGATTGCTCTCAAGAAGCGGTGAACTTTTCCAGCACATCACGTCAGAACGCGGGAAATCCCTCCCGCCAAACGATACGTGGTCTCAAGCGGAGTCGGGATATAGATGTCGGAAGTCAAAAACAGTGCGTAATAATCCGGAGGCAACAAGCCGCGATTCAAGACCTGATGGATTTCGGCAGTCCATGAGAAATGAACAGAAGAGGCACGCATCAACACGCCCCCAATCATGAATTGGCATGACGTTACCTCCGATTAACGACAAGTCCTGAATGCCATCATTCTATCCGCTCGATCCGCAGCGGATTGTCGCGCAAGAACGCCTCCAGTTCCGGCCGCGTGAACACGCCTGTCGTCGTGCCGATGGCGCGCACGCAGCTTGCTCCCACGGCGCTGCCGATACGCAAACATCCCTCCGCATCTAGGCCGCGTAGCAAACCATCGATGTACCCCGCCGCAAAGGCGTCGCCGCCGCCGGTGCCGTCCACGAATGGCATCCGGTACGTCTCCGCTCGCAAACGTACTTCCTCCCCCACCAACACCGATCCTCGATCGCCCCTTGTGATGATGACCGTCCGCGCTCCCATTTGATGGAAGCGTTCCGCCTGCCGCAGCGCATCCTTTTCGCCGAGAATCAACTCGGCCTCGTGGTCGTTCGGCAGAAATACATCCACATGAGACAATATCTTCCCTAGTTTCGGCAAGTAGTCGCCCGGTCCTGGCGTGACCACATCGAGTACGGTTTTCGCCCCCGCTTGCTGGGCCGCCGCGAATACCGCCATCAGTTCCTCTTCAAGCATGTTGCCCATGAGCAGATAGCCGCCCAGATACAACACGCGGCATTTACGCACGCGCTCAAACGGTATGTCGACAGCGCGGAAGTCGCCGTTGGCGCCGAAGGTGTGGATGAAACGGCGATCCTGCCCCACCACATTGACAATGAGCGTTTGGCTGGTGTCCCGGTTCGCGCTGACTTGCAACGCCGATACATCGACGTGCCGCTCGCGCAGCATATCGGCAACGACGCGACCGAACACATCGTCCCCCACCCGGCCAACCGCCGCCGCCGACACACCAAGTTTGACCAGATCCACCGCGACGTTGGCGGCGCAGCCGCCGATGGTCAACAGCAACTGCTCGGCCAGCACCAGCTCGCCGGCAGCCGGAAGATGCGAAATCGGCGAACTAACGTGATCGGCGACAATAATCCCGGCACACAGAACATCGGTCGGCGCAGTCATGACAAACTCCCTGCAATGGCGAACGGCCGGCGTCAGCCGGCTGGTGCGGATCAAAAACCAGCCGGCTGACGCCGGCCGTTCGCCATTTTATGACGAGACCGCGATGCAGAATAACAGAAACCATCTGTCCCGCCAGCCTGCGCTTTCATCGATCTTGAAGGAGGTCTGGTCAGAAAAGCGCGTTTGGGTTATACCGGCGAACGGAATGGATTCGTCGGAGGTATGAACCGTGGCCGCATCCTGGCGAACTTGGCTGGAGCGCTTTCAGAGCCACCCTTACGCTCGCCGCCATGCCTTGGTACTCATCAACGGGCTGGCCGAGCAAGCGGAAAGTTGGTTCCGCAATCATTCGTTTTGGCGGTGTTCCTTCGACGTGCATATGCCCAATTTGCTCGTCTACGATGGCCCCGTTCTGCACGAACGCATCGAACAGGGTCTGCCCATCAGCATCGATTACCTTGTCGAGCAATTGCATCAGTATCTCGAAACCTTCGTGCAAACGCCGCCCTATCATCTGGTCGCGGCCAGCCTCGGCGGTAAGATTGCCGTCGAATATGCCGCGCGCTATCCTGATCGTGTCAATCGCATTGTACTCCTTTGTCCCTCCGGTATGGGCGATGAAGAGCGCCTGCCGTTGGTTGCCGGAGTACGCCGCAATGATTTGCGTTCGCTGGTCGAAAGCGTTTTTTATGATACGAGTCGAATCGATCCGGGACTGCTACCCTACTATCAACGGCAGTTTGCCAATCGTCGCTGGCGCACAGGACTGTTGCGCACCATCCGCGGCACGATGAATCACTGTGTCCGCGATCGCCTGGCCGAACTGCCTCATCCGACTCTCTTGGTGAGCGGCCTCGAAGATAAGATCGTCGATCCGAAGCAGGCGGCGGAAGCGGCCAAACGACTGCCGCGCGGACACTATCGATCCATTCCGCGCTGCGGCCATGCTCCGCAGATCGAGAGACCGCGATTGACCAATCGCTTGGTGCTGCACTTCCTCACCAGCCCTTGCGCCACGATGGAACCGCCCTTGCGTCACCGGCTGCTGGCTGAACTGAATACCCTCCTCTGATCGCGGGGAGCATCCACACATGGCAGCTCTCGCCGTCCTGGAATCGTTGGCGGCTCGGCCTCTCGTTCGCCGTTTGACCGACGTGTTCATGGGCCGCTACGCCGCGCATCGAACGGCTCAACTCGATCATCGCTCTGCCGTGCGAACGCAACACCGAACCCTGCTGCGACTTGTCCGCTATGCACGCCGCACGCGCTTTGGCCAGGATCATGACTTCGGCGGCATCCGTACCATCGCCGACTATCAACGTCGCGTGCCATTACGGACTTACGAGACCTTCTGGGAAGATTACTGGTCGAAACCGTTCCCCTTCCTTGAAGATGTGACTTGGCCGGGGATGATCCCCTATTTCGCCCTGTCCTCCGGCACGACGAGCGACGCCACCAAGTACGTTCCCCTATCCCGACAAATGCTTGCCTCGAACCAAAAAGCGGCACTGACGACGCTGTCGCTGTTTCTCTCAGCGCACCCCGGAACGCCACTGTTCACCGGGCGATTGTTCTTCCTCGGCGGCAGTACCGATCTCCGCGATCTCGCGGCCAACGCCGCGTATCCCCCACCCTACCCTGTGTTGGCCGGAGATCTCAGCGGCATCACGGTGCGCGAAGCCTCTGCGTTGCTGCGGCCCTTTACTTTTCCTCCCGAACAACTCGCCTTCGTAAAAGATTGGGACGAAAAAATACGTCTGTTCGCCGAACAGAGCGTGAATCTGCCCATTACGATGCTGAGCGGCGTCCCCGCTTGGCTGCTGGTGCTGTTCGATCGGCTCAAACAGATTACCGGCCACGAGCGCATCGCCGACATTTGGCCGGGCCTGCGTCTGGTGATCCACGGCGGCACCAAGTTCGAGCCGTATCGCACGCTGTTTCAGACGCTCATCGGTAATCCCGGCGTGCGTTTCGCCGAAACCTATCCCGCCTCCGAGGGGTTTATCGCCACCGAAGATCCTCGTCATAACCTGCTCCGTCTCCTTCCCGATCACAGCATCTTCTTCGAGTTCGTGCCCTGTGCGGATCTCGACGCGAAACATCCGGCGCGGCACACGGTCGCCGAAGTGATACCTGGTGTGCAATACGCTATCGTCCTCACTACTTGCGCTGGTCTCTGGAGTTATGTCCTAGGCGATACCATCTGTTTCGAGCAGCGCGATCCGCCTTTGCTGCGCTTCACGGGACGAACGCGCTACTTTTTATCCGCTTTCGGCGAACACCTCATCAGCGAAGAGGTCGAGAAGGCCATCGCTTCCGCCGCGGCTGCCAGCAATATAGCGGTCCTCGATTTCCACGTCGGCCCGGTCTTCCCCGCCGCGCCCGGCCAACCGGGACGACATCGCTGGTTCGTCGAGTTCACCGAAACCATTTGTCCCGACACGCTCAGCCGGTTCGCGGTCGCGCTGGATGCGGCTCTCGGCCAGTTCAATGAGGACTATCTTGCGCATCGCGAGGGCAATTTGGTGATGCTGGCACCGGAAGTCTGCCCAGTGCCGCGCGGCGGTTTCGCCGAGTGGATGCGCTCGCGCGGCCGCCTTGGTGGACAGAATAAAGTGCCGCGCATGGATAACAGCGGTCAAATAACGGATCAACTGGCTCGCTTTTTCCGCTTTCCGCATTCCGCTATCCGCTTTCCGCATACTCTGGGTTTGGCGGAAAGCGGATAGCGGAATGCGGATAGCGGCTTTTGACTCAGCTGCGCTTGCTGGTTATGATGATTAAGTGGAAGGGAGGAGGAACGGCCGTTCGGTTGGCCCACCATTTCAGGCCATGCCGCGACTCTCCCTTGCCGACGCGGGTCGGGACCGCCCCACCACAGCCGTCCGAAAAGGAGTGGACGCGGAACATGTTGCAGGTTCTGGTTGGCACGGCGACACGATGGCTCAACGATTTGCAACGCTCGTGGCATCGTTCTCGTCCTTCACGATCAGCCGCCGCAACATCGGTTCCCGTCACCTATGGGCCGCTCGAACGGGTGTTGCTGACCGATGGGGTCGGGCGGACTCTCTTCGAGGAATTCGCCGGTCATCGCTCGGAAGCACGCGGCGATGAGGAAACGGGTTGGGTTTTGCTGGGGCTGCGAGAAGCGAATGAAGCCGTCGTGTTGGCCACATTGCCGGCCGGCGCGCAGCGCGATGCCAGCATCGCCCACGTTCGTTTCAATAGCAACGCCCAGGCACTGGGCAGCCGAATCATCCGGCAGACCGATCGCCGGCTGACCATCCTGGGGGTGGTGCATACCCATCCGGGATCGCTGCGTCATCCCAGTGATGGCGACCTGCGCGGCGATGGGCAGTGGGTCGTGAACCTGCGCGGCAAGGAAGGCGTCTTTGGCATTGGCACTGCCGACGGCGCGGAAGCAGCGGGCGCGTTGTTCGCCTATCAACCGCGTCCGCATGTGCAATGCCTGGACGGGCTGCGTTTCTCCTGGTACTCCCTGCGGCAAGGCGAAGCCGCGTATCGTCCGCTGCCTGTGGAACTGACAATTGGGCCGGATCTGGCACGTCCCTTGCATGCCATCTGGACTACGTTGGAGTTTCACGCCGAACGCATTGATCGTCTTTACCGCCAGCAGACGAGGATGCGTTTCGAGGTTGTGTCGGATAAGTGGGGCACGGGATTGCTCCTCACGTTGCCTCTCGCCGAACCCGGCGATGCCATCCAGGTGCTGGTAAGGCCCAAGGAGGTACGATACTACCTCATTCGTCGGGGTGAATTGCTGGAGGTTCAGCATCATGACGACTGCGTGGACCGAGGCGTTTACCTATTGCTCGCGGAGTTGGCGGCCCGAGCGTAAGTGTGCATTGCCAGCGCGGGGCTGGCAGATTATCGAGAACCCCTCAGTTCGCTGAGGGGAGGGTTGATCTGGAAGGAGAATTGTCCATGGACTTCCGTCCCCTGAACGACACCGAACGGCGGCAGCTGATTAACGCTCTGCGCGGCAACGCCGAAAGTGATCGCGCCATCCTCATGGACCGACGCGACACCAGCTTCCTCGGCACCGCCGACGAAGTGACCGACGAAGAGGTGATTTCCGCCATCAAATCGGTCCCGTGCCACTACTAAGAAGAAATCCGAAATCCGAAACTCGAAATCCGAAAGAAATGCGAAAGCGAAAACAAAAAACCTGAAATGAGCAGGCCGTTTTAAGCTCTCGTCTTCTTTTGGATTTCGAGCTTTGGATTTCGCATTTCTTTCGGATTTCGAGTTTCGGATTTCGGATTTGTTTATGAGTCTTCTCGACAGCGAGGCCGGCAAGCGGCGCTTGCTCAGCGTCGAGGTGCCGGTCATTGAACGCTACAATGAAGGGCGTGAACCCGCCTTCCAGATTCGGCTCAGCCGGCTGGGCGGTACGCTCGTTCTGCGCTATTGTCTTAAGCCGTGCCACAATATTTATCAACTAGAGACACGTTTGGTTTCTAGTTATCCGACCGTGCCGCCGGAGACGCGCGTGTTGACGGCGCTGAAGCATTGTCCTCATCTGCTGGAAGGACAGACGTTGTGTTTGTGGCGGCAGGGCAGCACACGCGCGGCCAGCCGATGGGATCCGGCCCGCTTCACCTGCATCTTCGCGATTCAGGCCGCCTGGCGCTGGCTGGCCTGTTACGAAGTGTGGCATGAAACCGGCGAATGGCCGTTGCCGGAAGCGAAATAAAATGATTTCACCGCAGAGAACGCGGAGAACGCAGAGAAAAAACCAAAGAGAAAATGATAATCGGAAGTTGACAGCGGAATAGCGAGGTTTTCAATGTTTGTCTTTTCTCTGCGCTCTGCGCGTGTTCTGCGGTGAAATGTTTGAATGGTTGGTTTGAGGAGCCAGGAATGGCCCATATCATTCAAGTCGGCGCGGGCAGCGGGGGAATGCCGGTACTCGACATGGTGTGTCGCGATGCGCGGATAAACCGTGTCACACTCATTGAGCCGGATGTGTATAAACCGCACAACGTCGAGCGGCATTTGTTTCCCTTGTCGGCCGTGGGCGAATCGAAAGCGATGCTGGCTCAGCGCTGGCTGATCGAGCGCCGGCCCGATCTTGCGGTGGATCTTCTGTTGTGCGATCTACGCGATCCTAGTCAGCAAGCCGCGATTGGATCGGCGATTGCTTCTGCGGACATTGGGATATGCGCGGCAGATAATGAGCCAACGAAATATCATTGGGATGCCCTGATGCGGCGGCATGAGAAACCGTGGACCCTCGGCGAAGTGCTTAGCGGCGGCATCGGTGGATTCGTGCATTGGTTCGTTCCCGGCGGGCCTTGCTATGGTTGCGTGGCCAGTCATCTACAGCGCTCCATTACGGTGGATAAAGCGCCGACGCCGGATTACTCTCAGCCGGGTGGTGCTGTTCACGAGACGACCATTCCCGCAAGCAAGGCGTCCATTCAAACCATCGCCTCTTTACACGCCCTGATTACGCTCGGTCTTCTCGATGCTCCTGCTTCGTATGCACCCGGCTTCACCAGCCTGTTGTTGACGTTGCAGCGAGTGCCCGATGTGTTCGAGGATGCGTTTCGGCCTTACCGTTTTTGTGTGCCGCGCGCGGCGGACTGCTTGATCTGCCAGGCGCGACCGACTCCTTCCTCGGTGGAGGATCTCGATGTGGCCCTGGATCAAGCTCTGGCGCGACTGGGCGATGCATGAACTCTGGCCGCTCTATCGCCTCGGCCCCCAGCCGCAGGCTATGCACTTCCGCTATGAAAAAGCGGGCCGGATCGTGGACGACCAGCCCATTCCCTGGAATGCGGAGGCCGTTCTGGTCGAGGCGATGTTGCGCATTCCCAAAAACGGCATGCGCCGCAAGGCCGACTTCCAGCTGCGCGTTCCCGGCCAGGACATCGTTCCCGCCGAACAAATGCAGAGCGAAGCCGACGATCATCATCGCGTCCGCTTCCGTCTCACCCCTCCCGGCGAATCCGTAACCGTCGAGTTACTCTGCCGCGACAAGGTACTTGGACAACTGGCGCTGCCGTTTTTGAGTAAAAGCGAGTTTCTGCAAAATCTACGTTTGCAGATGCCGACGTTATGTGTCCGCCTTGGCGAGCAGACGGTCGCCTGTCAGACGTTTGTTTCCAGCCAATGTCGCGGCTTACTCGCCAGTGCCGTATTGACCAGCCCAACCAGTCTCGTGCCGATGCTCGATCTCGAATTGCAAGTCGAGTTCCGCTGCGAGCGGAGCGGTTCGGTGAGCCGCGTTCCCGCCGCTCTGTGTAGTTCGCAGTTGGGTGGCCGGCAAGCACTCGTGACGGTGGTGCCGCGCCGTTATCCGCGCCGCATCGGCACCTGGTTGGCGACTTGGCTGCTGGGCGATCAACCGCTGGCCAGTCAGCGCGTGCGCGGCATCTCGCAGCGGCAATTTCAGCGCTCGCTGCGTATCTCTGATACGCGCTTCGTGGTCCAGGCCACGCCCGACACCGTTCGCTTGACGCGCCAAGTGCCGCCGTTGGAAACCGCCAAGCGCATTGGTCCTTGCTTTCTCGTGTCCAGCGGTGAACCCGGCATGGCCGGCCAGTGTAGTTTACAAATCACCGCTCAGGTTCCCGGAGCGATTACTCCCCCGTTATTGCTGGAGCAAGACGTGTTAATAACGGATGGTCCCACCATGGTCGCCCCCGGAACGCTCGACGCGGCCGACCTGGAGCAAGTCAGCGGATTCGAGTTGAGTATCCGTGGCCAATCGCTCGGCGTGCTATCGCTCTGCCCCGCGCCGACGGCGACATTCACCAGCGAAGGCGGTTTCAAGCCGCACCACGAATACACCTGGTCGGCGGCGGCCGAGGAAGAAATGAACGAACGGCTCAATCGCTTGCTGGAAGGACATGGCAAGATGGAGTGAGTGCCATCGAGTGTGGGCAATACAGAAGGGTAAAATATGCCACGAACGAGAAAGCCCAAACCGGTTCCGGCCTCGCCGCCCGAGTCGCAGTCGCTTGCCGTCAATGGTCCGACGGCCGAGGTACTGACGCTTGCCGAAGCGGCTTTGTACCTGCGTTTGTCCGAGTCGGACGTGATTGAGTTGGTTCGTTCGCAAGGTTTGCCAGGGCGCTTCACGGGTGGTGAATGGCGATTCCTCAAAGCCGCTATCCAGAAGTGGTTGAGTACCGCCTCGCCGATCACCCAATCGAGGAAGGAAGCCCAACTCGCCTTGGCCGGAAAATACAAGGACGATCCCGATCTAACCCGGATCTGTGAGGAAGCGTACCGACGACGTGGCCGGCCGATAACCGAGGATGACTGATGTTCGTCCTCGACACCGACACGTTAACCCTCTTGCTCCTTGGTCATGCGCGTGTGACCGAACAGAGGAGTCGCGTCGAGGAAGAGGTCGCTATCACTGTAATCACCCGTATCGAGGTTCTCCAGGGTCGGTTCGCCTCCGTACTGAAAGCGGAGGATGGTCAAAAACTCTTGTTGGCCCAGCAACGGCTTACGGAGAATGAATGAGATTTGGAACATTTCCTTGTCCTCCCCGTCGAGGTGGCATCGGTCGCGGAGTTCGACCGGCTTCGGCAGGACAAGAAGTTGAAGAGGATCGGCCGAGCCGATCTGCTCATCGCCAGCATCGCCCTGGCGAACCGCGCGATACTGGCCAGCCGTAATCTGAAACATTTCCGTCAAGTGCCAGGCTTGCAGGTCGCGAACTGGACCAACTAACGAAGAAAACCTGCCGGAAGTACATAGCAAGATAGAATGAGCGTCCGCCCATAGCGCGAGCAAGGACATGGCTTGCTCGCGCCGCAAACGGACTTCAAATTGCTTACTTCATCACCTTAAATAACACGCGATATTCCGCCCATTCGCCCTTCTTCGCTTTCAATGCGACCATGATTTGCATGACGATCACATAGATCGCGAGAGCAAGGTAAAGGAGTCCAAACAGCCCATTGACGATCATGGCCACGGTCGAACCCATGAAACCTGCCACGATGCCCAGCACAGTGGAAAGAATTACCAGGCCGATGGACACCGCGAAGATATTGATGAGGAAGTTCAGCCAGGTCTTGCCATGATGGTCGATAAAGAGAGATTCCTTCCGCTTCGAGATCCACATGATAAGGGAGATTAGCGTGCCGATGCCGCCGCAACAGGACAGGACAACGGGCAGCAGGTGAATCCACATCGCCGTGCCACGTTCCTTATCAGTCGAGGGGCCTCCCGGTGGCGGAGGACTGGCCGCTTCTTCGTTGTCTTCGACTTCGTCTTCATCAATACGCGGTTTCTTCTTGGGACGAGCCGGAACCTCAGCCTTGACGGGTTCCTCATCGTCAAATGGTTCGTCGTCGAGAACCGGCGGTGCAGGTTGTTTCACTGGTTTCTTGACGGCCGGGACCGGCGTCGTGGGTGCGGCGACGGCTTTGACCAAAACGGGTTTGGTGCAGCCTGGGCACTTGACCGTCTTGCCGATCAAGTTGTCGGGCGCTTTCAGTTTCGCTTTGCAGGCAGGACAAACAACTGCGATGGGCATGATAAACCTCACGAGTGCGCGGCAGTCGATTCACTTCAGCAGATACAAATCGTCTGCATCGAAGAACCCCGCCGCGAGGAGCCTTTAAGGATTAAAGACGCTCTTGCGGTATTGAGGAACCGCCGATTCTCAAAATTCCTTCCAATTTTGACCCTAAGGGTAAGAAGACCCATGTTACCCAGTTTGTCGGCCGGGTCAAGATGTCAGGGCATCTCGCCGCGCTTTTTTCTACATCGAGCGCCGATCTTTCCGACTTTTTCGTTGACGACTGCCTCTCAGTTGATACACAATAAGGCGAAGATCGAGTGAGTGATGGAGTTTTAGATATACTCACCCTTTGATCCGTACCCTAACCGGCTGACGCCGCACTGTCGCGGCCGTCACCCTCCAACCTTTGGGAGCCTGCGGGAGGTTTTTACCCCCACTCATGACCTCAGGCGGCTCCTCGCTTTACGTCTGCGGGATTTGACGTTCTGCTTCTTGTCCACGCCGTCCTCGCCCAAAGGAATCGAGCGCTCGGCGGAAACGTGTCGCACACTATACTAGCGTTCGAGGCATTCCTTTGCCTCGTTCGTGCTGGACGTTGGTCTTGTTCTCGCCACCCACAACGGAAAGGCCTTCGGGAGTTACCCGCCATGAATAACAGGTCGAAATACTCTCACTCCTGGATCTCGGCGGCGTTTGCCGGAACCATCCTCCTGGCAGTGGCTGGCCCACTGGCCGCGCAGGTGAAGCCGGAGCAGGCCGCCAGCATGCTGCTCGGCAGCGCACGCCGCGCCTACAACGAAAAAAACTACCCCTTTGCCGCCGATCGCTTTCGTGAGTTCCTCGCCAAGTACGGCAACCACAAAGAGGCCAACGCCGCTCGCTATGGTCTGGCGCTGTGTTTGATCGATGGGCCAAAAAAGGATTACAACGCGGCAATCCAGCAGCTGCAACCATTGGCCGGCGATAAAAACCTGCCCGAGCATGCCTTCGTGTTGTACTATCTCGGTCTGTCGCAGCGCGGCCTCGGCACGCAAGCGATCGCGCAGGCCATTGCCAAACCGCAGGAAGCCAATCAGCAGCGCAATACGGCCAATCAGCGTTTTGAAGAGGCGAGCAAGCAGTTTGCCGCCGCAGTGACAGCCTTCACCGCGCGCATTCCGAAGTTGGATATGCCGCCGAAGGAAACGCCGATTGAGTTGGAATGGGCCGCCCGCGCGCGTTGCGATCAGGCCGAAATGCTGCTGCGTGTTCACAAGGCCAAGGAAGCGCAAACCGTCGCCGCTCCCTTCCTCCAGGATGCCGCGCTGCGCAAGAGTCGCTATCGCGGCCTTGGCGTTTACTATCACGGCTTCGCTTGTTTCCTCCTCAAGGACAACATGGCCGCCGGCCGCTCGCTGAGTCTATTAACCCCCTTCACCGATCCGGTATTCGGCACCCACGCGCGCTATCTGTTGGCTCGTGTGCATCATGCCGCCGGCGAACGCCGTGAAGCGCTTGAGCATTACGAAGGTGTTCTCGCCGATCATACCAAGCGCAAGCAAGCCGCCACGGAGGAACTCAAGCAAGCGGATCGCTTCAAAAACGATCCGCAAGAAAAGGCGCGACTTGAACAGATGATGCGTGGTCCTCTGCCCGACCATGTCGCCCGCGCCACCTTTTTCCTCGGCGTCATGCAATACGAGGATGGCAAGTTCGCGGAAGCCGTGACGCAGTTGAACGCTTTCCGCCAACAACAGCCTACATCGCCGCTATCGGCTGAGGCCCAGCTGCGGCTTGGCTTCTGTCAGGTGCAGCTGCGACAATTCGCCGAGGCTCAGAAAACGCTGCAACCCCTGGCGGACAAGGAGCCGCGCCTGGCCGACCAAGCGCTGTTGTGGATCGCCAAGGCTCAGGCCGGCGCAGGCGATCCGGCCAACCGTCCCGCCTACGAGCAGGCGCTCAAGACCGCGCTCGATACGTTCCGCAAGGCCGCCGATCGCGCCAATCAATTGGCCAGCAGCGATCCCAATGCGAAGACACGCCGTGGCGAGATTCTTCTCGAAATGGCCGACACCCAGCAGCTGGCCCATCAGTACAAGGAAGCCGCCGCCACGTACAAGCAAATCCTCAATGACAAGCTGTTGGCAGAGCGTGCCGAGGAGGTGATGCAACACCTGGCAACAGCCTGGCATCTGGCCGGTGATTACAACGAATCGGATAAAGTTTGTCTCCAATTCCGCGACGCTCATCCCAAGAGCGTGTTGCTGCCGGCCGTTCTGTTCCGGCACGCCGAGAACGCCTATTTTCAAGCGTTGGCCGCGGAGAAAATGCCCAATGCCGCCGACCGCACCCGCGAAGTTGGCCGCTGGAATGACGAATCGATCAAGCGCTATCAGGTACTCGCCGAGAAGTATCCGGAATTCGCCTATACGAACCTGGCCCGCTATGGTCTGGGCATGGCCTACTATCACAAGGGCGAACTCGACAAGGCGAAGGAGAAACTGGAGGCGATTCCCGCTGCCGACCGCAATGGCGATCTCGCCCTGGTTTCCTACCAGTTGGCCGACATCCTCATTCGGCAGGCTCCCGCGAAGGCCGACGACGCCCTTGCCGCCGGCAAGCTGGAGGAACAACTCAAGACGGCTATCGGGCTACTGGAAGGCTTCGCAGGAAGTCAGCCGAGCGGCCCTCAAACGGCGGATGCCTTGTTCAAACTCGGTTATTGCCAGCAGCGAATGGCTGGCTTGCTCGCGCAGCCACCCGACCAGGCCAAGGCGCTCGCCGCCGCCCGCGCCGCTTACGAGCAGATTCTTCAGCGTTTCCCGAAAGATCCAATCCAGCCGCAAGCCCATTTCGAGCGGGCCAAGGTTCTGGCTCGCAACAAGGACATCAACGGTGCCATCAATGAATTGCGGCGGTTCCTCAATGATCCGCTGAAAAATGCGCCGGTCGCGCCAATGGCGCTGTTGCACTTGGCCACGTTGCTGCGCGGCCAAAACAATCCGCAGGAGGCCGCCAAGATTCTCGCCCAGTGCCGCCAACAACACGAGCAGAACATGCTCAAGGATCCCGCGCGTGCCGCCTGGGTGTCGTTGTTACAATACCATCAGGGCGTCGCCTTGCGTGAGTCCGGCAAACGTCGTGAAGCGAAGGAAATTCTCGATCTTGTCGTTCGTCAATCGGCGGGACGGCCGGAGGCTGCCGACGCCGCGTTGCGAGCCGGTCAGTGTCTCAAGGACGAGGGACAGCTGAAAATCATCGAGGCGAACAAACGCCTGAGCCAGCCGAATCTGAAACCGCAGGATTACGCGACGGCGCGCAAGAATGCTGATGAAGGCATCAAAGATGTGCGCGATGCCGTGCAATATTTCCTGGCCCAAGCGGAACAACTACGGCAAAAACAACCGACTTCCGAGGCACGAGCACGCATGCTCTACGAAGCCGCCTGGGGAAGCCGCATTGTCGCCGAGCAGGAAGTCGAGGCCGCGCGGAACAAAATGCAGCAGGATCTCTGGCAGAAACGCCGCGATGACATCGCCAAGAAAACGCCGGCCGGCCGTCAACCGCCTTACGTTCCGGCTCCCGAAGTGCCGCTCAAGTTGGTGCCGTTGCAGGCCGCCGAGAAAGAGGCACGCAAGCATTACCAGACGCTCATCGAGGCGTTCCCCGATGTAACCATCAACGCCGACGCCCTTTTCGAGTTGGCCGAGTTGCTCGGGGAGCGCGGCGAACACGATGCGGCCATCAAGCTGTTGCGCGATGCTCTCGATAAGGAACCGGCAGCCGAATTGACCGATAAAATCCGCGTGCGGCTCGGTGATTGTCTCTTGCGCAAGGGGGATACCAAAGGCGCGCTCGCTCAGTTCGAGCCGATCGCCGCCAACGTGAAGAGTGCCATGAGCGCTCAGGCGAAGTATCGCGCCGGCGAGTGCTATCTGCATAGTGGCGATGCCGCCCAAGCTGTCAAACAATTGGCCGTTTTCCGCGATCAGGGGCCATTCCAGAATCTGCCCGGTCTGACCGATCGCGCGCTCTTGCGTTTGGGTTACGCTCTGAGTCAACTCAAACAGTGGGATGCCAGCCGGCAAGCGTATGAACAGGTGGCCAATCGTTTCGGCAATGGTCCCTGGGTCCATGAAGCGCGTTATGGCATCGGTTGGGCCTATCAGAATATGAACCAGTACGACAACGCGGTCAACGCCTACAATCAGGTGGTCAACAACGTGGTGACGGAGTTGGCCGCGCGGGCGCAGATGAATATCGGTCTGTGCCGGCTGGCGCAGAAGCGTTACCCGGAGGCGTGTACGGCTCTGTTGGTGGTGCCGTTCACCTACGATTATCCGCATTTGAGCGCGTTGTCGTTGGTGGAAGCTGCCCGCGCTTTGTCCGAGAATAAACAGCCGGAGCAGGCCATCAAACTGCTGGAGCGCGTGTTGCGCGATCATCCCGATTCGGAATCCGCAGAGGCGGCCCGCAAGCGCCTTGAAGAGTTAAAGAAGTCCTGAAGAAATTAGCCACAGATGAACACAGATGAACACAGATAAGGCAAGAAAACCATTGAATGATTTTTGAATTATCTGTGTTCATCCGTGTTCATCTGTGGCTAATTTCTTTTTTCTCGGAGGGATCAATCATGTTGAGTATCCGCCGACTTCTCGGCTGCCTGAGCGTTATCGCGCTGGGCGGCTTGCTGTGCCTCTATCCGAATCGTCCGGCGCAGGCTTACGTCGAAGCGCCGCACAGTTTGGGACAAGTCATCGCGCTATCCAGCACCATTTTGGTGATGCGTGTCGAGCAGGTTGATAAGACGAAAAATCTCATCATCTTCCGCAAGGTTCGCGACTTGAAGGGCAAGCATCCGACCGACATCATTCGCCACAACATCGGTCGCGGCGGTTTCAACCCACGCGAATGGCAGTACACGATGGAGTGGGCGGAAGTCGGCAAGACGGCCATTTTCTTCCACAATGGCGGAGCCAGCGAGACCTGCCTTGGCACTTACTGGTATCAGGCTTACGCGGGCGGCGAGTGGTGGAACCTCAGTCACGGCGAACCGTTTCTGCTGCGTAGCTTTGCCGGCAATGTTGAGAAGTTAGCTGCGGCCGTCACGGACATTGTGGCCGGGCGTGAGACGGTGGTTCCGTGCATGGTGGACGGCAACAAGGACGATCTGCACATGCGCCGCGCGCGCATTCAGCGGGTGAAGGCCGGCCTCAAACTCGATTACAACCCCAAGCGCGACTTCGTTGGTTGGGGCGGCGAAGACTTCCGCCGTTTGCAAGGCATGCCCGGTTTCAGTCACTACTCGGCCGTCGCTCGTGTTGATCCCGATGCCCAGGCCATTTCCAGCGTGGACATCAACGGCGACGGCAAGGCCGATCTATGTCTCGCCGGTTCGGGCCGTGTCGCGCTGCTGCAAAATGGCGGCGAATCACTCAACGAGGTTAGTTTGCCCGGCGCGACCGGCTGCCGTGCCGCTGTGTGGGCCGACTACAACGGCGATGGCAAAGCCGATCTCCTGCTAGCCACGCCGACCGGACCGAAACTCTATACCAATCTCGGCGGCACCTTCCGCGATGACACTTATTTGTTGCCACACGAACCCGCTTACAATCTGACCTCGGCGGCGTGGCTAGATTACGATGGCGATGGCCAGCCCGATTTGCTGCTCGGCAACGGCTTCCACGGTTTGCGTCTTTATCGCAACAAAGGGCCGGTTGATCCCGGCACCGCCCCGTTGCGTCTGGGCAAATGGTCGTACATCGGTCCCTTTCCGTACCCCAGTGGTCAGGGATTCAAACTTGCCCATCCGCCGGAGAAGGAAATCAACCTGACGCGCAAGTACGGCGGCAAGAACGGCGAGGAAGCCGTGTGGCGAGAAGGCAAATTCACCGACGGTCAAATCAACAATCTCGCCCTGTTCCGGCCCGCGAACAACGTCGATGCGGTCGTCTATCTTCATCGTGAGATTGAGTGCGCCAGCGCGATGGAACTGCCGGTTTCGCTCGGCAGCGATGACAGCCTCACGGTGTGGCTCAATGGTCAAAAGATCGTCTCGGAGGACATCGCCCGCGCCTGCGCACCGGACCAGAATCATGTCGTCCTCAAGCTGAAAGCCGGCAAGAACAACTTCCTGATGAAGGTTGGACAGGGTTCGAGCGAATGGTCGTTTTACTTCCAGACCAAGGGCGCGATTCCCAAAGCCGCGTTCTGGAGTTTTGCCGATGTCTCCGATGCAACCGGCCTCGGTCCACAAGGACTGGGCAGCACCGTGAAGGGCGATACGCTGACCGTCTGCGATGTCAATGGCGATGGCCGGCCCGATTTTCTCTACGGTGCGGGCAGCGGTTTGCTCGCGCTCAATACGCCGAAAGGATTCGTCGAGGCGAAAGATTCCGGCATCACCTATCGCACGGGGAAAACGGGTCCGGTCTTTGGCGATTACGATAACGATGGCCGGCCGGACCTGTTCATCCCGCAGGCAAACGGCTGCAAGTTGTTCCACAACGACGGCGACGGCCATTTCAGTGACATTACAGACAAATCCGGTCTGAAATCGCTGGCGGCAACGACCACCTGCGCCGCCTGGGGCGACATCGATAATGACGGCCAACTCGACCTGATCGTCGGTTGTCTTCGCGATCCCAATCGTTTCTTCCGCAATAAAGGCGACGGCACCTTCACAGATGCGTCCGAAACCATCGGTCTCGATCAACGCATCTTCAATACGCAGGCGGTATGTCTCGTGGATCTCAACAACGACGGCATGCTCGATGTGGTTTTCAACAATGAAGGCCAAGAATCGTGTGTATTGCTGGGTAATCCCGAGTTCGCCACCAAGCGAACGCCGGTCACGCTACAAGTCAATGGCAAGGTCGGCGTCACCGGCAGCCGCGTGAACGTGCTGGATAAAGCCGGGAAATTGCAAGGATCCTGTTTCGTCTCCGGCGGCGATGGTCGCGGTGGTCAAGCCGCACCCGCGGCACGTTTCGCCTTGCAACCGGGTACTTATCGCGTTGAGGTGCTGTACAGCAGCGGCGAACGCCGGGCCAAGGAAATTGTTGTAGCGACCACGCATTTACGCGGTGTGCTGGATGAAAAAACGCCCAAGGCGGAATAAGGCAATCCTAACCACAGAGACACCGAGACACAGAGAAAACGAAAGGGTGTGAGATGCAGGTAAAGGATTCCCCCATGCGGGCCTATTCCACGACCGCGTTGGATGTTTTTTCGTTAGCCCAGCCCTTCAGGGCTGGGGATACGGAGGCGCGCTCCCATTTTCCTAGGGCTTTAGCCCTTTGTCTGGGGCGCGGACGATCAAGGGCTAAAGCCCTCGCCGAGGGGCTAAAGCCCCAAAATGCTTCTTGTCCGATACGATCGATCCCAGCCCTAAAGGGCTGGGCTAACGAAAAAACACGCTGCAATTCCTTGCGACAACCGATGCGATCTTGTTTCTCTCTTCATGCTTGGGTTCTCTGTGTCGTTTGTGTCTCTGTGGCGAATCCTCTGTCCGCTGCCGAGTCAGCTTCCACCTACCGAAGCGATCCACAACGGACCGGCAGCGACGGCGTCGCCGGGCCAACTGCGCCCAAGGTGCTATGGAGTTGGAAGGCCACCGATCACTTCATCGCCGCGCCCGTCGCCTCCAAGGACCATCTTTTCGTTTCCGGACTGGGCGGTTTCAATGTGCCAACCTTTACTTGCCTGAACATCGATCCCAAGGCCGCGCAGCGCGTCGCCTGGAGTAAGGGTAATCCGTATCTGAAATTGCCGGCGGTCAGTTCGCCCGCCCTCCACGACGGCAAATTGATTTTCGGCGATGGCATGCACCAGACCGACGGCGCGATTCTGCACTGCCTGCGTCTGGATAAGGGCCGGATGCTCTGGCAATTGCCCGTGCCCGGAACGCTCGTGCATCTGGAAGGTTCGCCGACGATTGTTGGCGGTCGCGTCTATCTCGGCGGCGGCGCGGCCGGCGTGCTGTGCGTGGACATGAACCGCGTCACGCTTGCGGGCAAAGAGATGGACCTGCCGGCTATTCAGAAGTTATTCGATAAAAAATGGGCGGAATTGCAGGCGAAGTACGAGGCGGAGAAGAAGAAAGATCCGGCCTTCGCCATTCCGCCGAGCGAGGAAGATTTGCCCAAGCCGTCGCCGGTTCTCCTGTGGCAGCAGGGCAAGGATAAATGGCACGTTGATGCACCCGTCGCGGTGGCTGGTGATCGCGTACTCGTCGCCTCAGCGTTTCTCGACAAAGAAAAAGTCGGCGATCGTGCGCTCTTTTGCCTCGATGCGAAAACGGGCAAAATCACCTGGCGCACGCCGCTGCGCATCAATCCGTGGGGCGGTCCTTCGCTGTCCGGCGATCTCGTCATCGTCAGCGGCAGCACGATTGGTTACGATACGAAAAAGCTCAAGGGGGCCAGGGGCACCGTCGCTGCCTACAGCCTCGCGGACGGCAAGGAAAAGTGGAAAAAAGACGTGGCGGGCGGCATTGTGTCGTGCGTCGCGCTGACGAAAGAGTTAGCGATCGCCACGGCTACCGACGGCAAGGTGCGCGCCTTCGACTTGCAAACCGGCGAGCGACGCTGGATTTACGACGCCAAAACGCCGTTTTTCGCTCCGGTGGCCGTCTCGGCCGGCATCGCCTACGCCGGCGATCTTCGCGGCGTCATTCATGCCATTAACCTGGCGGACGGCTCGGCGAAGTGGAAACTCGATCTCGGTGCCGATCCCGTGAAAGCTCCCGGCATGATCTACGGTGGCCCGGTGCTGCAAGGTGGCCGGCTTTTCGTCGCTACTTGCAATCTCGAAGGTGCCTTCGCCCGGCAGCCGACCGTCGTTGTGTGTATTGGAGACAAGTAATATCCGCTAATCCAGCGTCCAAGGATGACAGGAGTTCGTCATGCCTCTCAGGAAACTCGGTTTCGTCTGCTTCCTCGCTTTTCCCTTGGTCTATGGCTCTGCTGCCGCAGCGGAATCGGCCAACGGTCTGGTCGTGGACAAAGCCAAACGAACCGTCATCGTTCCCGCCAAAATTGCTCCGCGCATTATCAATGACCCTCGCTACAAGCGTGAAGATGGCAAGCCCTATCCCATCGAGGTCATCGCGAGCTACCCCTTTCCCAAAGGACAAAAAGCTCACGAGACGGTAGTGACTATCGACGCCAAGCCGAGCGAAATCCACAAGGCATTGGAAAGCCTCGGTCTCAAGCCTGGCGCGCCCGTCATGGGCGAGAGCAAGGAAGCGCCCAAAGGCCCCGAAGTGAAAATCTATCTGGACATACCGGCCGAGGATGGCAAATTCAAGCGTTTATCGATCGAAAAAGTCCTCGTTGATCCCAAGACGAACAAACCGATGCCGAAAGTTCAGTGGCGTTTCACCGGCTCGGCTTTGAAGCAACCGAACCCCGACAAGGACGAAAAGGTCTACGGTGCCGATCTCACCGGCACGCTGATTTCCATTTTCCCCGTCACGAACGAGACGGTGTTTCAGACGAGTTTGACAATGAAGGATGAAAAATATGTCAAACTGGAGACGAACCGGAAGCTACTGCCCAAAGAAGGCACGGCCGTGAAGTTGATCCTTGAAATCCCGGCCAAGTAGGGGCGCGTTCCCTGTCCTTGCCGCCATTTGTGTATTCTGACGAGAGAGAATGAACCATGCTCCTCCGATCATCTACCCTGCTTGGGAAAATGTGTTGCGGCGGTCTGCTGCTGGCGCTGCTCGGTTGCAGTCGCTCGGCCGTGGTCGTGGCCCCGGAGGGGGCCTCCCATGCCGACGAACCGGCAACCAAGGTGCGACAGGTGGCGCGCGGTCAGGATGCCGAAGCGGAGAATGCCCGCTTCGCCTTCCCCGATGACGCAGGCGGCGTATTGCTCGCCAAGGTGCTGACGCCGAAGGAAACGCCAGCCTCGCGACCGGATCGGACACCTCCGCCGCGTCGATCCTCCTCTTCGGTCGGGATGAAGCCGCCTACCTTGCCTCTCCCGCCCAGCCATACCGCGATGCCCCACCCGCCATCGCTGGTGAAGTCCGCGCCCGTGCGTCCCCGGCTCGTGATCGATGAAACGCTGAGCGGCTTGCCCGATACGCCCATCCTGCCGCAACCTCAATCGCTGCCGGAGGGAGGCCGAGTACGGGTATCGTCCGTGGACGTGAATCAACCCATTGCGCTCCCCATCCTCGCGCGGCCCGTCTCCGACCGCGCCCCACTCGATGATCCGACGGCGGAGGCATCGTCCGTCGCTGCCGTGGCCGCGCCGATTCCGTCGCGCGTCACCAAAGCTCCTTTCCTCAAACTGACATTGCCCGATCCTTACGATCATCGCCGGCCAGAAACAATCGCCACGCCTGCGGAGTCGAAGGAGTTTCCTCTCGGCAGCCCGCAAACACCTCGGCGCTAGCGAACCGCGCCGCCTTGAGTGATCTCCAGAATATCGCTCAAAATGAATAGCGTCAGAGGCGACCTGGGCCGGGAGTCCTCGCAATGCCACCGCTGGAGAAACTCTTCCCGTTCCGTCAAACAGCGGTCGAAGGGAGAGCCGTGGAGTGGTCGAGGGTCTATTGGGGCCAGAGCCCACGCGTTTTGCTTCAGGCTGCCCGAGAAATCTCGAAGAACTTGGGGCACTACGAGATCATCTGCCCGCTGCACTTGCTGCTGGGTCTGCTTGTCAACGCCAGGCCGTCGGCGCTGGCAGTCGCTGAACCGGAGTGGGACCGCGTGCGGGCGATCATGGAGGAGTTCGCTCCACCCTGGGACGACGGGCTAGTAGTGCTGTCGCCGGGCGGCCAGACGCCAACCACCAAACGAGTCTTGGGGCAGGCGACTATGCTGGCGCAAGAGGCAAGGGAAGCGGTGGAGGTCAAGCACATTTGGGCTGCAATCAACATTGTCGAGATGGAGTTGGTTCAAGCGGTGTTGTCTCGGCTCGGGCTCGCTACAGAGACAAGCCACTTCACCCCAGGAACTTCCTTCGACGATGATGCACCGGCGATCAGGTAAAATGTTAAGCACAATCCCGCAAGTATCTTGAGGAAATTGCACGTGCAGAGGACAACGCGACGGCAACGCCGACTCCTTACCCGACTGGATGTAACGGCCACGCGGATGAGGGTTGGTCGAGTCATTGCGTCTTCTTCTGCGTGGACTGGCTGCTGAATTGTGATATTCGACGACAGGAGGTGATGTCATGCGGAAGATGACTCGACGTGCGGCTTTAGGCGGGTTAAGCGGCGCTGGCTTTGTTTCCCTCTTAGGCACCCTCTCGCCGACTGCAACCGCTGATGAGGGGAAGGCTCAAAGAAGCGAGTTATTTGTCGTCGGCCCCTTCAACTTGGGTGATTGGTTCCGAAAAGCCAAACCTCGGATCGAAGGGCTTTTCAACGTGGGCTCGCCTGATCGCAACGAGATCGCCAAGTCGCTCAGCAAATGCACACTTTTCATAATTGATGAGCGGGTCTGGAAAGACCCAAAGAAGGTGCGCTTTGCTGACGATGGCCCCAGGCTCGTCGCCGCAGGGAAGCTACACCATGTTTGGAAGGACAATAAAAAGGCATTTACGATACAAATTGGCGATCTAAAAGCAGCGTCCGACAAGATTGACTATGACGCTGTGCCACCACATCAACGAGTGACGGTAAGCGTGGATCTGGTAACAGCCGGCAAAGCCGGGGTGGGCTACTCGTCATCGACCTTTTCCATTATGCCGGAAAAGCCATACTTCTATGACATCAATGGAAAACTACGTCGTGTTTGATGTCCAAGAAGTGATCGGTTTTGGTCTTCGCGGTGTCGACAGATGACAAACCAAACGCGCCACCTCTGGAACTTCCTTCGGCGATGATGCACCGACGATCAGATGAAATTGGGCGCTACCGCCAGAGTCGTTCCCGTTCTCCGTGCGTGAGGGATCGATTGTGAGTGAAAGCGAGATACGAGCGCAGCTGTTCGCCGCCCTCCAAGCGTTGGCAGAGTTCGTTCCCGAGATGGGGGGGTGGCCAACTCATGGCCGCAGTCGGGGAGTTGTGCGCCGATCTCCACGGACGTGGTCTCTGGGATGCCGCCGACGTGGAACTTCTTGAGGCCGTATGGCGGTTCCCCCGCGGCTTTGAAGCTGCGACAGTCCCTCCAAGAGTCGAACTGACGGCGCAAGCGGCCTTGCCTTCCTCATCCTTTCCCTGGTAACTTGTCGCGGCGTGCGGTGGCCAGGATGGCCCATCATCGGTTTCTCTCCTAGCAGGATGCTCCCCATGCGTTTGTTCGTCAGCGCGGGCGAACCCAGTGGCGATTTACACGGTGCCAACCTCATTCACGCTCTCCGTCGGTGCCAGCCTGGCGCAGAGATACACGGCTTCGGCGGCGAACGCATGACGGCGGCCGGCTGTCGCTTGCTCTATCCACTCTGCGATCTCGCCGTCGTCGGCCTGGCACCTGTGATTGCCAATGTGCCGCGCTTCTGGCGCATCCTCGGCATGGCCGATCGCTTTTTTCAAGAACAGCGCCCCGACGCCCTGGTACTCATCGATTATCCCGGCTTTCACTGGTGGCTGGCTAGGCGCGCGCGGGCGCACGGCATCCCCGTACTGTATTTCGTGCCGCCGCAGATTTGGGGATGGTTGACGTATCGCGTCAAGAAAATGCGCCGCCTGACGGATCGCGTCTTGTGTACCCTGCCCTTCGAGGAAGAATGGTATCGCCAGCGCAACGTCGCGGCGCAGTACATCGGCCATCCCTATTTCGACGAGCTGCGCGAACAGCGTTTGGATGGTGCTTTCGTGCAAGCACAGCGCGAGAAACCCGGCGTCATCATCGGCGTGCTGCCCGGTTCGCGCAACTCGGAACTGCAATACAATCTGTCATCACTGCTGCGCGCGGCCACGCTCATCCACGCGCGGCGGCCCGATGCACGGTTCCTCGTCGCCTGCTTCCGCGAAAGTCATCGCCAGCAAGTCGAGGCGTCCTTGCGGGGGCTTGGCCTGCCCATCGAGACGCACATTGGCCGCACGCCGGAGATTATCCACCTCGCTCACTCGTGCTTGACCGTGTCCGGTTCGGTTAGCCTGGAACTGCTTTATCGCGGCAAACCCTCGGTTGTAGTCTATCGTCATCGCTGGATCAGCATCATGCTGGCCCACTTCCTCAAGCGCGTTCCCTATATCACGCTGGTCAATTTGCTGGCCAAAAAGGAATTGTTCCCGGAGTTCTTCCGCGTCGGCTGCCCCGCTGAGAACATGGCCGATCATGTCGTGCATTGGCTGAACGATCGAACCGCGTATGAAACGCGATGCGGCGAACTGGCCGCCTTGCGCGAACAGGTGGCCGCACCCGGCGCATGCGAACGCGCGGCCGACGCGGTTCTGTCGATGGTACGAGAACGAAAGGACGAGCGGCCGCTTGCAGCTTAATTACGTATTCGATCCATACACGACGTACTTTTTGGCTTAGATCTACCACGAGGATCTTCGCGGGAAACATGTAGATTCGGGAATAGATGCGATAGTCCTCGAATTCCTGTACCGTCAGTGGGACATTGAGCCGTACCATACAAAGGGGCGAGCGTGGGCCGCCAAGGCGATCCAATCGCTGGAGACGCCTTCCATCACCTCCTCGCCGTCCTCTAGGCTCCCGTCTACCGCAGCGACAACGAAGCCTCCTTACGGCAGGACTGGCCGCGCATCCCCATCCCTGCCGACCTCGCCATGCTGGAAACCTCTCAAGTAAGGTCAATCCGTCTGGTATCGTGGACGTGTACATCAACGAGCATATGTGTTGGGCCAACGTGCCAGCTGATGTATGGACTATGACCATCGGCGGTTATCCGGTAATCAAGAAATGGCTCAGCTATCGAGAATCGAAGATTCTGGGCCGGCCGCCGCACCTAGAAGAGATGACGTACATCACCGAGATGATCCGGCGTCTCAAGGCGCTGATGGTCTCAGTCCTTGACAAGTTCGCACGTGGATGCGACTAATACAATCTGTCATTACTCGCCTGAGTTTCCTCCCTGCCCTCGAAAGGAGATACGATCTTGTCGCAAAACACTTCCTTGGCGAAACCCGCCAGCCGGCGCGACTTCCTGGCTGGCGCGACCGTTGCGGCCGCCGGTGCGGCCCTGACTTCGCTGGCTCCCAATGTCCACGCCGCTGGCAGCGATATTCTCCGTATCGGTCTGATTGGCTGCGGCAACCGCGGAACCGGCGCGGCCGAGCAAGCACTGACTGCCGATAAAAACACCAAACTCGTCGCCATGGGCGACATGTTCTCTGATCGTCTGCAAGGCAGTTTGAATCAACTCAAAAGCAGCAAGCGCGTCGGCGACCGAGTCCAGGTCAAGCCGGAATGCTGTTTCACTGGCTTTGACGCTTACAAGCAGGTAATCCCTCTGGTGGATGTCGTTCTGCTGACAACGCCGCCGCACTTTCGGCCGCTGCACTTTAAGGCGGCCGTCGCGGCGGGGAAGCACATCTTCGCCGAGAAGCCGGTTGCCGTCGATGCTCCCGGCGTCCGCGCGGTGCTAGCCGCCGCCGAGGAAGCCAAGAAGAAGAATCTATCGGTCGTGGCCGGCTTGTGCTGGCGCTATCACCACGGCATGCGCGATACCATGAAGCGTGTCCACGATGGCACGATCGGCGATATTACCTCCTTGCAGTGTACTTATTACACCACCACGCCCTGGAAACGCGATCGCCAACCGGGCTGGAGCGACATGGAATGGCAGGTGCGCAACTGGCTGTTCTTCACCTGGCTGTCGGGCGATTTCAACGTCGAGCAGCACGTCCACAGCCTCGACAAGATGGCCTGGGCCATGCGCGACGAATACCCCATCAGCGCGGTCGGCTGCGGCGGACGGCAAGTGCGGACCGAGCCGGTCTACGGCAACATCTTCGATCATCACACCGTCGTTTACGAGTATCCCAAAGGCGTCAAGCTCTTCGCCGCTTGCCGTCAACAGCCGGGTTGCCCCAGCGATGTCTCCGATCACATCATGGGAACCAAGGGCACCTGCCACATCGAAACCGGACCCTTCGAGGGCAAAATTGTCTCCGTACCCGGTGCCGAGAAACTCTGGAGCTCACGGTCCATCAAGCATAAGAACGACAACATGTATCAAAATGAGCATGATGAACTGTTCGCCAGCATTCGCGCGGGCAAGCCGATCAACAACGGCGAATGGATGGCCAAAAGCTCGCTGATGGCCATCATGGGCCGTATGGCCACCTATACCGGGCAGGTCATCGCTTGGGACAAGGCGCTCAATTCCAAGGAGGATTTGACGCCGCCCGCTTATGAGCTTGGCTCCTTGCCCGTCGGCCCCGTGGCGCGACCGGGCATCACGAAGTTTGTGTAATCGGCTGACAGTCAGGAGTCAGGGGTCAGGAGGCAGGTTGCCATTACGATGCCTCTCTGCTGCTTCCTGCTTCCTGACTCCTGCTTTACGGAGGATAGAGATGATCTTCAAATCACACGAGGAGCCGGACAAGGATCTCTATCCCGATGATGATGGACTGCCCATGGCCGACAACACCCTGCAATACGAGTGGATCGTGACGATCAAGGGCAACATGGACGCTCTGTTTCGTCACGATCCCAATGTTTTCGTTGGCGGTAATTTGCTCTGGTACGCCGTCGAGGGCGAACCGACGATTTGCACCGCCCCGGACGCTTTGGTGGTCTTCGGTCGGCCCAAAGGCTATCGCGGTTCCTACATGCAATGGCGTGAGGACGATATTGCGCCGCAAATAGTCTTCGAGATTCTGTCGCCGAGCAACCGCGATGCAGACATGGCTCGCAAGCTTGAGTTCTACGACCATTATGGCGTCGAGGAATATTATCTGTACGATCCCGAGGAGGTGGTGTTGTCCGGTTGGCAGCGGGTCGAGGGCAACTTGCAGGCCGTATCGCCGATGCACGGATGGACCAGTCCCCGCTTGGGCATTCGCTTCGATATGTCCGGCGAAGAGTTGGTGATATTCGGACCCGACAACGAGCCTTTCCTGCCCTTCGTGGCAGTCAAGGAGCAACAAGAACAAGAGCGGCTCCGAGCGGACCAAGCCGAGCGGAGAGCGCGCGAAGCGGAGGAGCAAGCACGACTCTCTCAAGAGCAAGCACGACTCTCTCAAGAGCAAGCGCAGCACGCCCAGGAGCAAGCACAGCATGCTCAACAACGGGCAGAACAATTGGCCGCTCGACTGCGTGCGTTGGGGGTCGATCCGGATGCGTAGAACAGTGACGCGAGCAAGGAGTGCCTGATGTCTCGTGGCGATCATCCACGCCTCGCCATTCTGGGCGCTGGTCCTATCGGTCTGGAAGCGGCCCTTCAGGCCGCTACGCTGCAACTGCCCTTCACCGTCTACGAGCGCGGCCGTGCCGGAGAACACTGGCAGCGCTGGGGACACGTTCGTCTCTTTAGCCCCTTCGGTATGAATAGCACACCTCTGGGACGGACGCGCCTCCACGCCGACCAACCCCAGCATGAATTACCCGCCGAGAACGATATTCTTACCGGCCGCGAACATATCGCCGCCTACCTGGAGCCGCTGGCAAAATCCGCGCTGCTGCGCGATCATCTCCACATGGAAACGGCCGTCTTACACATCGGGCGGCGGGGGTTTCTCAAGGAAGACTACGCCGGCGATGCCCGACGCGCTCAGCAACCTTTTCTCTTGCTATTGCGCAACGGCAATCGCGAGATGATTGAGGAGGCCGATGTTGTACTCGACTGCACGGGCACCTATTCGCAGCCGCGTTTTCTAGGCGAGGGCGGCATCCCGGCCATCGGCGAGACAGCGGCTCGACCGCACATCGCCTGGCAAATAGAAGATATAATCGGTCAACAAAGTAGTATTTACGCCGATAAGACCACGCTGGTTATCGGCTCCGGTTACTCGGCGGCGACAACGGTCTGCCATCTGGCAACGCTGGCGCAGAAGCATCCCGGCACCTGGGTTATTTGGCTGGCGCGCGGCAGCGGTACCCAGCCCATCAAACGCTTCGTCAACGACGCCCTCAAGGAACGCGATCAACTCGCCGTCCGCGCCAACACGCTCGCCACGCGCGGCGATGGCAACGTCGAATTTCATCCGCAGACGGTGGTGACCGCGATTGAGTGCGCGGGCGCCGATCGTGGTTTCAAGGTCCGCGCTCTGCACGCCGGCAAGCCCGTGACGTGGGAGGCGGACCGCCTCATCGCCCATGTCGGTTTCACACCAGACACGGACCTCTATCGTGAACTGCACGTTCAAGAGAATCACGCGGCGCTTGGCTCCGAGAATCTTCCGGTGTCCTCTCAGGCGGCTACGGCACTGCGTAACCCGGAACCGAATTTCTACGTACTCGGGGCGAAGAGTTACGGACGGAACTCAAACTTTCTTCTTCGCACAGGCTTCGAGCAAATCCGCGACGTGTTCGCGCTCATCACCGGCAAGACCGCAATGCACCGGGAACGCAAACCATGAGGAAGTCCCTCGTTACCGGCGGTGCTGGTTTCATCGGCAATCACCTCGTCACCCGTCTGCTTGAGCGCGGTGTTTCGGTTCGCGTGCTGGAGCGGCCGGGGGCGCTTGTCGCACATCTGCCGTTGGATCGCATTGAACTGGTTTACGCCGATATCCGCGATCGGGCAGCCGTCGAGCGCGCGGTGAAAGGCTGTGAGGAGGTGTATCATCTCGCGGCCAATCCGCATTTATGGGTGCAGCAGCGCGGTCAGTTTCGCCACATCAATTATCTCGGTGCCGTCAACGTCATTGAGGCAGCGCTGACGGCGGGAGTGCGGCGCGTGCTGCATACCAGCACGGAAAGCATCCTCACGCGCGCTCGCCAGATCGAGGCCATCACTGAGGGGCAGCAAATCCATTACGAAGATGTCATCGGTCCCTATTGTCGCTCGAAATACCTCGCCGAACGTCATGCCCTGCGCCGAGGCCGAGCCGGTGCGCCGGTGATCGTGGTGAATCCCACGCTACCCGTTGGGCCGGGCGACTTGGGCCGGACGCCGCCCACGCAAATGATGCTCGATTTCTGCAAGGGCAAACGCCGCGAGTACCTCGACGCCGACTTGAATCTCATCGACGTGCGCGATGTCGCCGAAGGTATGATCCGGGCGATGCAGCATGGTCAGCCGGGACGCCGCTATTTGCTCGGCAACGAAAATCTGTCGATTCTGGCTGTGTTTCAGATGCTTGCCCATCTGACCGGCCTGCCGGCTCCCCATCGACGAGTGCCCTACCCTGTCGCCCTGGCCGCCGCCTACATCAGCGAGTTCGTCGCCGATGTCTTCACGCATCGCATGCCGGCGGCAACAGTCACCGGCGTCAAGCTCACGCGCCGCCGCATGCACTTCGACGCGCGGCGCAGTCTCGCCGAACTCGATCTGCATCCGCGTCCGGTGGCCGACACCCTCGCCGAGACCGTGGCGTGGTTTCGCGCCAAGGGATGGATTGGCTCCTGAGTAACCTGCGACATCGGCAAGGCGCGCCCCACAATTTCTACAATGCGTGATAGATTTTCGTCTGTCGGCGGTACTTATCCCCAGAGAGGAACCGATGGCCGATTCTCCCCAAACCCGGCTGAGTTTGCTCGTCCGCATCCGCGATAGCCAGGATGCGCGGGCCTGGACGGAATTCGTGGACGTGTACGCGCCGCTGATTCATGGCTTTCTCTGCAAGCAAGGTTTGCAGGACGCCGACGCCGCCGACTTAACGCAAGAGGTTCTTCGCGCCGTGGCGCGCACCATCAAACACCTTCATTACGATCCGGCGCGCGGCTCGTTCCGCAGTTGGTTGTTCACCGTGGTCCGCAACAAACTCCGCAATTTCTTGGCGAAACGCAAGCGACACTGCCAGGGCAGCGGCGATAGCGACGTGCAAGAGTTGCTTCAACAACATGCCGCGCCCGAGGAAGACCAAGCGGAGTTGTGGGAGCGCGAGTACGAGCGGCGGCAATTCGCCTGGGCCGCCGAGCGTGTGCGCGGTGAAGTACAGGAATCGACCTGGGAGGCGTTTCGGCGAACCGCCATCGATGGTCAGAGCGGCCAAGAGGCGGCGGAGCTTCTGGGGATGAGCGTTGCCGCCGTGTATTTGGCGAAAAGTCGGGTCATGGCTCGGCTCAAAGAACAGATCAAACAATGCCCCTTGGAATGAGGACAAGGAATCCGCACATGGCCAGCGATCCTCCCTGCCCTGATTTGTCGCTGCTCAAGAAACTGCTGGATGGCTCGGTGGCGGAGCCGGAGCAAGATGCTCTGCATAAGCACCTCGAAACGTGTGCCGCCTGCCAACAGCGACTGGAAAAACTGGCCGCTGGAGTCGATTCGTGGGCGGCGGTCGCCGGACACCTTGGCGGGAGTGAGCCGGGCAACAATGCCGCGCTGCGTCAGGCGATGGAACAATTGCAGCAAGCGCCAGCCATCCCAACCCAGGATGAAGCCGAGGGGTGCGAGGAAATCTCTCTCGCCTTTCTCGATCCGCCCGCCAAGCCGCGCCAACTCGGCAAACTCGACCATTACGAGATCATTGAGATGGTCGGACGCGGCGGTATGGGTATTGTCTTCAAGGCGCTCGATCCCAGTTTACACCGCATCGTCGCCGTCAAGGTGATGGCACCCCAATTCGCGTCCATCGCCTCCGCGCGCCAGCGTTTTCTCCGCGAGGCGCGAGCCGCCGCCGCCGTCTGTCACGAACATGTCGTCACCATCCACGCCGTCGCGGAGGCGAAGGGAGTGCCTTATCTCGTTATGCAGTTCGTCGGCGGGGTGTCGTTGCAGGAGCGGCTCGAACGACGCGGGCCGTTGAACCTGGACGAAATCCTGCGTATCGGCATGCAGACGGCGCAGGGATTGGCGGCGGCTCATGCTCAGGGATTGGTTCACCGTGACATCAAGCCTGCCAACATTCTGCTGGAAAATGGCGTCGAGCGCGTCAAGATCACCGATTTCGGACTGGCGCGCGCCGCCAACGATGTCCGTGTCACGCAATCGGGCGTCATCGTCGGCACACCGCAATACATGGCCCCCGAACAAGCACGCGGCGAAGTCGTCGATCCTCGGGCCGATCTGTTCAGCCTGGGCAGCGTGCTGTATTTCATGTGTACCGGCCAACCGCCTTTCCAGGGCGATAGTTCCTTGGCCGTCCTGCGCCAGGTCTGCGACGATACTCCCCCGCCCGTCCAGGAGTTCAATCCCAGTACTCCCGATTGGTTGGTCGAAATCATCGCTCGCCTTCAGGCCAAAGAACTGGCGGATCGTTTTCAATCCGCCAACGAGATTGCCGAACTACTGGGCGAATATTATGTCCGTCTGCAACAGGGGCGATCGCAACCCTCGATTCTCAAAGCCGAAACCATTTGCCTAGCCGCTCCCGAATTACTCGATCCTTCAAAACCAGCGAGGTCATCCGGCCCGACCGAATCGCCCACTAAGTCCAAACGAATCCTCGTCCTCGGCGTCGCGGCGATTGGGGCCTTTCTTCTCTGTTGTGGCGGCGTCCTCTTCGTTTTCTTATGGTTCTTGGTCCCATTACCGCATGGACCGCACATGATAGCGGAGCGAATAGATGCCGATACCGCGAAACCGACTCCTTCCCAGAAACCTGCGCCGCCCGCTACGGAGCTTATGGAAATCCCGCGCCGACGCGAGGCTGACGGCGGTCCTGCCGCCGATGCCATCCCCGCCATCGCGGCACCGCACCTGACCGAGAGCAAGGTCGAGATCCGTCTGTCGGAGCCGTTCGCGCAAGTCCGTACCGGGGGCGGTGGTCGTTACCTCGTCTTTCATCTGAAGAAGGCCAAAAAACTGGCAATCTTCGATGTATCGCAGGCGAAGATCACTCGCGAGATCGATGCACCATCTGACGACGTGTTGTTCGCGGCCGGGCGCGACAAACTCATGGTCGTGGTTCCCGGCCAGCGGTTGCTACAACGATGGGACTTGCATACCGGCAAACGAGAAAAGACCGTGCCGATTTCGGATGAGCGGCCAATACGCATGGCCGTGATGGGCTGCAATTCGGACGGACCGCTGATGGTTTGGAGTGGTGGGAAGGTTCAGTTGTGGGATGTAGGGCATATGCAGCCTTACACGGTCAAGGGATTGACCTTTGAAGGCGATGCACGCTGGGGGTTTGATTTGCGCGTGTCGGCAGACGGGCAGACCTTTATCTGCTGGGCGACGGCGATATCCGACCGCCACTATGCCGTGATGCACTTGCGAAACGCCGAGGCGATAAACCTTGTTTCTCCGGATGGCCATACCTTCAACGGCCACTGGGCGATGCCCAACGCGGATGGTAGCTTGGTCTTCCGCTTCGGGGCCGGTATCTACAACGGCGACATGAAAATCATCGCGGCCGACAGCTTCAAAGGCGCGGTCCTGCTACCCACCGAGGATCCGCGTTTCTTCTTGGCCGTGCGAGAGGAGTCCCGCAACACCAATCAAGTCTCGATCTGCGCCAACGCCGATTGCCGACCCGTGTTCACGGTTCGCGGTGTGGAGAAGGTAACCGGCTCAAGTCTCAACTCGCGCTGGGGCCAGGTTAACGGGGAACCTCGGATCCACTATCTCCACTCGGCCCATGTGCTGCTCACCTTGCCTGAGAGCAACGACCGCGTTGTCGTCCGCCCGCTCAATCTGTTGGCCTCCCTCGATCAGGATGGCAAGAACTACCTGTTTGTCCTGTCCGCCCCACGGACGCGCGTCCGTTCGGGCAGCGCTTATGACTACTCCATCGATGTCCGCTCGAAGGCCGGCGGCATCCGCTGCAAGTTGGAAGCCGGACCGGAAGGGATGACCGTCTCTTCCGGCGGCCGATTGCGCTGGCAAGTGCCGGCCGGACAAGCGGGAAAAAAGGCAAGGGTAATCGTCAATATCCGCGATGCATCCGGCAAAGAGATTCAGCATAGTTTTGAAATCGTTGTGGAATGAATTGTTACTTGGAGGCTCGAGCAACTATGCCTTACCGTATCAACTGCCCCACCTGCAAAACGACGTACAGCGTTCCCGAAGATACCTTGGGGAAAAAGCTGCTATGCAAGAAGTGCGGCCAACCGTTCAACGTCGGCAACGCCAAGGCACCAGCGCCCACCGCGCCGAAGCCGGCCACGACCGGCCGCACGACGACCGACCTCCCACCTCGCCCAGCGGCCAAGACACCACCGCGCCGCGATGCCGTCCAGTCCGACATTGCCCCACTTACCCAGCCGGCGCGACGTAAGAAATCGCCACTCGTAATCGTCGGTGTACTCGCTGTTTTGCTGCTTCTCGTTGGTGGAGCTATTGCCGGCGCGATCGTGGCGGGCATCCACTTCCTCAAGCCGCGCCAGGAAACGCCGGTCACGCAAGCGGATATTCAGGCACCCTCTCAACCGGCGACGAAGGAAGACGCGAAACCCCAGTCGGAGCCGCCACCCACCAAAGCGGCTCCAGCCACTGACAAGCCATTGTCACCTCCGACACCGTCCGCAGAGCCGCCGCCACCGCCCGACCCGCCGGTTTCCGACCGCGCGGAATTGCCGCGCGTGGCCGAGGTCGGCAAGCCCTTCACGTATCAACTCTCGCGGCCGATGGAGAAGGTGCGCTCTTACACTTTGCATAACGGACCCAAGGGACTGAAAATGTCGAAAGAGGGCTTGATCCAATGGACGCCCGAACCTGGACAGGTTGGCTCGCATCGACTGCTCGTTGGCGTCGTGACGGCGAAAATATCGGGGGCCGATATTTACACGGTCGTTGTAGCCGCTCCGGGCGCGAGCGCGGCCAGAGGCAAGGGACTGCCGGCGGATCTCGACCGCGTTCCGCGCGACGCGCTGGCCTTCGTGTCGCTCCGTCTCGCCGACACCTTGAAACGTCCCATCGCGGCTGGACTCCGCAAGCAACTTCAGGATAACTCGGTCCTGGCCTCTTATAAGAAACTCCTCGGCCTGGAGGTTGCCGACATCGAACGCGCCGTGGTGGTGTTCCTGGCTTTGAAGCCCGAGGTCCAGGGAGTAGCGCTGGTAACCACGGTCAAGCCGTATGAGCGCGAACGCCTGTTGTTCCTGATCGCGCCCGAGAAACAGGAGATGAAGGGCGGAACCGCGACCTATTACGTGGGCCAAAAATATCCGGCCGCCGTACACTTCCTCAACGATCGCACCTTTGTGGTGGGCTTGGGGAAAGACGTGAAGCGTTTTCTCGAACGACCCATCGGCAAGGAGACGCCAGGCCCGTTGAGCGACTCGCTGGTTGCCGCTACGGGGCCGCAAACGCTGATTGTCGGCGTGCGTCCGCGACTTCTGATCCCCATCGAGAAAAAGGACGTTCCACCGCCCTATCAAGGTTATTTACCCCTGCTGGATGCCAAGAGTGCGACGTTGAGTATGGATGCCGGCCAGGACTTGCGGATGGATTTGCGCTTTGCTTTCGCCGACGAAGATCAGGCCAAAAAAGGCGAAAAAGCCGCCAAAGAAGCTCTCGGCATGGCTTCTCTTATTGTGCGACAATTTCCCGAGACTTTGAAGAAAATTCCCATCCCCGAGTTCAAGCCCTTGCTTCCCAAGGTAAGCGCCCTCCTTGAGGCGATGGCAACGGCGCTCGTGGATACACCGCCGCAGCGTAAGGCTCTCGTCGTGGAACATACCATGCGCATCCGGTCGCCGGATTGGTTCAATACCATCGTCCAGGCGGCTCCGTTCCTCGCGCCTCGCCCCGTGAAACCGACGCCCACGCCCTCGACGCCGCCCGCCGCTCCCAAGACGCCCGCGGAAGCGGAAGCGACGATCAAGAAGCTTGGAGGTCAATTCACACGCGACAAAAAACAAGCGGATGCCCCTATCGTGGAGGTGTGGTTCTCAAGAAAAAAACTCTCTCCAGACGATCTTGCAATGTTCGGATTGCTCACCAACTTGAAAGAACTGTCGCTTCTGGAATGTGGAATCACGGATGAAGGCGTGAAGCGTCTGGCACATTTGGTCAACCTTGAGCGACTGGAACTTGTGGGGAATAACCTTACCGATGCCGGCTTGGAACAGCTGAAAGGATTGACGAAGTTGCAAAAATTAACCGTGAGCGGCAACGAGATCACCGATGCGGGGCTTGTTCATCTGAAGAATCTCACGGCACTAAAAACCCTTCGCGCGCTTGGCTCTGTGAAGATTACCGATAAAGGGCTGGCTCATCTTGAGAGCCTGAAGAACCTCGAAGAATTGGATGTATCAGGCGACGCTCTAACGGGTTCCGGTTTGGACCACCTGAAGAAACTCCCCAAATTAGAGGAGCTGGCGCTACGAAACAACAGAATCCGCAATGCGGAGTTAATCCACCTCAAAAATATAAAGAATCTCAAGAAGTTGGACCTTACCGGCAACTTCGGAATCACCGATGCGGGGCTGGATGCTTTGAAGGAACTCCCCCAAATCAAGGAAGTGCATCTCCTCCTCACGGAAGTAACGGATAAGGGAGTCGCCGAGTTGAAAAAGGCGCTTCCCAAAGCGGACATTACACGACGGTAGCTGGTTGAAGTAGCTTTGATGGTTGTCGAAGAGGCGAGCCGTTGCAACCCGCGGCTCGCCTCTTCGCTTTCGGGAGTTCCTCTTGCGATCGATCACGGCGGCTCGTGAAACAGCCTCAAGCCAGACAACAGGGCGGCCATCGCGGCGAAATGGGTATCGTAGGTCCACAACTCCAGCCCCGCATCAATGGCGACGGTGGCGATCAGCGTGTCAGGGAGCGGGACGATCAAGCCGCTCGACGCGAGGCGCGCCTGGTTGCATCCAGCTGCCTCCCAAACACTTTCCGCTATTGGAATGCGCTGGAAAAAGGCGAGGATGGCGGCGCAGCTGACCACCTGCGACGGTGTCCGAGCGCCCGCGCCAAATTCGGCCACGGTGAGACCGCACACGGCAGGATCTATCGTCTCAATCAAACGCTGGCGACTGTCCGTGTAGCTGCGAAAATGCCGAATGAGGACGCTGGTATCGGCGAGAATCATTGCAGCCCCCTGGCCCGGATGATCGCGTCAACTTCCAGGTCGTTCCGTTCGAGAGCTTCGAGCAACGCGGCTAGCTTCGCGTCTCCTTTCGCCCGCTCGCGCAACTTCTGGAAATCCGCTGCTTGCTCTTCCGGTGTCGGTGGCGGCGGGGCCAGACCGAAGAAGGTTTCTTCCGTTTCCAATTGCTTGAATTCCGGACCGGCTGTTTCATCGAGAATGATAATCTCGACGGTCTTGCCGATCAGCGCCCGGAGTTCCGGCAGATGCGGCGTGTCCGAGTCAATGTGTTTGCGGATGCGGATGGCGTTCATGATAAACCTCCCATCCCCGGATTGTATCAGTTCCCTGCCATCCACGAAGACGGCGAGTTCATCTTGCGGGGTTTCACGGCAAACGGGTACATTACCCAAGCCTTCAAGGTCGAGGGAGATAGTCGCAGGAAGTGGAAAGGACTCCCGTGAAAGGTTCATCATCACGAACGCGGACCACGCCGCGCCGGCCGGATGCCCATCTCCGCCACGATTCCGCTCGCTCCTCTCCTCTGCATCGCGCGATTGAGAATGCGAGGAACTGTCTGCTCGCCAAGCAGCAAACCGATGGCCATTGGGTCGGCGAACTGCAAGGCGATACCATCCTCGAATCGGAATATGTTCTGTTGATGGCGTTTCTCGGTCGCGAGGGTGGCGAGGTTTGTCGCAAGGCGGCGCGCTACCTCCTTCAGCAGCAGATGCCGGCGGGAGGGTGGAGCAACTATCCCGATGGTCCCGCCGACCTCAGCGTCTCCGTCAAGGCGTACTTCGCTCTGAAGCTGACGGGCCACAATCCCCAAGCGCCGTACATGTGCCGCGCCCGCGAAGTCATTCGCGCACTCGGCGGCGCGGTCAATTGCAACAGTTTCACCAAATTCTATCTCGCTCTCCTGGGGCAGTTTCCCTACGCCAATTGCGCCTCGGTGCCGCCGGAGATGGTGTTGCTGCCGCGCTGGGTTTACGTCAATCTCTACGCCATGTCGAGTTGGACGCGCACCATCGTCGTGCCGCTGAGCATCTTCTCAGCGTGCAAACCGATGCGTCGTTTGCCGGCGGAATTAGGGATAAGCGAACTCTTTCTTCATCAACCCGAAACACCCCTGTGGCCGGCCAAACCTTGCAAGCGTCTGCTGAGTTGGACGAACTTTTTCCTCGGCATCGATTGTCTCTACAAGAAAATCGAGCCGTGGCTGGGGCCGATCCGCCGCCTTGCGCTGAAACGCGCCGCCGCCTGGATGCGTGAGCATCTTACCGAGAGCGATGGGCTTGGCGCGATCTTCCCGCCGATGATCTACACCGTCGTCGCGCTGCGATGCCTCGGCGTCGGCGAAGACGCGGCCGAAATGCGCTGGGCACTCAAACAGCTCGAAGATTTGATGATCGAAGAAGGCGATACCGTGCGTTTGCAGCCGTGTTTCTCGCCGGTGTGGGACACGGCCCTTACCCTCAATGCGCTCGCCGATGCCGAACTGCCCGGCGATCATCCCGCGATCCAATCGGCGACGCGCTGGTTGCTGGCGAAAGAAGTACGTCGGCAGGGCGACTGGAGTTTGACCAATCCCGGACTCGAACCGGGCGGCTGGTTCTTCGAGTATCGCAACGCCTACTATCCCGATACCGACGATACCGCGATGGTGCTGATGGCGCTGGCGAAGACCGGGCAAATGAACACCGCCGAGGGGAGGCCAGCCGTCGAACGTGGTTTGCGCTGGCTACTGGGGATGCAGAACTGTGACGGCGGGTGGGCCGCGTTCGATCGCGACATCAATCGCGAAGTCCTTACCCTGGTACCGTTCGCCGATCATAACGCCATGCTCGATCCGAGTTGTCCCGATATTACCGCGCGCGTCCTCGAAGCGCTGGGGCATTACGGTTTTGGGTGCGATCATCCGCAGGTGCGGCGTGCAATCGTTTTTCTGCGGAAAACGCAGGAAGAAGCGGGCGGCTGGATTGGTCGGTGGGGCGTCAATTACATTTACGGCACCTGGCAGGTTCTCTGTGGTCTGCGTAGCATTGGCTTCGATAGGCAAGATCCGATGGTGCGCCGCGCCGTCGCCTGGTTGCGGCAGGTGCAACAATCGTGCGGTGGGTGGGGCGAAACATGCCGCAGCTACGATGATCCTTCCCTCGCCGGCAAGGGCACACCGACAGCTTCACAGACAGCGTGGGCGTTGCTTGCCCTCCTCGCCGCGGACGAACACAAGAATGAGGCAGTTCGGAATGGCATCGACTATCTGCTGACCACGCAAGGCGAAGACGGCAACTGGCGAGAAGAATCGTTCACCGGGACCGGCTTCCCCAAAGTTTTCTACTTAAAGTATCACTTGTATCGCCTTTATTTTCCGCTCATGGCGCTGGCGCGCTATGAGCGAACTAATCGGCAAACGTCCAACGTCGGGTATCGAATTAGCGAAGACAAACTGGCTGCACGCTCGTAGGGTGGGCAAAGGGCCGCGAGGCCCACCACACGCCCGCTGATGGGTCTCGCGGCCCTCTGCCCACCCTACGGAAATCGGCGATCCCATCACGCGGAGGTATCTGTCCATGCGTTTCCCGCTGAGTCTGACGACGACGATGGTGGGCTACATGGCCCGCAAGAAACTATCTGGTGAAAAGCGTTATCCGCTGGTGTTGATGCTCGAACCGCTGCACGCCTGCAATCTGACCTGCACCGGCTGCGGGCGCATCCGCGAATACTCGCAGACCATCAAGGACAAATTGACGATCGAGGAGTGTCTGCAAGCCGTCGATGAGGCCGGCACACCCATCGTCAGCATCTGCGGCGGCGAACCGATGATCTATCCGGAAATCGGTTCGCTGGTGCGCGGTATTCTCAAACGCCGTAAGCATATTTATCTCTGCACCAATGGCATGTTCATCAAAAAACGTTTGCATGAATTCCGGCCCACCAGCCGCTTCTTCTTCAACGTCCATCTCGACGGTTTGGAGGAAACGCACGATTTGGCCGTGGAACGCAAGGGGGTTTTCAAGGCCGCCGTTGAAGGCATTATCGCCGCCAAGCGCGCCGGCTTCCTCGTTTGCACGAACACGACCATTTACAAGGAAACCAATCTCGACGAGATCGATCAGTTGTTCGCCTACCTGACGAAATTAAATGTCGATGGCTTCATGCTTTCGCCGGCCTACGGTTACACGGCGGTGCAGGAAACCAATCCGACGGGTGCCGCCGAGATTTTCATGACGCGCGATGACATCCGCGCTAAGTTCCAGGAAGCCGAGAAACTCTTGTATAAATACCGCATGATGTCATCGCCGATTTACCTGGAATTTCTCAGCGGCAAGCGCGAACTGACCTGCACGGCCTGGGGCAATCCGACGCGCAACGTCAAGGGCTGGAAAGGTCCGTGCTATCTCATCACCGATGAACACCACGAGACGTTCGATGACTTCATGGAAAACACTAGCTGGGAGAACTACGGCTACGGCAAAGACCCACGCTGCGAAAACTGCATGGTTCACTGCGGCTATGAACCATCGGCCGCGCTGGGCGTCAACAAGCGTATGGGCGATAGTCTCAAAATGCTCATGTGGCAACTATCATGAGCGAAATGCAGAATGCAGAATGCAGAATGCAGAATGAAAGACAAGAACCATCTTGTTCTTCATTCTGCACTCTGCATTCTGCATTCTGCATTCGAGAAGATCCGTGCGTCGTCTTCGCTCTGCGCCGGGAATCGATGTACTTCCGGCGTGACTATCGCTTTCAACAGCGCTTCGCCGGCGCGCCCTGCCGCGCCCAATTCCGAGAATCTCAGGGGGCTGACGCCCCCCGCTCAGGGCGGACGGTGCTGATGCTGGAGACCGGCCTCGGCGCAGCGGCGATGGAAACGGCGTTGCGCTGGTGCCTGGGATCGCCGTGTTTCGGGACCGTGCCTTATCGACCGCGCCTTGTTCTGTCCGCCGGTTTCTCAGGAGCATTACAACCGGAACAGCGCGTCGGCGATCTCATCGTGGCAACGGAGGTTCTCGATCAAAGAGGAAACCGCTGGCCGACGACAAATTCCTCGTTTAGCCGCGACATAATTGCAGGCCGATTACTGACCGTTTCTGAATTGGTGAGCGATCCTCGCGAGAAACAGCGCCTCGGCCAACAGTATCAAGCCATCGCCGTAGACATGGAAACCGCCATCGTAGCGAGCATGTGCCATAAACAAGGTGTGCCCTTTGCTTGTGTTCGGGTCATTTCCGATGATTTGAACACGGCCCTTTCGCCTCATCTCGTCGATCTGTTACGTCATGGCCGCGTATCGCCACCGAGTCTAGCATGGGCGATACTCCGTCATCCCTCACTGATTCGGGAATTGTGGCGTTTGGCGCGACAAACTCGTCTCGCCGCCGAACGACTTCGGGCTATTGGCGATTTTTTGGAGCGGTAAAAGAGAATATTTTCAGGAAGGCACGGTCGCGACGCGGCAGACGGCGAAGCAATTGCGGCCCTTGTCCTTGGCGTCCTTGATGGCGCCTGCGGCCATCCGATACATGACGTCGAAGTCAACCGGCACGCCGACCTCGGCCACGGCGAAACTGACACTCACCGACATGTGGATCGACCGCTTTTCATAGGGAATCGCGGTTTCCGCCACGGTGGCGCGGATGCGTTCGGCCAGCCGGTTCGCTCCCTCCTCATTCGTCTCCCGCGCGATAATCAAAAACTCATCGCCGCCGATACGGCCGACCGAGTCCACCTCGCGCAGCGAGTTGGTCAGGATGCGCGATAGCCCCTTCAAGGCCACATCGCCGCCCGGCAGCAGAAACTCGGTGTTAATCTCCTTGAAATGATCGATGTCGATCAGTCCGATCGTGAGCGGACTGGGATAGCGTGCATGGCGCTTCAGTTCAAAGCGAGCGAGTTCCTCCATGGCACGGCGGTTGAATAGGCCTGTCAACGGATCAGTCAGCGCCAGCCGTTCCAGTTCACGGGCACGCTGTTCCAGCAGACGATTCGCTTCTTGCAGTGCGCCGGTGCGCTCGCCGACACGCCTTTCCAGTTCGCTGTTGAGTTGGCGTAGTTGTTCGAGCAAGTCGTCGCGGTTGTGTTCGAGAATGCACTTTTCCGCGGCATTGCGAAGGATTTGCAGCAGTTCCTCGGTACGCCACGGCTTGAGCAAATAATAGTAGACGTGTCCGCGATTGATCGCATCGACGGTGTCTTCCAACTCGGCGTAGCCGGTCATCAACAGGCGGACGGTGCGCGGGTGGTGTTGGCGGACCCATTCCAACAGTTGAATGCCGGTCTGTCGCGGCATTTTCTGATCGGTAAGGATCAAATCGATCGATTGGCGGGCGAAGATGGCCTGGGCGGATTCGACACTGTCGGCGGTAACTACATCGAATTCCGCCGCCAGCAAGGCGGACAGAGTCGGTAGGATATAGGGTTCATCATCGACTACCAGCAGCGAACATCTCTGGACCTTCACCAGCGCACCCCGGTCGCCGACTGCCAACCTCGGCCGAGCCTTCGTTGGATCGGCCTGTCTCGGGCGTGGGCAGCGCACCACACGGCGAGAGAATCCACCTACTATTCTAACTCACATTGCACCGAAGTCCAAATGGTCCCCCTTCCGTCGGCCAGACACGGCTCGCTGGTTTCAGGACGCGGAGAGACAATTTGTGCCGGAATAATTTGGTGGCGGCGGGACCGACCGCTCGTCGAGAAAAGTCGTTCCGAAAAGTCGTTCGTGACTTTTCGATAATAAATCTTGATATGGCTTCGTCGGGACTTTACAATAAGCCGGCACGTTAGGAAGAACAGGGAGAACCCCTTCGTCAGCATACGGTTCGAAAAGGATTGCGAACCTGGTAAGGTGGCCTTCCCCTCCCTGGCGGTAGAGTCCGCGACCGTATGCCCTGTGCGCCGAGCCAACGGAGCCACTCTCTCACGGATGAGTAGAAGTTGTTTCCCCGACCGAGGTGGTTCCATCGGGCAAGACGTGTTTTTGTTTCTGCATGGACAGAGAAGATGACCGTGCCAGCGAAAGCCGGCCTCTTCGTTGCCAGCGCGGGCGACCGTTGCTGGTTTTTCGCACGAAGGCACGGGGGTAGGTTCTTGTTGTCGTTCGTCACACGGACGATAGCAAGTTGTTGTTGTGATGGGACTTGACAAGCCTCTAGATGTAGGGAAAGACGGCCATGAAGACGCGACGTCGGAAGCGCCAACCAGAAACCGAAGAGATGGCACCGGTGACACCGACCACTATCTTTTCTTCGGATCTTTTGACTCCTGAGGAAGAACGCGAGTTGCTCGCCGATTTCTGGGAGACCAAGAGCGAGTTGGTTCGAGTGCTTATCCGCAACTTCTCCCGCCTCCGCCAGCATCGCCCCGCCTTGGAGCCGTGGCCCATGGCTCAGTTCATCCGCGACCACTGTGATAACGAAGCCCGAGGAGTCGTTGCGGTTCGTCGCTTGCACGACCGCTACATTCACCTCAAACATCGTCTGGCCTCCGCGAACATTCGCCTCGCCGCCCACGTTGCCAAACGATTCCGCCACCACGCGCTCAGCTATGCCGACCTGCTCCAAGAAGCCGTTTGCGGCCTGATGCAGGCCATTGATCGTTTCGATGTCAGTCACGGCACCCGCCTGGCCACCTATGCGACCTGGTGGATTCGTCAGACTTTGCAGATCGCCGTTGCTCGGCAGAGCCATCTGGTTAGCCTGTCGCCGCATCACTTGCAGGAACTCGGTTTGCTCCAGCAAGAGTCCGAGGCGCTGGCTCACGGTGGCAAGCACTTGCCCAGCCCGCAAGAACTCGCCTCACGCACCGGCAGCAGCCTCGAACATCTTACCCACCTGCAAACCGCAACGCGCACGCCCGTCTCACTCAATGCCGTCCTCGATGACGACAGCGATTTCAAGCTGACGGAAGCGATGCCGGACAACGAGAGTACGACGCTGCGGCAGAACTCCGAACGCCAGGAGGCTCTACACTTCCTCATGGAAAACCTGCGGCCGCGCGAACGCAAGGTACTCGATCTCCGCTTCGGTCTGACCGGCAATGGTACGCATAGTCTGCGTCAAATCGGTCATTTGCTTCGCATCAGTAAGGAGCGCGTGCGGCAGATTCAGAACCGCGCTCTGGAGAAATTGCGCGCCTCCGCCGAACGTGTTGGCTGGGAACCCAGCCTGCTACTCGGTTAAGAACTTGTCCACGAATAACGTCGAGTTAGCCGTTTACGGCTTAGCGTTTTCCGTACGCTGAGCCGCAAACGGCTCTTTTCTTTCTTCCTCAGCAGTTCTGTTTGTGGGGAATCCGGCAGAATACGCAATTTTTTCCGCTTGACAGCAAGCCGCCGTTAACGTACCAACAATAAAAGGACTGACCAGTCAGTTCCATTTCGTGACGACAAAGTGGTCGAAACAGCCAAGTTGTCGTCTGAGGGAGTGCGATTCATGACGCAGACGGTGAACGGAAAACCGGGACGCCCAGCCGATCCGGGCCGAAGAGCCAAACGCCAGGAACAGATCCTGGAGACGGCCGTGCAGCTGTTCGCCGAACATGGGTACTCCAATACCGACACCCAACTGTTGGCCGAGAAACTCCATATCGGCAAGGGCACCATCTATCGCTATTTCCCCAGCAAACGCGAGTTGTTCTTGGCAGCCGCCGACCGCGTCATGCGCTTGATGCGCCAGTGCGTCGATGGCAGCATTGAAGGCATCGAGGAACCGCTGGATCGTATCGCCATCGCCGTCCGCGCCTTCCTGACTTTCTTCGCCGAACATCCCGAATACGTCGAGTTGCTCATGCAGGAACGCGCCCAGTTCAAGGACCGCAAGAAGCCGACTTATTTTGAACATCGCGAGGTCAACGTGCAGCGTTGGCAGGCGTTGTATCGCTCGCTGATTGAGGCCGGCCGTATTCGCAACGTGCCCGTGGAGCGCATTTCCGACGTGATGAGTAATTTGTTGTATGGGACGATGTTCACCAATTATTTTATCGGCCAACAGCAAACGGTGGAGACGCAGGCGCGGGATATTCTCGATATCGCGTTTCACGGCATTCTCAGCGACGCAGAGCGGCGACGCAGAGCGGGGAGCGGTGCGAAACTGTAGGTCAGGCTTTCCTACCCAACCTTGTTTCGAGCAGCCCGCAGTGCCAGCGAGGGACTCCCTTGCTGGCGCCGCGGGCTGGCAAGAGGACGACCGAAAGGAAGACCAATGAAAAACATCCTGGCAGCTGGTTGGTTTGGCCTCGGACTTCTGGCGTGCGTGGGACTGGGTGGGTGCGAGCATCACCAAGCGCCGGCCGGACAGAAAGGGCCGCCGGAGGTATTCGTCAGCTTACCCGTCTACAAGGAAATTACCGATTACGAAGAATTCTCCGGTCGCCTGGAATCGGATCAAACCATCCAGCTTCGGGCCCGCGTCACCGGCTACTTGTTGAAGCAAAACTTCAAGGAAGGCGGCACGGTCAAGAAGGGCGATGTTTTGTTTGAAATCGACCCGCAACTTTATGAAGCCGACTTGGCGCTCGCCGAAGGCAACGTGGGGGAAGCTCAGGGGCAACACGACCAGGCGAAGGCGGACTGGATACGGGCACAGCAGCTGCCGACCGGCGCCATCAGCCCCGAGGAGCGTAATAAGTACAAGGGCACCTACGTCATGTCGGAGGGAAAGCTGAAGGCGGCCAAGGCGATGCTCAAAAAAGCCCAGGTCAACATGGCTTATACCAAGGTCCATGCTCCGCTCAGTGGCCGGGTCAGCAAAGCCGCCATCGATCCGGGCAATCTCGTCAAGGCCGATGATACCATCCTCACCAGCATCGGAGCCATCGATCCCATCAAAGCCTATTTCGATGTGGATGAACGAACGGTGGATCGCATCTTGCTCCTGATGGAGAAAGGCGACATCAACGGCGATCCCACCGGCACCCCCGTCGAGATGGGGTTGGCGGACGATGAAGACCGGCCTCACAAGGGCGCGATCGATTTCTTTGATTCCTATGTGGACCCCAGCACCGGCACGTTGCGCGTGCGCGGCACGTTCGCAAATCCCGATCGAGTCCTTCCTTCGGGAGAACACATCCCTGGGATCCTCGTCCCGGGTATGTTCGTCCGCGTCCGCTTGCCCATTGGCAAAGAGCAGAAGGCCCTGCTCGTCGCCGAGAAAGCGCTGGTGACCGATCAGGGACAAAAGTTCGTTTACGTCGTCAAGGACGAAAACTCCGCGGAGCATGAGGGCGAGGTAGATTATCGGCGTGTGGAAATTGGCCGACTGCACGATGGGCTGCGCGTCATCAAGCCCTACAAGGAGAACCTTGACGCACAGGGCAAACTCATTAGCCGTGTGGGTGTGAAGCCAAATGAGAAGGTTGTCGTAAGCGGGTTGCAACGGGTGCGGCCGGGCATCAAGGTCAAAATCAAGGATGTTGAAATGCCGGCGAACGCCCCGGCTGCCGGTTCGCTCGATCCGTCGAAAGCCAGCAACGCCAGTTCGCCGACCTCTCGTTCTCAGCCAAGGACGACAAGTCCGGTGACGCCGAAGAACAAGACGAACGGCCGGCGTAAGCCGGCTGGCGCAAGCCCGACCAGCCGGCTTACGCCAGCCGTTCGCCCATAACATGAGGGCTTCTGAAGGGAGAGTCGGCCGTGATCTCGCGTTTCTTTATCGATCGACCGATTTTCGCCGCGGTGCTGTCCGTTTTCATCACCCTGGCCGGGGCGATTGCCGCCTTTAATTTGCCTCTGGCGCAGTTTCCGCAGATTTCGCCTCCCACGGTATCCGTCACCTGTCAGTATCCCGGTGCCAGTGCCAAGGATGTCGCCGAATCCGTGGCCGCGCCCATCGAGCAGCAGGTCAACGGCGTCGAGAAGATGATGTATATGTCGTCGTCCTGCACCAACGACGGCTCGTACAGCCTCACCGTCACTTTTGAACATGGCATCGATCTGAACATGGCGCAAGTCCTCGTGGAGAACCGCGTCAACCTAGCCTTGCCCTCGCTGCCGACCGTCATCAAGCAAACCGGCGTCACCACCCGCAAGCGCTCGCCCGACATTCTAATGGGCATGTCGCTCAACGCGCCGGACGGACGCTATAACCAACTCTACCTGAGTAATTACGCCCTGCTCCAAATCCGCGATGAATTGCTCCGTATCGAGGGTGTCAGCGACATTCTTCTGTTCGGGCAGCGCGATTACAGTATGCGCATTTGGGTGGACCCCGATAAGCTGGCGGCACGCAACCTCAACGCTTCGGATGTGGTACGAGCCATCCGCGAACAGAACGCCCAGGTCGCCACCGGCTCCATCGGTCAGCAGCCGGTCGCTCAGGGGCAGCAATTGCAGATCACACTGGACACCCTTGGCCGATTGTCCGAAGTCAAACAGTTTGAGGACATCATCCTGCGGACGACGGTAGATGGTCGAATCCTCCGCCTCAAGGATGTGGCCCGCGTTGAACTGGGCGCTAAGAATGCGGACGTCAGCGTCAACTTCGATGGCCGCGACACCATCTTCCTCGCCGTCTTCCAGATGCCCGACGCCAACGCCCTGGATGTGCATGAGCGCGTCTTGGCCAGGGTGCGTGAACTGGAGAAGGACTTCCCGGAAGGGATGGTGTGCGAAGTCGCTTTCGATACCACACCGTATACGAGCGAATCGATCAAGGAAGTGTTCAAGACGCTGCGTGATGCCATTATCCTGGTGGCGGTGGTGGTGCTGCTGTTCTTGCAGAATTGGCGGTCGTCCATCATCCCGCTCATTGCCGTGCCGGTCGCCATCATCGGCACCTTCGCCGTCATGCTCGCGCTCGGTTTCAGTTTGAACAACCTCACGCTGTTCGGTCTGGTATTGGCCATCGGTATCGTGGTCGATGACGCCATCGTGGTCGTGGAGGCGGTCGAGCATCATATCGAACACGGTCTCGCGCCGCGTGAGGCGACCATCAAGGCGATGGAACAAGTGTCTGGCCCAGTCATCGCCGTCGGTCTCGTCCTCAGCGCTGTCTTCGTGCCCTGTGCCTTTATTTCCGGCATTACCGGGCATTTCTTCCGCCAGTTCGCCCTAACGATCTCGGTTTCGACGATCATCTCGGCGTTCAATTCGCTAACCCTCAGTCCAGCGCTGGCGGCGGTGCTGCTGAAACCGCGTGCCACGCAGAACGCTCCTCCGTTGCCGCGTGTGGCCTTCGCGCTGGCGGGCGGCTGGGCGGGCTGGTACTTCCTGACGGATTGGCTGACCTATTGGATGAGCCAAGGCGCGGAGCATCTTCCAGCGTCTTACGCGGCACTGGCGCAACCCATGCTGCCGTGGGCAGCGCCTGCGGTGATGATCGTTTTCGGAGTGATGGTTGGCTGGATCACCGGTCGCGTGTTGAATTATCTGCTGGGTTGGTTCTTCCGCACGTTTAATGCGGCCTTCGGCGTGGCGACGAATTGGTATACGCGCTCGGTCGGCATGATGCTGCGCGTCAGTTTTCTCGTCCTTGTGGTCTACGGTGTCCTGGTCGCGACGACGGTCTGGCGTTTCCTCGCGACGCCCAAGGGGTTCATCCCTTCGCAGGATATGGGTTACATGCTCGTCAACGTGCAATTGCCCGATTCGGCCTCGGCGGAGCGCACCGATGCCGTGATGCGACAGCTGCAAGATATGGCGCGCAGCACGCCGGGCGTCCTCCATGCCACGGCCATTCGCGGCCAATCGTTCGTACTCAACGCCTACGGCTCCAACTTCGGCTCCATGTTCATTAACCTCGACGATTACGACAAACGCCGTGATCCGAGTCTATCCAGTGACGCCATCGCCATGCACTTGCGGAAGGAGTTCAGCACGAAGATCTCCGAAGCGCAGGTCGCCGTCTTCGGTCCACCGCCGGTACGCGGCGCCGGTCGCGCGGGCGGCTTCTCGTTCATGCTTGAGGATCGCGGTGATCTGGGCGCACAAGAGTTGCAGAAGCAAACCGAGAATCTGGTCCGCCGCGCCTACATGCCGCCGGACAAGGGCGTTCCGCCGCTCGTCGGCGTGTTCTCCGTGTTCCGCGCCAACGTGCCACAGTTGCATATCGAGGCTGATCCACGCGAGTGCTTGACCAAGGGCGTTCAACTAACCGATTTCGCCGATACGCTGGCGATTTATCAAGGTTCAACCTATGTCAATGACTTCAACCTCTTCGGCCGCACCTGGCAGGTTATCGTCCAGGCCGACTCGCAGTTCCGCGATCAGCCCGAAGATCTGCCGCGCCTGAAGATCCGCAATCGCAAGGGCAACATGGTGCCGCTCGGTTCGCTGGCCAACGTGCGCCCGGTCAACGGTCCCCTGGTGTTGACGCGCTACAATATGTATCCGTCCGCGTCCATCAACGGCAGCGCTCCGCCGGGAATGAGTTCCTTCGATGCCATCGCCATCATGAAGAAATTGGCCAAGGAGGAACTGCCGCCCGGCATGGGGTACGAATGGACCGACATGTCCTACCTCGAAGTGAAGTCCGGCGACGACGCCATGAAAATCTTCGGCCTCGCCGTGCTGATGGTTTTCTTGGTATTGGCGTTCCAGTACGAAAATTGGTCGTTGCCGTTGGCCGTCATTCTCGTCGTGCCCATGTGTTTGCTCAGCGCCATCATCGGCGTCAACATCGCCCACATGGACATCAACATTTTCACGCGGATCGGCTTTGTCGTGCTGGTCGGCTTAGCCAGCAAGAATGCCATCTTGATTGTCGAGTTCGCCAAGGTGCAGCGCAGCGAGGGCGTACCGCGCCGGCAAGCCACCTTGGAGGCGTGCAAGCTGCGTCTGCGGCCGATCATCATGACCTCGTTGGCCTTCGTTCTCGGTGTGCTGCCATTGATGATCTCACACGGGGCCGGCTTCGAGATGCGGCGCACGCTGGGCACCGCCGTCTTCAGCGGCATGCTCGGCGTCACGCTGTTCGGCATCTTTCTGACGCCGGTGTTCTTTTACACTATTGACAGTCTTGGCGAGACACGCCTGTTCGCCTCGCACTTGGTGCGTTGGACAAGCGGTGCCCTACTCCAAGCTCTGATGATGATCTTGTGGCCGCCCACGCTATTCCGTCGTCTTCGTGCCATCCCGGCCGCCTCGCTCAACGCGAGCGTACACGCCCCCGTCCCGCGCAAGGGAGGCAGCTTAGCGCCCCCCACGCACCTCCGTGAATCCGTCAAGCAGAAGTGAGGAGCGACCGTGTTCTCGAAGTTCTTCATCAATCGGCCGATCGCCGCCTCGGTGCTGTCCATCATCACCGTCCTGGGCGGCCTCATCGCAGTCCTCAACTTGCCGATCGCTCAATATCCCGAAATCACGCCGCCGACCGTCGAGGTGTCCGCCGTCTACCCTGGGGCCAACGCCAAGGTGGTAGCTGATACCGTGGCCGCCCCTGTCGAGCAGGCGGTCAACGGCGTCGAGAACATGATGTATATGTCGTCGCAATGCACCAACGACGGCACCTACACCCTCACCGTCACTTTCAAGCATGGCGTCGATCTGAACATGGCGCAAGTTCTCGTCGAGAACCGCGTCGCCCTGGCCCAGCCGATCTTGCCCGATCTAGTCAAACGCCGCGGTGTCACGACCAAGAAAAAATCACCCAGCGTTCTGATGATCGTCAACCTGTTCTCGAAGGATGAAAGTCGCAAGGATCTCTATCTCAGCAACTACGCCACGATTCAGCTCAAGGATGAACTGTCACGCTTGCCGGGCGTCGGCGACATTTCCTATCTGGGACAGCGCGATTACAGTATGCGTGTCTGGCTCGATCCTTCCCGGATGTCCTCGCGCAACCTGTCGGCTTCCACTGTGACGCGGGCCATTGAGGAGCAGAACATTCAGGTGGCGGCCGGTTCGATCGGTCAGCCGCCCGTCTCAAACGGTCAGGTGTTCCAATACACCATGAGTACGATGGGCCGCTTGATGAATCCCGAGCAGTTCGAGGACATCATCCTCCGCGATGACGGCGATGGTCGGCTCGTGCGCCTCAAGGATGTGGCCAAGGTTGAAATGGGCGCGCTCGGCTACGATCAGAAATGTACCCTCAACGGCAAGCCCTCGGTGGCTCTGTCCATCTACCAGTTGCCCGGCTCCAACGCGCTGGATGTCGCCACGGGGGTGCGGGCCAAGATGGAGGAACTCAAAGATCGCTTCCCCGAAGGCGTCGATTACGACATCGTTTACGATACCACACCGTTCATCAAGGAATCGATTCTGGAAGTGTTCAAGACGCTGCGCGACGCGGTGATCCTGGTGGCGGTGGTGGTGCTGTTGTTCTTGCAGAACTGGCGCTCGGCCATCATTCCGCTCGTTGCCGTACCCGTGGCCATCATCGGCACCTTCGCGGTCATGATCGCCATCGGCTTTAGTCTGAACACGTTGACTTTGTTCGGTCTGGTATTGGCGATCGGCATCGTGGTCGATGATGCTATCGTGGTGGTGGAGGCGGTTGAACACCACATCGAGCATGGGCTAGCGCCGCGTGAGGCGACCATCAAGGCGATGGAACAGGTGTCCGGCCCGGTCATCGCTGTCGGCCTCGTCCTCAGCGCCGTCTTCGTGCCCTGTGCTTTTATTTCCGGCATCACGGGCCAGTTTTATCGGCAGTTCGCTCTAACCATCGCCGTTTCGACGCTGATCTCCGCATTCAACTCGCTCACGCTCAGTCCGGCCTTGACCGCGCTGCTGTTGAAACCGCGTGTCAAGGGAAGCATGACGCCGCCGCTGCCGCGTGTGGCCTTTGCGCTGGCCGGCGGCGCTGCTTGTGGATGGTATCTCTACCCTTGGCTGACATACTGGCTGGAACTGGGGATGCAACATCTGCCCGGCAATTACGCGGCCTTGTTGAAGCCCCTGTCGCTGCATATCGCCGTGAGCGTGCTGAGCCTGGTGGGCGCGGTGGCGGGCTGGATCGTGGGAGGCCCTCTCAATCGTCTGCTGGGCTGGTCCTTCCGCGCGTTCAACATGGGTTTCGACGTGGCCACGAATGCCTATACACGCATGGTCGGCATGCTGTTGCGTGTCAGCCTCATCGTGCTGCTGGTGTACGGCGGCTTGCTCGGCCTGACATATGTGGGCTTCATGCGAACGCCCAAGGGTTTCATCCCCACGCAGGATAAAGGCTATCTGCTCGTCAACGTGCAGTTGCCCGACTCCTCCGCGGCGTCGCGCACGCAAGAGGTGGTGCGGCAAATCGAGAACATCGCCAAAGAAGATCCCGGCGTCAAGCACACGGTCGCCATCGCCGGTCAATCGATTTTGCTCAACGCCAACGCGCCGAACTTCGGTGCCATGTACGTGATGCTCAAGCCTTTCGACGAGCGCACGACAGAGGATCTGTCCGGCGACGCCATCGCCGCGCGCTTGCAGAAGGCCTTGCAAGACCAGATTCCCGATGCGCAGATCAATGTCTTTGGCGCGCCGCCGATCGATGGTCTGGGCACCGCCGGTGGCTTCAAGATCATCGTCGAGGATCGCGGCGACAGCGGTCTCGCCGAATTACAGAGACAAACCGAGAAGGTGATCGCGAACGGAAATGAGGGACAGTTCGAGTTGACCAAGCAGTCGTTTGCTTCATTGCCCACGGATGAAGTGCCGGAGGCTGTGCGGTCGCAGCTGCGCGTTTTGGAAGATAAAAAGTTTGTGACACGAGGACAATTCCTCAGCGCGCTCGATGATGTCCTTGATCGAGCGGATGTCCACGATCCGGCAAAACGGAAAGAAACTCAGCAAGCCGTGCTGAGCCACGCCGTTAACCTCAAGGACGTGTCTGACTTATACACCAGCTTCCGCGCCAACACGCCCTGGCTGTATCTGGACATCGACCGCACGCAAGCCAAATCGCATGGCGTCTCGATGAGTGAACTCTTCAATACCTTGCAAATGAACCTCGGTTCGCTGTACATCAACGACTTCAATCGTTTCGGCCGAACCTGGCAGGTGAACGTGCAAGCCGGCGCCGGCTATCGCACGAAGATCGACGATCTCAAGCAGATCAAAATTCCCAACCTTGCCGGCAAAAATGTGCCGCTGGCCGCTCTGCTCAAGGTTCGCCGCGAGAACGGCCCGGTCCTCATCATGCGTTACAACATGTATCCCTCGGCCGCCATCAACGGCACTCCCGCGCCGGGCGTCAGTTCCGGGCAGGCCATCGAGTTGATGGAGAACATCGCCAAGCAAGATTTGCCGCGGGCCATGCGTTATGAATGGACGGAACTAGCGCTGATGCAGTTGCAAACAGGCAACACGGCCATGTGGGTGTTCCTGCTGGCCGTCGTGCTGGTGTTCCTCGTCTTGGCGGCCCAGTACGAGAGTACGTCTCTGCCGTTGGCGGTCATTCTCGTGGTGCCCATGTGTCTGTTGTGTTCGGTGGCCGGCGTGCTGCTGGCACACATGGACATCAACATTTTCACGCAAGTCGGTTTCGTGGTGCTGATTGGCCTGGCGTGCAAGAACGCTATCCTCATCGTCGAGTTCGCCAAGGCGCAGCGTGAGTCCGGCAACGATAGTTTCCATTCGACGCTGGCGGCGTGCAAGCTGCGTTTGCGTCCCATCATCATGACTTCGTTTGCCTTCATCCTCGGCGTGGTGCCGCTGGTGATCGCGGAAGGTGCCGGTGCCGAGATGCGTCGCCTGTTGGGCACGGCCGTCTTCGCCGGCATGCTCGGCGTCACGCTGTTCGGTATCTTTCTGACGCCGGTGTTCTACTACGTGATTCAGTGGTTCAACGATCGGCGGACGCGAGAACTCCCCACGCTCGCCGAGACCCCGTTGCCGACCCGCGTGGCGGTGGTGGCGAATGGCTCCGCCAATGGCGATCTGGTGGCGCACGGTCACAAAGAAACGCATCACGGCTCCCTGTAAATCGCCGATGGACAAACTCTGCTAGACTGCGGGTGTAGCCGCGACGCGCAGCGGAGCGCGCGTTTACGTTTCGCGAAACGCCAAGCAGCGCGGCTACGCGAAAAGGCAGCGATCATCACGCGGGAGGTTCTCATGCGCATCTTAATCACGTTGTTAGTTCTGAGTGCCGATTTGCTGGCATCCGCGCCCTTGTCGGCGGCCGAGCCGAAACCCGCCGGCTGGAAGGCCGGACTTGCCGTGCAGGTCATCACGCCGGATCAGCCGATGTGGATGGCCGGCTACGGTAATCGCAACAAACCCGCCGAGGGCAAGCTGACCGAATTGTATGTCAAGGCGCTGGCCCTGGAAGATCCGCGCGGTGGCCGACTCGTGCTGCTGAGCAGCGATCTCGTCGGCATCCCGCGTTCGTTGTCGGACGCCGTCGCCGGCGAAGTGCGTAAACGCAAGAAACTGCCGCGCGAACGGCTAATGCTCACCGTGTCGCACACGCATTGCGGTCCAGTCCTCAACGATTCGCTGCGCACCATGTACGACATGCCGCCCGAAGAGGCGAAGAAGATCGAGCCGTACACGGAAAAGGTCAAGGGTTGGATGATCGACGTGATTGTCCGTGCCCTCGACGATTTGAAGCCGGCTCGTCTGTCTTACGGCAAGAGTACGGCACGTTTCGCCGTCAATCGTCGCAAGCCGACCGACAAGGGCGTCATCAACGCCGCCAACCCGGAAGGCCCGGTCGATCATGACGTACCGGTCTTGCGCATCGAGACGCCGGACGGCAAGCTGCGCGCCGTCGCCTTCGGCTACGCCTGCCACAACACGACGCTCTCGTTCTACCAGTGGTGCGGCGATTACGCTGGCTTCGCGCAGAGGTATCTCGAAGAAAAGCATCCCGGCGCGGTGGCGTTGTTCTGGATGGGCTGCGGCGGCGACGCCAATCCGCTGCCGCGTAGCAAAGTCGAGCTATGCAAGAAATATGGCCACGAACTGGCCGACGCCGTCGAGGGTGCGCTCGGCGGCCGCCTGACGCCGATCACCGGCAACAGCGCGGCGAAGTATGCAACTATCGCCTTGCCATTCGAGAAGTTGCCCGGTCGGGAGAAGTGGGCGACAGAGCGTCTGAGTAAGCAGCACGCCCTCCGCAATCGGGCCGAGCGCTATCTGAAACGACTCGATAACGGCGACAAAATCGACGATCATTATCCCTATTATCCGGTTCAAGTATGGCGTCTGGGCGATCTGATGTGGGTGGCGCTGGGCGGCGAAGCAGTGGTCGATTACGATTTGCGTTTGAAGCGCGAGTTGGGCCGCGACGCTCCGCTCTGGATCGCCGGCTACGCCAATGACGTGATGGCCTATATCCCCTCGGCTCGCGTACTCAAGGAGGGCGGCTATGAGGCGGACTCGTCGATGATCTATTATGCCATGCCGACCAAATGGGCACCGGCCATTGAGGAAAAGATCGTCGCCAAGGTGCATGAACTGGTCAAGGAAGTTCGTCGCCCTTAAGTTTGCTCTTGCCTCCCAGCGTTGATGCGCGACGGAGGTTCTTGGCCATTTTACTCGCGGTTTCCAGGTTTTTCATGAAATCGATGTCGGCGGAGAGACGCACTGCGTCACGGAAGTCGGTGACGGCCTTAGCGTATTCGCCCTTTCTCATATAAGCAACGCCACGATTGTTGTAAGCGAAGGCGAGGGAAGGATCGAGCCGGATGGCCTCCGTGCAATCGGCGATGGCTTTGTCGTACTGTTCCATCGCGGAGTAGGCAATGCATCGCTTGGCATAGTAGCGGGCAGTCTGAGGTTTCAGGTGGATGGCCTCGGTGAACGAAGCGATGGCACGCGAATACTGCTTTTTCGCCAGGTAAACCCCGCCCCAGCCCTGGTGAGCGTCGGCGTACTTCCGATCGAGACGCAGCGCCTCCGTGAAGTCGGACGCGGCTCGATCGACTAGACCTTTCTGGAGTTGGCAGAAACCCCGTATGGCGTAATTAGGAGCTTTTTTGAAGTTTAAGCGCATCGCCGCCTCACAGTCGGGCAGCGCGAGATCGTAACGCTCCTGCGCCGCATAGATGTAGGCGCGCCAGGTCAACGAGGCGGCATCTGTGGGATCGAGGAGAATCGCCATGCTGAAATCGTCGAGGGCGCGGGGAATGTTTTGCTTGAACCCGAAGCAAACGCCTCGTTCTCGATGCGCGGCCGCCAGATTCGGTTGCAGGTGAACCGCCGTGGTGAAGTCGGCGATGGCCTTATCGTGTTCTCTTCGCTCCGCATACCACTTGCCGCGAAGCATGTAATAGCGCCCTCGTTTCGGGGACAGGCGGATGGCTTCGCCGACATCGGCGAGGGCTTTGTCAAGTTCGCCTTTGACCTCATACAACATGGCCCGATTGCGATACGATTCGGCCTCTTTGGGCTGCAAACGGATCGCTTGGGTGAAGTCGTCGATGGCGCGATCGAGTTGCCCTTTACGCCCTCGGGCGGCGGCACGGTAGCTATAAGCCGACGGATATTTGGGATCCAATTGGATGGCCTTGTCGCAATCGACGATCGCCTTATCGTGTTCCCCTTTGTTCTCATAGATGAAGCCGCGCAAGCCATAATTGGTCGCATCCTTCGGATCGAAGCGAATTGCTTCGGTAGCGTCGGCGATGGCTCGGTCCCAATTCTCTTGCCGACCGTACACGGTGCCGCGACAAGCGAATATCGCCGCGTTTTTCGGATCGAGTTTGATGGCCTCGTCGCAATCCGCCAGAGCCTTATCGTGCTGGCCCATCTCGCTGTAGACATTCGCTCGGTTGCTATACGCCTTCGCCTGTTTCGGATCGAGCCGGATGGCTTCATTCAAGTCCGAGATTGCCTTGGCATACTCTTGCTTGCAGCCATACGTGCCACCGCGCTTGCGGTACGCGACATCGTCTTTCGGATCGAGCTTGATGGCCTCATTCAGGTCGGCGAGAGCCTTGTCGTACTGGTCTTTTTGCAGGAAGGCATCGCCGCGTCCACGATAACTCGCGGCGTGTTTGGGATGTGCCTGAATAGCTTTCGTAAAACAGGCGATGGCCTTGTCGTACTCTTTTTTCTCCAGTGCCTGCTGTCCTTGCTGCTGGAAATCCTCACCTTGCGCGAGTGAGGGCAGTATCAGCGCGATCGCGATGATTCCGAGCCGGCGAACGAAGGCCATGAGTGGACCTCAAAAGAAAGGATTGGGCGGGCAAGGAGAAATAGCCGTTTCGCGTTCTTGCATCCGGGTCAATGTTCCTTGCGTTGCTGTTCTTCAAGGGCCGCGTTCAGATCCCTGGAATAGAGTTGCGCCGCTTTCGGATCGAGTTGGATGGCGCGGCGGAAATCAGCGATGGCGCGGTCATATTGGCCGGTGCGCAGAAAAGAAACGCCGCGCAAATGGTAGGTGTTGGGATTGCCGCTATCCAGACGCAGCGATTCCGTACAGTCGGCGATGACGCGCGGATAGTCGCCTTTGTCCGCGTAAGCGCCGGCGCGCAAGGCGAGAGCGCCGGCGTTCTTCGGTTCCAGGTGCAACACTTCCGTGCAATCGGCGATGGTCTTATCCTGCTCGCGCAACATACGGTAACAGCGACCGCGCAACAGATATTTGAGGGCCGTCGGATGAAGACGAATCGACTCCGAATAGTCGGCGATGGCGCGCTGAAATTCTCCCAGCCGATCGTACGCGAGGCCGCGCGTTCCATACGCGCCGGCGTTCTTCGGGTCGAGCCGGATGCTCGCGCTGGCGTCCACCATCGCCTCGCGGTTCTGTCCCGCCATGAGAAACAATCGGCCGCGCGACGCGAGAGCAGCGGCATTGTTCGGATCGAGACGGAGCGCCTCGTTGAGATCGGCGAGCGAATCACCCAAGGCAAGCGAGGGCAGCAAGAACGCGATGGACACCACGCAGATTCGACAAATCGAGGCCATGAGCCGACCTCCAAAGCGAAAGAATGGGCGAGCGGCGAGATAACCGTCCCTCTCGGATTTGTCTAGTTCAACTTTAGCGAATGGCCGGCGTCAGCCGGCTGGTAAATAGTCCTTACCAGCCGGCTGACGCCGGCCGTTCGCCAAAATCGACAGAACACCCTTGGCAGGATGGGTACCTACTCGGTGGACTTATTGCTGAGCGGGATTTCCAGCACCCGACAGAGCGGCCGGTCGGGCCAGTGACGGCGCAACAGAGGCAGCGACACATTGTAAACCGGAATGCCCTCGCTGGTCTTGCCTTCGGGGGAGCCGCGATGAGCGTGGCCGTGAAAGACCGCCGTCACGCCGTAGCGGTGCAATGGCTCACCCATGCGGCCACAGCCCAAAAACGGAAAAATCTCCGGCGGCTCTCCTTCCACCGTGGCCTGGATCGGCGAATAGTGCAACAGCGCGATACGCTGCGGCATGCGCAGACGAGCCAGGGCCGATTCCAATTTCAGCGTCTCGTTCATCGTCTCCTGAACGAACTTTTTGATGAGGTCTTCGCCCCATGCTCCCAGTGTCCCGCGACCGAAGCCGCCGCCAAAACCCTTCACGCCCGCGAAGCCGACGCCCTTAATCTCGCAGGCATCGCCATCCAGCATGCGCACGCCCGCATCAACCAGAATCTGCCGTACCTCATCCTGCTTGCCGGATTCGTAGTCGTGGTTGCCAAGCACGCCGATCATGGGGATCTTCGCCACGTTGAGTTCGTGCGCCAGAATACGCGCCTCCTCCGGCAGACCAAAATCCGTTAGGTCTCCGCCCAGAAGAAGAATATCCACCACATCGGCCATGCGCGCCAGCAAGGGTTGGAGTTGACCTTGCGAGGTTTTGGAGCAGTGCAAATCCGCCACGGCTCCAATACGTAACACGGTTCCCTCGGGTTTCGCGGCGTCCTCTTTCTTCGTCATGCTTGCATCCTCTTGCGCCGGCGGCGTTTTATCGCTGAGTGGGGCAACTTCCATGCCCTGGCATCCTATTTGCCTAAACTCTTTCGGACACCGCCGTCATCCGGTGCCGTTGGCGCGAGGAGACGGTTGGGCTTCCGCCCTCTACGAGAACAACTCATGTCTGTCACGCCGGCTGTCTTCGCGGAACTGGAACCCGTCACCAGTCGCTTTTATCTCCACGCCCTCGCCGTGCTGAGCGAGGCGAAAGTCCCCTTCCTTCTCGGCGGCGCCTACGCCCTTTCGCACTATACCGGGATTGCCCGACATACCAAGGATCTCGATCTCTTCGTGCGTCCCGACGATGCTCCCCGCGCGCTCAACGCGCTGGCCCATGCCGGATACCGCACTGAATTGACCTTCTCGCATTGGCTGGGCAAAGCCTTTTCCGGAGATGATTTTGTCGATGTCATTTTCTCTTCCGGCAATGGCCTCTGCACGGTGGATGATGATTGGTTCCGGCACGCCGTTGCCATGGAATCGGCGGGCGCAGCTCTGCTTTGCCCGGTCGAAGAGATTATCTGGCAAAAAGCCTTCATCATGGAGCGCGAGCGCTTCGATGGCGCGGATGTGAACCATCTGCTGCGTGCCTGCGGCCCGGTCCTCAACTGGGAGCGTTTGCTGCGCCGCTTCGATACACATTGGCAATTGCTGCTGGTCCACCTGATGCTTTTCGGGTTTGTGTATCCCGCTGAGCAAGCCAAGATTCCCTCGCGCATCTTCGATCTATTGCTGGAGCGCTGGCGGAAAGAGACACAATGCGCCGATGCGCAGGAAAAGATTTGCCGAGGGCCTCTGCTCTCGCGGATGCAGTATTTGATCGATACCGAGCGTTGGAGCTATCAAGATGCCCGCTTATCGCCATGCGGCGAAATGACTCCCGAACAGATCACGCACTGGACGGCAGCGGGACGCTGATGAAAGAAAAATGGTTCGCGGGCTGCACGAGTCCGCGAACCATTGTCAGGATCATTTTCAGGACGAGGAACGCGACATACGTCGGGTCATGTCGTCCGAATGGGGCGTCATAAACAGGGCGCAACTGACCAGACAGCCGAGACCGAAAGCGACGCCCAGCGAAGCGACAGGGTAGCGCCGGATCATGCCGGTTACATCGCCCCATAAATCTTCGGCCCGATGGGACATGCTGGAGAAACCCTCTTGAATGCCCTCGCTGGCACTGCGCCAGCGCTCTCCCGCTTGGTCGGCGATGCCCGAAGCGAACTCGCGCGCTCGGTCTTTCATCTGGCCCGCGGCGTCGCCCACATTGGACGCCATCTCCTGAGCCTTTTCCTTCAACCCCTCTGACGTGCCCGTGGGGTAATTGGCGGTCATCCGCGGATGTCCACTATCTTTACCTGCCATGATCTACCTCCTTCTCAAATTGAGACAGGGTCAATCAACCTAAGAGAGAGGTGCAACTTCAATGCCGCCGTTGAGCTATTCGCCTCCTTCGTCCCTCCGCACCACTTGACCGTCGCGCACTTGTGATACGTTGGCCTTCACGATTTCCTCCGTCCCCGTGAAGGGTTCCCAAGGACCATTGGCTCGTGTTTGTTTTTTCAGCACTTCGATCCGTTCGCTGTCGCCGGTTCCTCGTTCGATCAGCAGACGGCGAGCCTTGCCGTCTTCGACCTGATAGCAGTAGGTCTGATAGCCGCGCGTCACATCGCCTTCCGTCACCACGGCCGAGCGCGGCAAGGTCCAAGCGGCAGGCAAATCGGCCGTCAACGTGGCATAGGCATACATGCCGGGACGCAGCCGGCCGCCAGGATTGGGTAGATCGATCTCCGCTCGTAGCGTGCGTGCGGTCGGGTCCAGAGACCACGAGATGCGCGTTACCGGGCCGGTGAACGTCCGGTTCGGCAGCGCCTGGACGCGGATACGCGCGGCGATTCCTGTTTGCACCCAATGGGCGTCGGTTTCCGGCACCTGCACGAAGATACGCATGCGGTCGATTCGTTGCACGATGTAGAGCGGTTTCCTCTCCTTGCTCGCCATCGATTGGATAAAGTCGCCGGTGTTGATGTTGCGTGTACTCACGACGCCATCGTAGGGGGCGAGCAAGCGCGTGTATTGCAGTTGGGCTTTGACGTACTCGTGGTTCTTGCGGGCCACTTCGCCGTTCGCTTTCGCCACGCGCACATCGGCGAGAATCTTATCCCATTTCGCCTTGCTCTCGTCGCGCAGCGCCCGCGCAGTCAAAACGCGGGCCTCGGCTTGGCTCAGGCTGGCCCGAGCGGCCTCGAAGCCAAGTCGATTTTCCTCGACGCTCTCCTTGTCGATCACCCCGCTTTGCCCCGCGCGGGCGAGACGATCGGACTGGGACTTGGTACGTTTGTGATCGGCCACGGCACGCTCTTGCCCAGCGTCGGCCTCCTTGATCTGAGCCTCGGCGCTTTTGAGCGCCGCCTCGGCGGCCGCCGCCGCTTTCCATGCTTGCTCTACTTGCTCGCCGGCCAGCTGGATCAGTGAATTCTTCTGCTCCAATTCCACCTCTAACTCCGGCACCGATAGCTCGGCCAGAATTTGATCCTTGCGCACGGGGTCGCCGATGTCCACGTTCCATTTCCTCACATAACCGGCGATCTTGGCGAAAATCGGTGTTTCCTCGAAAGCCTCGATCGCGCCCGGCTGAGAAACCTCACGATGAATGATCGCTCGTTTTGGCTTCACGATCTGAACCGATGGGACCGCATGGCCGCCGTCCGCCGCTTGCGGCGCGGGAGTTGGCGAACGGCCGCAACCAAAGATAATGAGGAGGGACAAAAGAGATATTCCTCGTGTAGCCGCGACGCGCAGCGGAGCGTGGGCTCTCGCGCTCCGCTGCGCGTCGCGGCTACACGAAATATCCCTATTTGAGATCTTGCTATGCATGTTCTGCCTCACCATCGAAGTAGGGGCTTTCGGGATCGTCGGGGTCCAGCGACGCCGAGCGAATGTCGCCGTGGCCCTGGAGGGCCGCGAACACCGACGGCAGCAAGAGGAGAGTCGCCAGCGTCGAGGCGATCAAGCCGCCGATGACCGCACGCGCCAGCGGCGCCACTTGTTCGCCTCCCTTGCCCAAGGCCAGCGCCATGGGAACCATGCCGGCGAGCATGGCGCAACTCGTCATGAGGATGGGACGCATCCGGTGCCTGGCTCCCTCCACGGCCGCATCGAACGCTGCGGCACCCTCCTGACGGCTGCGCTCGGCGAAGGTGACCAGCAAGATGGCGTTGGCCACCGCGACACCGATGGCCATGATCGCGCCCATGAACGATTGGATATTCAGCGTCGTGCCCGTCGCCAACAGCATCACCGCGACGCCGGCAATGACGGCGGGAGTCGCGGAGACCGCCACGATTGCCAACCGCAGCGACTGAAAATAAGCCGTCAGCAGCAAGAAGATGACGACGACAGCCAGGCTCAAGCCCAGGGCCAATCCGCCGAACATCTCTCGAAAGGGCGTGACCTGACCGCGTATCTCCACCGCCACGCCGCGCGGCGGAGCGCCGGCCGCGCGCAGCGCCTCGGCGAGATGATCGGCCACCCGTCCGAGATCCTCGCCCTCGATGTTGGCCGTCATGCTCACCACGCGCTTCATGTTGTAGCGATCGTATTCGCCCGGCATCGTCCCGGAGCGAAGGGAGGCCACGTCGCGCAGCAGAAGAGGCAGCATCGGCTTGCCCTTATCGAGAGGCGTCTTGCCCTTGAGGGGCACTTGGCCGATGGCATCGGCGGAATCCATTCGGAAGGGAGGAATCTCGACCTGTACTTGATAGCCGATGCCGCTATTGGGATCGGCCCAATAAATCGGCACCACGAAGCGACTGGAAGACGTGGCGCTGACGAGAGAGCGGCTGGCATCCGTGGGCGTCACCCCGCTGAGGCCAGCCCGTTCGCGGTCCACATTTACCTCAATCGTCGGGTAATCGAACGGCTGCACATATTGCAAATCGCGCAACGACGGAATCATCGCCATCTGCTCGTGTACTCGGGCGGCGTAAGCGCGGTTGTCGGCTAGTTTCGGACCGCTGACGGCGACTTCCACCGGCGTGGGCGAGCCGAAGCTCATGACCTCGTTGACGATGTCCGCCGGCTCGAAAGAGAACTTCAGAGCCTGGACGCGGGCGGTTGCCTGTTCCGCCGACAGCCCTTCGCCGCGCAGCTTTGGCTCCAGCCAGGCCCGCAAACGTCGCGGCAATTCTTCACGCAGACGCCGCTTCAGCGCCTCGACCGACACGCCGCTGCGCGGTTTCAGGCCCACATGCAGCACGGCCTCCTCCGGCCCGCGCATCCACAGATAGATGGTATTGATGGGATAGCTGGACGGGATCAGTCCGACGTAGCCGACCGAGACAGTCACATTCTCCGCCCCGGCCACATCCTTGATGATGTCCAGCGATTCCTTGGCGATCTCCTCGGTAGTCTCGATACGTGTGCCGTCCGCCGCACGCAGGCGCAGCTGAAACTGTCCGGTATCGACCGTGGGAAAAATCTCCATGCCCAATTGTCGGCCCACCAGCCAGATGAGCAGCCCCGCAGCCACGGCATAGGCGGCGATCAACGGCCAGCGCCACGCCAACGTCCGCCGCAGCACGGCGGCATATCCATCGCGCAACCGGGCGAAAAGCGATCGCCGAGTGTGGACGCCCAATTGCGGATGGCGAAACAGCCAGACCGATACCACCGGGACGAAGGTACTCGATAGGAAGTAGGACGCGACCATCGAGAAACCAACCGCCAGCGACAGGGGCACGAACAACGCGCGTGCAGCTCCTTCCATGAAGAAAGAGGGCAGAAACACGGCCAGAATGCACAGCATGGCCAACAGCCGCGGCACCGCCGTTTCTTGATTGCCCTGACGCACGGCGCGGGCGATGGACGGCGTATGCTCGAACTGCGTGTGGATGTTCTCGACCTCGACGGTGGCCTCGTCCACGAGAATGCCGACGGCCAGGGCCAGACCGCCGAGTGTCATCAGGTTGAGTGTTTGCCCCGTCAGCCACAAGGCGACCACCGCGCCGAGCAGGGCGAAGGGGATGTTGAGAACGACCACGAGGACCGAACGCCAATCGCGCAAAAACAGCAACACCATTAGGCCGGTGAGGACAGCGCCTAGTAACCCTTCCTCGGCGACGACCCACATGGCCCCGGTGACGTTGGGCGATTGATCGAATTCAAAGCTAACCTCAATGTCGTCGGGCAAGACCGCCTGCATCTTGGGCAGGTTCTTGCGAACCTCGTTGACGACCGCGAGCGTGGACGCCGTGGCCCGCTTGGTGACGAGGATGTAGACAGCGCGCCGACCGTTGACCAGGGCATAGCCCGTGGGAATGTCGCTGCTGTCTTCAATGACGGCCACGTCGCGCAGGTAGACGTTCTCGCCTGGCCGTAGCGGAATGGAACCGAGTTGGCGAGGATCTTTGACCATGGCGTTGATCGTCACGATCGGCATTTGATCCTGAACGCGAGCGTTGCCGGAAGGACTGATGGTGTTGCCCGCGCTGAGCGCGGCGACCACTTCCTCGGGGGATGTGTGATGGGCGCGCAGTCGATCCGGATCGAGACGAGCCACGATGGTGCGTTGATTGCCGCCGAACGGCGGCGGCGCCGAGACGCCCGGCAAACTGGCGAACATTGGCCGTACTCGGAACAAGGCTTGATCCTGAATCTCACTAATGCTCTTGGTTTCACTGCGCAAAACAAGGTAGCCGACGGGTACGCTGCCGGTGTCGAAGCGCATCACAAAGGGCGAGACCGTACCGGGGGGCATGAACGCCTGCGAGCGTTTGACATAGGCATCGGTCTCGGCCATGGCCTGAGACATATCCGTGTCGGGGTGAAAATACAGTTTCATCAGGGCCATACCCTGGACATTGCGCGATTCGACGTGGTGAATGCCGGCGATGTAGAGAAAGTGATATTCGTAGTAGTTGGTTATCAACCCTTCCATCTGGGCGGGGTCCATGCCGCCGTAGGGCTGGGCCACATAGATGACCGGCAGATTCAGACTGGGAAAAATGTCCATCTTCATGCGTGAGACGGCCAGGACGCTGCCGAGGACAAGAGCGGCAATGCCCACCATGATGGTGTATGGATGGCGTAGCGCGAAACGAATCGGGTTCATCGCCGTCCTTCGCAAAAGAGTGAATCGCCAAGACGCCAAGAAAAGAGAGAGAGTAAAAAGATCATTCTATGATTTGTCTTGCGTGGCGCTCGCTGCAATTCAATGAGAAGGTTGCTCCGCCACGAACTGCGCCGGTTGCCCCAGCGCGCGGTAGAGTTGGAATTGCGCCCGATTCGCGTCGGCGATGGACGTGTAATAATCGGCGTAGGCTTGCTGGAGCATCTGAATGCCGGACACGACTTCTTGCGGGCGCGCCAGCAAGAGGACGGGACCGCCCTCGCCGCGTCGTTGCGTCTGGCCGAGGGCCGTCAGGACTTGCCGTACCAATTCCTGAGCCTCCTTCAGTTCCGTCTCCGCTTCTCGAACGCGGCCCTCGGCCGTCTGCGCCAGGGAGTAGGCTTGCACCACCTCGGCGGCCACTCGATCCTGCACGCGGAATAACTCCACCAAAGCCGCTTTGTTCTCCGCCGTCCTTTGCTTGACCAACGCTCGATTGCCCAGGCCAAAATTTTGCAGCGTCCACAAAACCTGAAGATCCCAGTCTTGACGGACACTGAAATTGTCGAGGTTGCCGTTGAGTCCACCGCCGAAATAGGCCACGCCCAACGTGCCTGTTACCGGCGTCGAGAAGCCGCGGAGCAGGACGCTGGGAATCAACGGTCGCAGTTTCTCCTGTCGCATCAGCTGCAAACTCGCCTGCACCAGCGCTTGCTGGGCGGCCAATTCCGGCCGGTTGGTTAAAGCAGTCGGAATGAGATCGTCCACCGGCTTGTCGAGCGGCAGCAGATTCACTTGTAAATGCGGCGGTTCCAGCGGTTCGACGATCAGCGTGGGATCGAGGTACAGCACGCGAATCAACTCGGCGCTGGCGCTGCGCCAGTTATTTTCGCTGCGCAGCACGGTTTGCCGCAACTGCGCCGTCAAGGCGCGACTGCGATGAATCTCCAGAGCGGGCACCAAATCAGGTGCCAGTTTATCCAGACGGCGCAGCAAATCATCGGCGAAGCGCATGGCTTCGCGCGAACCGGCGAGTTCGCCGCGTGCTTGCTGGACGTTGAAATAGGCCTGGACCACTGACAATAGCGTGTCATTGGCGGCGGCCTGCACTTGTGCCTCCCGCGCGCGCACCGTCTGACGAGTGGCCAAGGGCGAGAAGATGGCGTCGGCAAAGGCGAAGACGGTGTAGGGAGCGCCGCCGACCATGAAGCCTTGCTTGCTGGTGCCGAAGACGTTGCCCTGAATGTCTTGGATTTGGCCGTCGTGGCGATAGTAATCCGTGCCGAAGATCAGGTTGGGCAGCCAAAGAACCTTGGCGTGTTGCAGTTCGGCCGCCGCCACTTGCAGCCGTCGCGAGGCCAGTTCGATGTCGAGACCGCGTGCGTTGCCCAGTTTCATCGCCGTGGGCAAGTTGATGGGATAGGGTTTGCCGCCGGCCGTGGGGAACGAGGTCGCCGAGGGAAGCGCGGGTTCCTGCGGAGAACCCACGGCGATCGGGCGCGGCGCGGGCGCTTCTTCCTGGCCGCGCGCGGAGGATCGCCAGGCGCACGGCAAGAGCAGACCGGCCGCGACGGTCAGGAAAAATGGCCTGATTACGGAGGAAGACGCCATTCCGGGGTCTCATCGAAAGATGGGCGGTTTGCCCGACCAATCATCTCATTGCGGCGCGCCAGAGATGGGTCTATCCTCTATAATCGGTTGGCGGCGTGGGTGAAGATGAAGAAATCCACTCTCAGCGGCCGGCGACGAGCAAGAGGTCGAAGTATGTCTGCGCGTCTGCCTTGGTCCACAGGCCGATCTTCCCCGCTTTCGTGAAGGTGTCGTCCTTCGCGTCCAAATATTTCTTGCCGTCCAGCCAGCACTCGATCCGCTCGCCCGCCTGCTTGATCTTCAGGACGTGCCATTCGCCCGTGGGGATCTTCAAATCCTCCTTGGTGCCTAGCTGCGTGCGCTTGCCGTCCACGACCTTGTAGACGCGGTAATTCGACTCCAGCGGATTCATGCGGGCGACGTAGTAGTTGTTGGCGTCCTGGTAGCGCCAGACGATGCCGCCGCCCTGGTCCTCCTTGCCGCGCACGGCCTTGAAGATGACTTGCACTTGCACGTCCTTGTAGCTGCCGTCGTCGGCGACACACAGGTTGAACAACCGGCTCGGTCCCGCGGCGGTCTGCGCAAGGACGAGGCCGGTCTTCGAGGGAGCGCTGTCGTCGGCTGTCACCTTCCACGCGCTGCCGTCGCCCTTGCCAGTCTTCGCCGCCGTCCAGCCGGCCGGCACCTTGCCGAGATCGTCTTTGGTCCAGCGCAGGCGCGGCGACTTTTCTTCGGCAACAAGGAACACGGAGAACAGAGCGAGCATGAGGAGTGCGGTGAGCCAGCGCATTGTTTATTCTCTCCGAAAGACAGAAATCATCCCTACCGATTCGACTATCGGCCGTCATGGTGCTTGTCCAGACGCTGTAGCGCCGCTTTCGCTTCCTGAGTAAACCGAGCTTCCGTTGCTCCCATGGCCAGAGACTTAAGCACTCGCTGAGCGTCGGCCGTCCCGATGCGCTCCAGGACGCCCACCGCTCGCAACGCCTGACGCTGTGCCGGTGTCGTGTTTTCCAACTCTGTTGTCTCCAACACTTGCTCGATCCGGCGGCGAGTCTCCACCGTGGGCTTGTTCGCCAATGTCTTGCGCAAGGCGGGATGAGCCAATTCGCCCAGTTTTTCCAATTCGCTGGCCGCTCACTGTCGAACGACGAACTCGTCGGCGTCGAGATCGGCGATCCATCGTTCGATCCGCGGCGTATCGAGAGGGGGGACCGGCCGCAGTGTCTTCGACAAGAACGGCAGGCTGTAGCGCGGCGACGACGCCAGCGTCCGCAGAGCGCGCCGCGCCTCAACAAAATCCTTGTCGCCCAGTGTGTCATACAACTTCGCCAACTCGCGGGCTTTCAACTCGCGAGCCGGCAACGGCGGCAATTTATCCGTCCGCGCACAGGTTTGGAGGGTAAGCAAGGCCAGTGACGTCATCATGAGCCGGCCGCCCACCGCCGCCATCTGCTCGCCGGTCGTCGGCCAACTGCCGCGATCCGCAGCTTGTTTCTGGCCCTGGTCCTGTTTATCGAGCAGTATTTTCCTTATTTTCGGCTCCCAAAAGTCCCAATCATCGTCACCGCGTAGCCGGAGCGCCAGGGTGACATAATGGTAATAGTAGAGATCGCTTTTGCCTCCGAGCGGAGTGAGTCGGCGTAGGCTCGCGGTCCACTGAACGAGTCCCTTGTCGTTCGTCTTACCGCCCAGTTCAAGCCGACACAGATGGCCAGCTGCCGTCATCGTGGGAGTGGCACCGTTTCCAGGAGTATAACTGTAACCGCTACCGTCCGCCGAAACGACGCTATCGAGAAACTTGCCGGCGCGCGTCAACGTCTCTTTGGGAACCGTCAGGCCCGCCGCGCGAGCGGAGGCGAGGGCGCGGATCTGATAACTGGTCGAGGACATATCGCCTGCCTGTCCGGGAGCGTAGCGCCAGCCGCCACCCTGCTTGTCCTGGGCCTTGACGATGAAGTCGATGGCACGCTGCGCCGGCACCTTGAGCGCGGGATCCACCGTGGCACCGTAGGCTTCACAGACAGCGCGAGTGGCGAGAGCGTGTGCGTACATGTCGGAGGTGAAAGCACCATCAGCGCCCTGTTTGCCTACCAGGAACTTCAACCCTCGTTCGACGGCGCGGGCGTAAGGATGGAGGGCGTCGGTCGTCTTATGCGTCTGCCCCGCGCCGAGCAAAGGCAGCAGGACAAAGGCGGTCGCGGCGATGTCATTGCGTTGGGAGCCACCTTCCAGCCGCCAACGGCCATCGCGCTTCTGCTGTCGCACCAGCCATTGCAGGCCGGCGGCGATGGCGTCATCGGTCTTGATGATGCGCACGGCTTCCGCCGGAACAACCGGCGGCGCTGGCGGGGCCGCGCGCGGCGGCCGGGCATGGGCTGGTTGCATGGGCACGACCGCTTCCGAGACGGGTTCCGTGCGGGCCGCCAGGGTACACATCCCCGCCGTCAGCAAAGTCAGCGTCAGCATCAACGACGCCGCGATTTTCAATTTGGTGACAAACATCGTTCGCAATATCCCTTCGGCTAACGCGACGGCCCGCGCGGAGCGCAGCCCCGCCACGCCGGCAGAGCGAGCGGTGAAGGCGAAGGCGGCGCGCACGGTAGGGGTGAGGAGTCGAATCGGAAGCGCCGCGGAGGATGACGGCGGCGCGAGCAGCGTGCCCAGCAGCGGCATCGCGAGAGTTAGTCCGCGCCGCGTCAGCCGGGCATGCAGCAAGGCGCGGCCCTGTTCGAGACGGCGCTGGAGCGTGCGTAGAGCCAATCCCAGTTGTCCCGCCGCCTCATCGCGGGTTCGACCTTGCAGACAGCACAATACGAGAGGCAAACGATATTTCGACGGCAGCCGATTCAGTTCATCTTCTAATAGAGCCAGCAATTCGCGGCCGCTGACTTCCGCCAAGGGATCGGCGGGCGGCGGAACGAGATGGTGCTTTTCGTGGAATTGTTGGCGTGCGACTTCGACGCGCGCACGGCGCGCCAGACGATAGGCCACGCCATAGAGGAAACTACCGACCGCCTCCGGCTTGCGAAGGGAGTTCGCCTTGCGAGCGAGTATGAGGAAAGCGGCCTGGAAGACATCCTCGGCCGTGTTCGGATCGTGCAGCAGTCGTTGACAGACCTGCAAGACGAGAGGACCGTGCCGCCGGACCAGGGCGGCGAAGGCGACTTCCTCGCCGCGCGTCGTGAAACGTCGCAACAGTTCCGCATCGGTCAGCGTCTCCGTGCCCTGCACCGGCATGAGGCTGTACAGATGCTTCAGCAGGTTCTCAAGTTGCGCGGTGGCCATCGTTCGAGGTCTCTTCCGGCACTTCGGGGTCTCCTCTCATAGTGCCACAAGACGACCCAACCCCGCCAACTTTTTCCGCGCGAACGACTGCGCGATCATCACGGCTTGACTGCTCGCCGCTTGGCGAGGCGCTCCAGCGATGCCTTTGCCTCTTGCGTGAGCCTTGCCGTGGGCGCGCCTTTCGCCAGAGTATTCAGCACGCGCTGCGCGTCGGGTGTGCCGATGTGTTCCAGTACCTCCACCGCCCGCAGTCCGCGCAGACGTTCTGGGGAGCAAACGCGGTCCAATTCCTGGAGTAATTCTTTGACGCGAAGACGCTGCTCTACCGATGGCTTGCCGGCGAGGATCTTCCGCGCGGCGGACTCCACGACGTCGCCCAGCGCGCAACTCGCGCGCTGCCTTCTGGCGCACGCTGAACTCATCGCTGTCGAGATCGGCGAGCAATCGGTCGATGCGCCGCGTGTCGATGGCGGGGGCTGGATGAAGGTGTTGTTTGAGGAACGATACCGCTTGCTCTCCGGCGGCCAGCAGCGTTTGCACAGCGCGATAGGCTTCGCGCGCGTCGGCCTCGGCCAGCTTGCTCCACAGCGCGTTGGCTTCTTCCAGGCGGAGCCGGCCCTTGCGCGGAAAATGTGTGGTTCGTTGACCCGACAAATCCCAAATCATGATGATGCAATCGTCGCCTCCCGTTGCCAGCAACGTGCTATCGGGAGAGAACGCCAGACTACGGATGCCTCGCCAGTGCGATATATTGCCCTGTCTCCTGTAGCTGGTACGCACTTGCCTCGAAGACAATTCCCACAGAACAACCAGGCAGCCTTCTCCCTCGTGCCCCGAGCCAAACCCGTATCCGGCGGCCAAGCTGCGGCCATCGGGTGAGAAAGCGATGGAATCGACAGGTCCGCGCCTGTCAGCCACAAGCGGGACGGCGAACGGCCGTCGCGGTTCGCCACTGAGGGCGTCCCACAAGTGTACGCTGTCGTCATTACTGCTGGCGGCGACCGTCTTGCCGTCGGGGCTGAACGCCATTAGGGGAGAACGACGCGACGGTGGAATCGCCAACGTGTGAATTTGCTTTCCTTGGGCAACGTCCCAAAGCCGGATGGCGTTGTCCGCCGCGCCGTGTGTAGCGAGCCATTTGCCATCCGCCGAGAAGGCCAGTCGAGAAACCCAGTTGCCCGGATTAGCGAAGGAGCGTAATTCTTGTCCCGTCGCCACGTCCCAGAATTGGACGGCCTTCTTCCAACCGCCGCTGGCGATCATTTTGCCGTCTGGAGCAAAGGCCATCGCGTAGACGTTACTGACTTCCGCCTCCAGCCGGCGGATCTCCCGACCCGTGGCCGCATCCCAGAGGCGGATCGTCTTGTCCTCGCCGGCGGACGCGATCAGCTTGCCATCGGGAGAAGAGGCGACAACGGCAATCCCCTCCTTGTGGCCGCGCAGTTGAGCCGTTTCCTTGCCGGTCAGCGGATCCCAAATACGGACGATGTTATCGGGGCGGGCCGCGCCGGATACCAGTCTCTTGCCATCGGGAGAGAACGCAACCGAGTTAATCGCGCTGGTATGCCAATGGTCGTGGCGGAATTTGCCCGTTGTCGCATCCCAAAAGGTGATATAGGCTCCATCACCGGCAGTCAGATATTTGCCATCCGCCGAGTAGGCCAAGTGAAAGACTTGGCTACCTTTGCCCCGGAATTGCCGCACTTCCTTGCGGGAGGCCAGGTCATACAGGCGCACGAGCGATCCGAAATGGAAATGGGAAACGGCAAGCTGCTTGCCATCCGGGGAGAAAGCAATGGCAACCATATATGCCTCGGGTTGCTTCAAAAGCGGCGGCAATTCCTTGAGCGTTCGCGTATCCCATAAGCGGACGCCTTTGTAGGTGAAGGGAACCGTGGCGAGTATCTTGCCATCCGGCGAAAGGGCGATTTGTCCGCTGTAATCCTGAGTGTTGGACGGAGAGACGATTGTTTCCGTGCGGCGGTCCATGTCCCAGATATGGATTTTGGCATGGCCCTTGCCGACGCGCTGAAGGACGAGTGTTTTGCTGTCGGCGGAAAAGGCCATCTGCGTCTGCACCCTATCGTCCAGCTTCAAGGGTATCGGGTCCTCAACTTGGCTGCGGACCACATCGCAGAAGCGAATTACCGGCCGTTTGTCCATGTTGCAAATCACCAGCGTCCGGCCATCCGGCGAGAGTCCCAAAGGGCATTGGCCATTGCCAGAGCCAACTCCAAAATGGAGGTACAGAGGCAATTCCCCCACTTTGGCCGCAGGCAAGAGTCCGCCGATCTTTTTGTCGGACACCACATCCCACAACTGAAGGTCGAGATTTTGTTTCGCCACGGCGACAAGCTTGTCGCGCGTGGCGAAGATGGCGGCCTCCCGCAATTCCTGGCGGAGCGGTCGTTCGCGCCCCGTGACGGCGTCCCATAGACGATTGCCGTCCATAGCCGTCGAAACCACCCATTTGCCGTCCGGCGAAAGAGTGACGCGATGGACGTGGAAGCCATGGTAAAGGCGAAGCGATCCCAGGCGTGCGATCGCCTCCGGCGGCAGGGGATCGCCATAACGGTCGGTGCGTGCCTGTTCCTTCTCCTTCGGTGGCGTTGGCTGATCCGGTTTCTTCGTCTCCGTCTGCCGCGTCTCGGCTTGCCGCGCCGCCATCATCTGGTGAGCCGCCAGCGCCGCACCTCCCGCCAGTACACTCGTCACCAGCAGAAGCACCAGCCCGAGTTTCACCTTGGCCAACGTCATGCCGTGGACCGCCCCTTCCGCCAGCGCCGAAACCGAAGCGGATGCTCCCGTACTCAATCCCATCTTCCCGCCCAGCGCCGCCACGATCGGCGGCACGGTCGCCTCCGCGTTGACCGCGAGCAAGGTAGTAAACGCGCCGGCGGAAAGACTCACGCCCCGCCGTGTCAAGCGCTCGTGCAGCAGTCGCCGCGCTTTGAGCAAGCGTGTCTTGACCGTGCCTGCCGGCCAACCCAATTGATGGGCCGTTTCCTCGTTCGTCAGCCCCTCCCAGTAACACAGCAAGATGGGAGCGCGATACTTCTCCGGCAACGCATGTACTTCCTCGACAACGATGCACTCCAACTCGCGCCAGGCCACCTCGCTCACTGGATCCACGACCGGCACGACGATCGATTCTCGCTCGTGAGATTGTCGCCGTAGGATGTCCGCCCGCGTCTTGCGGGCGATGCGGTAGGCCACACCGTATAACCAACTGGCCAACGACGCCGGCTTGCGCACTTGCCCCGCCTGGCGAGCGAGTACGAGAAACGTGGCCTGATAAGCCTCTTCCGCCTGCTGGACATGACGCAGCACACGACGACAGACGCGCCAGACCAGCGGGCCATGCCGTCGCACCAGCGCCGCGAAGGCACCCTCGTCGCGCTGGTGGACGAACTGTTCCAGCAAATGGGCGTCTGTCCGGTTCCCGGCTTGCGGCAGACCGACCAGTTTATGGATGTGACGGACAACGGGAGCGAGCGGTGTATCGGCCATGTGTGCGTCCCTCCGAAACAGGAGTCACCCTGATATAGTAGTGGAGGGCAGGCCGAGAATGGTTTTCGATTACGGACCATTACGCCGTTTGGCGAGACGATCCAGCGCCACCTTCGCCTCTTGCGTAAGCCGTGCCGTAGGCGCTCCCTTGGCCAGAGATTCAAGCACCTGCCGCGCTTCCGGGGTGCCGATATGTTCCAGCACCTCCATCGCACGCAAGCGACGCAACCCCTCGGGAGAGACGGTCAACGCGCGCACATCTTCCAGCAGTTCCTTGATGCGCTTGCGCGCCTCCAGCGTGAGCTTGCCTTTGAGCGTTTCACGCAAGACCGGCTCGGCGCGTTCGCCCAGCCGCCGAAGTTGCTTCATCGCCTTCTGCCTTACCTCGAAGCGATCACTATCGAGATCGGCGATCAACGGAGCGACCTGCCGCCGATCGGCAGGAGCGGGTGCCGACCGCAGTTTTTCTTTGAGCAGCGAGACGGCCTGTTCGGGAGATGTCGATAGGAGGCCGATGGCGTCAAACGCCTTGCTGGCATCCTTACCAGCTAGGTCGTCCCACAACGATTGCACCTGCTTGGGCGATAAGGCTCCAGGTCGTGCCGCGATGGGCTGGCCGGTCGTGTCCCATACGAGGACCGTCGTATCCGCGCTCCCGGAGGCCAAGGTCTTGCCATCCGGGGAGAAAACCAGGGAATCGACGTAGGAGTAATGTCCCTTTAAGCGACGGCGGACTTGGCCGGCAGCGACGTCCCAGAGGGTGACAATCCCAGAAGCATCAGCCCAAGCCAACATTCGGCCATCGGGAGCGAACGCCACGGAGAACACTCGCGCGTGCTGAGCGGCCATAAAGGGGCGATCTTCTCCCGTGATGGCGTCGAACAGGTGGAAAGTGCGATTCGTCGTCCCATCGGGTAAGAAATCGCCATCGCCCATAACAAGGGTTCGGCCATCCGGCGAGAAGGCGACCTGCTGGACGGCCCCGACTTCCGCTAGCTCGGCCTTCCGTTTTCCGGTGGCGACATCCCAGAAGTGGACGCCGTTCTCGCCGCCCCCGACGGTCCCCACGGCGGCCAGCATCTTGCCATCGGGGGAGAGGGCGACAACTTGCAGGGATCTCTTGGGCGTCTTGTGGCGACGGAGCAGTTCTCCCGTAGCCATTCGCCACACGCTGACAAGAATGGCTTCTTCTTCCGAGGCCACGGAGAGAAACGTTTTGCCATCGGGCAAGCAGGCAAGATGGAACACGGACCCACCGGGCCGGAGGCGTATCGTGCCGAAGCGGGCCAGTGCGCCGGGCGGCAGCGGATCCCCGTAGCGATCCGTGCGTACCTGTTCCTTCTTCGCTTGTGGTCGTGGTTGCTCCGCCTTCTCGGCCTTCGGATTCGGTGTCGCCTCCGCCGGCGGTTCGGACAGAGCCAAGGGCGCGAGCAAGCCACCGCCCAGCATTCCCACCATCAACACCACTGCCCCGGCGATCTTCAATTTGGCCAGTAGCATGCTCTTCAGCACACCATCCATCAGCGCGGCGACCTTGACCGGGATCGCGCCCGCAATCGCCGCTTGTCCTGCCGCCAGACAACTCGCGGCCTTGACCGTGGACGCCACCAACGGACTCGGAAGACAGGCTGGCGTTGCGTTTCCCGACAACCCCAGCGCGGCAATTCCACCGGAGAGCGTCAGGCCGTGGCGCGTCAACCGCTTCGCCAGCAGCGCACGCGCTCGGGACAGCCGGCCCGATAATGTTCCTTCCGGCCAGCCCAGTTGGTTCGCCGCCTCCTTGCGCGTCTTGCCTTCCAGATCGCATAGGACGATGGGTACACGATACTTGTCCGGCAGACGGTTCAACTCCTCATCGAGCAATTCGTGCAACTCCCCTCCGAAGTCTTCCTGCGGCGTTTCTCGTCGGGCCATCGCGCTCGCCTGCCTTTCCTTCCTTCGCCGCCGCTCACCCGCCGCTCGCGCCTTCAGAGCCGTCTTGTAGGCCACGCCGTAAAGCCAGCCACCCACCGTCGCACGTTTCGTGATGGACGCCGCCTTGCGGACGAGTACGAGAAACGTCGCCTGAAACGCATCCTCGGCGTCGTCGGCGTTCCTCAGTACGCGGTGGCAGACGCCCAGCACCATCGCTCCATGCCGCCGCACCAGCGTTTCAAACGCGACTTCATCGCGCCGCGTAAGAAAATGCGCCAGCAGTTGCGCATCGGACAAACTTTCGCCATTGTTCCGGGCGATGACCCGCAAATGCTGAATAACCTTGTTCATCGGGCTGGTCGGCATGGCGCGCACTCCACGAACAAATCGTCTTCCCTCATTCTGTTCCCGAAGGAGTGGCGATTCATACAACTTTTTTGGGCGATAGGCGAACGGCCGGCGTTAGCTGGCTGGTGAGTATCCCACCAGCCGGCTAACGCCGGCCGTTCGCCGCAGTGCCAATTCCAGCGAGCTATTTCCCACTCGGCTTATCCGGCTTGCTTTGCAGCGTCAGCAGATAGGCCAGCAGATTATGGAGGTCCGCTTCGGGGATTTGCTCGGCGAGGTTGGCCGGCATCGGCGAGATTTGCGACGTACTGCGCTCTTCGACCGCGTCCTTCGGTACACGCACTTCCTTGCCCTGCGCGTCGGCCAGCACCAGGACCGCACCTTCCTCCTTGAGCAACAACCCCGGAACAACTTGGCCTTTCTTGAGGTTCAACGTCGTCAGACGGAATGCCTGATCGACGTTGCGATTCGGATCGAGAATGTCCTCGAGAAGACGATCGATTCCACGAACGCCGACGCCATCGAGTTGCGGCCCGATCTTCGCTCCTTGTCCGCCGACTTGATGACAGTTGGCGCAGTTCTTGGTGAAAACCTGAACGCCGGCGGCAACGTCCTTCTTCGCCTTGGTGAAGCTAGCGCGCCGACGATTGAGCAGATCCTGCATGCCTTTGCCGGCCGGCGGCAATCCCGCCGTCAACTCAGCAAGACGCTCCTTCAATTTGGGAGGATTGGACTTTTTCAGGAACGGCGCAACGGCGGAGTCTTGCAGCAAGCGCGCCGATGCCTTGCCGATCTTGACGGCTTCGAGCAGTTTCTCCGCCCCGGTAGGACTACCGGCCAGTCCGGCAGCGATGATCGTTTGCAAGCGCGCCGGCGCGGTGGGCAGAACCTTGAGCAACTCCGCCTGCGTTTCGGACTGATTCGCTCGCGCCAACAAATTGGCGCTCTGTTGTCGCAAGGCGAACGGCGATTGGGCATCGCCGAGAACGCCGCCAAGCACGGCGGCATGACGGCGGGCGTCGAGGTTCGCCAGCGCATCCAGAGCGGCCTTGCGCTGTCCCTCCGGTGCGCCGCGCCGGCCGGCCAATTCCGCCACGCCCTTCTGCTGATCGGTCAATCGCAGATCGCCGACCAGTTTGATGCCGGATTCGACATCGGGGCCGTGCTTGGACGCCAGCAGCTTACCCGTGAGTTCCACGGCCCAGGCGCGTGCCGCTTCAGGAAGCGGTGCGCGGCGCTCTTGCATGCCGTGTTCGATCTCGTGGAACAAGGCGGCCTGGAGCCCGAGGTTTCGCGGTTCCTTGCCGCGCGCGAACTCCAGCAATTCTTTCGTCACCGGCTCTTTACCGTGGCGAGCGATGTGATGCACCGAACGCATCAGCATATCGCCCTGTTCCTTCGAGCGCGGCAAATACTTCATCAGATACAGTGCCGCCTCCGCGCTCGGCACACCCAGCGAGACATCCGCGATGGCGTGAGCATCGCGCTCGCTCCGCACTTCCGCCGCGACTTTCACCCAACTGAGCGCCGGCCGCAATTGATCGCGCAGAGCCATGCGGACGACGTGCAGTAGATGCGTGTCGTCGTTGGGCACGGCGTGACGCAGATCGAGCAGCGGCCGAATGTTCTCCGTATTGGGATGCTGGCCCAGCGCATCGGCCGCCGCTCGCCGGACGTTGGCATCGTCGTCCTTCAGTCCGGCCAGGGCCAGCGTGTGCTGGTCCGGCGTCAGGGTGGCACGCTCGCTCAGAATACGCTGAGCATGCACACGCGGGCCGCGCTCTTTATGCTTCGCTCCCTTTGTGAGTAAGGCATCCTCCAGAGCGCCGCCGCGTTCCAGCACCCACAGGCCATGAATCCATTGCCAGGCGTTCGCTTTGTCCGATGCCAGCAGATCGCGCAACGCACCCGTTGCTTGCGCTTGGGGCTTGTGGCCGCGCTCGACGAGTTGATTCGTCGCCTTGGTTCGCACGGTTAGATTCGGATGAGCGAGATCCTTGATGAGATCGCCGACCGTCGCTGTGGTCCAGTCCGTGCGCGGAGCGGGCGTGCCCTTGTTATCGTCGCCGCGATAAACGATGCGCCAGATGCGACCACTCTCACGATCGCGGCCGGGATGTGTGAGCGGCACTTCGTAATGACCGATGATGCGGTTGTAGAAGTCGGCGACGTACAAGGCCCCATCGGGACCGAGTTGGACATGGACCGGGCGGAACCACGGATCATCCGACTCAAGAAATCGCTTAAGTATTCCTTTTGGAGTAGAACCGTGCCACTCGATGGCGAATTGGTTGACGCGATGGCTGATGACATCGCCGATGTAGGCGCTGCCCTGATAGGGCTTGGGAAAATGATCGGCGTCGTAGAAAGCGAGGCCAGCCACGGCGGTCGATTCCGTGTAGCCGTTGTACATCTGCGGCGCCAGACCGAGGCCATCGTTGGCCGTGCCGAAACTCGGATACCAGCCGCCGCGCAGCAGCTGATAGATCGGCTGCGTGTGACAGTCGGCCGAGTAGAGATTGCCCAGCGAATCGAAGGCGATGCCGAATGGATTGACTTGGCCGTGCGTGAACTGCTCGATGTGGCTGCCATCGGGCCTGATGCGGTAGGTGTTGCCGGATCTCAAGGTGATCGAACTGCCGTCCTTGGCCTTGATGGTCGATTCATTCGAGAAACCGTGACAGGCGTAGATCCAGCCATCGAAACCCCAGGTGAACGAACCCGTCAGTCCGTGCGTGTCGCGGTTGCCGATGCGCGAATAAAACACTTGCCGGCTATCGGCGTGTTCGCCGCCCTTGCTGTCGCGTAGACGGTAAATCGACGGAATGCTGAAAACGAGTGCATCCTGCGGTTTCGCCGATGGCAACGGTATCACGCCGATGGGGATGACGAGATCGTCGGCGAAGGTAGTGATCTTGCGTGCCCGTCCGTCGGGGCCAAAATCTTCGAGGATTTTGACACTATCGCGGCGTTTCTGGCCGGGCGGTGGCTGGAATGGATATTCCACGGTGTCCGTGACCCACAATCGGCCGCGATCGTCGAAGGCGAGGTTGAGCGGTTTGTGAATGTCCGGCTCAGCGGCGACGAGTTGAATCTCGAAACCGGGCGGCAGGTGGAAGCGTTTGCGTTCCTCCTCCGGCGTGCGATGCGGCGTGGAAGCGACGTTGGGATCGGGTTTCGGTTGCGAACGCGCAACCACGGCGAGAAGACCGAGCATCAAGGTGGAGACGCAGAAGATGGCGGAGCGCATTATTTCCTCGAAGAGCAAAGGACGACGCTGGCGGATCGATGCTTGAAGATAGAGGATCGAGAATGTTCGATCAAGAAGAAAGAGAGGGATGGCTGCCTATCCCTGCTATGCTGAGATTCAATATCCTTCGCCATGGGGGGATGGCTCCGCGCCGGAATACGATTCCTTCGTCATCGGAAGAGGATTCCTTATGTCGATTCGATTCATCTTCGCCGCGTTCGCCATCAGTCTGAGCGTCGCCGGGATGGCGTGCGCCGATGAAACGCAAGAGCAAAAGACAGCGCCGACCGAAACCTTGGCCAAGAATGCGCGGATCGTGCTGGCCGCTATCATCAAGGCCGCTGACGAAAATCAGCGTCTGCCGCAGCGCGGCACGCCGAGCGCACGCGGTCCCTTCCGCCGAACCGGCGATGAACTCACTGTCTATTACGTCCGTATCGGCGCGGCTGCCGCTCGCCGCCTGCCGGGCGAGCAAGCAGCATCGGCCTATTTGCTGGCGCTGGGCATCGCGCTGGACGATTCAACGCTGCTGCGCTCGAACTTGCTGACTCGTTCCCTGTGGCGGAGCGTGGAATCCAACGAGGCACGCAAACAGCGACTGCGTGTGCTTGGTGAACCGGCGCTGCACGGGCGGCATGACCTGGCGCAGCACTTCTCCGTCTCGGCCGCGCTGACCGCCGTGATGGGAGCCAAGGCCGCCGAGAGCGCGGGCATCGTCAAGGAATTGCTCGATTCACGCGGCGGCAGCGGCTTCAGCTTCGCCGACCTGTCCGCCGACTTCGCCGGCATTGCCTTCGCCCGCCGCTTGCTCGCCAAACCGAGCCGATTGGCGGACATTGAAAAATCGTTCCGTATCGGCGATTACGCCATCTCACCGCGCGGCTTGCCGGAGGGGATGATGGCTGCGGACTTCGCCAAGAAATACGGCTCGATCAAGGATGAACGCTTCCAGCACATGCAGAAAGACATCCGTAAACGCATCGACGCCCTGCCCGGCTACCGCAGTCCGGGTTCCAAACAAGAATTGAACCGCCAAGACGCCAAGAAGCACTAACTTGATGGGCGAACGGCCGGCGTAAGCCGGCTGGTGCAGGCCAAAAACCAGCCGGCTTACGCCGACCGTTCGCCATTCTGTTACAGCTAAGGAGTTTTTTATGGACCGTATTGCCGCGATCGGATTGTTCGCCTTGCCCCTGTTGCTAACCATCCTTCCTGCCGTTCGCGCGGACGATTCGCCTCCGGCGACGGCGAAGAAACCCGTGACCGACACCTATCACGGTGTTAAGGTCATCGACCCGTATCGTTGGCTGGAAAATGGCGACGATCCAGCGGTCAAGAAATGGAGTCGAGAACAGAACAAATACGCTCGCCATTATCTCGATAGTCAGCCGGACCTGACGGCGCTGCGTAAACAGTTGACCGCGTTGAACAGCGCCGCCTCCGCCGATTATTTCGCCCTCACGTATCGCAGCGGCAAACTGTTCGCACTCAAAATGCAGCCGCCGAAGAATCAACCGTTTCTCATCACCCTGAAGTCCGCCGACGAACCCAAGAGCGAGCAAATCATTGTCGATCCCAACAAGATCAACGCGAAAGGGACGACGGCCCTTGATTTCTATGTACCCTCGCTCGATGGCCAGCGCGTGGCCGTGTCGCTGTCGGAGGGCGGCAGCGAAGAGGGCACGGTACACGTCTACGAGACGAAAACGGGCAAGGAATTGAGCGATGTGATCCCGCGCGTCAACGGCGGCACGGCCGGCGGCAGCGTGACCTGGAACGCTGACGGCTCCGGCTTTTGGTACACCCGCTATCCACGCGGCAGCGAACGACCGAAGGAAGACCTCAATTTCTATCAGCAGATTTATTTCCACAAACTCGGCACAGCGACGACGGAAGACACCTACGCGCTCGGTAAAGACTTTCCGCGCATCGCCGAGATTCAGCTGCGCACCTCGCCGGACGGCAAGCACATTCTCGCCCTCGTCGCCAACGGCGACGGTGGCGAATTCGCGCATTACCTCCTTGGCCCCTCCGGTAAATGGGTACAATTGACGCATTTCGATGACAAGATCACCGGAGCCGCCTTCGGTCAGGATCAGGCGTTGTATTTGCTGTCACGCAACGGCACGCCGCGTGGTCAGATTCTGCGGCTGCCGCTGGCCAATCCCAACCTGAAAGAAGCCAAAACGATCGTTAAGGAAAGCGAAGCCGCCATCCAAGGTTTTGTCGCCACGGATAACCGGCTGTACGTCGCCGATCTCGTCGGGGGGCCATCGCAGGTGCGCGTTTTCGATCTGGAAGGCAAAGCGCAAAAGCCGGTGCCGGTGCCGGCCATTTCCTCGGTCGCCCAGGTGGTGCGGATCAAGGACGATGTGGTGCTGTTTCGCGGCGAGACTTACCTACAACCGCCGGCATGGTATCGCTTCGATCCGGCCAACGGCAAGGCGATCAAGACGGCTCTCTTCCGTACCTCGCCGGCTGACTTCAGCGATTACGAGGTGACGCGCGATTTCGCCGTCTCGAAGGACGGCACGAAGGTTCCGCTGAACATAATCCACAAAAAAGGTCTCAAGCTCAATGGAACCAATCCGACGATCCTCTACGGTTACGGTGGTTACGGCGTCAGTCTGTCGCCGCGCTTCCGCGTGGGCCGTAAGGTGTGGCTGGAACAGGGCGGCGTGTATGTCGTGGGCAACCTGCGCGGCGGCGGCGAGTATGGCGAGGCATGGCATCGAGCCGGCAACCTGACGAACAAGCAAAACGTCTTTGATGACTTCATCGCCTGCGCGAATTATCTGATCGAACACAAATACACCAACACGAAGAAATTGGCCATTGAGGGCGGCAGCAACGGCGGTCTTCTCATGGGGGCCGCGCTGACGCAGCATCCCTCGCTCTTCCGCGCCGTGGTTTGTCACGTCGGCGTTCTCGATATGCTGCGCGTCGAACTGCATCCCAACGGTGCCTTCAACGTCACCGAATACGGTACCGTGAAGGACCGCAAACAGTTCGAGGCGTTGGTTGCGTACTCGCCCTATCATCGTGTGAAGGAGGGAACCGCTTATCCGGCGGTGTTGTTCTTGACGGGAGAAAATGATCCGCGCGTCGATCCGGCGAACTCACGCAAGATGACGGCGCGCGTGCAGGCCGCGACTTCATCGCGTTTGCCCGTGCTGCTGCGCGTCAGTTTCGATTCGGGCCACGGCATCGGCACGTCGCTGCGCGAACGCATTGCGCAAGAGTCCGATGTGTATGCGTTTCTGTTCGCGCAACTGGGCATGAAATACAAGAATTGAGTTGTCCCGTTCGCGCAGGAAAAAAGCCGATGGGGTCTTTACCCCATCGGCCATCTTGCCACAGTCATCCGCTATTTCGTGAAGTCGATCACTTGCGAAGAATTCGCCTGCACATGGATAGGGCGTGTCTGCTCGACCGGCTTTCCGTTCTCCATCCAGCGTGCCTTGACCGTGTAGATAAAATCTTCGCCCGGCGTCAACGGCGGCGTAACGAACTTCCGCTCTGGTCCCTTCTGCGTGGTCTTGGTGCCGTTAAACCATAACTCGGCGCTTTCGGGCACCACGACCGTTACTTCGGCCTTGTTCTCTTTCCGCTTTACTTGCGGCAACTCTTCCGGCATCGGTTGCTGGGGCGCTTGCGGTCGCGGCGGAGGAGGATTGGCGTCCGGGTTCAGCGGCGGTTTCATGGGAGAGTACGGGCCAGCGGAGCCGTAGGGAGCGATACCATACCCGTAATTCATCGCCGGATAGCCGAAACTATAGAAACTATAACCGACACGCGGGACGCCGTAGCCGTAGACGCCGGAACCAAGACCATAGCCCAGGCCGTACCCCAGACGAAGCCCTGTGCCAAGCCCCAGACCAAATCCCCCGTAACCTCGACCGTAGAGACCGTAGCCACCGAAATAGCCCGGACGAACGTATCCAACGCCCCCATAGGGACCGACCATAACCCCGCCGTAACGCGGGCCTACGAATTGGACGATGCCGAAGCCGGCCTGTGCCGTACTGGCGGCCAACACGAGGCCGGCAACGGCGGCAAGCCCCCGTTTCAATGAGAAAAGACGAAATCCAGTCATGGTGTCTCCTGTTTTATCGTGCAATCAACCCAAAAATGCCTCTGGGTGTGAACATGTCCGATCCGCCGTCATCCTCGTAAACAATCCATGTTTTGGAGATAAAAAAAACTCGCAATTGTCCGTTTTACCTTCGCTTGTCGTCGGGAATCCTTCCTTGCCCATTCTCATTCCCTCTTTTACTGCAAATCGAGCGCCGGGAGAAAGTTCATCGGAAGGGCGAGAGATCTGGGCTGTTAAACAGGCTCCCTTGTCATGTTAGAATATCATCAACCCCTCGTCTCCTCAATGGTTTGCGGATCTTCCATCCAGTGGAGAGCGGAACAATGCAATTCAAACGGATCTTGCTGATCCTCGTGGGCTTCCTGCCGTCGTCTCACGCCGTTGCTTGCTGGAAAGAGGTCGAACCGCGCGGCTTCGCTTCACGATGCCCGATCGTCGTCACGGGAACCATCACGAAAATCGACGCCGGTTGTCCTTGTGACAATCCCAGCTATGACATCGCTCACATCACGATCTCGGCGATCCATAAGAATCGGCTCAAGGATGTTCCCCTCTCGAACGGCAGTGTCATTCAGGTTCGCATGGCCGCTCGCGATGCGAAGATCAAGACCTCTACGGACCTTCGTTATCCCTTGAAAGACAAGGCTCTCTGGTTAATCGTCCTCGATGCGAACGGGCAGTTCTCGCTCAATTCACATCCCGTACAACGACAACCTTTGGACAAAGATCCGAAGACGCTTCTCGGCGAAATCTTCAATGTGGACAAGACGGGCAAATGGATCGGAACCCATACGAAGGCCGAGTGGATCGCCTGGCTGAAAGCCAACAACGGCCATCCGGGAAAGGAGAGCAAACAAAGCGAATCCGGCTCGCGGAAGCGATGACTCAAGACCTCGCTCATTCCTCCTTCCTCTTTTCCGAACGAACGCTGGCGTAAACCGCGACGGCCAAGACAACTGCACCGCCCAAGATCGTGCGTGCGGACGGTGCCTCATGGAGTATGAGAGCCGCGAGAACAACTCCGTAAACCGGCTCCAGACAGGCGATCATACTGGCCGTGCGCGTCGAAATACCGCTCATGCCGGCGATAAACAGCGAATGCGCGATCGCCGTACACAGGACGCCGAGGACGGCGAGCAACAGTACATCGTTGAGGGTTACAGTCGGCCAGCGCCGAATGACGAACGGTAGCAGGGCGACGGCGGCGAAGGCATCTTGATACAACGCGATCGTGATGCTGGAATGCTGGCGGACGTACTTGCGATTGAGCAACGACAGTAGGGCGAACGTCAGACCGGAAGCGACGCCCCACAGCACGCCCCGCATGACGCGATCGTTCAGATGGAAGTTTGGCACGAGGATAGCAATGCCGGCCAGGGCCACGGCGGCGAGAAGGGCATCGCTCGCATGCAGTTTTTCGCGGAAAAACAGTGGTTCCAGAAAGACGACGAAGATAGGGAAGGTCGAGTAGGTAATGAGCGCCAAGGCAACACTGGATGTCTGCACGGAGAGAAAAAAGGTTGTCCAGTGTATGGCAAGCAATACGCCGAGGACGGCAAAGGCGAGCAGGTTCCACGGCGACACCGATCCGCCAGCGCCCCGCCACCATGTAGCGACGAGAAACAACGTCAGGGAAGCGAAAACGACTCGGCCAAAGACGATAACGACCGGCTCCAGAGTCAGGAGTTTGCCGAACAGTCCGGCGAGTCCAAAGAGCAGGACGGCGGCATGGATTCGTAGGATGTTGCGAGTGTGTTGCGACATGGAAATATTATCCGGCCGCGAGGGCCGAACGTCGTGGGCCGCATTCATCTCCGCGCCGTGCAGCGGGCGAAAGCGGTTCGGATCTGTTGTAACCCCGCATCGGTGCTGGAAGTATCGTGCATGAGGCCATCCAGGTTTGTCAGGCCGTTAACAGGTCTGAGATGAATGGCATTAACTTTGTCCCTCCTCCCCCACCGCGAGGAGCGCCGCGCGTAGTTCGGCACGGGGTTTCGTGAGGAGATCATATGGCTTCGGGCGTCGTTTCTTGGCACGCGGTTCCACTCGGTCGGGGCGATCGGGGTTT
>DATNCY010000371.1:0-16120 GCA_035553375.1 Gemmataceae bacterium
GGCCGCGTGTTTGTTATTGTTGGCCGGCCTCATCGCCCTGAGTCTCGGCTCGGAATTCGTGCCGCGTCTATCGGAAGGAGCGGTCGTGATCGGTCTGATTCGCATGCCCGGCACCAGCCTGGAGGAATCAACCCATCTGAATACACAGATGGAACGGTTGCTGCGCCAGCGCTTCCCCGATGAGATTGAACACGTCTGGAGCCGGGCCGGCGCGCCCGAAGTCGCTACCGACGCCGGCAGCGTCGAGGAAACGGACATGTTCATCACCCTGAAGCCGCGCGAGCGGTGGACGGCAACGAACAAGGACGGCAAGCCCCTCACCACACAGGACGAGTTGGTCGCGCAGATGGAGAAGACGGTGGAGGACATTCCCGGACAAATCGCCGCCTTCACGCAGCCCATTGAGCAGCGCATCAACGAGATGATCTCCGGTTCGCGCGCCGACATTGCCCTGAAACTGTACGGCGAAGACTTCGAGACGCTGGTTGCCAAGGCGCGCGAACTGGAGAAAGTGCTGCGCGGCGTGGACGGTTGCGCGGACCTGGCTCATAAGCAAATCGCTGGCTTGCCCATTCTGCGCGTGCGCCTCAAGCAGGATCAAATCGCCCGCTACGGTGTGCCGGCGCAGGCGGTGCTGGACCTGATCGAATCGCTGGGCGGCAAGGTGGTCGGCAACATCATTGAGGGCCAGTTGCCGTTCCCCTTCCTGGTGCGTCTGCCGGAGGCGTCGCGGCAGAGCCCCGAGTCGATCCGCGCCATTCCGGTGTCCACGGCGTCGGGCGAACGCATCCCCCTGTCGCGCTTGGCCGATGTAGAAGTGAAACCAGGACCAAAGATCATTTTCCGCGAACAGAGCAAGCGCTACCTGACGGTGCAATGCAATGTGCGCGGCCGAGACATGGGCGGTTTCGTCGCCGAGGCACGCCAGAAGATCGACGAGCAGGTCAAGTTGCCGGACGGCTACCATCTCGAATGGGGTGGCCAGTTCGAGAACATGGAACGCGCTCAAAAACGTCTGATGATCGTCGTGCCGGCCGCCCTGATGATGATTGTCGTGCTGTTGTTTCTCACCTATCGCAACGTGGTGGATACGATGTTCGTCTTCGCCAGCGTGCCGTTTGCCTGCATCGGCGGCGTGTTGACCTTGTGGGCGCGAGCCATGCCGATCTCGGTTTCGGCGGCGGTCGGCTTCATCACGCTGTCGGGCGTGTCGGTACTCAATGGCATGATTCTGGTGTCGTTCCTGCGCAATCTGCTCAACGAAGGCTTGTCGCCGTGGGAGGCCGTCGAGAAATCGTGCCGCACCTGTTTGCGAACGGTACTGATGACGGCGTTGGTGGCCAGCGTCGGCTTCATCCCAATGGCGACGAGTTCCGGCATGGGGGCGGAAGTGCAACGTCCGCTGGCCACCGTCGTCATCGGCGGCGTCTTCACCAGCACGCTGTTCACGTTGTTCGTGCTGCCAGTGCTTTACCTGTTCGGGCGTTCGTCCGCGCCGGCGGTGCCGCACTGATTGCTCGTGTAGCCGCGTGGGTTTACGTTTCGCGCGAAACGCAAAGCGGTTTACGTTTCGCGCGAAACGCAAAGCTCAACGGAACTTCTCCAACTGTAAGAGTCCGGCCAACTGTACGGCATTCATCCACAAATCCGTCAGCGCCGTCACATAGTCGAGGTTGGCCTGCACCACGCCGCGCTGAACCTGCAAGAACGTGGCGAAATCCGTCAACCCTTTGCCGTAACCTTCCCGCGCCAAGCGCAGCAATTCCCGCGCGTTGGGCAGAATCTCCGCCTCGAACTTGCGAACGACGGCGCGAGCGGCTTGGTATTGGCCGTACAAATCGTGGGCGCGGTTGAGCAGGTCGAACTGGATGGTCGCCAAGTCTTTTTGGGCGGCGAGCAGTTTGCCGCGCGCCTCGCGGATGCCGCCCTGGTTGCGATTCCATACGGGGATGTCAAACTGGATGTTAAGCCAAAACTGCTCGGCACCCGGTGTAAGCCCATATTGGTAGGCAGGGCCGAGGAAGGGGTTGGGGTACGGTTCGACCTCAGCGCGGCGTAGCTGGAGTTGGTATTGTGCGACGACGGCCTGGGCGATGCGGATGCGCGTGTTCTGGGCCGATACATAGCGCTTGATCCCCTCCTCATCGAAGATCGGATAATCGCCGCTCAGTTCACCGAACACGTCGCGATCGACCAGGCCAGGGACGCCGACGATGGCACCCATTTGCTTGCGGTCGCCTTCCAACAAAGCGCGCGCGCTGAGCAAGTTGGCCTCCGCCCGCTGCACATCGAGGCGAAGCAGCAGCACGTCGGCCGGGCTGGACACGCCCGCCTTGCGTTTCTGCTCGCCCATCTCGTAGGAACGACGCACCACATTGACCATCTCTTCAAGTACCTGAATGCGGCGCTGGTCGGCCAGCAGCTGATAGAACTGTTGGCGAATGTTGGTGAATAACTGATAGCGGTCCTGACCGTAGTTGAACTCCTGCTGGTGGGCGACCTCATTGGCGGCGGCGCCTTCCAGCCGTAGCTTGCCCATCACGGGGATTTCCTGCGAAATGCCGACGTACTGGAGCGTGTTGCGGCCGGCGAATGTCTGCGGGTTGGCGTCGGAGAAGCGCGGATTGCGCCACATGCCCGCTTGCGTGGCGCGGCCGAGGGCGGCGTCAATCTGGGCGCGGTCGCGAGGCAGAATGGGGTGATACTGCTCGGCCAGTTGCTCCAGGCGCGTCAGCGTCAGCGATTCGCCCTGGCGCGGCGCTGTTGGCGGTGCCGCCGGTGTCTGCGGCGTTGCCGGCATCGGCGTCTGCGCTCGCAGCGCCGGCATCAGCAACCCTACAAGCACCAATGCAGATTGCAGAATGCAGAATGCAGAATTAAGAATCGATTTGTTTGTCATCTGGCATTCCTCGTTCCACATACCGTACCCGGCCCTATCTTTCATTCTGCCTTCTTCATTCTTCATTCTGCATTCGTCCTCAATACCGCCATTCGCCGCGGAAGAATAATCCTTGGAGCGTCAGGTCGGCGTTGGAAATGTCGCTGGCTCCGACCCACCACCAACGCTGCCATTGGTAGCCAAGCGTGAAGCGCCAGGTGCGATCTACCCAGGGGGCGTAACTGAGTCCGCCCTCCACGCCGAAAATGCCCACGGCGTTACTCTGTTTTCCCAGCGAGAACGATTGCGTCAGCGGTTGCCCGCCGTTGGCTATCGTCTCGCTAAAGTGCTGGCGTGTGTCGCCGATTAAGCCCGTACCATCGATCCGCCCGTACAGGCTGACGGGCGAATGGGCGATGGGCTTATAAGCCGAGAGCAAAAGAGTGGGACCGAGGCCGGCGAAACTGTTGCTGGCGCTCTGTTCGAGGATCTGCCGTCCGTGCGCCTGCGAGTCGAAGAAGACGTTGCCCGCGGCCAAGCCGAAGCGCGCTCCCCAGGTCCGATTAATGTTCGGCGCGTTGGTAAGGAACTCATCGGTGCCATAGGTGAAGCTGGCGTACTGCACATTGAGGCGGCTTTTCAGGGAACCGGCTCCGTTGGCATCGAAATTGGGGAGGGTGTCCGTGCCCTGACTGCCCACCATGCTCCATTCCAGTCGAAGGTCGCCGGCCCCGTTGGGTAGGCGATACCCCAGGCGGATACGCGGGCTGCCCGTCCAGTTCAGCGAAGCGACCGGCAACGTGATGTGATCGCCGAAGAGGGCGACCGTACCGACGGTTTCGGGACCCGTTGATATTGGGTTGGCCAGCGTGGTGCTTGTGATGCGCCGTCCCGCGAGACTGCTGGCTCCATTCAGATGCGAATTGATATGCGGCTTAATCAGGCCGCCCTCGATATTGGCGTACCAACCGACCGATTGGCCGGGCGGACCGAGGAGGGCATTCGGAAACGATGCCGGACCTGAGCCGAGGACAGGCGGAGAATCGCCTGGCAACAAGATAGGCGGGGCGGGCATTGTGTCGGCCGCCGGCGAATTGGGAGACGTGGGCGAGGTCTCCGAGGTCGGCGCTTTGAGAACGCGCGGAGGAGCAGGAATAGTCTCGTCCGCGGAGTCCGCCGGCGACGTGGACTGGCTGAATCCAGCAGGGGGCAAGAATAACCCGGCCAACGCGGCCAGGAGCAGCGGACCACGTAGCGTGTGGATCATGCGAGGCTTCCTCCGATTAACCTTCCTGAAGGTTTATCGGTTAAAAAGGGAGCCAGCGCCAGCAAATTTAGAATAATCGGCGCATCCGGCAAAGTCTGCCGGAAACGCGGCCGTTTGTGAGTGAACCTTTCTTCACCAGCCCGCAGCGCCAGCAAGGGATTCCCTTGCTGGCGCTGCGGGCTGGCAATTTAGCGAAATTTCTCCAATTGCAGCAACCCGGACATCTGCACGGCATTGGTCCACAGGCTGGTCAGCGTGTCCAGGTAATCGCTGTTGACCTGTACTAGACTGCGCTGCATCTGCAAGAAGGTGCTGAAATCCGTCAGCCCCTTGCGAAAACCTTCCCGATGCAGCCGTAACAACTCGCGCGCGGTCGGCAGGATGTTCGTTTCGTAATTGCGCACCATCTCGCGAGCGCCCTGATACTGGCTGAGCAAGTTGTGAGCCTGGTTCAGAAGATTGTTCTGGATGGTGACGAGATTCTCCTGAGCGGCATGCAGGTTGCCCCGCGCCGCCCGGATGCCGCCCTGGTTGCGGTTCAACACAGGAATATCGAACTGAAGGTTGAACCAGAGCTGCTCGCCGCCCGGTAGCAGACCATACTGGTAGGCCGGACCGAGATAGGGGTTCGGAATCGGCTCCACTTCAGCCCGGCGCAGCTGATACTTGGCCTGATCGATGATGGCGCGCGCAATGAGAACCTGGGTATTCTGCGTCGTGAGGAAACGATTGACCATCTCCTCGTTGAAGATGGGATAATCGCCGGTCAATTCGCCGATTACATCGCTGGTAATCAGACCGGGAATGCCCACGATGTAGCTTAGTTGCTTGCGATCGCCGGCCAACAGAGCGCGGGCGTTGAGAAGTTGGCCGCGCACACGCTGCAAATCGAGCTGCAACAGCAGGAGGTCGGCCTGGCTAATCGTACCTGCTCGATGTTGTTGCTCTCCCGTCTCATAGGAGCGGCGCAACACCTCGGCCATCTCCGTGAGAACCTGAATACGGCGTTGGTCGGCCAGCACCTGATAGAACTGCTGGCGGATATTCGTGAACAGGGCGATGCGATCCTGGGTGTAGGTAAACTCCTGCTGATGCGTAACCTGATTGGCGGCGGCCTGGTCCAGCCGCTTCTTGCCCATGACGGGGATTTCCTGCTGAACGCCGACGTTCAGCAGCGTGGTACGGCCGTTGAACACCTGCGGATTGTTGGTGTCGAAGCGCGGATTGTTCCAGGTGCCGGCTTGGGTGGCGTTGCCGCGCGCGGCGTCGATCTGGGCGCGATCGCGCGGCAAGATCGGATTATATTGGTCGGCCAATTCTTCCAGACGTTGCAGCGTCAACGGCTCGCCACTCTCCCGGATGGGCGGCGGCAACAGGGCCTGCGCATGCAGCGACGGCGTCAGCGCAAACACGAATGCAGAATGCAGAATGCAGAATGCAGAATTAAAAACCAATTTGTTTGTCATGTTGCATTCCTTATTCAACTTTACGCACTCGTCTTTGTCTTTCATTCTGCATTCTTCATTCTGCATTCTGCATTAGTAGCGCCATTCGCCGCGCAGGAACAACCCCTGAAGCGTCAAGGCGGCATTGGAATCGCTGGTCGCTCCCACCCACCACCAGCGCTGCCACTGGTAGCCGAACGTGAAGCGCCACAGGCGATCGTTCCACGGCGTATAGCTGGCACCACCCTCGAAGCCGAAGATGCCCACGCCGTCGCTCTGTCGCCGCAAGGCGACCGAGGCGCTAAGAGGTCCGTTGTCCGTGTCCACCGTCTCGCTAAAATGCTGGCGCGTGAAGCCAATCAAGCCCGTCGCATCCAGTTCACCGTACAAGCTGACGCGCGACTGCGCGATGGGCTTGTGGAACTGGAACGCCAACGTGGGACCGACGCCGCCGAAACTGTTGCTGGCCGTCTGTTGGAGAATCTGCCGGCCACGCGCCTGCGAATCGAAGAACACATCGGCCGCGCTGATCCCGAAACGAACGGCCCAGAGACGATTCATCTCCGGCGCGTCGGTGAAGAATTCGCTGCTGCCATAGGTCAAGTTGACCCGCTGCACATTGAGCCGGCTTTTCAGCCAACCAGCGCCGGCCGCATCGAAGTTGGCGAGGGTACCGGTGCCCTGGCTGGCCACCTCACGATAATCCAACCGTACATCACCGGCACCGTTAGCGAAGCGATAGCCCAGGCGAATAAACGGGCTACCCGTCCAATTCAGCGAAGCCATCGGCAACGTAATGTGATCGCCGAACGGCGCAATGACGTTGGCGTTACTGCCCGGAGGGAGACTCGTTTGCACGGAGCCGGTTGGCGTGCTGGGCGTGAGGAAGGGCGCTTTGATGTTGCTGCCGCTGTTGAGATGCGAGTCGATATGCGGCTTGATCAGAGCGCCATCGATGTTGGCGAACCAGCCGACTGTTTGTCCCGGGGGTGCCAACTCGCCATTCTCGGTGGGGAGTGTTTCGTCGAAGATGGACGGTCTCGGCGCGGGCGCGGGCAACGAGTTGGGCAGAGGGGACATCACGCGGGTCGATGGCGATTCCAGGACGCGCGGCGGGGTGGTGATCGTCTCGCTCGCCGAGTCCGCTGACGATGGCGTAGATTGGCCAAATCCCCGATTTGGCCAAAACAGCCCGGCCAGTCCGGCCAGGATCAACAGACCGCGCACCAGGTGAACCATGCAAGGCACCCTTTGAGTATCCGTCTTCAGTCTGTATCGAACGAATGGCGAAGCCGGCATCAGTATTTTCGGCACAATCGGCGCATTCGGAAAAGTCCACATAGCCTCCGGCTTGCCGGGGGAAATTGAATACCCCTGACAAGCCGGGGGCTAACGCGAGAGAAAGCTCGCCCACGAAATCACGATGGCTTCGCTGAGGCGAGCCAGTTGACGGCAAGATCAATCCCGATCATCTGCGCCAGCTGTCCGTCGAGCGTTCCATGGTACGGATTGGTAGAGATGCCCGCCTGTAGTCCGCTTAAGCCCGTAAACAGAGCGGGATTATCCATATGAGATAGGTCGTTGAAAATGCTCATTATGCGGTCCCCCATCTGAGTGAACGACGGATCGTTGCTGAACCGCGAAAACACGCTGTCCACCGTTAACGCAAACTGATCTTCCGCCATGAAGAGCAACGCCTTAGGCCCGGTCGGACTCGGACTTGGACTCGGACTTGGACTCGGAGACGGACTCGGACTTGGACTCGGCGAAGGAGCCGTCCACGGGCCTAGGGTAATCGTCGCCGTCGCTGGCGTGGCTACCTGGACGTTGGTGGAATTACCGCCTTGGTCGTCGTAAGGAAACCCATACGCATCGCCGCCAATAGTGACTCCCGACGTGGGATTGAGAGTGCTGTTTTGATGGAGGAAGGCGGCGTAGTAATTTGCGGTACTGCCCGACGGATAGTAAATGGGGGGCGTCTTGATGGGAGTGATTGGGTTGTAAGAACCGTCGTCGGAGAATGTGCTGAGAGGATTGTAGTTAGGGCTAGTACCGTTTTGGAGGCCCGTAGCGATTAGCTGTAAAGAAGCCGGGGCAGGGCTGGTCCCACGGTAGATATTGTAGGACAGTACCCCGGTTGGGGTATTAAAAGCTGCCGGTGTTTGGGAGGGACCGTTTTCCGGTGTCCAGTTTAGTGTGATGCTTGGGTTGCTTCCGTTGGGCGTGGCAGTCACTTCCTTGCTGGCAACGGTCTCGCCGGCAGCGTTTACCGCAGTGATGACGTAGTAGTAGGGGGTGCCGACCACCAAGTTGTTGTTTTGGGACACGCCGGATTGGCCGGCGGTCGCCGTCACTCCCGCAGGCGCGTTCGTCCAATCGTTGGGAGCCACGCTGGTGGCGATCCCGCGGTTGAACGCGGACACAATCGCGTTCTCGACATCCGCTAACATAAGCCCGTACTGGGGGGGCACCGTTGGGTCCACCGGTGCGGTGGCGGGGGCGGGAGACGGGCCTGTATTAAACACGCCGTCATTGCTAAATACCATTTCTCCAGGCGATTCCGTAGTGTGCCCATTGAACCAATTCGGCGGGGCGGGAAGGGGGCCGGAGGGAAGGTTGCTCTCTCCCCCGGTATTCGTGGAGAAGAACGGCTCGTATACATCGAAATACACCGGATTGCCGTTGACCATGAGAGGAGTGGCACTCACCGATTGTTCGCCCCTGGTAGGGTTGCTTATGATGCCGTAGGCCTGCAACTGGAGTACCGTGTACTGAATGCTCGTGTCCTCAGCGGTGCCGCCGCTGGAGGTTCCTAGGCCCGTAGTGGAATTGGTATACGTGAAGGAAGAGGACGTGGCACCCGTGATCGTGAAGGTTCCGTTGTATCCCGAATCTCCCACACCCGATAGGACTACCGTATCTCCCACCGAAAAATTGTTCGCGGCGGTTATCGTAACCGTGCTACCCAACTCGGATGCGCCCGTAATAGTGACAACGCTGGGCGGAGCCGCTATCGTGGTCGTGTTGCCCTGGAAATCCGTCGCCGCATAGACCGCTGTGGCCGTGCCGCCGCTGGAGGTTCCTAGGCCCGTGGTGGAATTGGTATAGGTGAAGGAAGAGGACGTGGCACCCGTGATCGTGAAGGTTCCGTTGTATCCCGGATCTCCCACACCCGATAAGACTACCGTATCTCCCACCGAAAAATTGTTCGCGGCAGTAATCGTAACCGTGCTGCCTGACTCGGACGCGCCCGTGATAGTACTGGCGGCGGGCGAAAACCCAATCGGATATTCCAGGTTGAACGAGTTGGGACTCGCATACTTTCCGCCCACTGCGGTACTGAAGAAGCTTTCGAGCTGCGAATTGAAATAGCTGTTCAGCGGGTCCGTACTCGGTGCCGAAGTGAGATAGTCCTTTGGGGACTGGATTCTTACAAACGGACTTCCGGTTGGTCCAGCCGTTTCCAATCCCGAGAAGCCGCTGGCCGGCGCACCGTTATTGGCGATAAACTGATTATACAGGCTCCCCAAGTCCGTGCGGTTCTGGGTAATACCGTAGGTAGCGGTTGTGCTGCCGCTCGTTGTGGTAATGGTGAAGGGGATCCCTACTTGATCCACCTGAGTGAGATCGTCATCCAGTTGGGGAGTGCCTGTAGTATCACTGGATCCGTTGGGAGCATCATAGGTAAATTCGGCGAAATCGTAGATATTATTGGGATAAGCCGAAGGCACCGGTGCCGCTATTGCTCCACTAGAGTTCGTCGTGACCCCCGGATCCGAGGAAGCAACAATCATCAAAATTTGGCCGCCTATAACGTAATCATTCGGATCCCCTTCATTGTCCGGAAGTACGATGCTGAATGTAGTTGGCGAGCCGGACACGGGAAGCGCGACCGTTTTGAAGGGGTTTACGGGCTGGCTACTCCCCGGCTGCGCCCAATCATATCCATTCGGGTTTTGCGCGTTCGTTACAAGATCGACATAGCTGCCGGCAGAGATCGCACTCCCCCCGGCAGGCGTGTAGCCGCTTCCACCATTGCTTGAAGGAACCAATTGCGCGGACATGTAAAAGTAGATCGATTCGCCCGAACCGCCAACGCCAGGGGGAATTGAAACATTAAAGGTGACCGGAGAAGCGGTCAGGAGGGTGCGATCCTCCAGGCACTCCAACATCGGACGAATCGAACCAATCGCCGTGTTGGCCACATGACGGATGCGTTTTTGAAAGAAAGACATCATAGTAACACTCTCGCGACAATCATTGGAAAACGACACGAAATCGGCTGCGTCACCCCCTCCGCGTCATTGCCGAAATCGATCACTGCTGCCACTATTGCGTCCGTGCCAGACGAAGGGATTGAGGGAGAGCGAAAACGGGGGCAGAATATCCGAGAGGCAAGCGAAATCTCTCGTCTCCTTGCAGTAACCGAAGAAATGTTCGTCTTCGCTGCCATTGCTACAACCGCATTCGTTCGCATCAACATGTGTGGGACGGCGAGCTTTCTCTCGCGTTCGCGCCTCGAGTGCGAACCTCGGGACGCGAACGCGAGAGAAAGCTCGCCGGTAATGAAACCGCTTCTAAGCCGCAAACGACCGTGCGCAAAATCGCGCAGCCCCTTGCAAATTGCTCCGCGTCCCTTTACAGTGGCGCGAAACGCCCGTGGTCGTTCTCCATGCTCCCATCGGAGGTTTTCTCCTGTGCTGATCCTGCCGGCGATCGATCTGCGAGGCGGCCAATGTGTGCGACTGCGCCAGGGCGATTACGCTCAAGAGACCATCTTCGGCGACGATCCCGCCGCCATGGCCCGCCGCTGGGTCGAGCAGGGAGCAACCTATCTGCATCTGGTGGATCTCGACGGGGCGCGGCAAAGTCATCCCGTCAACGGTGAAAGTGTGCGGCGCATTGTGCAGGCGGCCGGCGTTCCCTGTCAGCTGGGCGGCGGACTGCGCAGTGAGGAACACATCACGGAAGCGCTCGCTTGGGGCGTCGAGCGCGTGATCCTCGGCACGCGCGCATTGCTCGATCCGGCCGGATGCGAGGCCATGTGCCGTCGTTTCCCCGGCCGCATCTGCCTGGGCATCGATGCGCGCCAAGGTCGCGTCGCCATTCAAGGCTGGGAGCAAGATTCCGAGCAATCGGCGCTGGACCTAGCCCGCAAGTGCGCCGCTTGGCCGTTGGCCGCCATCATTTACACCGACATCAGCCGCGACGGCATGCTCGAAGGTCCCAACGTCGAGGCGACGGCGGAGTTGGCCGCCGCCGTATCGGTGCCGGTGATCGCATCGGGAGGAGTGACCACCCTGGAGGACATCGCCCGTCTGGCGCGCCGCGGATTGCCTGGATGCATCGTGGGACGCGCATTGTACGAAGGTCGTCTCGATCTGACGGCCGCCATCGCTCTCGCGCAAAAATCCGAAATCCGAAATCCGAAATCCGAAGGAAATCTCAAATCCGAAATCCGAAATCCGAAATCCGAAAGAAATTGAAAACAGAAAAAAGCAAAATTCAAAAAAACTCAAAGAGGAATGCCAAGGATGAATTATGGCCTTCAACGATACCAAAAGGACGTTTGACCTGGAGGAACGGACCTTTCGTTTCGCTCAACGAGTGCGGTTTCTGATCAAACACACTCCCCGCACGATGGGTAACATCGAGGATGGAAAGCAAGTGGTGAGATCTTCCGGATCAATCGGGGCGAATTACATCGAGGCGAACGAAGCTCTGGGCAGCAAAGACTTCCTGATGCGAATTAAGATTTCTCGAAAAGAAGCTAAGGAAAGTCACTACTGGTTGCGTCTGCTCGATCTGGAAGCAAAGCAGGAACTGGAAACCGAACGTGCCGCACTGATTCAGGAAGCCGAGGAATTGACGAGAATCTTTGGTGCTATTTACCGCAAGAGTTCATCCTGATCGCACCGGGTTTTTAAATTTCGGATTTATATTTTGAGATTTCTTTCGGATTTCGGATTTCGGATTTCGGATTTTGACTTCTAAAAGAGGAGGTCTGTTATGAGCAATTATCGAGTCGCGGACATCCGGAACATCGCCCTGGCGGGACATCGGGCGTCGGGCAAGACTTCGCTTGCCGACGCCCTGCTCTTCGAGGCCAAGGCCGTCGATCGACGCGGCAGTGTGGACGACGCTACCAGCGTTTCCGACTACGACGAGGAAGAACACAAACGCCGCTTTTCCATCGACACCAGCGTTTTGCATCTCGAACACCACGGCAAACAAGTCCACCTGCTCGACACCCCCGGCGACCCCGCCTTTGTTGGTGCCGCGCTCGGCTCGCTGGGCGCGGTCGAGAATGTCCTGGTAGTCGTGTCGGCGGCCAGCGGCATCGAAGTGACCACACGCCGTATGTTCAACGATGCCGGCAAGCGCGGCCTGGCCCGCATGCTGGTCATCAACAAGCTCGACGCCGATAACGTCAAATTCGATGAATTGTTCAAGGCCATCCGCGACACGTTCGGCAAGGGCTGCGCCCTGTTCAACGCGCCGATCAATCCCGGCCATAATTTCAGCGGCGTCGTCAGCGTCCTCAATCCTCCCGACGCGGCGCCGGCCGGTTGCCCGGTTGACCTGGCTGCTGCGCGCTCCCAGTTGGTCGATGCCGTCGTCGAATCCGATGACGCCCTCATGGAGAAGTACCTGCTCGAAGGCGCTGTCAGCGCCGAGGAATTGGCCGCCGCTCTGCCGAAAGCGCTGGCAGCCGGCACGATCATCCCTGTCTTCTGTACCTCCGCCAAAAAGGACATCGGTATTCAGGAACTGCTCGACGGTTTGGCCGAATACACCGTGTCGCCCGAACAGGGCAAGCGCCGCACCGGCAAGAAGGGGCACGGCGACAGCGTCGCCGAGGTCACGCTGGAACCGGACGCCGCCGGCGAGTTCGTCGGCCAGGTCTTCAAGGCCGTCACCGATAAGTTCGTCGGCAATCTCAGTTTCATTCGCGTTTTGTCGGGCACTTACAAGCCGGATCAACCGCTCATCAATGTGCGCAATAGCAAACCGGCGCGGGCGGCCGGCTTGCTGCTCATGCAAGGCAGCAAGCATACGAACATCCCCGAGGCCATCCCCGGCGACATCTTCGCCGTCACGAAGGTTGAGGATCTGCACATCGGCGATACCGTCAGCAACCACGCCGGCGCGCCCATGCTGCCTCCTCTAAGTTTCCCGACACCGATGTTCGGTTTGGCCGTCGAACCCAAGGCGCGCGGCGACGAGCAGAAAATCTCCGGCAGCTTGCAGAAGATCGCCAACGAGGATCCGACCTTCCACATTACACGCGATGCCCAAACGAAAGAAATGGTCATCACCGGCATGAGCCAGTTGCATCTGGACGTGCTTATCCACCGACTCAAACACCGATTCGATCTGGAGATCGTCACGCACGAGCCGAAGATCCCCTATCGCGAGACGGTGACGATGCCGGCGGAGGGTCAGCATCGACACAAGAAACAGTCCGGCGGTCGCGGTCAGTTCGGCGAAGTCCATATGCGCGTCTATCCGCTGCCGCGCGACATCGACAGTCAGGAAGTTTTGCTGGAGCGCTTCGCCAACAAGAGCAAGTTCGAGAAGATGCGCTCGGCCCATTTCGAGCCGGCGCACCACTTCGCTTTCGTCGATACCATCGTCGGCGGCACCATTCCCAATCAGTTCGTGCCGGCCGTCGAGAAGGGTTGTAAGGAACTGCTGGAGCGCGGCGCGTTGGGCGGCTATCGCATCGAGGGCGTGGCCGTGGAGGTGTACTTCGGCAAGGATCATCCGGTCGATAGCTCGGAAGCGGCGTTCAAGACGGCTGGCCGCATCGCCTTCAAAAATGCTTTCCTGGCCGCCCATCCGGTATTGTTGGAACCGATCGTCGAATTGGAAGTGACGATCCCGATGAAGTACACGGGAGCCATCCTCGGCGACCTGAACACGAAGCGGGCGCGCATCGAGAATCAGGATAGTCTGCCGGGCGATTTGGCCGTCATCACGGCGCTAGCGCCGCTGGCGGAGGTGACGCGCTATGCGTCGCAGCTCGATAGCATCACGCAGGGGCAAGGTTCGTTCCACATGGAGTTCAAGCACTACGACACGGTGCCCGGCAACGTGCAGCAGCAAATCGTCAGCAAGGCAAAACTGGGCACGGATGAAGATGAGTAAGAGCTGAAACAGACAAGCCTGGAGCGCCAGCGACGGGGTTCCTCTCGCTGGCGTTTACTCTTTACGTGGTCGTCGTACCTTGTGCCCCGCCTGCTCCGGCATCCCTGTTTTCGCCGAGCATTCTGAGGATTCGTTTAGCAAGACTCCTTGATTTCTCGATGGCGAGGCACCGGCAGCGTCCCGCTTTGAAGTCGGCGATGGCTTCCTCTGCCAGAGCGTCGAGTTTACCGGCTGCTATGTCATCTTCCAACTCCGCATCCCAGCGTTGTTGATCCAATTCCAGAATCCATTCCGACAACCGCTGGAAGTCCTCGGGGGGAAGTTGCAGGATTGCCGCCTCGATCTGATCGATTGTCGCCATCGTCACATGCCCCTCACACGGAATAACGATAGGAAAATGGGTTGTTCTCCATCGAATGTAACGCGAAAGAGCGAGGGTAGCAATACCCTCGCTCTTTCACGGTCGCGGCTTGGTTCATCCACGCGGGCTGTTACTTCCCCTTCATGCTCTCGATCAGAATCTTGGCTGTCGAAGGACGCATGACGCGCGCGTCGGGCAGTTCGCCCTTGCCGAGCGTTTCACGCAGAATACGGCCGGCGATCGTCACCTGCTTGTAGCCCTTCGGCTCGCACTCCTCAACCAAACCAACGCGGCCCAACTCCTCATAGTACGCCGCGAAGCCGATTTTCACCGGCTTGATGAGCAGTTCGCCCTTGAGGTTGTCGAACTTGCGCTGGGCATCGAGACCACCCCAAATGTCGGTCTTGTCCTCAAACGGTGCGTCGGCGTGCTTGCGACCGATGACGATGTCGGTGAAACCGAAGTTCTGCCGATAGATGGCGTGCATGATCGCCTCCTTCGGCCCGCCGTAAAACATCTTGATGTCCATGCCCAAGAGAATTATGCGATCCGTAATATCGCAACCTGCCTGCTTCCACAACGCCTCGTCCTTGTCGCCCTCACCGAGCGCCTTGCTCTCGATGAGTGCCCGATAGGTACGCATGCGCGTCACGGCATTGACATCGTCGCCCTTGGTTTCGCCGACCAACGGATTGAGTACCGCGCCGGCGAAATGGCCCTCACGCACCAGGCGCTCCAGGCCGGCAACCAGCGCATATTCGTGAGCGCGGTGCAGGGGGTTGCGCGTCTGGAAAGCGACGACGCGTTTCCAGCCCTTTTTGGCGAACAGCGCTCGCGTCTCGCGCGGCGACAGGATGAATTGGCCGTATTCGGGGTGCTTCGGCTGCGGCAGGACGCGCACCGTGCCGCCCAGCAGATGCGTCCGCGTATCGCGCTCGGTCATCCGGCCGCCGGGATGATCGAAACGCTCGGTGCCGTAAACACTGCGAACATAGTGGGCCTTGTCCCACGGGAAAACATCGGTGATGTTCAGCGAGCCGACCACTTCGTTTTGCGGATTGACCAGGGCGACGGTTTGCCCCGCTTTCAGCGTCTTCGCTTGCCCTTCGTCCACCGGGAACGACAACGGGATGGTCCAGGCGTACTTTTTGCCATCGCGGACGATGACTTCCTCATCGAGGACGCGGCGGAAAGTTTCGCCGTCCATCGGGCCGGTCAGCGGGCTAAGTCCCCCATCGCCGAGACGATACAGCGTCGAAAGATCGGCCTCGCTGACGGACACACGCGGCAACGAGGCCGTGCGCGAACGGAAGTCCGCGACTTCCTCGGTGGGCACATTGCAATTAACAGGTTCCTTCAATCCGCCGTGCGGCGGAAGCAAATCAGACATCTCAATCTCCTAAAACAGTCCGTAGTCCGTAGTCCGTAGCAAAGACAGACAATTCTTTGCTACGGACTACAGACTGCGGACTACGGACTAAATCTGATACGACAGGGCGTGATTCTCTTGAATGCGGCGAACGAGTTCCGCCAAGGTGATGCGCTGCATAGCGCGTTGTTCCTCGGCTTGCATGTCCTGCCAGATGGCCAACAGGATACCGACAGCGGGCGAGCGCTTCGCTTCGCTCAGGGCCGAGCGCGGAGCGAGAGCGCGATCGTCAATAGCGTTGATGACGGAGGCCAGCGTGATCGCTTCCGGCGGCCGAGCCAGCTGATAACCGCCGGAAGCGCCGCGCACGCTGATGACCAATCCCGCCGTTTTCAATTGCAGCAAAATCTGCACGAGGAAACGCGGGGGAATGCCCTGCGCCTCGGCGATGGCCTTGATGCGCAACGGCTGCTTCTCCGCGAAGTTGGCGGCCAACTCCAGCATGGCCACGCAAGCATACTCGGCCTTCGCGGATATTCTCATGCGTTACCCTCACCCCCCGGCCCCCTCTCCCAGGGAGGGAGAGGGGGAGAGAAAATCAAATGCCGCCGCCGTCGCGCACCTCGACGACGTGCAGCCCGCATTCCTT
>DATNCY010000372.1:0-27859 GCA_035553375.1 Gemmataceae bacterium
CCCATGATGCCCCACAGTTTGCCGCGAATCAACTGCTTGGCGGTGAGCGGTGTCAACAGCAACGCCTCCCACGTCTGCCGTTCGCGTTCGCCGGTGATCGCCCCCGAACAACGGATGCCGACGACCAAGCTGGCCAACAGCATGACCACCAACCCCTGAACGAGAAAGCCATCGCCGGCGTCCGGCAGCAGGACGGTCAAGCGCGCCGGCTGAAAGCGTGCCAGGGCAAGAATGAGATCGCCGATCTTGACGCTTGAAGGCAGCGACAGAAAGAGGATCAGAAGCGACGAGCCGAGGGTGAGAAGGGCGACGACGCTGACGCCAAGCCATTGCGGGATGCGCCGCAATTGGGGGCCGGGTGCCAGTCCCTCGACGTGTCGCTCGCGCCAACGGATGGGTTCATCGCGTACCGGTAAGCGTGTGCCGCTGTACCAGCGCACCGTCTGAGGACGAACGCCCTCCAGTTCGTTGCGATAGACCGGCCGCAGACGCCATACGGCCACAGCCAGACAAACGCCGCCGAACGTGCCCCAACACAACGACGATACGAGCAGTCGCCGGCTCAGTTCGCCCAGTTCCAGACTTTTCCAGGTGCCCCACGCCGGCGCGACGACATAGAGGGGATTGAGGTAATTGAGGAAACCCTGAAAATACCAGACCGCCAACCCGCCGATGGTGCCCAACACATAGAGGGCAAGTACGGCATCGCGCGTCTGCCGGCACCATACGGAGGCGAGCAACGTAGCCGATGCCAGCGCGAACAGCGGCACGATCAGGGCGACGACCACGGCTAGCACGGTTGCCGGCTGCACACCGCCGAAGCCGGCCAGCAAGGCGAACAGCGGTAGTCCGGCGATGGCCACCAGCGCCACCTGGGCGACGCGGCCCAGCAGTTTGCCGAGGATAATATGCCGCGATTCGAGGTCCGCCGTGAGCAGATATTGCAATGTGCCGCGGCGTTTCTCGTCGGTGATGGCTCCGGCGACGAAGGCCGGCGTGAGCAAAACCAGCAGGAGCATCTGCTGAAACACGAACGATTCGGCGAACCATTGGCCGACGACTTCCGGCATCGAGGCGCGGTCGAGGAAGGAAGACGTGTTGTTCACGATGCGCCCGGACAGCCGGCTCGATTGCTCGTTGGTGCAGTGGACGTAGCCGTAGAAGACAAGCACGATGAGCCAGGCGGCGTAAACCCAGCGAAACAAATAAAGTCGATTGCGGCGACCGCCGAGCAGCCATTCTTGATGCAAGACCGCGCCTACCATCGGCCCTGTCCTCGTGCGGCTCTCCTCCGACCCTCCGCGATATGCAGAGAGCATCTCAATGCTTCTGCACTCAAGCTACCGTAGATGCGCGAGGTCCGCAACACGCCGGCCCGAGTGTGGCCGAGGGGAAATGGATAGTGCGATTTGGACACCCCACGGTAGGCAGCCGGTTTATTGACCCGCGGTGATCTTTTTCCCGTCGAACCGGAAGCTTTGCGGACCGACCAAAACGCGCTTCCCTTCGGACCGTACCTCAGGGGCGGCACCGGTTTGCAGGGTCAACACGGCGAACGTCTGGCCGCCCGCTACCACCGTGGTGGTCCGAGCGGTTGCCCCGTTGGCCCCCCGCTTCTCAGTGACCTTGACACGGGAGGCCCCCTGGCCGGTCAGGATGACGACGGCTGCCGCGCCCGACTTGCCGCTGTAATCCACGACCAGGAAAGTGTCCTTGCTGCTCACCGCGCCCGAACCATCCGGCCTCCGCTCGAAGGCGGTCGTCTCGGACTTGGTGAACTGGCCCAGTGTGGCCTGGATGCCCAGGCCCCAGACCAGGACCGGCTCGCTGTTGTACGCCTTGTAGGGGCGAGGGCCGTGCAGCAGGTAAGCGCTTACGAGGATGTCGTTGGCGTCCTTCCAGCGGTTGCGGAACAGGTAGTAGCCGAAGACCTTGTCTTCGACCACGCGGGGCAGCACCTCGACCGGGTTCTTTTCTGGGAGCGTCAGCGGCCAGTTGACGAAGGCGAGCACGGCCCGGTGCGGGTAGGGGCTGACCGTGTCGAAGGTCCGCTCCTTCGGGTTCGGCTCGACGAAGTGGTTGTAGACCCACAGCAGCGCGGGCTTCTGCTCCTCGGTGACGGTGCCGAAGCCCTGGGCGAACTGGCCGCCGCGCGACAGTCCTTCCCGCTGAAAGAACTCGGTGCCGTAGCTGCTGGGGTGGCGGAGGGCGTAGTAGGGCTTGTCGCCGCGAGGGATCATTTCCATGACGCGGAGCAGGGTGATCCAGGGCACGTTGGGACGCGAGCTGATGTAGTCCTTGCCGCCGGCAATCTTCATCGCCTGGAAAAACGGGACGAGAGCCGTATCCGAGTTGATCTGCCCCGGCCCCTGGTACTCGGCAAAAAAGCCGCGGTCGCCGAAGCCCTGAGTCACCGCCCGGACGGCGTTCTTCTCGACGCCTTCGAGGTATTTGCCCAGGAGTCCGTCGTCGGTGCCGGGATCCCCCTTGATGGCGAGGACGGCCAGGCCGGCACCGCCGACCTGCGGGCCCCAGTGGTTGCTGCCAGGGTGGTGCTTGGGCTTGAGGGCCATCCGGGCCAGGCTGGTCGCGGTGTCTTTGGGGTTGCCCTCGTAGTTCTGGATGGCGACCGCCACTTTCTGGCGGAATTCGGGTTCCCAACCGTCGTGGCACAGGTCGTAGGCCATGGCGATGGCCGCGAGGGAAGGGCCGGCCCGTAGGGCTCCGCCCGGAGCCGTCCAGCTGTAGCGGTCGTCCCGGTCCACTTGGCCCGCAAACGCCTTCTCGACACACTGCCGGCCCAGGTCGGCGTACTTCTTCTCGCCGGTGAGCTGATAGAGCAGCCCGAACCCAGGCCCGTGCCAGAGGGTGTACGTCCCCAGCGGCGCACGTTTTAGCTTCCCCTCGTAGGCCTTCTTGGATTGGTTGTAAACGGTCGGCATCGCCTCGCCGCCGCCGAGAAGAACCTTGAGGCGGGCGAGGATTTGCTTCCCGTCCGGCGTCTCGGCTCGTTTTTTCAAGTCGGAAAGGTCGGTCTTGCGGAAAAACAGGCGCGGGTGTTCGCCCGGCTGGACCGGCTTCCAATCTCTCGTGGGGGCCGGCCAGAGGCGTTCGGCCTGGCCTCCGGCCAAGGCGGGGACAACGGCGAATCCCAGCGCCGCAGCCAGCGTGATGGCCCGAAGCCCGAGTGGGAGCGGCTTGCGGGAGACGGCCGGGCGTTTCAGGAGAGTGAACATGCTTCGTCGGTCCTCTGGCAAAGGGAGGAAGGAGCCTGAAGGCTCCGGGGGGTTAGTTGCCGAAACAACGGACGGTGCCATCCGCGCAGGTGACGAACAGATGACCATGCGCGGCGGCAAGCCCGGCCTGGATCACGCGGCTGTCCAGGGGGATCTTGGCCAAAGGAGTCGCATCTTTCGCCGAGTAGATGAGGATCTCTCCCCTGGCCTCCTCGTGCGGATGGCGGAGGCTGCTCAGGCCGACCACCAGCTTATCGCCGGCCAGGAGAACGGCCGTAACCTCCAGCCCCTTGAAATGATTCCTCGGTACCGACCAGGTGGGCGGATGGCTGGAGTTCTGCCGGCCCTTGCCGTTCGCGCCGGGAAGCTCTTCCGGGGTCCGATCCCACATGGCCCAGGCGATGCCCGCCACCTTAGTGACCGCAACACGCTCCTTGGTAAAGGCGATCAGCTCGCCGTGGACCTCGAGCCTCGGCCGGGTCAGCCGGAAGAACCAGCTCCCGTGGTCCGCGCCCGGCCCGCCGTAATTCTCAAGCTGCTGGTTGCGGTAAGGCGGCCGGAAGCCCAGGTCGAGGTAAAAGTCCATCGGGTGCTGCGGCAGCGCCTGGGGCTTGCTCGGGATCTTTTTCGGCCAGGGCCGATTGGCGAGTTCACCGGTCTTCGGGTCCAGGATCAGGCCGGTCATTGTCACGAGCTTGCCGTCGCTGATGAGGATCTCGTTGAGGACGGTGTTGGCGTTGTAGCCGTAACGGCGGGTGGTGATGCCCGCGTCGGGGATCTTGCCTCCCAGCGGGCCCGGCTGCCGGTCGTGACGGATGATCCGCTTCCAGAGTTGCTTGCCGGTGGCCGGGGCGAGGCCATAGGCGTGGATGCCGCCGTTGGTTTCGGGGTGGCGGCCCGCAGCCACGACCAGGACGCCATCGACCACGACCACCGAGCCGAACAGCGGCCAAGTGGACTCCACCTGGTTGTGAGCGACCAGGCGGCGCTGGTAGGGCGCGGCCAGGAAGCGCCAGAGCAAACTCCCCGTGGTGGCGTCGAGAGCGTAGACCCGGCCGTCGCGGCAGCCGAACAGACACAGCCCGCCGTAAATGGTGGGCGGCGTATCGACGCGGCCGCCAGCGGTGTAGGCCCACAGCCTAGCCCCCGTGCGGGCGTTGCGGGCCTCGATCCGGTTGGCCTCGGGCACGGCCACGAAGACGCGGCCGCCGGCTATCACCGGGGCACTGACCGGGCCGTTGAAGTGACTGGAGAGGGACAGCTCGGCCACGACCGGCCCAGACGCCGGCGCGGGCGGTGCCTGAATCGCCGCTTTCCAGAGCCGCATCGGCTGGGCCGGAATGGCGGTGGGCGTGGAGCTGCCGCGCTGGAGGTTCCCCAGGTAGATCGGCCAGTCGCCGGCTGCGGGCCAGGTGGCGGGGGCCTTCGCGGCGGTGCCCGGCTTGACCGTCTCCAGCCGGTGGCTGTCGGGAAGGGGCGGGCGAACCGGCTCGCGCGAGGCGGCGAGGTAGCCCCGGACGCTGACGAAGCACTGGCAGCGGTTGGGGTTGTAGTAGAGCATTCCATAACCCGGCGTGTTGCCGGTGCCGCAGCTGCCACGCGAGATCTCACAGCGCTGGAGCTGTAGCGGTTCCTTCGCCAAGTCTACGAAGTTGCCGAAGCTCATCAGCAGCTGGTTCTTCGATGCCCGGCTCATCTCGCAGCGCGAGTTGCCGGGCATGGGCAGCGAGGCGATCTCCTTGCCGTTGGCGGCGTCGTAGATCTTCAGGCCGAGCGACATCACGTAAATCTTGCCGCCGATGACTGCAAAGTCGAGAAACTGACCGCGGACGTTGGGCTTGATCTTCCAAACGACGGAGCCATCCTGCGGGCGGAGGCGGGCTAGGAACAGGTCGCGCGGTCGGCCGATGAAGCCGGCCAGGTTGAAGGCGAACAGGCCACCGTCCACGACGCACAGCTGTGACAGTTCGCGGTCCATCTCCCGCCGCCACTGTGGCTTGCCGGTCTTGAGGTCGAAGGCCAGCACCTCCCAGGCGTCGGCACCGGGGTAGCGGCCCACGTCGCGCGCCTTCCGGCCGGTGGTGAAGAAGACCTGCCCGCTGCCGGCCCAGACGGTCGGGTAGTCCACGAACCGCCCTGTCGGCTCGGCGTGCTTCCACCGCAAGTTCCCCGTCTTGGCGTCCAGGACGTAGGCCGTGTTGCCGGCGGTCTGCACCAGCAGGCCGTCGTGGTAGACGAGGTTCACGTCGGAGCGGCCGCCAGCCAGCTTCGTGCTGGGCCGACCGCCGTTCTCGTACATCCGAACCGTCTCCCCCGTTCGGGCGTCCAGCGCCGCGAGTGGTCCCCCGCGCTCCAGGCAGGTGTAAACGCGGTCGTCGGTCAGCACGACGGGCCGGGTCTTGTAGGGCCGGATCCCCGTCGGTCGCGACCAGAGTACCACGCCGCTGAACGCGTCCCGGCAGATGAGGTACGATGCGGGCGTTTTCCGGTCGCGGGTCGGGCTGTCCCACTCGTAGAGCGCCCGGCCGCCCGCCAGACGATAGGCGGTGGTCGGCTCGGCTCCCATGGCCACCACGCCAGCCAGCCACTGGAGGCCCGTGGGCGGCCCGACCTGCTCGTCTTGCGACACCGGGTTCCCGTCCGGGCCGTGGTAGAAATGCGACCACTCGTCCATGCCCTTCGGGAATGGTTTGACGGTCTTCGTCCAGCGGCCTTGCTGTCGGGCGTAGAGAACGCCGCGCGGGCGCAGCACACGCAATAACTCCTCCCGGCGCGGAGCCTTGCCGCCCAGAGCGTCGAGGTCGCAGACCAGTAGACGGATCAGGTTATCGGCGTAAGGCAGCGTATCCCGATCCGGTAGCCGGTCTACCGTGGCCAAGCCATATAGCTTCCGCGCCCGGACGGCTTGCCGCGCCGTCTCCACGGCCTCAGCAGGCAGAAGGCTCTGAACCACCATGCGGCCGCCGTTGGTTAGATCGGCCGCGAGAGTACCATCCCCGAAGCCTAGCAGCACGCACAAGCCGGCGTCGATGCCGGTCTCCTTCAGGATCTCCTGGACCGACGGCGTGCTGACCGCCTCTGGCCCGCGCTCGGTTCGGCTCGCCGCGAGGAGGACGAACCCCGTCAGCAGCGTAACCCCAATCAAGACAGTACGCCCACCCCACGGCTTCCCCATGAAGACCTTCCACGCGAAATTGTTGTCGTACTGCTGCCGCCGGCCCTGGTTGGCGGTCACCGCAAAGTAGTTTAGGTGCTGACGAACACTTCGGCACCGTCCTTGGCCTTCAGCGCCTAACCGAACTGCTCCAGCGTACTCAAACCGACCTCGACCGTTTCATTATTTACTTGTTCGTAAAACCGTTAACAAATCCATTCAATTTCGGGATTCAACTTGACAGGAACCTGCAAAACTGCGAGGGATGGATAGATAGAGGTTTTCCACTCGCAAGGCTGTTTACGCGGATTTCGAGGCAGAAGGGGCACCCGATCGTTCGGTCGGGGGACCGGCGATGAGGGTGGTTAGGGAGGTCTTCTTTTCATGATGCACATTACGTGTGATCTTTGCGGCAAGGAACTGCGGGCCGGCCAGGACCATTACGTCGTGAAGATCGAGGTTTTCGCCAAGCACGATCCGGCCGAGCTGACTGAGGCGGACCTTGAAGAAGACCACATGGAAGCCATCAGCCAATTGCTACGCGAGATGGACGATCAGGAAGCCGCCGATGCCGTCGAGCCGACGCGCCACAATCTTCGTTACGATCTGTGCCCGGAGTGCCGAAAACGCTTTGTCCGCGATCCCCTCAACAAAGACCCGAACAAGGAAACCGCTCAGAAGTTCGATTTCAGCGAGAATTGACCGCGGAGGATTTCGGTTCCGGGTTGGGGAATAGTGTTTCGTGAGAATGGGGTATACCTGAAACTATACACGCTCTCGACGGTTGGCTTCACGCCTTGATCCCTGGATCGCTACCCGGGATCGGCGGTTCGATGCTGATGACGCGGCCAACCTCGACGCGCACCACCTGCCGCGCCAGGCGTTCGGCCTCGCCCGCGTTATGCGTCACATACAAGGTCGGAATATCCCATTCGTGCAGCACTTGCTCGATATAGCCCAGTACACGCTCGCGAAGCAATTCATCGACCGACGCCAGGGGTTCGTCGAGCAGGAGCAGACGCGGTCCACACAATAGAGCGCGGCCCAGGGCAACGCGCTGGCGTTGTCCGCCGGATAGTGCGTGGGGTAAGCGATCAAGAAGATCGCCCAACTCCAATACTTCGACGACGCGCTCCAGCGACGGCGGACGAGCATCGGCGGAGCGGCGATGCCAACCGTACAGCAGATTGCGGCGCACGTTCAGATGGGGAAACAGCAGATAATCTTGAAAAACGTAACCGATGCGCCGCGCCTCCGGCGGCAGATTGATCCCCACGTCGCTATCGAATAGCGTGGTCGAATCGAGGCGAATACGGCCGCGATCGGGCCGGCGCAGACCGGCCAGGACCGATAGGATGGTCGTCTTGCCGCTGCCGGACGCTCCGCTGAGGACCGTGACGGAGGTCCGCGTCGTGAAGGCAGCGTCCAGCGTGAAGCCGGACGAATAGCGCAGCGAACAGGCGAATTCAAGCCGAATCACGTCGCGCTCCCCGACGTTCCAGGTACTCGCTGGCGGCCAGGGCAACGCACGATAGCACGATGGCCGCTGTCACCAATCGCCATAGACGCTGCTCATAGGCGTCGCCGGGCTGCTCGTGCAGGATGTATAGCTGCACGGCCAAGGTGCGCCGGCCCGGCTGACTGCCGGCAAACAGCAGCGTGGCACCGAACTCGCCCAATCCCCGCGCGAAGGCCAAGACGACGCCGGCAATGACACCGTGACGCGCCAACGGCAGGCTCACCGTCAGGAAAGCGTCCAGCGGTCCCGCACCGAGCGAGCGCGCGGCCTGGGCGAAACGCGGATCGACGCCCTGAAAAGCCACGCGCACCGCACGCACCAGCAGCGGAAAGCCCATCACCGCGCCGGCCAGGGCCGCCGCCATCCAGGTAAAAGCGACCTCCATGCCAAAGGCGTCGAACAGCCAGGCACCCAACCAACCGCGACGCCCCAGCAACACCAGCAGCAGATAGCCGGTGACGACCGGCGGCAACACCAACGGCAGATTCAGCAGTGTTTCCAGCAGAGTTTTGCCGGGAAATGTGCGGCGTGCGAGGAGCCAGCCAAGGAGCAAGCCGAAAGGCAAACTGCCCACAACGCCCACGGCCGACACCCCGGCGCTGAAGGCGAGCGCCCGCCAATCCTCCGCCGCCAAGCCCAAAAAACCCATGTCCATGCCGTCCTCTCGAAAAAGGCACTAACCACAGAGGCACAGAGAAGAAAGAATTCATTTTTTGTCTTTCTCTGTGTCTCTGTGCCTCTGTGGTTAGTGCCTTTTTGCATCCGTCACCTGGAAGCCGGCTTTGCGGAAGAGAGCATGGGCCTTTTCGCTATCCATAAAGTCGTAAAAAGTGCGCGCGGCCGGTGAACTGCCGCTGCGACGCACGAGGACGAGCGGATAACGGATTGACGCATGCAACTTCTCCGGCACCTCCAGAGCCACACGCACCTTGTCGGTCGCGGCCGCATCCGTGGCATAGACCATGCCGGCATCCACTTCGCCGCGTGCCACCACGGCCAGCGTTGCGCGCACATTGCCGTACTCATGCACGCGTTCCTTGACCTGTTGCCAGATACCGGCGGTTTTCAAACTTTCGCGGGCATAACGTCCCGCCGGCACCGGATCGAGAGCCAACGCCAGACGCTTGACCTTGCCATCGGTAAGGTCAGCCAGACGCTGAAGGTGCAGCGGATGATCGATGGGCGTCACGACGACCAGGCGATTCGCCAGGAGGTCGCGCCGTTCGGCAACGAGTCCCTTGTCGGCGAGATAATCCGCCCAGCGTTCGTCCGCGGAGAGGAACAGATCGGCATCGGCTCCTTGCGCGATCTGCTGGGCCAACGTCGAGGAGGCGGCAGGATTGCATGTCACATGCGTTCCGGTCTGCGTCTCGAAATCACGAGCTATCGCTTCGACCGCTTCCTTCGTACTCATGGCCGCGAAGATATGGATGGTCTGCGGTTTCGATGCGCAGCCCGTCAGGGCGAGCAGCAGGCCGATAGCGAGAAGAGAGCGTTTCATGCGGCTTGATCTATGGAGGCCGCGAACATCGGTCAAGCACCGTGGTGGGCTGGATGAGATTGGAAGGAGACGGTATTTGTATTCATAGAGCCTCCCGGCTTGCTGGGAGAATTATACCCCCGGCAAGCCGGGGGCTATGTGAGGAGGATGCACGGATGCAAACGCTTCGTTCCGGAGCGGCGGTACAGGCTGGCGACCGCCCGACCTTCTACTACGAACAGGCGCGTCCTGAAGTGGCCGCGCTCGTGCCGCCACAGTGCCGTCGTGTGCTGGAAGTCGGCTGCGCCGGTGGCGAACTGGGCCGATCGCTGCGCTCACGCGGCCATCACGTCACCGGCATCGAGTTGGTGCCGGAAATGGCCGAGCGCGCACGGCGCTGCCTCGATCGCGCCCTTACGGCGGATGTCGAGACGGATGGTTTTCCCTTTCCGTCCGCGTCGTTCGACGCCCTCATCTTCGCCGACGTGCTGGAACATCTGATCGATCCGTGGCGTGTGCTGCGCGAGGCGGCTGATGTACTGGCCGAGGGTGGCGTAGTCGTGGCCAGCATTCCCAATGTGCAAAATATCGACGTGCTACGCCGCCTGGTGCGCGGCCGCTGGCAGTATCGCGAACGTGGTATTACGGACTTCGGTCATCTGCGCTTCTTCACGCTGCAAACCATCCGTGAATTATTCGCGCAAGCCGGTCTGAGCGTGGAGCATGTCGGCCACATCTACCGCCGCAGTTGGTGGCGCGAATTGCTGTGCGTGCTGACCGCCGGCCGAGCGCGAGCGTTCTGGACACGACAATATCTTGTCGTCGGTCGCAAAAGCGCCGGCTAGAATGGATCCTATCTTCCATCCCTGACCGGAGCCTTACACCATGACTTCTCGTTATCACGGTTTTTACCTTGGCCTCGCGCTCTTCGTCGTCGCCGTGTTTTCCTCCGATCTCCGCGCCGATGAACGGCTCAAGGACATCGCTTGTCGCTCCGTCCATCTCGGCTATCCCGCCGCCGAGGGAGTGGCCTTTTACAACGAGGTTACGCCCGATCGCTCCGCTCCCGGCACGTACTTCATGGCGTGCGGCTGGGACAAGGGCTACTTCGGTATGCAGGAGTTAGGAGATGGTAAAAAGTTGCTTATCTTCTCCGTGTGGGACTCTCGTCAAAACGATCCCAAGGCGGTCGCCAAGGACAAGCGCGTCAAGTTGCTGCACAAGGATGCGAAAGTGCGCATCGGTCGCTTCGGCGGCGAGGGCAGCGGCGGACAATCGTTCTTCGATTACGATTGGAAGATCGGCCAAACCTATCGCTTCCTGGTGACGGCCAAGCCCAACGGCGAACGCACCGAGTACACCGGCTGGTTTTATGTTCCCGAAGACAAGGCATGGAAACGTCTGGTGACATTCTCGACGATCACGGGCGGCAAACCGCTGCGCGGCTACTACTCGTTCATCGAGGACTTCAAGCGCGATCGCGTCTCCGCGACGAAGGTGCGTTCCGCCCACTTCGGCAACGGTTGGGGCAAAAGCAAGGACGGCAAATGGACACCGTTGACGAAGGCGCGGTTCACGGCCGATCGCAATCCCGTCACGAACATCAACGCCGTCCGCGATGGCGAGCGTTTCGTACTGGCGACCGGCGGCGACACGGCAAACAAGGATACGAAGCTGAACGCGACCATAGAATTGCCGGCCCGCGAAAAACGTACACCGCCCGAAGGACTGCCCGCCGCAAAGGTCGATTGAAAACCCATGCCATCCTCTCGCAATCGTGATACCATAACCTCTCCCGAATGGTCGCGCCCGCCTTCCACCCCGACGCACCCCAGGACGCCGCATCATGGACTCCGTACTCTTCGATGACCTCCAACGCACACTCGACGCCGAGGGCGCGGAAGCCGCCGCCCGCCGGCTGTGTGAACGTCTTCGTGAAAATAAAGACTACGCCAGTCTTTTTTATGCGCTGCTCATGCAAAAACGGCAGCAGCTTGGCGTCTCGCCCATCCCGACGGGAGCGGCCTCCGAACTGCCCGAAAGCGCGCACGCCGACTACGAGGAGGCCATTCGTTTGGCTGGCCGGCAGGTCGGCGACCTTTACTTGCGCGAGGGCCAACTGCCACAGGCGTGGGCGTACTTCCGCATGCTCAATGAGCCGGAACCCGTGCGTCAAGCGCTGGAAGCGTATCAACCCAAGGAGGATGAGGATCTGCAAGCGCTCGTGCAGATTGCTTTCTATGAGGGTGTGCATCCGCGCAAGGGATTCGATTGGATTTTGACCCGCTTCGGTCTGTGCAACGCCATCACCACGCTGAGCAGTCAGGAATTGCCCCATCCGCCGGAGATACGGCAGGCGTGCATTCAAGCGCTGGTCCGCGCTCTGTACGCCGAACTGCGCGAGCGTCTCACCGCCGAGATCGAACGTCACGATGGCCAACCGCCCCCAGAGGCCGGCGCATCACCGGATACGCTCGGCATTGTCCGCAAATTGATCGCCGGACGCGATTGGCTGTTCGCGGACGATTTCTATCACATCGACATCTCGCATCTATCGAGCGTCGTGCAGATGAGCATGCACCTGACACCGTCCGCCGAGTTGGAACTGGCGCGCGAGTTGTGCGACTACGGACAGCATCTCTCCGGGCGATTCGTCAATGCCGGCGATCCGCCCTTCGAGGATCAGTATCGCGCCATCGGTCTTTATTTGGCAATCCTGGCCGGCGACAAGGTCGAGGAAGGACTGGATTATTTCCGCGCCCAAGCCGAGCAAGCCGATCCCGAAACGGTCGGCACCTATCCGGCGCAGGTATTGGTGAATCTGCTGCTCAAGCTGGAGCGCGCGCCGGAGGCGCTGGCGGTAGCGAAGAAGTATTTGGCCACAGTCGATAATCGACAGCTATCGTGTCCGAGCATCGTGGAATTGTGCCAAAAAGTCGGCGATTTCCGCACGCTCGCTGAGGTAGCGCGCGAACAGGGCGATCCGGTACATTTCCTGGCGGGACTGCTGGCAGCGCAGAAGAAGTAACAGAACCTTGAGCGACTTAGGGTGTCCGGCGGCGAAACAAGCGAACCTGTAGCACGGAAACGGTCTGGCCGCCCGGTTCTACTCGGAAGAGGACGGCCAGCGGGGGAACGAAGGTGATCCGGTGCCCCTTTGAGCGAGATTCACCTTCGATGAGAGGATCGCTTCGCAATCGTTGCTCGATCGAATGATTCGCCGCCGTGATCGCTTGCCGCTGGCCGGAGTCCGCTTGTGTCCAAATATCTGCCAATGTGTCCAAGGCACCCCGCTCCCACCGTACCTTGAACATCCCTATTTCTCCAGGTTTTTCAGGTAGGCCAACACCTCTTCGGTCGTGTACCAGTCCGTCGATTTTTCTCGCCGATCCAGTTCTTCCTCACTGATCTCGGGTGTGACCGCTTCCCACTCCGACAGGTCCACTTGCGGAATGAACTGCCCCAGCACTCGGCCCGATGGATCGCACAATTCCACCGGCTGGAACTGTTGCCCCAGTTTGCTCGACAGCGCCGCATCAACCATTAACTGCGACATGATGGTTCCCTCACAGAGTCAGGACTTGCCCACGAAGATATTTTACTCCTTGGCGACCTCCGCCATCAACTCTTCCGACATGTTCATATCCGTATACACATTCTGCACGTCGTCGTGATCGTCGAGCGCCTCATGGAGACGAAGGATCTTCTTGGCTATCTCCAGATCAACATCAATGGGCGCCTTGGCCAATTGGCTGATCTCGGCCACTTCGGTGGCAATGTTGTTCTGCTGCAACGCTTCCTGCACCTTGGCGAAGGCCGACGGATCGCAGGTAATGTCGAAGGTACTGCCCGCATGTTTCAGATCGTCGGCGCCGGCGTCGAGAACAATGCCCATCAGCGTCTCCTCATCGATGCCCTGAGCGTTGACGCTGAATAGCCCTTTGCGTTCGAAGCGGAAAGCGACGTTGCCGGCGCTGCCCATCTTGCCGCCGCCACGCTCGAAAATCTTGCGCAGTTCGCCGGCTGTGCGATTGCGATTGTCGGTGACGACATCGACCAGGATGGCGACGCTGCCCGGACCGATGCCCTCGTAGGTGATTTCCTCGAAGGTCATGCCCTCGACATCGCCGGTGCCGCGCTTGATGGCGCGCTCGATATTGTCCTTGGGCATGCTGACCTGCCGCGCCTTGTCGATAGCATAGCGCAGCTTGAGGTTCATATTCGGATCGCCGCCGCCGTGGCGGGCAGCGATGATGATCGCCCGGCTGAGCTTGCTCCACAGCTTGCCCCGCTTGGCGTCAACAGCCCCCTTTTTGTGCTTGATCGTGGCCCAATGGGAATGGCCGGACATGGTTTCTCCTTCACAGATGCAGTCCGTAGTCCGTAGTCCGCAGTTCGCAGCAAAAGGTATCGTCTGTTTTTGCTGCGGACTGCGGACTGCGAACTACGGACCATGTCGTAGTTTTTCCTTGATCTCTCGATAGCGTTCATCGGGCCGGCGACGACCGCCCGACTCGTACAATTCAACGGCCTTCTTCCAGGCCTGTTGCGCCTTGGCGTTCTCCTTCAAACGGAAGTAGACATCGCCGAGGTGATCCCAGACCGCCGGGTCGTCCTCGCCGGTGGGCAGCGAACGAGCCTTCTCCAACTCGCGGCGAGCGCCGGTCCAATCGCCCTTGCGAAACAGCACCCAGCCCAGGCTATCGACGTAGGCGGCGTTGTCGCGGTCGCCGTCCAAGCTCACCCGCGTACTCTTGTTGCTCTTGCGCTGACGGCGATCCAGTTCCAGGGCCCGACGGATTCGCTTCTCGGCCTCGTCGAGTTTCTTGTTCTGGTCGGCCCACAGGTAGCCGAGATCGTTGTTGGCCGTGGCGTCGTCGGGATCGTCCTTGAGAATCAGCAGCAGTTGCTCCTCGGCCTTGTCGTGCTGATGAGCCGCCGAGCAGATCGCCGAAAACACCGAGCGGATCGTGTGAACGTCTCCTGGTTGATTATAGTCTTTCAACAGTTCCTGGCACTCGGCGATGGCCTGTTCATGCTTGTCGGCCTGCGAGAACAATTCGACGCGGAGGAGCCGGCAGTGCAGCAAGGCGGAATCGCTGGCGGCGGCCATGTTGACGGCTTCGTCGGCCGCCGCCAGCGACTCGCGCACATGGCCCAGGGCCATGTGCGCCTGAGCAAGCGCCCGATAGAATAGCCCGCGGTGGATCGTTTTGCCTGCCTTCAACCCCTCCGCGCACAGTTCGATGATGGCCTCGTTCTTGTGTGCCAGCGCCAGCACCGTCAGCAGACCAGAGTAAATTTCCTGTTCTTTGCCTTGTCTCGCGGCCGCGGCACCGGCTCGGGCCAAACAGCTACGATAGAGAGCCTCGGCCGCGGCCAACTCACGAGTGCGCGCCGCCAGGTTGGCCAACATCACGCGCGTCGCATACTTCAGTCCGACCGGCGACAACAGACGCCGTTGCGCGGCCGGCATCAGGAACTTGACCAACTCCGTGTCGTCGCGCAGCACGCTCAGCATGGCCCGCGCATGAACCGCCGCTCGTTGACCGGCCTCTCTCCGCTCCTCCGCCCCCGTAGCGGGCATTCCTTCTTTCTCGGTGTCCTCGGTGGCCTTGCCCAGCGCATCATCCAACCTTGCCAGCAGGTTTGCCGCTCCCTGTTGCCCGCCCTCCTGGTACAACCGAAACAGTCCTCGATATACGTCGGTCGTGGGCGAGGTCTTCAGTAACTTCTTGTAGATTTCCTCGGCTCGCGGAGAGCGAGCGGCCTTGCGATACTCCCGCGCCAGCAGCAATTGCAGCGTAATGTTGTTCTGATCAGCGGTGGCCGAGCGCTCGAGCGATTGCAGGATGTTCGCCGACCGGCCTAGTTCCTTCTGGAGCTTGATGCGCAGTTCGTAGCCTTCCATGCCCTGCGGCTGCGAGCGCAGGTATTGCTCGACCTCGGCCAGGGCCTTACCCGCCTCGCCCTGCCCGGCGTACACCTCGGCCAGATTGAACGATAGTCGGGCCGAACGCGCCGGGTCTTTCTTGAGGGATTTCTGAAACGCCTCAATGGCCTGGTCGGTGTGCTTGCCCTTGAGGTAAAGGCGTCCGAGATGTTCGTAGGTGTCGGCCGCTTGCGCGGCAATCTCCTCGCGGTTGTACGATCCCTGCTCCAGAAGTGCCGTCGGTTCGTCGAGAACGGCCAGTACTTCGCGCAGGCTCTTCTCGGCCTTGTCCAACTCGCCGGCTTCTTCTTGCATCTGGCTGAGATCGTGGAAGATCTGGGCGCGAAGCTCCAGCCGTTCCTTGAGGCGCGGCGAGACCGCCGCGCGCGTGAGGACGGTCATGGCGTCTTTGGTCTTGCCGAGCGCGCGAAGTTGGCGGGCGTAGCGATGGCCGGTTTCGTAATCACCGGGATCGAGTTCGAGAACGCGGCGACAGCTGGCCAGGGCATCGTCGAGACGATCCAGCGCGAGGTACAGGGGGATGAGCGTGCGCGGAATGGCCGCCGATTCCGGATCGAGACGTCGAGCCTCCTCAAAGGTGTGCATGGCTTCGATGAGGCGATTCTGGCTTTCTTGAATCGCGCCCAGGCCATAGAGTTTGACGGCTTGGAGATGATCCAATTCCTGGCGCGTGGCCGATTTGACGGGGGCATGGCGGGTGGGTGGATCAATGTCTGACGGAGACTGCGCGTTCAGCGGCGACAGGCCCACGAGCAGCGCGACGCCCGCCAAGGACGAGGAAACGAGCCGCGACATGGTTTCGGGTACCTCCCACTTCAACGCCAAGCCGCAAGCGGCCTCATCGGAGACACTCTCCGGTGGGGAGGGATTGTACACGGAGAGAGCAAGATTTCCTAGCGGGGATCCGAACACCCTCGGAGGATGGGACGCAGAATATGCTACGGGCGCGTCTCCGCTCGCGTGCTTGTGGCGAGCCTCCTGCGTAAGCAGGGGGAGCAAACCGAACTCCCCCCGCTTACGCGGGAGGATCGCGGGCGGGAGGCTCGCAAGACATTCGCAAGGGCTTCGTCTATACCGGCGAAGCCGATTGCGCCGCCTCAAGATCAACTTCAACTCCCGAATGTGCCGATAATCGTGATGCCCCACGAAGCGATCGGATCGGGAGGCAAATCATGCTGTTCTGTTCGCTGGAGTTTCTGTTTTTCTTCGCCGCCCTCCTGCTGGTCTACTGGCTCATCCCCTGGCGACAGCCGCGTATCTGGCTGCTGCTAGCCGCCAGCTTCTATTTCTACGCGGCCTGGAACACCTGGCTGGCCATCCTTATCAGCGCGACAACCGCCCTGGATTACCTCATCGCGCTTGGCATGGACCGAAACGCCTCGGAAGTTCGCCGCAAGGTGCTGCTAGTCGTCAGCCTCGTGATGAACCTCGGCATGTTGTGTTATTTCAAATACGCCAATTTCTTTCTGCAATCGCTGGCGCAAGCGCTGCATGCCATGGGCGCGTCGGCGTCACTGCCGCTGTTGCGCGTGATGCTGCCCATCGGTATTTCGTTTTACACGTTCGAGGCCATCAACTACACCGTGGATGTGTATCGCCGCCGGGTGCCGGCCGAGCGCAATCTCGGACATTTCATGCTCTTCGTCCTATTTTTCCCGCATTTGGTCGCCGGCCCCATCGTGCGCGCCCGCGATTTCCTGCCGCAGATTAAGCGACGCAAGCGATTCAGTTGGCCGCGTATGCACCTGGGAGCGCAATTCTTCTTTCTGGGGTTGTTCAAGAAATTGGCCATCGCCGACCGCATGGCGCTGTTTGTCGATCCGGTTTTCGCCAATCCGCACGCCTGCGGCCCAGCGACGGTATGGCTGGCGGTGATCGCTTACGCGCTGCAAATTTACTGCGATTTCTCCGGCTACACCGACATGGCCATCGGCGCCGCCCACATGCTCGGCTACAAGTTGGCTCTGAACTTCAACATTCCCTATGTGTCGGCCAACGTCTCGGAGTTCTGGCGGCGCTGGCACATTTCGCTATCGAGTTGGCTCCGCGATTATCTGTTCATTCCGTTGGGCGGTAGCCGCGGCGGATCGTGGAAGACCAATCGCAATCTTCTGATAACAATGTCGCTGGGCGGGCTATGGCACGGTGCCAGTTGGACGTTCGTTGTCTGGGGTGTGCTGCATGGCGTGTTGCTGATTGTTCACAAGGCATTTCAGGACTTTTGCAAGAGTCGGCCGCGCTTGGATCGCGCGTTGCAATCGCTGCCGGGGACGCTGCTGCGTATGGCGGTTACGTTCCTCAGTGTATGCGTCGGCTGGGTCTTTTTCCGGGCGACGACGTTCACCATCGCGGCGACGGTGTTGCGTCAGATGGTGTCGTTTCAACATTCGTGGGCGGGCAAGCCGATGCCGCATTTCGGCATCGTCCTGATGATCGCCTTGGTCTTTCTTTGTCATCTGGCCCGTCGCTTCGACCTGTGGCGAAAGTGGCAGGTACACTTGCCGGCTCCGATGCTGGGATTCAGTTACGCCGCAGCGGTGACGCTGGCGCTGTTCCTGGCGCCTTCAGGCGCGAAACCGTTTATTTATTTTCAGTTTTAGCATCTCTTCGCGGCTCCCCTCTCCCCCGAGTACAGGGGAGAGGGGCGTAGGAAGAAACCCTCTCCCCCGAGTGCAGGGGAGAGGGGCGAAAAATGCCCCCGGCAAGCCGGGAGGCTCTATGGGGGATTGCCATGCACGATACCCGCAAGCGCATCCGATCGCAGGCGCGGCCAGCCCTGGTATGGACGCTGCTTTTCTTCCTCGGCGGCCATCTCCTCCTCAGTTTGTATCTCTATCGCCGGCATCCAGAGTGTTGCGATCCGGAATTCACGCTGCGGTTGCGGAACTTGCAGGAACGATTGGCGGAGAAGCCCGGCCAACCGTGGGTGCTGGCCCTGGGCAGTTCGCGCATCGCCTTCGGACTGCGGCCGGCTTCCGTGATGGCACAAATGACCGGCGAAGATCCGCAGCCGTTGCTCTTCAACTTCGCCATCCTGGGCGGCGGCCCCATCACCGAGCGAATGGTATTGCACCGCCTTTTAGAACGAGGCGAACGACCGAAACTACTCTTCGTCGAAGTGTGGCCGCCGTTTTTGACGCAAGGCCCCTTCGCCAAGGAAGAGGATCTCATTTTCCGTCACGATGTCTACTGGTCGGATGTGCCGACGCTTGCGCGTTTGTACCAGCGTCGCGGCGAGGCGGTCGGGCGATTGCTGGCCGAAACGGTGACGCCGTTGCTTCATCATCGCGTCGGCGTCCTCGACCGCTACGCGCCCGACCTGGTGCCGCCGACCCTCCTCCTGTCGATGAACTTCAACGATCATGTCGGCGACCATCTCGACGGCTCCGGTTGGCTACCGTACAACCTCGATCAACCTGATGTCGTGCCGCCGAGCGAGCATGCCAGGAATGCGCGGCGAGTGACCCAACCGCTGTTCGACCATTTTCACGTCAACGACCTTTCGCGATACGCTATGGATGAAATGCTCCAGGAATGCCGGACGCACGATATTCAGGTGGTGTTCCTGCTCATGCCCGACCACAGCCTCTTGCGCAGTTGGTATCCATCAATGCAGACCAAGCTCACGACATATCTGCGGCAGTTGAGTGAGGAGTATCACGCGCCGGTCATTGATGCACGCGCCTGGCAGGCCGACGAAGATATTCCCGATTGCTGCCACCTGTCACGCCGCGCCGCCCACGCTTTCAGCGAACGCTTTGGCCGCGAGGTTTATCGGCCCCTGTTGCAAGGCCGGCCTCTGGCGAAAGACATTCTCCTTTGCGATCCCACGTCGAAGTAAAAACATTTCACCACGGAAAAAACGGAAAAAAGACAAAAGACAAAAAATAGGAGGATTGATCCTGTCATCTCGATGGATCGCTTTCCCTCGATTTTTGCCTTTTGTCTTTTTTCCGTGTTTTCCGTGGTGAAATGTTTTTTTTTACAACAGCGCGGTTCGGCCGCGTTCCATCTGTTCGCGGAGTTGGGCGAAGTGTGTATCTGTCTTCGGCGTCGTGGCTTGGCCGCAGGTGCCGCAGCCGCCGCTGCCGCACGAGCCGCATCCGGCGCCGCTTCCCTCCTCGCCGCAGCCGGGCCGACCGCAGCCCTCGTGCGTTTCTTCGCCTTCGTGGTTCGCGGCTTCGCGCGGTTGGCTCAGATCGACCAACGCCAGATGTAGCTCGAACTCACGCGACAGTGCGCTGACGAACGGGCGCACATCGGCGTCCGCCCAGCGCAAATGGTGCAGCATCGCGTGCTTTCCGTCGAGCAGCATTTCGACATCGAGCAGTTCCAGCGGCAGTTCCATCTCGGCGGCCAACCGCCGGCCGCGCTCGAAGAGTTGCTGCCCCCTGGCTCGCATGTCGAGGGCGGTGCGTTCGTCTTCGGCCGAGAGCCGGCGAAGCAGCGCGCCTACCGAAGTGTTGGGCAGAAACTGAGCGTGGCCCGGCGCGGCCTGGCGCAAGACCTCGGCGATCTCGACGCCGCGCGGACCGCGCACCACCACGCGCTCGCCGCGGCGCAAGCTCAAAGGGACGACCGTGCGGAAACGGCCGAACTCGCCGGTGAGTCCGAAACTCGCCAGATACTCCTGGGCTTCCATCAATGCCTCATTCCAGGCCGAAGAATTCACGCATGTAGCGATCGTACTCTTCCTGGCCGCGTTCCGTACTCAGATCGAGGTGAAGCTCGTTGATGACCTTGATGCTGTAATTGCGAACCCAATCCATCCAGCAATCCGCACAAATGGATGCGTAAATGCGTTGCCCCATTTCGTCCTTGTAGGGCGGTTTGTCGAGTTGGCGGCCATGAGTGCCGGCAGCGCAGCCGGGACGCTGACAGCGGAAACCGCCCTCGTGCGCGGGACCGCTCGCCGTCGTTTTCTTCGAGACGGGTTCCGGCTCGCCCAGTTCCACGAGCATGCGCGCCATGGCGTCGCGCGGCATATTGTCGCCCTGCTCGTCGGCCGTCTCGAAGCCTTGCTTGAGCAGAGCAATGGTCTCTTCACGCTGATTGTTCGCCAGCAGGCTTTGCGCCAATAGATGATAGACCTTGGAAAAGCGCGGACTTAGCTCCAGCGTGCGGCGAAACGATTGGATGGCGTCGGGATATTGCTGTGCTTCCATCAACAACTGGCCGAGCCGGTAGTGTCCCAACTCGTTGTCCGGGTCGTCGTTGGCCATCTTGCGGAACTGCGAAATACGATCTTGAAGCTGACTCATCGTTGGGATTCTCTCTACGCTTGACCAGCCCCCGCGCCAGCCAGGGACATCCCCTTGCTGGCGCGGCGGGCTGCCAATTCATTCGGTTAGCGCCTCTTAATTCACTTCGATAACCTTCAGATCCAGCGTCTGCGTGGCCGTCTTGCCGGTGATCTCGTCCTTGGCCGACAGCACGATCTTAAACTTGCCGCTGCGGTTAATCTGCATGGGGAAGCGGAAGGGACTGACCCGCAGATTCTTGTACTCCGCGTCAAGTTCCTGAGCCACGCCCGTGAACGGCTTCTCCAGTACCGGCTTGCCGGTCTCGTCCAGAATTTCCATCTTCACGGACAGCTTGGCCAGCTGTTTTTCGCTCTTATCCAGTTCAAAGCCGACCAGGGCAAAGTTGAGCTGGAGGCTCTGGCCGGGAACGGCGACGGGCGGCGCGATTTGCGTCCCTCCGCTGCCCCGTTCGTTCATATCGATGTAGGTGAAGCCCGGCCGAACGATGCCGAACTGCGTGCGTAGAACCTCGAACTTGCGTTCCAACTTCACCGTCGCTTTGGCGGCCACATCCGTGACCACCACCGTCATCGTGTATTCACCCGGATCCGTTTTAACGCCAATCTCCGTATAGGCGATCGACGGCAGACGCGAGCCGCCCAGTGTGTTGACCGTCACCAGATTCTGAGGGTCTTTGCGGAACAACACCTTGGGCTTGTTGGTCCCTGGATCTTTCTCCTTGCCGGTCAGTTCCGTACTCATGCTGTACTGGACCTGGCCATTAGGCGCCACTTTCAACCCCTCAATGTCAAAAGCGATGACGACGACATCGCCCGGTAAATACGGGGTTTCCTTGCGCTCCTGGCCGAGAATGCCATAGGTGTAGCGCACGTTTTTCAATTCCAGTTGTCCAGCCTGAGCCGGAGTCGCGTTCAGAGCCGACATCAAAGCCAGCATCGTCCACATACCTGATACTCCCTAATAGCTGGGGATTCGTCCTCCTGCTTCGGACGGCCACTCCGTCATTGTGCGCGTTCGCCCCCCTGTCTGCCAGAGCAAATTGTTCCAGCCAGCCCGCAGCGCCGGCAAGGGTGTCGTTCTCCCTTGCCGGCGCTACGGGCTGGCTGAAGAACCTCGCCGGCAATTTTCGTCTCGCTTCCTTGACCTGCTTACCCAGTCGGTTACAATAACCTCTAGTGGATCGCACGAACGTGGTGCGAGGGGCTAAAGCCTGCCGGTTCGCGATCTGGTTTATCGTGGGCAGCAGGGAAACCCTAACGAATGGAGGTGATCTGAGTGTGTAATAGTAACCAAGTGAGGCTGCATTAGGCGCAGCTGACGGGCTGCCGTCGGATGCAGCCAAAATGTAAGAGACCCCGATGCAATCTCATCGGGGTCTCTCTTTTTTTCATAGATTAATCAACGTCGGCGAACGGCCGGCGTTAGCCGGCTGGTAGCATCCTCACCAGCCGGCTAACGCCGGCCGTTCGCTATTCAGACCAGCCGGCTGACGCCGGCCGTTCGCCATTCGGAGGCACGAACATGATCGTTGTCATGAAAGAAGGCGCCGACCCGGCGCAAATCAAGCAGGTGATCGAACACATCGAGCAACTGGGCTTACGCAGTCACGTCATTGAGGGCACCGAACTGACCGTGGTGGCCGCTCTGGGCGAGAAACGCGACGGTGCCAAGCAGGCTCTGGAGACGCTCGCTGGGGTGGAGAAAGTGGTGCCCATTTTGGCTCCGTACAAGATGGCCAGCACCGAGGTGAAGAAAGAGCCGACCATAGTCGAGTCGCGCGGTCTGCGCGTCGGCGGCGGACATCTCGGCATCATCGCGGGACCGTGTTCCGTCGAGAGCCGCGAGCAGATTCTGGAAGTCGCTCACGCGGTCAAGGAAGCGGGAGCGGCCGGTTTGCGCGGCGGCGCGTTCAAGCCGCGCACCAGTCCCTACAGCTTCCAGGGACTGAAAGAGAAGGGGTTGGAACTGCTGGCCGAGGCGCGCGAGGCGACCGGGTTGGCAGTGGTCACGGAGATTATGGCGACCGAACACGTCGCCTTGGTATCGCGCTATGCCGACGTGTTGCAGGTCGGCGCACGCAACATGCAGAACTATCCTTTGTTGGAGGCGGTCGGCGAATCGAACTTGCCGGTACTGCTCAAACGCGGTCCATCGGCGACGATGGATGAATTTTTGTTGGCTGCCGAGTACATCCTCAAGACGGGCAATTCGCAGGTGATGCTGTGCGAGCGCGGCATCCGCACCTTCGAGGAGCATACGCGCTTCACGCTGCCGCTGGCGAGCGTGCCGTATTTGCATCAACACACCCATCTGCCCATCGTCGTCGATCCCAGTCACGGCACCGGCAAGGCAAGTCTCGTGTTGGCCATGGCGCGGGCGTCGGTGGCGGCGGGAGCGGACGGTCTGATTGTCGAGATGCACCCCAATCCGGATAAGGCGCTCAGCGATGGCTACCAATCGCTGACGCCGACGGCCTTCCGGCAGATGATGGCCGAGTGTCGCAAGATCGCGCAGGTGCTGGAAATGCAGATGTGAACGCCTACAATGCCGCAATCTCGCCAGCCCGCGGCGCCAGCAAGGGTAATTGAATCCCTTGCTTGCGCCGCGGGCTGGCGAGATTGCGATGCGAACTCAACGTGCGTGCAAGCTACGAACTTTCGCTAGTCCGTTCCAGTGCGGCGACGGAACGATTTCGCTCGGCTCCTGACAGCATAATGTATACGCGCCACACTGCGGACAGGGGCACGACTCGACCGCTTGTTGTTCGTACACCGAAAAAGGAGCAGCGGTCAGCCACTCATGACCGCAACTCGCACACTTAATCGTCAAACGACCCACAAGGCACCTGGGGGAAAGAACACGACCGCACAACCACACAATCCCTCGTTGAATCCGCGAGGCGGTCGCCGAGAATAGAATACCCCTATTTTATCGTCCCTCAAAGGAGAAAACTTAAATGGCCGGTCCTTCCAAGGCGCGCGACTACCGTTTCACCTTCGGTCCCTGGAACATCAGTACAGGTGCCGATCCCTTTGGCCCTCCCGCGCGCAAGGAGGTGGCGTTTGCTACCAAAATCCGCGAATACAAGCAACTTGGCTTCGATGGCGTACAGTTCCATGACGACGATGTGGTGCCTGCCGACTTGAATGAGGCCGAGACGCGCAAGGGCGTCGCCAAGGTCAAAAAAATTCTCGATGGCGAGGGACTTTTCTGTGAATTCCTCGCCCCGCGTCTGTGGGAACACCCCAAAACCATTGATGGTGGTTACACCTCGAACAGTGCCGCCGAACGCAAGCACGCCATCGAGCGCTCGAAGCGCACCATTGACATCGCCAACGCGCTCGACTGCCGAGACATCGTTCTGTGGTTGGCTCGCGAGGGCACCTACATCCGCGAAGCGAAAGACCCCCATACCTCCTACGAGCGCATTCTGGAGGCGGTCAACGCCCTGCTGGCGCACGATCCGCACATTCGCATTCTCGGTGAGATGAAGCCGAATGAGCCGATGGATCAGGCGTACATGCCGACGCCCGGCCACTTCCTGGCGCTGTGCTATCGCGCCAGCGACCCGTCGCGCTGCGGCGTGCTGATTGAGTCGGCCCACTCGATCCTGGCCGGCCTCGATCCGTCCGACGACATGGCCTATGCTCTATGGCACAAGAAACTATGGAGCGTTCATCTCAACGATCAGAATGGTCTCAAATACGATCAAGACAAAACATTCGGTTCCGTCGATCTGCGCCGCGCTTTCAATCAGATTTGGGTGTTGGAACGCGCCGGTTACGATGGCTGCATCGGGTTGGACGTGAAGGCCATGCGCACGACGAAGCAGGCCGATCAGACGAAGCATCTGGTCAACAGCCGGCAAATGTTTTTGCGTTTGCTCGACGTGGTCCGCTCCGTGGATGCGACCAAGGTCGAGCAGTATCGCGGCGAGCGTAACTATGAGGGATTGGAGATGTACATTCTCGAAAAACTGATGGGCAAGTGACACTTCGTTTAGAGACACGAACCTTTTGGCTAGCCTGCGGCGCCAGCAAGGGAAGTCCTTGCTGGCGCCGCGGGCTGGCCATTCCATTGTGTTCGTGCCTCTTAGCCGCGCCGCTCGACGGGCTTGCCGGCCTGTGATAGCATAACCTGTCGTCGGTTTTCCTTCACCTCACCTCGAATGCGGAGACGGGACATGACGGTCCCTTCGCCGGCCACCTCCACGAGCCTGCTGGAGCAGGCGCGCGAGCGCTGCGCCGGTGCCTGGGAGCGGCTCGTCGCTGTGTATACGCCCTTGCTGAACGCCTGGTTGACCGCGGCCGGCTTGCAGTCGGCTGACCGCGAGGATGTGACGCAGCGCGTGCTGGAAATCCTCGTGCGGCAGCTGTCCACCTTCAAACACAACGGCCGGCCGGGTGCTTTTCGCGCCTGGCTCCGCGCTATCACCGTCAATTTGCTGCGCGAGTTCTGGCGATCACGTCCGCAGCCGGAAGCCGGGACAATGTTAGAACAACTCAGCGACTCCAACGCCGGTTTGAGCCGCTTATGGGACGAACAGCATGACCGTCATGTGCTGCATGGCCTGATGAATCTGGTGCGGCCGGAGTTCACGGAGGCCACCTGGCAAGCGTTTCGGCGATTGGCCCTCGATGAGGCAACGACTCGCGATGTCGCCGCGGAGTTGGGGCTTTCCGTCAATGCCGTGCTTATCGCCAAATCGCGCGTGCTGGCTCGGCTGCGTCAGGAAGCGCGGGGACTCATCGATTGAGCGATCGACCACTTTTTTGATTTTTTGTGAAAGGATCACTCCCCGAAGCTCATTTCTTATCGGAAGGGGGCATCCGCCGTGGTTGAAAGGACTGTCGATCATCCAGGCTGGGACGAGTTGCTGGCTTACAGTCATGGCCGGCTAGACCCCGAGTTCGTCCTGACCCTGGAAGAACACCTGGCGGACTGTATGCGATGCTGTGAGCTTCTGGAGACAGCGCCTGGCGACACTTTCCTGAATCAGCTACGGGATGCCGACTCGGCCTTGTCCGGCGACGCTTCTTCTACCGTATCCTCCGTGGTTGCGTCCCCGGCCATCCCCGCGGAATTGATCGATCATCCGCGCTATCGCGTGCTGGGTTTGATCGGCCAGGGCGGGATGGGCGCGGTCTATCAAGCCGAGCATCGGCGCATGGAGCGATTGGTCGCCCTGAAGGTCATCCGCCCCGGCCTGATGCGCCATACCGCTGCCGTGCAGCGCTTTCATCAGGAAGCACGGGCGGCGGCTCGGCTTCAGCACGCCCATATCGTCACCGCTTATGACGCCGACCAGGCCGGCGAGTTGCACTTCCTCGTTATGGAATATATCGAAGGGCGCAACCTGGCGGATTATCTCGCCGAGAAAGGCTCTTTGTCGGTGACTGAGGCGTGCGAATACATCCGGCAGGCGGCGCTCGGCTTGCAACACGCTCACGAACGCGGCATGGTGCATCGCGACATCAAACCGCACAACCTCATGCTCCAGGCCGACGCTGCCGCCGCAAGCGGTATTGTCAAGATCCTCGATTTCGGTCTGGCTCGTCTGCCGCGCACGCCGGACTGCGCCCCGACCGGGAACGTCCAAGCCGGCACGCTGACCGATACCGGAACCGTGATGGGAACGGCGGATTACATCGCTCCGGAGCAGGCGGCCAACCCGCGCGGCGCCGACATCCGCGCCGACATTTATGCCCTGGGCTGCACGCTGTTTCATTTGCTGACAGGACGACCACCGTTCCCGGCGGGCACCGTGGCCGAGAAACTCGCCCGACACGCCGAAGCGCCTTTTCCGTCGCTGACGGCACTGCGTCCCGAGACGCCGCCGGGTCTGGCCGTCGTCCTCGCTCGCATGACGGCCAAGGCACCCGCCGACCGCTACGCCACGCCGGCGGAAGTAGCGGACGCGCTGACGCCGTTTTGTCCGCCGGTCGCCGCGCATCCGGTGAGACCTCGCAAGCGCGGGCGTTGGCTCGTCGCCGGCCTGATGCTGGTAGCTCTGCTGAGCGCTGTTGTGGTTTGGCGCTTTAACAACGACCACGCCGCGAATGTGACGCCGATTGATGACACGAATAGCGAGCCGATCATCACAGGCCCGGAACCAATTGTCCGCGAGAAGAACGATCCGAAACAAGAGATGACGGAAACGGAGGCGATCCGCCTCATTCAGAAGCTTGGTGGCCGGATCATCCGTGGCAACCCGATTAACAAGTCAGCCGTCACCGTCGATCTCGCGGGCACCAAGGTAACGAACGCGGACCTCCCAGCCCTGACCGCCTTAAAGGCGCTCACGACGTTGAAGCTCGATCACACCGGAGTGACCGACCAGGGATTGACGTGTTTGGCCGGTCTGCCCGAACTCACGGAACTGGCTCTGACCAACACGAAGGTGACGGACGCGGGAATGAAGCCGCTCGCGGAAGCAAAACAACTCCGCTCGCTGGCTCTTCAACATACCGCTGTCGGAGACGCCGGCATCAAGCACCTGGCCGGATTGAGCCAGCTACATTCGCTGTTGCTCTATGGTCGCAACGTGACGGATGCGGGGATGGCGGACCTGGGACGTTTGCACGGACTGTCGCTTCTCCGTCTTGACAATACGGCCATTACCGACGCGGGGCTGAGGAACCTCACCGGCTTGACCGAGATGCGAAACCTTGGTCTGAACCTGTCCCGAAAGGTCGGCGACGACGGGATGAAAAGCGTGGCCCAATTCAAGCGGCTGATCGCGCTCGATCTTGCCGGCACGCGCGTGACCGATCGGGGACTGCAAGAACTGAGCGGGCTGAAACGCCTTAACACGCTCCAACTCGGCAGCGTGCGCATGACGGACGTAGGCGCGAAAGCATTGAAGGAATTAAGAGACCTTCATATGCTCAGTATTTCCAATGCCGACATCAGCGATGAAGGGTTAAAGGAACTGGCCAAGCATCGCCGCTTGATGACCCTGAACTTGCAAGGTGTCGAGCGAATCACGGATGCCGGGGTCATGGAACTGGCCGGGCTGTCTGAATTGAAGCTTTTGATACTCTCCCGGACGAACGTCAGCGAGGCTGCCGTGGCTGAACTTCAGAAAGCTCGACCGAAATTGCGAATCGTGCGCTAGTGCAACGTCAATCAAGGTCTTTCCTGATCGCAGTTGGGCACGAATAATGAGGTATGAAACCTCGCATCTTTGTTCCCGTTTTGACGGCCGCTCAACGCCAGCAGTTGCAGGAAGGGCTTCGCGCTACCGAGGCTTT
>DATNCY010000373.1:0-5181 GCA_035553375.1 Gemmataceae bacterium
ACGGGATTTCCTCCGCGTCCGCAGGAGCAGATTCGGTTTCCGCGGACACGGTAACCCTCGGCGTCCCGAAGCGTTGCTCGTCCGCTTCGCCGTGGGTATTCTCGGCTCGCTTCAACGCATCCAGCATTCGGCCCATTAGAAATCTCCCCGCGGAACACTCAGCTGGTAAGCCCCTCTCCCCTGTACTCAGGGGAGAGGGGTTGGGGTGAGGGGTGAATTTTCTGCCGGTTTCCAACCCCTCACCCCCTACCCCCTCTCCCCTGAGTACAGGGGAGGGGAGTCCATCGGACACTCAGTTCGTTCGCCCCGATGCCAGAATCAGACGGCAGGAAGTATTCTCCGCTTCGACTTCGGAGGGCGACTCTTCCGCCTCGCTCATCCTCTCCCGACTTTCCGGCGTCTCGGCGAGTGGCTCGTATGCTTCGATCGCACCGTTGAGCAGAGGCGATGGGCCGCCTTCTTCAATCTCTTCCGCCAGACCGAGCATGGCCAATCCTTCCAGCGCCGCCTCGACATCGACCTGGGCCGCGCCCGCTTCCGCCGCCAGGTTGAGCGCCTGATGAGCGGCCTGATTGAGAAGCCGAGGCACGCCGCGCGTTTGCCGGGACAGCAGTTCCAGCGCATCATCGGCGAAAAGTCGTTCGGGCCGGCCGCCCGCGATGCGCACATGATGGAGAAGATAGTCGGCCGCCTCTTGCAGTTCCAGCGGCTCCACATCAGCGCGAACGGCCAGACGCTGCGCGAACGCGGACAACTCGGGAAGCCGCAGCGTCTCCAGCAAACTCGGCTGGCCGACAAGCACCACCTGCACCGCCTTGCCGGAGCGCGCTTCCAGATTGCCCAGAAGCCGCAGTTCTTCGAGCAGATCCGGTGTCAGATGTTGGGCCTCGTCGAGAATCAGGATGGTGCCGCGGCCTTTTTCATAGCCGCGCAGCAAATGGTCGGTCAGCGCCAGACGCATTTCCTGTTCGCCGCGTTTTTCGTGGGGTAGCGACAGATCGTAGAGGATAGCTTGCAAAAGGCCGGCGCGGTCGCCGACGTGGCTATTGGTCAGGAAGGCGATGTCCACCTCGGAGCCGAGCCGCTCGAGCAGGCAATGGCACACCAGCGTCTTGCCGGTGCCCGGCTGCCCGGTGAGAACGAGTACACCTTCGCCGTCGGCGAGGCCGTTGAGGAGGCGAGCGATGGCGCGTTCGTGACTGGTGGCGGGATAATAGCGAGCAGGGTCCGGCGTGGCCGGGAACGGCCGCTGCCGAAGTCCGAAATGCGTCTGATACATCGTGCGTTATCCTCGGTCGGCAGGGGCCGGCGTCACTCAATACGGCGTTGTTATCGAAATCATCGTCGGCTGAATGCCGGAACTTGAACGCGATCCGTTGAGGATACGTTTCGCGCGAAACGTAAACGACACGACAAGTACGCATCCCCGTCCACGAGAAAAAGATGCTTTCCTTGCGAAAGATTAACGAGACCGCGATTGAGTTGAGGGAAGCAGAGATGGTATCTTTTAGTTGTCGCACTGATTGGGCGACAGTGCGATACCGGCCGGCCCCCGTATGGGGCCGGCCATTTTTTTGCGCGGTGGAACACCAGCCCGCAGTGCAAGCAAGGGACATCTCATTTCGGCTTCTCCGGCAGAACCAAACTAACTTTCTCCATGCCGGCGCCCTTGGCGGCGTCCAATACCGCCACCACGGCATGCTGCGGCACGTCGTCATCGTGTTCGAGCAACAACTGCGTCTTGCGGGTCGAGTTCACGAATTTTCGTAGTTTTGACTCCAGCTGATCCGGTTCGACGATCTCGCCCTCTACCTTTATCACGGGCTTGCCATTCTCCATTTTCACCGTGACGCTAATCATCTGCTGCGCCACCTTCTCGCGGGTGACAATGGCGGGGCCGAGACGATTGGCGGTGACACCGGGCGCTTCCAGGCGTTTTTGCAACACGGCGTAGCTGGTGGTCAGAATGAAGAAAATGAGCAGCACGAGACAAACATCAATCAGCGCGTTCATATCCAGGCGTGTCTCGTCGTCGTAAACGCGCGGTGGCGGCGGTTCCAACTCGGCGGCAATCTCGGCCAGCTGCGGATGGCTCTCCATCGCTATCCAGGACGTATCCGTAGGCCCCATGACCTCGTCGGTCGGTTCCCAGCGACCATCCGCCAATCCGTGCGCCACCTGGGCCAGCGTCAGATCGCCCAGCGCGGTCGGCGAGCCTTCGTGCCGTACCTTCCACATCGCTATTTCTCCGACACGCCGACGTATTTCTGCAAGATTCGGTCGCGAAACGGCTCGCTTTCCAGCTTCGCCGTCAGATCGCGCACCAGGCCCGATTTCACATCGGGATGGGCGTTGATGGTGATCTCGACCCGATTCGATATTTTGTCCAGGTGTGCTTTCAGCCGGCTCAACAACTCATCCGTCGTCCGCAAATTGGTATCTTTCTCGTCGAGAACCTTGTTCCCCACCGACATCGAGTAAACCGGCTTGCGATTGTCGCCCTCGCCTTCGAGGTTGATGTTGAGCTGGACTTCGTCGGGATTGCTGGACAGTGCGCCATATTCGGCCGGCGGCGTCGGCGTGAAGGCGGCGATACTGACGCCGCTGGCGGTCAACATGAAGAAAATCAACAGCACCAAGCTAACATCGATGAGCGGGATCATATCGACATCATCGTCTTCCTCGTCGTGGTGTTTTTTCCAGCGAAACTCCAGTTCGACGGGTTCGAGCGCTTCGGCTTGATCGTCCACGCGATCCGGTTCGGAGTGCGGCAAATAGGGAGTGAAATCGGGCGAACCGCCGACGCGGAACCATTCGGCCGTGCCCGATGGCCGCAACATGTCATCCTCAAGCAATCGGCCCTGCTGCACCCAGTCGGCGACGACCGTGAAGGGCACCTCACGATAGACCGTGTTCGATTCGATGATCCAGACATCGAGAAAACGACGCTTTTCAGTCATAACGCCCCCTTCGGGGAAAATCCGAAATCCGAAATCCGAAATCCGAAAGAAATTCAAAATCACAATATTCAAATCCAAAACTCTCGCTAACTCGTTTTGGATTTTAGGTTTCTTGTTTTGAATTTCTTTCGGATTTCGGATTTCGGATTTCGGATTTCGGATTTCATCTTCGTGTGACGGACGACGGATCGGGACCGGATTTGATGGGCGTTGCTGCGGAGGCGGTGCCTTTGGTCGATTGTTTGGCCTGGAGCAGCACCTGCAACTTCTGGCCGGCGCTCTTCATGCGCACCTCGAAATGGGCCAGCCACGCCTTGAACAGCACATGCGCGAACACCAACGGAATGGCTGTTACCAACCCCATCGCCGTGGCGAACAGGGCCAGACCAATCGCCCCGGCCTGGGCACCGACATCGCCGCCGCCCTTGGTGGATTTCTGGATCTCGTTGAACGTATTGATCATGCTGATGACCGTGCCGAGCAGACCGACCATGGTGGCGACCTTGGCGATGGCCAGGATGGTCGGCAACAGGAAGTTCAGGTCCGGCATGATCTCCAGTTCGATGACGTTGGCCATCGCGCGGCGCACCGCCGCCAATCCCTGTTTGGACGTTTCCAGTCCGGCGACAAAAAGACGACGCGGGATAATGTCGGTGCGGCTGCGGCAGTAACGCAGAGCGCCCTCCACGCCGTCGCGCTCCAGTTTCTGCTGAAACTCCGGCAGAAACGCGCTCATGGCGGTGTTGCCGTTGATGTTCAGCAGCAACCGCCAGATGATTAACGTCAACCCCGTCAACGACATGAGGAAGAGGGGCACGAAGAAATACCAATCGACGGTGATGAAGGTCCACAATGCTTGCATGCCTGTTCCCCCCGCTGGAACGAAAGGCCGAATATTGTCAAAATGATGGGAGGCCGCACCATCGGCACGGCGACTCTGTCACTGTACAAGGCCGTGCAGGGGACTGCCAGAGAAAACACCTCTCGAAGTGCGTCCGGTTATGAGTTATAAGGTTATAACGATTATAACATTGCCGTTCTTGGGTCGGCAATTCATTGTCGGTTCGGAGCGGTAACGGACCCGATGCACAAGGCTCTTACGGATTGGACGCTATCCGCGGATGGAGACGGCGGAGCGCTGCCTTGGCCTCGCGAGTGAGCCGCGCCTCGGATGCGCCCGTGGCCAGTTCTTTCAGCAGTCGCCGCGCTGCGGGCGAGGCGATGTCCTCCAACACGGCAACCGCACGCAAGGAACGCAGCAATTCCGGCCGCGTGACCGGCCCGCGCAAGCGATCGAGCAACTCTTGCGAACGTCGCCGCACTTCCAGCGTCGGCTTATTCGCCAACGTCTGACGCAGCGCCGGTTCGGCTAGTTCACCGAGTTCCGCCAGCGCCGCTTGTGCCTTCTCGCGCACCGCGAATTCACTGCTTTCCAGATCGGAAAGCAATCGGTGCAGTCGGTGCGAATCGGCTGCTTGGGCGGGATGCAGATGAGCCTTCAACAATCGAATCGCCTCATCCGGTGAGGATGCCAGCGTCCCGCGCGCCCGAAAGGCACGCGGCGCATCCTTGGTCGCGAGGTCGGCCCACGCTTTGGCCGCGTCCTCGGCTCCCCGCTTGTTCGCCGGCGCGGATTCTCGCGTTCCCACGTCCCAGACGAGCAAGGTTGAGTCGGCCAAGCCAGAAATGAGTCGGCGACCGTCGAGCGAAAATGCGAGACCAATCACTTCGGCCTCGAAGTCCTTGAATCGGCGCAGTTCTCGACCGCGTGCGATGTCCCAGACGACGATCTCTCGCGCGGGGCCAGTTAGGGCCAGCAGCCGGCCATCGGCGGAGAAGGCGACGCGAAGGAAATCCGCCGCCGGCAACGAGAGGACTTCGGCGGCCGTCATCGTCTCCCACAAGCGCAGCGTTTGCCGGGCCGCGCTCGGTTTGCCGTCCTTATCCGCGGCGGGCCGATAAAAATTGTTCGACGCCAACAATCGGCCATCCGGCGAGAATGCGAGCGGCCAGGTTTGCCCTTCGAGCGTTGGGAATGTCAGGAGCTGTTCTCCGCTTCTCACGTCCTCCAGTCGCATCGGGCCGCTGCCAGGCGGTGGGCGCAGGGATCGACCTTGGGGAGAGGACACAGCCAGTACGCGAGTATCTGCTGACAGGGCTTGCCAGGAACCCATGCCAGGGCGTCTGCGTTGAAATAGTTGTCTCCGTGTGGATGTGTCCC
>DATNCY010000374.1:0-2917 GCA_035553375.1 Gemmataceae bacterium
TCCACGCCCCTTTCCCTGTGTTCGACGAGATCGAAAGTTCGCCAGGGAGGCGCATCTCAAGGCGCCGGCGGCGAGAAACGCCATGACCGTGAGGAATAGCTACATCGACATATAGACGGATAAACCGCAGAAAAACAGTGCCCATAAGGCCAGTTGAGTTCCGCAGCAAATCAATAACCTAGTGAGAGCACGACGGTACAACCACTGTCCCTGCGGTGACGGTGCTGCGGTTAGGACTAGAATCGACCCCGCAATGCTCGTAATGATTAGAGCAATTAGATAAACGTAGTAATACGGCATCAGTCCAGCAGGTAAAAAATCGTCTGTCACAGGGTTATAATGGCCAAGCAGTATCATCAGGAGTGCCGCTGAGGCAACGCCCCCGAATGGAAACCAGCACAACAATGCAAATCCTGGTTTCGAATCCTGCATGCTAACGAACCTTCATGGCGTCGGGCTTGTCGTCGATGTTGGGATTGTAGCGGACAGGGCAGCTTTCGCCCCTTGTATGACCAGTTTCTAGCAGCGTGTCAATTTTCTGGCATGCTGGAATGGTTGGAACCGTGAGGAGGGCTGTGCTCGCCCCTGAGGCTTTGGACCTCTCCCGTTAGATTGCCCCCTCCGGCCTTCGAGCTGAGGAGTTGTTACATGATGCGGCTTGACCGCTGATCACAAGGAGTTCCCAGTCGAGGAATTGCCGGAGGAGTCTCGCGGTTGTTTGAAATCAACTGGAGTCCTGGAGGCTAGACGCATGGCAACTTCATCCGCGACATCCGCTCCCACTTTGATCGGCGTCGGCATTGATACCGCGCGCTATGGTCATCGAGCGACCTTCTTGCGAAGCGACAAACAGCCGGCTGCTCCGGCGCTGGACGTGCCTGAATCGCGGGAGGGCTACGAGAAGTTGGCCGCCGAGTTGCAACGGCTGTACGTTCGTCAACCGGACGCCCGCTTTCACATTCGCATTGATGCCGCCGGGCAGTATGCCACGAATCTCGAGCGGTTCCTGCGTGGGCTGCCGTTGCCGATCGAGCTGTCCGTCGGCGAACCGGCGCGAAATGCCGCTTACCGAAAGACTCACTTCCCCAAACGGAAGTCGGACGCCACGGAGAGTCTGGCGAATGCGAGGTTCGCCGTGGTCGAACGCCCGGCTGCCACGCCTGGCACGCCGCCGGAGTTTCTCGCCTTGCGTGAGGTAGTCAGCCAACTCGAATCGCAGACCAGGCAGACCACGCGTCTGATCTGCCAACTGCATAATCTGCTGGCCCGAGTGTTTCCCGAACTGGCCGTGCTGGTGCGTGACTTGAGCACCTGCTGGCTGCTCGAATTGCTATCGCGTTACCCTACGCCAGCGCGGATCGCACGGGCTCGGCCCGAATCGTTGGAGACGATTGCCTATCTCAAAAAAGATAAGGCCATGCTGATTCAGCAGGCGGCGCGAAGTTCTGTGGGAAGCCTGTGTGGAGAAGTCGCCGAAGCATTGGTGCAAGATTCTATTCGCGAGATCGAACTGAGCCGGCAGATCGAAAAACGCCTAAAAAGGCTGCTGGGCAAGGCGTTCTCAGCGCTTCCCGATGGCCCTCACAAGCTGCTGACCACCATCATCGGAATCGGTCCAGGAACCGCGGCCGCGATTGTCGCCAAGGTGGTGTCGATCGAACGCTTTGCCACGCCCGTTCAGTTGGTCAGCTACTTTGGCGTATTCCCGGAGGAAAACACCTCGGGGTATGATCGGTTTGGAAACCCTCTACGGCCAGGCGCTGGTGTCATGTCCCGGCAGGGCAATGATTTGGTACGCGGTTATCTCTGGATGGCCGCGCAAACGGCCACCATGCACAATCCAGCCATCCGATCCGTGTATGCTCGTCAAAAAGCGCGCGGCAAACGAGGCGGCGTGGCCTTGGGCCACTGCATGCGCAAGCTGCTTCACCTGGTCTTCGCGATCTGGAAGACAGGCCGTCCGTTCGATCCGGCACACTATCCGTGGGATCGCGTCGGCGAGAGCGCCGCTCAGACATCGTTGCCGGCAGATACGCAAAAGGCCGCGGGCCACAACGGGGACACGCCCCGGAAAAAGCCAGTGGTCACCGCGGCCACTCCCAGCGTAAAAGTATCTCCCCCTCGCGTCAATCAAGGTGCGTCGGACAAGCGCCCGCGGCTCGACTTCGCCGCGATCCGCCAGCAGATCACGATGGAACAGGTGCTCGACCACCTGGGTTGGTTGTCGACGTTGAAGGGGCGCGGTCCTCAGTTACGCGGCCCCTGTCCGATCCATGGCCGGTCGGGCGATCCGCGACGCTCCTTCTCCGTTCATCTCGATAAGCATGTGTTCCGCTGCTTTCATGGAGAGTGCGCCGTCCAGGGCAATGTTCTCGACCTGTGGGCTGCCGTTCGTCGACTACCACTCTATGAAGCAACGCTCGACCTGGCCAAAACGTTCAACCTGATAGCACACCTGAACAGAGAAGAGGAACCCGTCCGCCAGCCCAAGCGAAAACCTCGCTGAGCTAAACGCAAAACGACCGAAGAACCTGGGCGTCATCACGTCCGACGCCACTTGACTTTAACCGTTACATCTTGCGGGGCTTCTGATTTTGTCTTTGCGGACAAGGTGCGACGGCGTGGTTGTGTGCCAGGGGCTTACGCCGCCTGGCTACATGATTTCGCCCCCGCTCGGGGCTGCGATACGCCGCGTCCGGATCGAAAGGGAGCGCGGACGCTCACTTCGCGAGAAACTCTTTGAAACGGCTCGACTCATAAGTTTTGAGTTGGCCGTCTGTCATCTCGATAATGAATCCGGCTACGCCGGGCGTCTGCTCGATCAGCTTCATCCCTTCGGTGGGGCCGAGGACGTTGGCTGCCGTATCGAGGGCGTCGGCCGTGATGCAATCCGGCGCGATGACGGCGACTCCGGAAT
>DATNCY010000375.1:0-118206 GCA_035553375.1 Gemmataceae bacterium
CTCGGTCACGATAACATGTGTACGGGTTTCATCATTTTGCGAGGTGATTTCCTCGGCCGGCATTACGACCGCGTCGAGGACCATAAGGACCACTATCTCATCAAGCCGACCATCGACCGGACGTTCAAGCCGGGGGAGTGTTCGACAATTTCGGATCACAAGGACAACGTCCACTGGTTCAAGGCGGTATCGGAGACGGGGTTCATTTTCAATATTCACGTACTCGGCTACAACCCCGACAGCGATAAATCGAGCCGTCGAGTGTATGTCGATCCCGATGGCGAGAAAACAAGCGGTGGATTGATCGTGGCCAAGAAGATTACCTCATCGCAGGCGCACAAGAAGTACGGCTGAGATCACGCTCGCTCACTCCGGCTTTTAACTAGCCCGCAGCGCCGGCAAGCGTGTCTTTGCCAGCCCGCAGCGTCAGCAAGAAAACTCCCTTGCTGGCGCTGCGGGCTGGCAATGGTCAGACGTTGTACGTCGTCGAGGCCGTGGTGCCCCCTCGCCCTGTCCAGTTCGTATGGAAGAATTGGCCGCGCGGCCTATCGACGCGCTCGTAGGTGTGGGCGCCGAAATAGTCGCGCTGGGCCTGGAGCAAGTTAGCAGGCAGTCGGCCGCTGCGGTAGCCATCGAAGTAAGCCAGCGCCGCGCTCATCGCCGGCAGCGGGATGCCGTTGGCGATGCCGGCGCAGATCGCCCGACGCCAGCCCGGCTGGGCACGCTCGATTTCCGCGGCAAAATAGGGATCGACCAGCAAGTTCGTCAGCTGCGGGTTGCGATCGAATGCTTCCTTGATCTTGCCCAAAAAGGCGCTGCGGATGATGCAGCCCCCTCGCCACATCAGGGCCACCGCCCCATTGTTGATCGTCCATCCCGATTCCTGGGCCATAGCCCGCAGCAGGGCGAAGCCCTGCGCATAGGAGATGATCTTGCTGGCGTAGAGCGCCATCTCGATGTCTCGTGTGAGAGCTTCCCGGTCACCGGCGAATGCGGTTTCGGGGCTATGGAGTACCTTGCCGGCAGCGACGCGTTCCTCTTTCTGCGCGGAAAGGCAGCGTGCGAAGACCGCCTCTGTGATGAGGGTCAAGGGGATGCCCAGATCGGTGGCCGAGCTAACCATCCATTTGCCGGTTCCCTTCTGGCCGGCGGCGTCGAGGATGAGGTTAACGAGGGGCTGGCCGGTCTCCGGCTCGCGGTAGCCGAAGATGTCGCGGGTGATCTCGATCAAATAGCTATCCAGCGGCCCGGTGTTCCAACGGGCGAAAACATCGCGCAGCGCATCGGCATCCAGGCCGACCGGATCGCTAAGGAGGTGGTACGCCTCGCAGATTAACTGCATGTCGCCGTACTCGATGCCGTTGTGGACCATCTTCACGTAGTGGCCGGCTCCCTCGGCTCCAACCCAGTCGCAGCAGGGCGAACCGTCCGGCGCCTTGGCCGCGATGGCTTGAAAGATCGGTTTGATGTGCGGCCAAGCCGCCGGATCTCCGCCCGGCATGATCGAGGGACCGAGCAAGGCTCCTTCCTCACCGCCGGAAACGCCGGTTCCGATGAACAACAGCCCGCGTTCCTTGAGAGCCTTGGTGCGACGGGTCGTATCGGGGAAGTGCGTGTTGCCGCCGTCGATCAAAATATCGCCAGGCTCAAGGAACGGAGCGACCTCCTCAATGACCTGATCGACGGCCGGCCCTGCCTTGACCATAATCATGACTTTCCGAGGCCGCTTCAGTGCCCCAACCAGTTCCTTGACGGAGTGGCAACCGACGATGCGTTTACCCTTGGCCCGTCCAGCCACGAATTCGTCAACCCGCGCATGGGTGCGGTTGTAGACGGCCACCGTGTAGCCGTGACTTTCCATGTTGAGTACAAGGTTTTCGCCCATGACGGCCAAACCGATCAAGCCGATGTCAGCGAGCGTTGCGGCCATTCCAGAAGTCCTTGAAAGTGAGTCGGCGGCATGTATCGGGGAGACTACCCATTCATAAGTCGTTTGGCGGCCCAAGAGCAGAGGGCGTCCAGATCCTTGGCGTCCATTCCGGATTGCCGCATGATCGGAATGATCTCTTTGCGGACGTTGTGGAAGACCCCCTCGATCCCTTCTTCCTGCCACTGTGGACCGCCGTAGTGGAGGCACAGTTGTTTGTAAGTCTGCAAGAAATCGGCTTGCACCTCATTGAGTCGCTTAACTTCCGTCCGCACCTGTTCTACCAACTCATTGGGAACCATTGTCCACCTCTTGAATAACACGAGGCCACTGGTTCAGGAAGCCCGCGCCTACCGAGCAGGCTTTAAGAATCTGCCCCATTTTCCCCAGGGTTACGCTACAGAGATTTCGGCCTTCACTCCAGAGATGAGCTTATTTTCTTGGGGGACAGGTGGCAACGATTTTCTTGCCGCGCTCCCGCTTTGTCGAAATGCTTGGCGTTTCGCGCGAAACGCCAAGCCGCGCTCCCCGGAACTCAGAGCATGCCGTTATCGGATAGATAGCCGCTGAACAGACTGTAGAGGAGGACCGCGAGTACGATGACGGTGAACAGCACGTACAGGTAATCGCGCTGAAGGGCGAACGCGAAGATGGAGAACATCACGCGCGCCACCGGCGTCGCAATCAGCAGCAACAGACCAAGCATAATCAGGGCGCGACTGTTCCAGGCACCCGTCTCGCGGAGAATGGCCCCAGGGCTGCGCAACGCTTCCGACTCCGCCCGGAATGTGTGAAAGTCGGGATTCGACTGCCGCCCCTCCCGCGCCAGGAACAGCACTCCCCCCGTGAACACCACAACCGCAGAGGCGATGACGCCGATCCGCAGCAGGTTGCCGATCACCCGATCGATGCGTTCATCGTTCCAATTGGGCGGTCGATCTTCGGGCGGCTTCTGATTGGATAACTCGGCCATTTCACAACTCTCCGGTGCAGCCCTTGTAAATCATCTCAATGGACATGGCGAAGATGACCACGCTGAAGACGCGGCGGAGGACGCTCGACTGAACCGCCATCAGCACGCGCGCCCCCAGCATCGAGCCGGCGAGTACGCCGAGCATGACGGGCATGGCCAAGCCTGGATCGATGTAGCCACGATGCAGATAGACGCCGGCGCTGGCGGCGGCGGTGACGCCGATCATAAAATTACTTGTTGTTGTGGACACCTTGAACGGGATGCGCATGGCTTGATCCATGGCCAACACCTTCAACGCGCCCGAACCAATACCGAGCAACCCCGACAGACAGCCGGCCACGTACATCAAACCGAAACCCAGCGGTACGCGATGAACGTGATACGACTGCTTGCCGGCCGGCGTTGGATAACTGCCATCCAGACGCAGCCGAACGGCGAGCGCATCGGTCTTGTCCGCGTCGCCGCGCTGGCGGCGTGGCCGCAGCGACAGGTAAGCGGAGAGGAGCAGGACAATTCCAAAGACAATGGAGATCGCTCGTGGATCAAGAATGGTTGTCAGATAGGCGCCGGTCAGCGCTCCGATGGTCGTGGCAATCTCCAGCAGCATGCCGATACGGATATTGGAGTAACCTTCCTTAACGTAGGAGGCCGCCGATCCCGACGAGGTGGCTATCACGGACACGAGCGAGGCACCGATGGCATAATGAATGTCCACTTTCAGGAGGACCAGCAGGGGCACGATCACCACACCGCCGCCCAGGCCGGTCAGTGATCCCAGAAAGCCGGCCACCAGCGCTCCCACGGCGATCAGACTCGTGAATTCCAGCACGTTCACGGATGACGCCCCCTGTTTGGGTAGGTGCCGCGAGCCGAGCGGCACTCGCAGTCCGGCTCGGCTCGCCGGACCTACCGCCAGTAGGTGCCGCGAGCCGAGCGGCACGGTTTGGGTAGGTGCCGCGAGCCGAGCGGCACGCATTAGGTAGGTGCCGCGAGCCGAGCGACACTCGCAGTCCGGCTCGGCTCGCCGGACCTACCGCCAGTAGGTGCCGCGAGCCGAGCGGCACAGAATTGAGTAGGTGCCGCGAGCCGAGCGGCACGCATTGAGGTAGGTGCCGCGAGCCGAGCGGCACTCGCAGTCCGGCTCGGCTCGCCGGACCTACGGCGACCTGCCGCGCTCGCGCCGTGCTCGTTCCAGCGGCAACAGCGCGCTGTCTCGCCAAGCGGCCGTGTCCTCGATCGGTTCAATGTGGACCGTTACTTCCAATTCCGGCAAGACGCCGCGCACGGCCTCCTCGATCTCCCCGGTCAACGTGTGCGCTTGCTGGACAGTCAAATTGCCGGGCACCAGCAAATGAAAATCGACAAAGCGCCGCCGGCCGGCCTGCCGCGTCCGCAGTGCATGATAATCCATGTTCGGCCGGAGATGTTTCTCGATCGCCGTCCGCACCGCCGTTTGCTCTATTTTCGGCAGGGCATGATCCATAAGGCCGTTGAAAGAACGACGAATCAGATCCAGGCCGGTCCAGAGAATGTTCAGCGCCACGGCCAGGGCGATGAGGGGATCGAACAAATGCACACCCGTCAGTTTCACCAGTCCCAATCCGGCCAGCACCCCGGCGCTGGTCCACACATCGGTTAGCAGATGGCGTCCATCGGCTTCCAAAACGATCGAGCCATGCTTGCGTCCGGCGCGCAACAAGACGAGGCCCACTCCCCCATTGAAGACGGCGGCGACGGCGGCAAGGAGTACGCCCAGACCGAGGGGTTGGAGCGGTTCCGGCACGATCAGTCGATGCACGGCGTACCAGGCGATGGCTCCTGCCGCCACCAGGATAAGCACGCCCTCCAAGCCACTGGAAAAGAACTCAATCTTTTCGTGGCCGTAGGTATGCGATTCATCGACTGGCTTGGCCGCGTAGGACAGCGAGAGATACGCCGTCACCGCCGCCACGAGATTGACCAGCGATTCGACGGCATCCGAGAGCAGACCGACCGAGCCGGTCAGAAAGTACGCCGCCGCCTTCAAGACGATGGTTGCCACCGCCGCCCCGATGGAGAGAAGAACCGGATACTTCAAACGAGCTTCTACCATGCGGGGCATCCGGGTTGAAGAGCGGAAACGGTCAAGGTACGAGGTCGTCACCACGCGGAGTTATTGTATAATTCGCTGCCTTCCGCTTCTCAGGCCGGCAAAGCGAAGAATGGGGAAACTCTCTTTGCAGGAACCAAACCGCATGGTCTAATGGTTGTGTTCCCGCCGAATTGTGACCCTCCCTTGTCTGGAAGGATACTCGCCGTGACATCATCGTGCAGCCCTAGCCATCGACACACCATCGGCATCAATCGCCGCGAATTGCTGCAAGTGGGCTACACGGGTTTGCTGGGCATCGGTCTGCCCGCGCTTCTCGCGCAGCAAGCTGCCTCCGCCGAGGCCAGGCGAGCCAACGGCGAGCGGCCGAGGAAAGCAAAGTCCGTCATCCTCATCTTTCTCACGGGCGCTCCCAGCCACATCGACATGGTCGATATGAAGCCGGACGCTCCCCCTGAAGTGCGCGGCGAGTTCAAGCCGATCGCCACGAAGGTGCCGGGTTTGCAGGTTTGCGAGTACCTGCCGCGCCTCGCCGCTCGCGCCAACAAGTACGCGCTGGTCCGCTCGCTGGCGCATCGAGAGAACAATCACCTGGTCGCCACGCATCATGTGCTGACGGGCTATCCGCAGCCGGGCGCGTTCTTCGACAAGGTGGCTTCGCGCGATGACTGGCCCTGTTATTCGTCCGCCCTCCATTATCTGCGGCCGCGAAACGACGGCATCCCCACCGGGGTCAATCTGCCGACGTTCCTCATGGAAGGTCCGCTGACCTGGCCCGGCCAACACGCCGGTTTCCTCGGACCCAAGCACGATCCCTGGCAGATCAGTCGCGATCCCAATGCCGCCGATTTCCGCGTGGATAGCTTGCGTTTAGCTCCCGGCCTGGAGATTGATCGGTTGCGCGACCGGCGTGCCCTGCTCGATCAGGTCGATCGCCAGAGCAAGCGGTTCGAGGAATTGGCCGAGTGTCGCCGGCTTTCGGATCAGCAGGAACTGGCGTTCTCCGTGCTGACTTCGGGCAAGATTGCGCGGGCTTTCGAGTTGGACCGCGAGCCGGTCGCGGTGCGCGATCGCTATGGGCGTCACAGTTTCGGGCAATCGCTGCTTTTGGCCCGTCGTCTGGTTCAGGCTGGCGTGCCCATCGTGCAGGCCAACATGGGCCGGGTGCAGAACTGGGACAGTCACGGCGCCATTTTCCCGACCTTGAAGAACCGTCTGCTGCCGCCGCTGGATCAGGGCGTGGCCGCGCTGCTGGACGATCTCGAAGCGAGCGGTTCGCTTGACGAAACGCTCGTGATGATGCTGGGCGAATTCGGACGCAAGCCGAAACTCAGCGGCAACGGTGGATCCAAGGGCATAGGCCGCGATCACTGGGCGTCGTGCTTCTTCGGGCTTTTCGCTGGGGCAGGCGTGTGTGGCGGACAGATCATCGGCAAGTCGGACAAAATCGGCGCCTATCCCGCAACGACGCCCTACACGCCCGACGATGTAGGTGCCACGGTTTATGAGGTTCTGGGCATCGATCCTGCTTCCGAGGTGCGCGACCGGCAGAATCGTCCAGTGCAATTGAACCGAGGTAGGATGATTGAGGCTCTCTTCACCGGCGCGGCGGGGTAGCGCCTTAACCATGCGTTTCCTCGATCTTACCTTGCCGTCGTTAGTGGAAAATCTCGCGCTGGATGAGGCGCTTTTGCTCGCGGCGGAGTCCGGCGACGGCGGCGAGGTGCTGCGCGTGTGGGAATGGCCCAGCCCCGCGATCGTACTCGGCTCCGGTGGCCGATTGGCCGAGGACGTGGACGAGGTGACTTGTATCGCCGATGATGTCCCGATCCTGCGCCGCTCCAGTGGCGGCGGTACGGTTCTGCTCGGCCGCGGCTGTCTGCTCTACACGCTGATACTGAGCTACGAACGCGCCCCCGCCTTGGGAGAGATTCGTCCCTCCTATCGTTTCATTCTCGACCGTATCGGGCAAGCGTTGGCGAAAGGGACGGATTGCATCGAGCAGGCCGGCATCAGCGACTTGGCTCTCGATGGCCGCAAGTTCTCCGGCACCGCGCAGCAGCGCAAGCGATCTTTTCTCCTGCATCACGGAACACTCCTTTACGCTTTCGATCTCTCGTTTCTTCCGCGCTATCTCCGCGAACCGCCGCGCCAGCCGGAGTATCGCGAAAGACGCGATCACCTGGCCTTCGTGTGTAATCTGCCCCTGGACGGCGAGGAAATGAAACGCCGGCTGAGCCACGCTTGGGCCACGGAAACGTCCCTGATACGGTGGCCGAACGAGCTAGTGCAACAACTCGTCGAAAAATACTCTAATACGGAGTGGATAAGAAGATTTTAGATAATCCGTCCCTCATTGCCCTGAACGCGCATGTCTTGACGTAGACGCTCCAGGGCGCGATGCCAGAGTTTCCGAGCCGCTTCCGGCGAACGCCGCAGTTGATCGCCTATCTCGGCAAACGATCGCTGTTCCCCGTACCGAAGGTGGAGTACTTGCCGGTACGATAGGGGTAATTGTTGCAAGGCGTCCTCAAGGGCGTGGCGTTGCTCCTGCGCAATAAGTTGCTCGCAAATCGTCATCTGTTGGATGAAAGGAGAGCTTCGGCCCGCGACATCGCCGATCTTTCCGGAGAGCCGTACTTCCTGGGATAGACAACGACAGCACGTTTCAAAGCGGCGCGTAAGGTCGGTCAGATTGTGCCGCAAGATACCGCGCAGCCAACCAAATAGTTGGGCTGCGGTTTCCCCTTGGAAATGCGGGAAATCGCGTGTCGCCTCAATGAACGTCTCTTGAACGAGATCCGCGGCATCAAGCTTCGCCTGAAGAGAGGGGCGTAACTCTTGATGAGCGATCCGAAGCAGGTAGCTGCGACAAGACTCGAACAAACCCCCGAGCGCCTCGACCGAACCGCCGCGCGCGGCGCGCAGCAAATCGGTCAAGACACCATCTCGGAGCGGAACAACCGAGAGAGTCATTTCTATCCCCAAACCGCAATGGTGGGCGAGGAGTAGGCTCAGTTTCTGAGCAAATCAGGTGGGCAAAAACGAGGAGAAATTACAGCAACTTTCGCGCCGATCATTCGATGTGGGGCGGGAGAGAAGAGCCGGGGCATGAGGGAGAAAGGAAGCAAAATAGAAAAAATGCGTCCGCTTTAACGTATTTGCTCGCCAAGTAGAAAGAGGCCCTGGCTAGAGAGGTGAACCCATCTGGGTTTTGTTGTGTTCGGTTGGTTCACGATCAGAGGAGGGATTTTGATGCTCACGAATTGGTTTGGATCCCGCAAGCCTCGTCTGTCCGATGGAGGTCGGTTCGTCCGTCCAAAATTGGAATGCCTCGAAAACCGCCTGGCCCCTTCCTCAATGGGAATGGGACCGCACGACGATAATGGCGGCGGCGACGACAACCACAACGGGGGAGAACCTCCGGGCCAGATGCGCCATGACGACAACGACCATAGACACATCAACTCCCATGATGATTTCGACACGGAGAGTAACGATTCGTTCCACATCGTCCTCAATAACGTCACCATCAACCAATTCTTCTCCGTGGCGGGGCAATCGCAGGCCCAGCTGCAACAGGGGCTTATCGGCAGCCTCATTCAGGCCGTGCAAACGACTCCCGGCGCCACCATCCAGGACGCCTTCTCGCTGGTAACCGAGGAGTTCCAACTGGCTCAGGATACGGGCATGCTCGTGACGGGAATCATCTCCGGCACGGGAACTCAAGGCCAACAGGCTTTGGTGCAGGATATCCACAATCTCCAGACCGCTATCCAGCAGAACCCGCTGGAGGCATCGGCGAGCGGTCAGGTGGCGGGCACGTTGGCCTTCGATATGGCTCTCCAGTTATCTCTTTCGCAAGTAGCCGGCGGGCAAGGCCAGGCGCATGGCTAAGGGCTTTCGGACAAAACCCTTACTTGCCGGCCCGCAGCGCCAGCAAGGGAATGACTTCCCTTGCTGGCGCTGCGGGCTGGCAAGCAAGGGTTTTGTACTGTCCGGCGCAGCCTCACGTCGGCGCTTGCACAGCGGCCAAAACTTCCTCGATCTGTCGCACACACGTTGATAACGACAGGGCCGCCATCTCGAAATTGGTATGCGCCGACACACGCCGATATTCCTGTTGCATCAATTCCGCCGCGCGCCGCAATTTTGGCAACTTCCCGCGGATGCGGTGCAGATATTCTTTCGTATCGTTGCGCTGGGCCGCGGGTTCGGTTGCGCGCACATAGTCGAACAGCGTGCGCGGCACGTCGAGAAGTTCCTCGTCGTCTTGGATCTCGTCGGCGTGCTTGAGGAAGGTGCGCACCATCCACAGGTGGGCAAGCACACCTTGCAGGCGATTCACCGCTTCCTCGGCCGTCATGTCGATTCACCCTCAGAATCAATGGTCGGTGGGCAGCGGCGCCGCGGGGTTGCCGGAAACGGCATCGAGTTGGGCCGCGACTATGGCTGGCTTGGCCTGAGCGTGCTTCTTCTTATCGAGATCACTTTTGGAGTAAAGCACGAGGCCGGCGCCCACGGCGGCCATCACGATCCCCACGAAGAAGAGCGGTCCCGGCACTTGTCGCGTTTTCCATAATAAACTCACGAAGACGTTGATAATCGGCGCTCCGGCGAAGACCAAGGGCGCGATGTACATCGGACTCCCCCCCGCGCCAATGGACATGATGATACACAGCGCGCCGGCCGCGCCCGCCACGCCGCCCAGCGAGGCGAAGGTGACGCCGCGAACCGAGAAGTCAAACGCTTGTCCCTGGACGAGCATGAGGATAATCGGCAACACCACGGCGGTGATGAAGTAGGCAACGCCCACGCAGAGAAATCCGCGGATCGATTTCGATTTGGGGTCGCCCCCCATTGTCATTTGCCCTTCGTGCAACACCGGCACGTAGACTCCCCAGGACAGGACCGCCCCCAATACGAACGCATGCCACGGTTCCAGTTTCATCGCGAACTCCTTAACAAGACATTACGATCCGCCCAGGGCGTTGGGCGTTCTCGTTCTAAAGTAGATGGGCGAACCGAAGATTCCAAGTTGTCTCTTACTCATTCGCGTCGCAGCGCCAGAATCAGCGGCGCTCGCAGCGTCGAAATCGTCGCCAGCATCCCGGCGATCAATCCCACCAAAACCACGCCCACGAGCAACGCCAGCAGGTGCAGCCACGGAATGCTTCCGCCGCCGCTCAGCAGGTGCGGCGCTACCGCGATCAACGCCGACAGCGTGCCCGACAGCAGACCCACGAGCAACAGAAAGGCGTTCTCCGCGAGAATCAAAAAGCTCAGCGTGGCACGACGAAATCCCAATGCACGCAGCAGAGCCAACTCGCCGCGCCGTTCCCACACGCCGCGCAGCAGCACCACGGCCAGACCCAGCGAACCGAGGATTAGGCCCAGACCACCCAAGGCTTGAAACGTCGAGAGATACATGTTTTCCACGGCCAGAAACGATTGCAGCCGTTCCGCCGTCGGCGTCGCCTGGAAGCCGCGATCGGCGTAGGCCAACTCCAGCACGCGGCGCACCTCGCTTTCCTTATTCGCGGGCGTGTGAATAAGGAAGTAATTGTATCCTTCATGACCGGAATACATGCGCAGAAAGTTTGCCTCCGACACGAGCAAGCTGCTCTGAAAAACGCTATCACTCAGCAAGCCGTCGATACGGAGGGAATGATCGGGAGGCAGCGTAATCCGGCCGCCGACTTTGGAATGAAGCATCCATTCGACCGTGTTTTTCTCCCCGAATGCCGGAACCTCCCCATCCTGGGGAAGCAGTAATGTCCAGGGATTGGCGCGTTCGGAGTCGGTGCGCGCCGTCGTTGCGGCGAACTGAAAACCGCCGTGCTGTTGCTCAAGGAACGCGATGGGGACACCCAACAAACGCGGCCGCAGCGGTTGATAGAGATTCAAACAACTGGCATCGTCGCCGGCCTGAACGCGGAAGGCGACGACCTTTATTTGTTCGAGTAGCCCTCTTGCCTCCTTGCTACGGCGCTCGGCAATTTTGTTGTCGCCGCCGGCTTCGTCGCGATAGAGGGGCACGAGTTTATCCGCGACTTCGCGCCGTCCTTCTTCCGTATTCAGATCGCGAAACAACGGCAAATCCGACTCGGCCACCAAGTCAAATCCGCCATTGCTACGAGCGACGGCCTCATGGGCATCGACATGACGGCGAAACGCCTCGACGGCGACGATGAGGAACGCGGCCGAGGCGAGCAGTCCCGCCGTGAGCAGACTGCGTCCGGGATGCCGCGCGGCGTTGCGAATGCCGAGCCGTGCAACACTCCATAAGCCATGCCCCTCGACCGTGTGATGGCGACTGCTCCGCATCCATCCCGACAGCGCAGATAAACACGCGATAAGCAGCAAGCTCCCGCTGCCGAAGAATGTCATGGCACGCATTTCGTGATCCTGCACGCGCCCCGCCGCGACGAGCAAGACGATGGCACACACCACGCACCCGCCGACGATCCACCCGATCCAGCGACGAGGACGACGCCCAAGTTTCTCGCCCGTGCCGGGCACCTGTCCGGCCAGCAACGCACTGGGCGCAACACGTCCCAGCGAAAAGACAGCCCAGACGACCGTGAGAACGCTGACCACGAAGGCCGCGCCCGCGCCGCCGATCAGACTCAACGGCGTGAAGTGCGGCCGCAACACGGCTTGCAGCGACCCGCCCGGCCACAAAGATACCAGCAGTTGCAACAACAGTTGGGTGTACAGCATCGCCAGACACGAACCCGCCACGGCACCCGCCGCAGCCAGCACGCAGCCCTCGCCCAACAGCAGGCGTCGCACGGCGGCACGGCGATAGCCGACCGCCAACAGTAAGCCAATTTCCTCCGCGCGCCGATCGATGTTGAGACGGAACAACAATCCCACCAACAGAAGCGAAGCCGCGATCAGGAAGAAACTGAAGCCGAGGAACAACGTCGCGAAGTCCGTGCCGCCAGCGCTGGCCGCCAGCGCTTGCTGCTTGACCGGATTGAATACGAGACTACCCTTGGCCGGATCGAGACGGCCGAGCAAGCCGCGCCGAAACGTGGCGGCGCTCTCTGTCAGATCGTCGCCCTTCGCGGCCGCCATGCGTAGCGACGTGACCCGGCCGAAGCGACTGCCCCATAGACGTTGCCCGACGGCCAGATTCACATAGGCTTTCGGCGTCGTGCGGTAATCGCGCCAGTAGTGTTCATCGCGTGGTTTGACGCGCGTGTTGTCGTAGGGAAACGGCGGATCCCAGTCGTCGATTTTCAGCTTGTCGGTGATGCCGGGAAACTCCGGCGTCAGATCCGGATCACCCGTGACGCCGGTAAGCGGCACGAAACCAACGAGGCGAAACGTCGCGCTCTCTTCGCGCGGTTGGCCCCCCTCACCCTTACCCTCTCCCCCCAGGGGGGGGAGAGGGGAGGGCGAGGGGGGCGTGGGCGGGAAGTAAGACAACGTCACCTTTTCGCCGATTGTTCGCGGCAACGACGACTCCTTCCAATCCGCCAACACGATTTCATCGTCCGCCAGTTGCTTGAGGAGCGCCGGCAGAAACGGTCCCAACGGCGGCGCTAAAGTCGGATCGAGGGCCGCGACCACCGAATACGGAATCTCCTTGCCGTCCGCCGCGAGGGTGTTGGCGAGATAAACGAGCGTGGGGGCCGCCCGTAATCTCATGTCCTTGGCCGTGTCCAGGGCCGCTGCGGAGATGAAGGGATCGAGCAAAAGCTGTGTACTTTCCAGGCTCAGGTAGTTTCGGCTTCGGCGATAAAAACCCTCTACTTCATCCCTGTTTAGCACGACATTGCGGCCGGAGTGGATGGACTCAACGACGGACGCGGCCAATCGATCGCGCCATTCGCGCGGTTGCAGCTTGTCGTCGTGATTGGTATCGAGTCGCTGAAACAGCGTCTCCACACGTTCTTGCGGCCCCTGTAAGGTCAACCCCCAATCGGCAAGCTGGAGGTTCGCGCGCACCGCCTCCGCCAATGGGGAACGCACTTCACCGGCGAGCAGGGCGTTGCAACGGCCGGCCAGGCCGAGCCTTTCTTGAAGCAAATGCAACGGCAGAAAAACCGTGCGTGGCGCATCCATCTCCGGGCGCAGGCTGAAGTGATCGGCGGGTTCCTCCGCGCTCAGAACGCGGCCCACGGGCAGCGTCCATTCCTCGACGATGGCGCTATCATCGCGTCGGCCCAGCATGGTTTCTCGCGGGATCGCGCTGGGCTTTTGCAACCGCAGCGACACGCGATCGCCCGCCGATACTTCGAGAAGTCCCGCGAGCGCGCGATTGAGAACCAGGCTGTCTCCGTTGTCCTTCCCCGAACTCGACCACGGCGCGGATGGCGATGACCAAAAGCGCTCATCGACGCCCATGACCGTGACGCCGCGCACCTGATGCGCGATCGCTCCGCCGCCACCCTTCTGCCGCACCACAACCGTGGCTTGCAGGAGAATGACCGGACAAACGCGCTCGGCGGCCTTGCTGCCGATCAGATCGTCGGCCAGCGCCTGGCGAAAGAAACGCGGGGCGATGAGCGCTTCATCGACCCAATCCAGCCGCTGCAATGTCTGCTGGCGCAAGCTGCCCTGCAACGAATCGCCGACCAGCCGCGCTCCGGTAAGTACGGTGGTGCCGACAACAACGCCGAGGAACACGGCAAGATTGCCGCGCCAGTGATAGAGCAGATTGCGCAAGCGCAGGCGTTTGAGCGTCACAGGTCCGTTCTCTGAGGCAGGCGAATGCCAGTATCGGGGCGGATCGTCGGTGTCTGCAAGTTGCCGTCTTCCATCACCAGCATGCGCGGAAACAGGTTGGCTAGTTCCTGACTATGGCTGACCACGATAAGGATCGTTTGTTCCTCGCGGTGCAGATCGAGCAGCAATTTGCCGATGGATTCGGCCGTGCGGCGATCGAGATTACCCGTTGGTTCATCGGCCAACAACAGGATGGGGCGATGGATGAGCGCTCGCGCCACCGCCACACGCTGGCGTTCGCCACCAGACAACTCGGCGGGACGATGTTCGAGACGATCCGACAGACCGACGCGGTCGAGCAATTGCCTGGCCCATGTTTTCATCGCCTCGCGGTTGTCACGCGCGACGAGAGTGGGGATCAGCACGTTTTCGAGTACGGAACACTGCGGCAGCAGATGATGATCCTGAAAGACGAAGCCGATGTGTCGATTGCGAAAGTCGGCCAGGGCACGCTCGGACAAGGCGAATGGATCGCGTCCTTCGAGACGCACCTCGCCGCCCGTGGGTCGATCGAGTGTGCCAAGAAGGTGTAGCAGCGTACTCTTGCCGGAACCGGACGGTCCCATGATCGCCAGGGCGTCGCCGCGTTCCAGGTCAAAACTGACATCGCGCAGCACGCTAAGGACGCCGCTGCGCGTTGGGTAGTCCTTGGCGAGATGTTCGACATGCAGCGACATGGAAGATGTTTCACGAGGTCAGGAGGGCCGGAACACCAGAGCGCTACGGAAAGCGCAAGGCGAATCGCATCAGACCCTTAACCTAGCGGTCGAATCAGACTTCAGCAAGAGGATGGGAAGGAGAAGGCAGTACGCCGGGACCGTTCAAAGACTTCGGGGTTCCATTCTTCAGGCGAACGGCCGGTGTAAGCCGGCTGGTATAGCTTGATGGTGCCTACATCAGCCGGCTTACGCTGGCCGTTCGCCACAAAGAGAAAACCTTATGCGAAAATCAGCAACCAGGGCGGCGCTGGCGATCGTGGTCGGAGTCATTCTTCTTTTCAGCCTGACACGGGGCGGCGCTGGCACCGCCGACACCAGGACCGAGCGATGGATGGAGAAATTGGGGCGAGGCGTAGTCGCCATCAATCAGGGTAATGGAAGGGTGTACGTCGGCTGGCGTCTGCTGGGGACCGACCCCGACGATACGGCCTTCAATCTCTACCGCGCCAGCGGCACGGAAAAGCCTATCCAACTCAACAAGAATCCCATCAAGAAAGCAACCAGTTACGAAGATGCCGGGGTGAATCTGAGCAAATCGCAATCCTATTTTGTCCGGCCGGTGCGCGACGGCAAAGAGTTGGAAGCCAGCGCCCCGTTCAAGCTGCCGGCCAATGCGCCGGCGCAGCCTTATCTCTCGATCCCTCTGCAAACGCTGCCCGGCCACACACCCAACGACGCCTCGGTCGGCGATGTGGACGGCGATGGTGAATACGAGATCGTGCTGAAACAGGAGATGAAACCGCGCGATAACTCGCAGCGTGGGAAGACGGGAGAGACCAAACTCGAAGCGTATAAGCTGGACGGCACCTTCCTCTGGCGAATCAACCTCGGCAAGAACATCCGCGAAGGCGCGCATTACACGCCGTTCCTCGTCTATGACCTCGATGGAGACGGCAAGGCCGAAGTGGTCTGCAAAACAGCGGATGGCACCGTGGACGGCACGGGCAAGATTCTCGGCGATGGCAAGGCGGATTATCGCAACGCGGAGGGATACATTCTGGAGGGGCCGGAATACCTGACTGTGTTCGAGGGTGCGACGGGCAAGGCACTGGCCACGACCGATTACATTCCGCCGCGCGGCCAGGTGGCCGACTGGGGAGACAAGTACGGCAATCGCGTCGATCGCTTCCTGGCTTGCGTGGCGTACCTGGATGGCGAGCGACCCAGCGTCGTGATGTGTCGCGGTTACTACACGCGGACGGTGTTAGCGGCGTGGAACTGGCGCGACGGCAAGTTATCGCGTGTGTGGACCTTCGACAGCGACGATGGCACGCCCGGCAACCGGGCCTATCGCGGGCAAGGCGATCACAGTGTCAGCGTCGGCGATGTGGACGGCGACGGTAAGGATGACATCATTTACGGGGCGTGTTGTATCGGTTCGGACGGCAAAGGACGGTACTCGACCGGGCTAGGGCACGGCGATGCGCTGCACCTGTCCGACATCAACCCGGATCGGCCGGGGCTGGAAGTTTTCAATATCCACGAACATCCCCGCCATGAAAATGGCGTATCATTCCGCGATGCCCGAACGGGCAAGGTGCTGTGGGGCAAACCGTCTGCGGATGTGGGACGAGGAGTGGCGATGGACATTGATCCCCGCCATCGGGGCTACGAAATGTGGGCCTCCGGGCCGGGGCTGAGTGGCGTCTGGAACGTCAAGGGCGAGAAGATTTCCGACCGCAAGCCGCGCTCGTGCAATTTCGGCGTGTGGCGGGACGGCGACCTGCTCCGCGAGATCCTTGACGGAATTAAGATTACCAAGTGGGACTGGCAAACCGAACGCGAGACGACGCTTCTCTCCGCGAGCGGTTGCGTCTCGAACAATTCCACGAAAGCGACACCGTGTCTGTGCGCGGACATCCTCGGCGACTGGCGAGAGGAGGTAATCTGGCGTTCGACCGACAGCAAGGAATTGCGGATCTACACGACCACTCTGCCCACGAAACATCGCCTCTATACGCTCATGCACGATCCGCAATATCGGCTGAGTGTGGCCTGGCAGAACGTCGGTTACAACCAGCCGACTCAACCGGGATTCTATCTCGGTCACGACATGAAGACCTTGCCCCGACCGAGGATTCGGACGGACAAACCTGCGGCGAAACGCCGATCGGCGGACTAATCGCGGCGCAGGCCAAAGAAACGGAAACTCTCGGTGCCGCCGCTCGGTCCCTGCGAGCGTAGCGGATAATACCTAGCAGCAGCACCACGAGGCCCACGGCGAGCAGCACCAAGGATGCGATCAGCACCACGCGGCCCCAGTCCCTCTCGACCTTGTGCCGTTTCTTTCTCCGCGAGACCGAAGAACGAGCCTTCTTCGGCCGCTTCTTCTCCTTCTCTGTCTCTGGGGGAGGAACTTCTTCCGGGGGAGCATCGGGAATCTCTTCGACAACTTCCCCGCGCTCGATCGCCTCAATCGCTTCAACCACCTCGCGGGCCGACTGAGGACGGTCGCCGCGATCCTTGGCCAGCAGACGCATCACGAGAGCGGAGAGTGGTGGCGGCACATGAGAAGCGATCTTGTGCGGCGCGGTGGGCGTTTTCGTCGCCAGCGCCGTCAGGACGGACAAGGTATCCTTGCCGTCGAACGGCAGCCGGCGCGTGCAGGCTCGGTAGAGTACGGCCCCCAGGCTGAACAGATCGCAGCGGCCATCGACCTCCTCGGCGTTGGCCTGTTCGGGAGCCATGTAGGAAGGCGTACCAATCACCGCTCCCGCCTGGGTGAAGTGAGCGTCTGCGCCACTGCCGCGCGCCAGGCCGAAATCGACGATCTTGACACGATCCCGGCCCGTTTCCAGCCAGATGTTCGCCGGCTTGATGTCGCGATGGATTAGACCGCGAGCATGAGCCGCACTCAGTCCCTCGGCGATCTCTCGGCCGATGCGCAGCACTTCCTCCACCGGCAACCGTCCCCCCGTTCGCTCCAACCGATCTTCGAGCGTCTCGCCCTGGAGCAACTTCATGGCCAGAAAGGGAACGCCGCGATCCTCGCCCACCTGATAAATGGTGACGACATGCTCATGCTCGATGGCGGCGGCCAACTGTGCCTCGCGCAGGAAACGCCGATGGAACTCGGCGTAGGCCGCCAGAGACGGCTTCATCACCTTGAGCGCCGCCGGCCGTTTGAGCTGGGAGTCTTCCGCCTCAAAAACGATTCCCATCGCGCCCGTTCCCAGAACCTTGCGAATAAGGTAAGCGCCAAGGCGGCCCAACTCGTTCGGTCCTTGGGGTGGTGCCAGAAAGTCGTAGTCCGGGGGAGGAGCCGTTTGGGAAAGAGCCGTCACCGTGTCCTCCGCGTCGGAAGGTGGGCGTAGCGTCCGCGCACTGCTTTTCGGCCTGCCGGGAGCCTGAACGCCTTGGCTGCAATTGGGGCACGGCCGCGTTTTGCCGGCCATGCTCTCTTTCACCTGAAGCGGCGAACCGCAGTGAGGACAAGAGAAGGCAATCATGACACCTTCGCTATTGAAGGGAGGATCGGTTGATTGCGCGACGCTGCGATGGGAGCCAATTACACGATCTGCTATCCGTTATCTTAGCGAATCGATCGCGGAGAGGAATGGAGATTCCGAGGAATTGAACTACACGAGTAAGCCTAACACTCCCAGACCGTAGAACGTGTATTCCACATCGCAGCCTTCATCCCATAATCCGCCGTGAAAGCCGCCCTCGGATCGCTCCAGCGACTCGGCGAATTGCCGCACCTGCTCGGTATCCAATCGCTGCAAGCCGCCGAGTTGTTCCAGAGTCCACGCCGCCGTGAACGTGGACAGCAGATCCGCCAGCGGCGCGCGACCGTTGGCACGCAGTCCGCCCTCGGGTGAGGCCATGTCCGCGAGAAAATCAATGACGCTGTCGCGCACTTCATCGAGAGCCGCCGGCACTTTCTCCTCGGCGATTTGCAGCAGTCCCACGGCGGCAGCGGTCGGATTCGTGCCGCCGCGACGCATGGGCGCGATCTCGACATAACCGCCATCCTCGCGCCGGCGCGAGGCGACGAAACGCACCACGTCTGCCATTCGGGGCACCGGCCGGCCCAGCAGTTGATAACAAAGGGCGACGAGGAACGTATGATAGGTGCTGCCCGATGCGCCGCCGAGACTCTTGGTATACCCGCCATCAGAGACGCGGAAACTCTCTAGTGTTTGGGCCACACGGTCGGGCCAGTCCGCCGGACTGTCGCCGAGTACGTCAGGACCGCCGAACGATTGCACGAGTAGACAGGAATAGAGCAGCGAAAAGAAATCGACGACGCTGGTTTGCTGCGTCAGGCTGCCGCGCAGAAAATGCGCGGCCTGCTCGCTGATGGCCGGGGTCAGCGCGTCGAGTACGGCGAGGCTGCGCAGGGCAAAGCCGGTGTAATACAGATCGGAACCGCCCTCACGTCCCGAAAATCCGCCGTCGGCATTCTGGGCCGCGAGGAGATAAGCGACGTGACGGGCGCGGACCTCGGCCGGCAGTCGGGCCACGCCATCGGCCAGGCGAGCGGTCAAACGAGGCAAGTAAGGTTCAGCGGCCATAAAACGAGCGCCTTCACGAGAGTCGGGGACAACGGGGTGAACAATTATTATAGAGCCTCGGCGAGGAATCGCCCGTGAGACTCACTTTCATCGGCCAGGCAGCCGCCTTGACCTCCATCGCTGGGTGACTAGGTTGACCCTATACTCCGATTGGCCTTCTTTCTCGCGAGAACATCATGTCGGCTTCTTCCACCACTCTGCCCGATGTCCACGGGCGTTTCGGTCCCTACGGTGGTCGTTACGTCCCGGAAACCCTCATGGCCGCGCTGGCGCAATTGAGCGCCGAGTACGACAAGGCCCGCGACGACGCCGACTTTCAGCGTGAGTTCCATCACTACCTGAAAACCTATGTCGGCCGGCCGTCGCTCTTGTACTTCGCCGAGCGATTGACGAAGGAAGCCGGTGGCGCACGCATCTATCTCAAACGCGAAGACCTCAACCACACCGGCGCGCACAAGATCAACAATTGCATCGGTCAAGCATTGTTGGCCAAGCGCATGGGCAAGCCGCGCATCATCGCCGAGACGGGGGCCGGTCAACATGGCGTCGCCAGCGCCACCGCCGCCGCGCTGTTCGGCATGACGTGCCAGGTGTACATGGGCGAAGAGGACGTGCGCCGGCAAAAGCTCAACGTCTTCAAGATGAAGGCGTTGGGGGCCACCGTCACGCCGGTGACGAGCGGCAGCCGCACGTTGCGCGACGCCACCAATGAAGCCTTGCGCGACTGGATGGCCAGCGTGGCGAACACGCATTACATCATCGGCAGCGTGGTCGGCCCGCATCCGTTTCCCATGATTGTCCGCGATTTCCAATCCGTCATCGGCCGCGAGGCTCGGGCGCAGTGCCTGGAGCAGATTGGCCGTTTGCCGGATGTAGTGGTTGCCTGCGTCGGCGGCGGCAGCAACGCGGCGGGCATGTTCGCGCCGTTTCTGGAAGATGCCTCGGTGGAAATGGTCGGCGTTGAGGCGGCCGGACGCGGCGGCGGTCTGGGCGAACATGCCGCCACGCTCAGCCACGGTCAGCCCGGCGTCCTGCACGGTAGTTACAGCTATGTCTTGCAGGACGCCGACGGCCAGACGGCGGCCGTGCATTCGATCTCGGCCGGACTCGATTATCCCGGCGTCGGTCCCGAACACAGCCACTGGAAGGACAGCGGCCGCGTGCGCTATACCAAGGTCGGCGACAACGAGGCGTTGCAGGCGTTTTCCACCTGCTCGCGGCTGGAAGGTATTCTGCCGGCGCTGGAGACATCGCATTCCGTGGTCGAGGGCATGCGCATCGCGGCCAAGCGGAAGCGCGATGACGTGGTGGTGATTTGCTTCTCCGGCCGCGGCGACAAAGATTGTTACGAGGTGGCCCACTTGCAGGGCCAGGACATCTGATCCGTTAATGACGCGGCGGAGATTATTTTGAAGAATGTGTTAAGAAAGCAGTCCCAGAAGAGGTACACTAGCGTGCGCAGAACTCGATAATAACTTGTTCGGCCTTTTTCCGGTGGCAGACGGGGAGATCACTGTTATGACGACGGGGCCGAGAGCAACGTACCCCGGACGGCGGATCGTCATCACGACGTGGGGCTCCTTGGGGGATCTGTACCCGTACCTCGCCATCGGCCTGGGGCTTAAGACCCTGGGCCATGACGTCATCCTCTGCACGGGTGAATGCTACCGGCGAAAGATTGAGGAACTGGGCCTCGGTTTCCGGGCCGTGCGTCCCGATTGCGCCTGGGTGGCGGACCCCAAGGTGCTACGCCGTATCGCGCACCCGCGCTGGGGCCTGATCCGGGCGGCCCGGATGGTGCTGGTCGCCTTGCGCGAATCCTACGAGGACACCCTGGTGGCGGCCCAGGGTGCAGACCTGCTGGTGGGCAATCTGGCCACCTACGCCGCTCGCCTGGTGGCGGAGAAGAGAGGAATCCCCTGGGCCTCCGTCATGCACATTCCCATGTTATTCGTCTCGGCCTATGATCCCCCGCTGCTCCCCGGTTTCCCGGGCCTCTCGAAAGCGCTTCGTTTCCTCGGCCCGGCCTTTTGGGGACCGCTGGGGCACTTCCTGAAATGGGCGACCCGCTGGATGGCCAGGCCGTGGCACCGCTTGCGACGGGAAATCGGCCTGCCTCCCGTCTCCGGCGTCAACCCGCTGACGGACGGGCACTCGCCGCGGCTGCACCTGGCCCTGTTCTCGAAACGGCTCCTCGACAAGCAGCCCGACTGGCCCGCGCAGACCGTCGTCACCGGCTTTCCGTGGTATGACCAGGACGGCGGCGCCGGGTTCCCCCCGGCGTTGGCGCGGTTTCTGGACGGCGGCCCATCTCCCATCGTGTTCACGCTCGGCACGGCTGTGGCTGCGGACGCCGGTTCGTTCTATGAATCCAGCGCCCGTGCCGCCCGCTTGCTCGGTCGCCGGGCCGTCCTCATCCTGAAAGACCCGCGCAACCGGCTCCCCGCCTTGCCGGATGGCGTGGCGGCCTTCGATTACGCGCCGTTCTCCGAGTTGTTTCCCCGAGCGGCAGCCATCGTCCACCACGGCGGAATTGGCACGACCGGGCTGGCGATGCGGTCGGGGCGTCCGATGCTGGTCATGCCTTGCGCCTGGGACCAACCCGACAATGCCGAGCGTGTGGCGCGGTTGGGTATTTCCCGCACCATTCTCCGCCATCGCTACACCCCGGCCCGCGTTGCCGCCGAGTTGCGGCACCTGTTCGACGACCCGGCGTATGGACGGCGCGCTGCCGAGATTGGCGGGCAGATACGGCAAGAGGACGGCGTGCGGGTCGCTTGCGATGCTCTGGGAGGAGTGCTTCAGGCGGTCGGGTCCGTGTAGGGGGTGTGGCCAGCCGGACCAGGCTCTGTAGCAGATCGGCCAGGCGATAGGCGGTACAGCGTGACATTCTGTTTTCTTTCGCGTGAACTGGCTGCTGAACTTGGTCATTCGACGAAAGACAGATCACGGACATAGCTGTTCGCTGATGACGGGGAATCTCTATTATACTATTGTGCCCTGTGAAACGGAGAAGTTATTTCGTGCCTGTTCCTTAGCCGCGTCCCGAAGGAGAGCGCGAAGTCAACGCTCTCCTTTGGGACGCGGTTAAACCACTACCGGGCTGTCATGAATCCGATTGATTCTCTCTTCGCTCGCTTGCGGTCCCAGGGACGCAAAGCCTTCATGCCCTTCCTGACGGCCGGCGATCCCGACCTCGCCGCTACGGCGCGGTTCGCCCGCACCCTGGCCGAACATGGCGCGCATCTGCTGGAGATTGGCTTCCCCTACAGCGATCCCATCGCCGATGGTCCTGTCATTCAGGCATCGTACACCCGTGCCCTGGAGCGCGGGGTACATGTTGGGGACATCTTCGCCGCCGTGCGCGCGTTTGCCGTCCATGAAACGCCGCTCGTAGCGATGGTTTCCTACAGTCTCATCCATCGTCGCGGTCCCGAAGCATTTCTCGAACAGGCGGCATCGGCCGGCTTCAGCGGCGCCATCGTGCCGGACCTGCCTTTTGAGGAATCCGAAGCGCTCAGCGGTCTGGCCGCCGCCCGCGACTTCAAATTGATTCACCTCGTCACGCCGACGACGCCGCGCGACCGCGCCCGCGCCATCGCCCAGCGTTCGACGGGGTTTCTCTACTGTGTCAGCGTGGCCGGTATCACCGGCGAGCGCGAGCGTGTGCCGGCGGAATTGCTCGATCAACTCGCCTGGTTGCGTCAACAAACCGAGGTGCCGTTGTGCGTCGGCTTTGGTATCAGCAAGCCGGAACACGTTCGCACGCTACGCGAAGTCGCGGATGGCGTCATCGTCGGCAGCGCTTTCGTGCGTCATTTAGAGAAGGCCGGTACGCCATCGCTTGACGTCATTGATACGGCCATCGGCAACCTGGCGCAATCGCTCGCCGACGCGCTCAACCCCACGTCATGATTTTTACCAGCCCGCAGCGCAAGCAAGGGAAAGAATATCCCTTGCTTGTGCTGCGGGCTGGTAGGAAGGATCGTTCGCCTTACGTGAGGTCGCTAATGCCGCCGGAGAAAAAGAAACGCCGTCAGATCGAACGCGAGTTCGGCGTACCCTTCGCCGGCGAGATTCTCGATCCCAACCAGTGGACGCAGACCGCGCTGAAGAAACTCCCCGCCGATGGTCCTCTCGATTTGCCCGCATTGTTCGGCCGTTCTGCTCCACTCATCGTTGATGTCGGCTGTGGCAATGGCCGCTTCCTGCTCGGCAGCGCCGTTTGGCGTCCCGATCACGATCACCTTGGCAGCGACATCTTGCCCGTCGTCATCCGCTACGCCACACGCCGCGCCAATCAGCGTGGCTTGACCAACATCCGCTTCGCCGTCAGCGATGCCGTCCGCTTGCTCGAACGCTGCCTGACGCCGCATAGCGCCGCCGAGATTCACTGCTATCATCCGCAGCCGTACTACGAGCCAAACCAGGTGCATTTGCGTCTTATCACGCCGAACTTTCTCGCCTTGGTCCATCGCACGCTCACGCCGGGGGGCCTATTCTTCATCCAGACCGACAACCCCGGCTACTGGCGCTACATTCGTGAGATGCTGCCGCTGTTCTTCGACTTCCACGAGCGTATCGGCCGTTGGCCGGATGCGCCGAAAGGCCGGACGCGGCGTGAGATTATCGCTTTGCGTCGCGGCCTACCGCTCTTCCGCGGCTCCGGCACGGCACGCCAGGGACTGAGCGAGGCGGACGCTCTCCAGCTGGCAGAGACGCTGCCGCCGCCGGTCTTCGACGCCGACCGCCGCTTGCGCGAACTCGACGAGTGGGAAAAACGCGTGGGATACTGAACAAATTATCGGCGAAGAGCCAACGCGCCATCGAGCATTATCCCGATTTGACACCGTCCTATTCGTGACCTACGCTGAATAGGAACCTGCGAATTGTACCCCCTCTTGTTGCATGGGTTCAATGCTCCAATCAGAACCATCCCCCCTTGGTATCGCGACCCGTTGACAAAAGACACTGCGAGTTGTCGCTGGTTACCATGTGATCCCGTTGAAATAGTTAAACTCCCCTCATCACCGCGGACGTTCATTCCTCCGATTGGAAATGAACCAACTCGGCGGTGTTCTCCACGCGAGGAGTGGAATTGATGATCATCCGATCTAATCGCACAAGCCGAAGGGGTACCTCGACCGTCGAGTTTGCCCTGGTCGCGCCGATCTTTTTCATGACGGTGCTGGGCACCATCGAAATCGGCCGCGCGTGCATGGCGACGGAACTGTTGACGGAAGCGGCACGGCGAGCGTGCCGGCAAGGCGTCCTTGAGGGCACCAGTTCCAGCGCCATCCAGCAGACCGCTTCCGATTACCTTACCAGCGTGGGCATCAACGGCGAAACGGCCAGTGTGTATGTGAATGATGCACCCGCTGGCAACACCAATGTGGCGGCCATGCCGGCCTACACGGAGATCACCGTCATTGTCACCGTGCCGATTAACAATGTCACCTGGACGCCCATAGCGTTTTTATCCGGTAGTTTAACCGGCCAATACACCATGCGACGCGAATAAGAGACACGAACGCGATGCAGTAGGTCCCGCTCGGCAAGCGGGACCTTGCCCCAACAGATCCCGCTCGGCAAGCGGGACCTACTGCATGCGGTCACAGCTTCTAAGAACGAGGAGGATCCTGGCCATGAGAGCGCAAAATATTCTGAGCCGATCGCGCTACAGCGCCGCGAAAAGATGCCGTCGATGGGGCACCGCCGCCGTGGAGATGGCGTTCATTGTTCCTATCCTTGGCTTGATCGTGATGGGGATGTTCGAGTTGAGCCGGGGTGTGATGGTCAAACAGATCCTCACGGGAGCCGCCCGCAAGGGTTGCCGTACAGGTATCATCCATCAGTACGGCAATTCGGACATCATCAACGACGCAACCAACGTCATGCGCGACAACAGCTTCGATAGCACTTTGTTCAACCCGCCGACCGTCGGCAGCATTACCATCACCGTCACCGATCCCAACGGCAACACCTTGTCGGATGCCCTGGACGCGGCACCGGGAAGCAAGGTGACCGTGCAAGTCGCCATCCCCGTCACATCGTTCAAATGGGTATCGATGTATTTCTTGACCGGGACTATGTTTGAGTCCGACAGCGTGGTCATGATGAAACAATAACACCGGCTGCAAATCTTTCGTGCTTGCTACGCCGTGTTATTTGGGCTTTCGTCGCGGAGTACACCCTTATGCAATCTCTTGGCACCACCTTCACGAAACGCCGAGGCGCTATCGCGCCGATGGCGGCACTTTTGATGACACTGCTGGTCGGCATGCTGGCGTTCGCCATTGACATCGGCTATATCGCCTCGGTCCAGGCCGAGTTGCAAAACGCCGCCGACGCGGCCGCCCTGGCCGGCGCTCAGCAGCTTCAGACGCCGTTCGTCAATTTCTATGCTCCCGGCCAGACACAACAGCAACAGCAGACAATCTACAATCTGGTCACCACCGACACCTCCAGTTCCGGCAACCCCATCCCCACCGCTCAGCGCTTCGCCGCTTACAATCAGGCGGGCGGCGTCTCGGTTCAGGTACCGACTACCGACATCTCCTTCCGCTATTATGACGGCACCAATCCGTCGGTCCCCGCGTCCTCTGGTGTGTTTCCGAACACTATCCAGGTGACCACCCGGCGCGATAGCACTGCCAATGCTCCTTTGGGACTGTTTTTCGCTCGGATTTTCGGCATCTCTACCATTAATTTAACCGCCAGCGCCAGCGCCACCATTTACGCGGGCGACATCTCCAGTCTCCAGGTCATCCCCGGAGTGAACGCCCACATTCTCCCCGTGGCCCTCGATATGAACGTGTGGACGAACTATGCCAACGGCAACTTGTCATCCCCTTGGCTCGGAAGCAATGTCACGACGGGACCGAACGGCAATCCGCAACTTCAAGTATATCCCTTCGCCACCAATACCCCAGGCAGTTTCGGCCTGCTCGATGTCGGCGTTCCCTCCAACAATGCTCCGGCCTTCCGTAGTTGGATTGATGATGGCTCGACGCCCAACGATATTTCCTACCTGCTCAACAATAATCTGTTGCCGGTCTCACCGACCAATCCTGAGCCTTGGAAGGTTGGCCCCGGCTTGAAATCAACTCTGCTCAACGACTTCCAATCGCAAATGGGGGTTCCGAATCTCATTCCGTTGTTCGCGCCCGTCAGCCCGGCCGGCAATCCTACCTCCCCTGGTTCTTCCTATGTGGCGGCCAGCGGTCAGGGCCAGGGTGCCAACTATGCCATTGTCGGTTTCGTGGGGGTGACAATCAGTCAGGCCACCGGGAACGGCGACAACATGAATATCTCCATTCAGCCCTCGGCCATTGTCGATCCTACAGCGGTCATCTTGAACCCATCGCCGGCCCGCGCGGGTCAGAAAACTATTTTCGGCACCCCGCAGACGACGTTCATCTCGGCCAAGTTAACACAATGAGCAATTGCTGGTTAGCGACGCTTCGCAGAAGCGTAGGAGGCGAAAACATTTCTGCGAAGCGTCGCTAAACGAGTCATTCCTGGACGCACCCTCAGCGTCCCAGCGCTGCCGTGTTCAATTGCGTGGCACCCATATCATAATCCACCATCGATTGATGGAGCGACGTGTAATACGTCTCCTCGCCGGACACGGCGGGGCCGAAACGTAGCCCTTGCTGGGTCATCTGCCGCACCAACTCCGCCACCGTTGAGCCTTGGGCTGTCCGCTCCGGACGGAAGTACTTGGCCACATCGTTCTGTTGAAGCACCTTATACGACTCCTTTAACTCGCGTACGTAGCGCGTGGCCTGAATGTACTGGCTCGGCGTGAGGTCGGCCACATGGGCGTCAATCGTCGTGCCCAGTTGCTTGAGCGAAGCGCCTACATCATTGAGTACCTCGACGCTGACCTCGCCGGACTGAGCCTGTTTCACGGCCTGACGCATTTGTTCATTTAGTGTGGTACGCTCCGTGTCGAACATCGATTGGCGGAGCGCGTAAGGCCAGGATAGTTTGCCGCCATCCTTGAGCAGGCCGGTACCGCCGTAGGTGGTGCCCGTGGTCAGGTTAATGTGCTTGAGGACATCGGGTGCCAGCGGCACATCGGGACCGACGGTGCCGCGCGTTTGCGCTGTCTGAATGCCCCGCAGCAGATCGTTGAGCGCCTTGCCCGACCAGATTTCCGTCGGCGGTGGATTATTACGGCTACGCTGCAAGGCGCGCGTCATCTGATCCTGACGGATTTTTTCCGGATCGGGCATCAGCGACAACTCGTATTGTCGTTCGGCGAGCGTATCCCGGCGCGTCTGGAGGGCAGAACGCCGGGCGACTTCCTGCGCTTGTTTGGCTTGCTGGATGGTCAGCTGATACTGGGCGTTGGCCGTCGTCAAGTTGGCCGCGCCGTTGAGATAGCCCGCATACGGATTCTGCATGAGGTTGTATCCGCCATAGCCATAGCCGTACCCGCGATAGCCGTAGCCGCCGTAACGCAGCACAGGGCTGGGGAACCGGACAGGAGCGGTGAGGCCGCCGACCCCGCTGAACTGAGCGCGAGCGGGAAGGCTAACGAAGCCCGTTGCCAAGACAACAAAGAACGGTGTCAGGCGGATGAGTGAGAAGGACATGGTGAACGCTCCTAAGAGGCACGAATCTTTTTGCCAGCCCGCAGCGCCAGCAAGAGAATCCCTTGCTGGCGCTGCGGGCTGGCAAGAATGGTGTTAGTGCCCCTAAAGTTAGTGCCTCTTACTTGGGTAGATCCTTGGGCGGGAGTTGTCCCTTGGCCAGCATGTCGTCGATCAACTTCTTCCATTGATCGCGTGCCTTGTCACGTTTTTCCTTCGGATCCAGCGGATTGAAGCCGATCTTCTTACCGGCCGGCACCAGACGAGAGAGATGCCAATGAGCCAATCCGCGGATACCCATTCGATCGTGATCGAGAAACTTGACCAGCATTTTGTACAACTCAGGCTGGGCCAGGACCGTATCGTCGAAGCTATGCAACAACTGCATGATGCTCTGAGCCTGGGCGACCGGCATCTTTCGTTTGTTCACCAGCATCCGATAGACGATCTGATCCTGTCCCGGAGCGCGGCCGATCCAGTGCCGGATCACCACCACAGCCCAATCCCAGGCATCCGGGTATTTCGTTCCCATTAAGACCTTGGCAAGTCCCTCCAGATCATCCGCAGCACCCATGAAAATGACGCCGCTCGCGCGGTGGTTGGGATCCTCCGAGTTGGCGAAGCGATCCAGCGCCTCCTTCAGAGAAGACTTGACCGCCTCGCGGCGGAATTCCTCGACGACCTTCTTGATCCGCAGCGCTCGCTCCGAGGAAGCATCCTCCGTGTCCGCCCAGGCGGGCAACTTGTCGAGTTTGTGCGGCGCTTCCTCCGCCTCATCCCGGTTGTCCCAGTGCAGCAGAGCCGGACCGGGCGGTGCCGACAGGGCATGTTGCTTGGAATCATGTTTCACATCGACGTTGCCCTTGCGGACCAGCAACAGCAGGTCGGCGGCCGGCACATCCTTGGGACCAGGCTCCGGTGTAAAGCGCACGCCTTTGGGCCAGCGGCCATACAGTTCCAGAGCGATGCGCGCGCCTGGCTCGTGGAGCGTCGCATCCCACATTTGACCGTGAAAGCGAATGCGTACCCGAGCCGAGCCTTTCGTCTTGGTATTGGTGACATCGACGCGCCCACGATCCAGAGTGAAATCGAGATCGTAGTTGGGGCTGTCGTGCAGTCTGACAGCGGCCTCGAAGATCGGATACGGCGAGTTTTTATCCATGTCGGTCAGCAACTCCAGGCGGACCGCGCCTTTGCTGGTTTCCACGATCGCGCCGGGCAGTCCGAACAGCAAATCGCCGGCGTGGAGCTTGCCCTTGGATGGCACCGTTTGCCAAGGCTGACCGGCCTTGGTGCGCTGGAACAGGCTGCCTTCCGCGGAAACCAGCTGTCCAACGACGGACGAACGCGGTTGGTCGGCTCGCGGCTCCGCGCCATCCAATCCGCCCGCGATTAGGAAAATCGCCAGAGCCGCCGAGGTCAGTCGCCCTATCGTCGTCCCCTCGATTTGTTCACGCATACGAACCTCCATCAATCATCATTGATGATTGAAAAGCTGTGTTCATTCATCAATCATCAATTTTGCGCGGACTGGACGGTGATGGGGAAGGACATCTTGGCTTTTTTGCCGCTGCCCTGATCGATGGCCGCTATTTCAATGGTGAACTTGCCCGCCCGATTGAGCGACAGAGGGAAAGCCATCGGCACGGCCACCTTATCGGCGGGGATACCCTTGTCGATCGTACTGGTCACCGGCCTGGCCAGAGTGGGTTTGCCGGTATCATCCAGCACGCGCATCTCGAAGACGATATTCGGCTGCTTGCCGGCCCCGCCGCGCTCAAAGCCGACGGCGCTGCAATGCACCCAAGCGCCCTGACCGCTGGCGAACACCGCGGCCGGATACTGCCCGTCGGTATCCAAGCTCGTCTGCGTGCGGACCAAGGCGAAGTCCTTGGGCAACACTTTGAACTTGCGCGACAGGCTTTGCTCCTTGCCGGACGCTCGATCCTTGACGGTGATCTTGAACTGATAGTCTCCCGGAGGTGTTTCGAGGCCGACGTTGAGCGTGGCATAGGCCGGGACGCTCACGCCGCCGAGCGAAGTCTTCGCCTCCAGGTCTTTGGGGAGTTGTTTGAAAAGAACCTTGCCGCGCTCGTCCTTCAACTCAAGGGCCATGCTGTATTGCACCTTGCCGTCGTCATCGACCTTGATGCCCTCAATGTCGAAGCACAAAAAGAGAACGTCGCCCGGCGAAACCGATTCGTTCTTGCGTTCGGGACCGAGCAACCCATGCGTTGAACGCACATGCGTCAGAGCCAGATCGGTCTGGCCCGGCGTCCCGCCCAGAGCGGCAAGCAGCGCAATCGTTGTCCACATGAGAGAGAACCTCTTCGTTCAAGGATCGGACAGAAATGTTGTGTTAGTGTAATGGCTCTTCCCTCCGTGAGCAATCCCCCAAGACGAAAAGAGACGGCGACGAATAAAGGATTGATTTTTCGTCCAGCGCAATAGTTGTCAATGTGAAAGGATGTGCAGGATGGCAAGAAGAAGTTTTTTGGAAAAGTAGTTGACAGAGAGAGAATAAGGCGTTACTCTCTACCCTATCTTAACGGCCTCTTCTCTGTTCCGGCCCCGCCGCTTCGCACCCGCGAACGGCGGGGTTTTTTCTCCTAAACTTCTAAATAACAAGAACTAGCGACCGAAAACGCTCCCCGCGATTGCCTGAGAACTTCCTCCAGGGACACCTGGACTGGACGAAAACAGTATAATAGCACTGCCTCTTCCGGCGTGTCCTCCACGACAAGCTCTCGATTCACGCTCTTCGTCGCAAAAGGAGTTCTGCTATGCTCTCTCCCGAATGCCTGGGCGAACTGCGATCCGCATGGCTACCCAATATCTCCGACTCGGGTCTGGACCGGATCATCGAACTGCTGGAGAAGAGCAGTCCGCTGCTCGTTCATGGTTGCTTCACCCGCACCGTGCCGATGGGCTGCCTGGCCACGCACGTCGCCTGGCACCATCCGCGCACACGACATCTGACGTTGGACGCCGGTATCAACTGGCTGCATCACGTCGCGGGACTGAATCCGGCCACCTCGCACGTCCTGCACGAATGGGATCGGCGCGGCATTCGCGACCTGGAATTGCGGGCGGAATTGTTGGAAGTGTTCCACAAAGAGCGACACGTTCGCCAGTCACCCAAGTCGGCCACGCGAAAGACGCCGAGCCTCTCGCGGGTCTAACACCTCCTCCCGTTTACGTTTCGCGGCGGCCGCTGCGAAACGTAAACGGGGGGAGTTTACACCGGCCGTTCGCCTGATCTCGGCTTCACGAACAATGCTCGCTTTCCTGGAAAATCTGGGACATGCCCTCCACTTCGCCTGGCGCGGACTATTCGTGTTGCCCTTCTCGCTGCGCCGGCTGCATTCTCTTCACGTTCAACTTCATCAAATTCTGCTCGGCGCGTTGCCGTTGGGCGTGGCTGCGGGAGTCGCCATCGGCGCGGTGGTTTGGCTGCACCTGCGCGGCACCTTGCAAACGGTGGGCGGACCGGGAGCGGTGCAATATCTGCCCCAGGCGCTGGCCCTAGCCGTGGTGCTGGAATTCGCTCCCCTGGCCGCCGGGCTTATCGTGGCGGGACGTTCGGGAGCGAGTCTCGGTGCCGAACTCGGCTCGATGCGCTTGACGGAGCAGATCGACGCTCTGGAGGTGCTTGGCCTATCGCCGCTGCGCGAACTGGTCGCGCCGCGGCTGCTCGCCTGCATGTTGGCCCTGCCGCTTTTGACGCTGTTCATCGCCTACCTCGCCTTGGGCGCGGGATACGCGGCCGAGGCGCTGGGCGGAAGCCTATCCTGGACGCAGTATCGCATGGAGTGCCTGCGTGTTCTCACACTCAGCGACGCGGTTCCTGCTGTCCTCAAGACAGTGGTATTCGGCTACCTGATCGGCGTGACGGGCTGTTGGTTTGGCATGAACGCGCGCGGCGGCACCGAGGGCGTGGGCGCAGCGGCCACGCGCGGCGTCGTCGTATCCATTTTTCTCGTACTCGTCTCGGACGTGGTACTCGTGAAGTTGATCCAGGTGCTGAGGGAAGCATGGATCGACCGTGTTCATCTGGTCTTGGCTTGCTGTCCCCTATCCTCTTTGCTCTAATGTTCGAGAGCGAAGTTTGAAAACATGTTGCCCCCGTAGCATAACGGATAATGCACCCGCCTTCTAAGCGGGTTCATGCAGGTTCGATTCCTGCCGGGGGTACTGACAGAAGCGCAAGGCTGAACGCGAGTTAGGCTGCACACCTTTCAATTGTCCATTCCAACCACAAGAAAAGACGCTGCCAGAGAAAGTCCCAAGAAAACCAAGCCAGCCGGCGAAAGTTCTGGAAGCGACGGCCCTCTTTAGGGCAGTATAGAGAGCAGGCGTGAACCTGTCCGAGAGAGCCTGGCTCATGGCGAATCATTCATTGCATCCGCTGCTGCATTATCTGCGTCGTCTCAGCGGCGGCCCCGCTGGTGATGGCGAGTTGGATGACGCGCAGTTGTTGCGTCGTTTCCTGGCCAATGGCGAACAAGCCGCATTCACGACCATTGTGCAGCGCTACGGAGCGATGGTCTGGGGCTTGTGCGTGCGCCGGCTCGGTGAAACACCCGAAGCCGAAGATGCGTTTCAGACGACGTTTCTCGTGCTAGTCCGCAAAGCCCCGTCGCTGCGTGGGCCGGAACTGCTCGGCCCGTGGTTGCATGGCGTGGCCTATCGCACGGCGTTGAAGGTGCGCGGCCGGCGAGCGCGGCAGACGGCGCGAGAGACAACGCTGCCGGAGCAGTACGCCGAGGAGCCGACGGAGCAAGTGTGGAGCGATCTGCGGCCAGTGATCGATGAGGAAGTGAATCGACTGCCGGAGAAGTATCGTCAGCCGTTGTTGTTGTGTTACCTGCAAGGGATGAGTAGCGAGGAAGCGGCTCAGCGTTTGGGTTGCGCCAAAGGCACCATCTTCTCGCGGCTATCGCGAGCGCGCGAGTTGTTGCGCCGGCGACTCTCGAAGCGTGGGCTGGGCGTATCGGCGGTCGCACTGGCTGCGGTGCTGACGGAGAAGGCTGTTGTCCGGGCGCTGCCGCCTGCGATTCTGACGGAAACCACCATTCGTACAAGTCTGTTGTTCGCGGCGGGAACGGCGAATCAAACCCTGTCCGCTCCGCTCGCCGCGCTGGTTGAAGGAGTGTTGCGAAGCATGTTCCTCAGCAAAATGAAACTAATCGTGGTCGTGGTGCTGGTGTTGGGACTGATCGGTTCCGGCGCGGGGTTCGTCGCCCATCGCGGCAAAGCGGAGCAACCGCCGATTAAACCCGTTCCCGTGCCGGCGGCTGTGCCGGACAAAGCGGAAGCGAAGGAACCCGAAGCCAAGCCCAAACCGAAAGCGGTCAAGCCAGCGCAAAAGCCAGAAGAGGGGGCAGCCCTTCTCAAGGCTCGTGCCGCTATGGCTGAGAAGGCTTATCGTGCGGAATTTGCGGGGCTTACGCACACCCGGAGGATTGGAAACGTCCTCATCCCAGTTACCCGGAATCCAGAGGATGTCTACATCTGGTCGGTTCGCTGGCTCCAGGCCCAACGTGAGCTAAGCCCCAAGCACGAAGACCAAGTCGTCGCTCTGGACGCCCACCTCCAGCGCATGACGGAGTTGAAAAAGGTGGTCAAAGAACTCAGCAGGGATCTGATACCGACTTTCAAAGTAGACGAAGCCGAGTGGTATCGGCTGGAGGCGGAGCTTTGGTTGGCGCAGACGAAAGCGACATCCGAGAAAAAGCCCGCGAAATGACGTGCGGTTGATCCAACCAGCCCGCAGCGCCAGCAAGGGAAGTCCCTTGCTGGCGCTGCGGGCTGGTTCGTTCTCGAAACTCAAGGCACCGTGAGCCGTGGGTCGAGTTTGTGCGCTCGCCGCCGGTCGGCTAAGCCACGGGGAAGGTTGCCGCCCTGGATACGCAGCGTGCCACGCAGATAAAAGGCATCTGCCAAGTGCGGATTAAGGGCGACAGCGTCGTTGCAATCGTAGATGGCCTCAGCGAGTTCGCCCGCTTCGGCCTTGGTGCGAGCGCGCAAATAGTACGCCTCGGCATCACGATGCAGCCGGATCGCTCGCGTGAAGTCTCCGTGGGCCTTGCGATACTCCCGTAAGGCGAGATGCGCCTGGCCGCGCAGCTTCAACGCTTCGACATTGCGCGGTTCGCGCGCGATCGCGGCATCGGCGTCGAAGAGAGCCTTGTTCCATTCGCCGTTTTTAAGGTGAGCCAAGCCGCGTGCCCGCCGGATGGCCGTGTCCTCCGGTTCGCGTTCGAGCGCCCGCGTCAGATCGGCGATAGCTCGCGTATACTCCGCGCGGTCGAGATAAATCATCCCCCGTGTCCGGTAAGCGGGTGCCAGTTCGCGCACGCTGTCGCGGTTACGGTCGATGGCGGCGCTGTAATCGTCGAGCGCTTGCCGCGTGTCGCCGCGCTGTCGGCGGGCGTTGGCTCGGTAGTAATAAGCGCGCGGGTCGGCGGGAGCGAGGTCGATGGCCGTGCTTTCGTCGGCGATGGCCTTATCGAAATCGCCGTTTTCGCTGTAACAAAGGCCGCGCTCGCGGTAGGCCGGCACGTTTTTCGGCTCCAGACGCAAGACGGATGTGAAATCATCAATAGCAGCACGATAGACGCGGCGGCGCAAGTGCAATTCACCACGGTTGAGCCAGGCACGGAGGTCACGCGGATCGCGCTGGACCGCCTCAGCGAAATCATCGAGAGCGCCCGCGTCGTCGCCAAGCCGCCGGCGCACCAAACCGCGCTCGACCCAGGCGCGATCGATCCCCGCATCGAGACGTAGTGCCTCATCGAAAGCCTTCAACGCTTCCCGATCGCGTCCGCCGGTGGAGTGTTGCAAGCCACGCGCCAGCGCGGCGCGGGCGTTCGCTCGCCGCTCTTTCTCCTGACGGATTCGCGCCAGCCGTTCCTCCTCGCGGCGCTTTTGCTCTTGTTCGCGCTGGAGGATCACGAGTTGCTCGGCCTTGCGGCGTGCCTCTTCTGTAGCAGCCTTACGGCGGCGTTCGTCTTCGCGCCGCTGCCGTTCTTCGGCTTGCTTACGGGCCGTCTCTTTCGCGGCGATGCGTCGTTGTTCGTCGATCAACCGCCGCCGTTCCTCATCGAGCCGCCGGCGTTCGTCGAGCAAGCGGCGATGTTCCTCGGCCAGCTGATGGCGTTGCTTATCCTGCCGCCTTATGTCGGCCAGGACGATACAGACCGGCAAAACGACGAGCAGCACGGCGGCCAGCGCCAGCGCCGCCCATACGAGAATCGTGGAACGCGGTTTCGCCAGGGCGACGGTTCGCGCCGGCCTCGGAGGGTCGGCCAATTCCCACGAGAAGCGGCGGAAGTCCGAGAGGTCGTTGACGGGTGGACGATCCCCATTCAGTCGCCGGCGATTGGGGCGGCGCGAGGGGGGGCGGCGTGGCGGCGCGGCGGGAATCGGCGAGGACATCCGCGCGGCCGTCCGAGCGGGGACGGCGGCCGTTGAACGCCAGATGGAGAAACGCGGACTACTCAACTCTTGCAAGCATTGTAAAACCACGGCGCAGTTGCTTGGCGTTTGCTCCGGACATTCCTGCAAGCAGCGATAGAGCAGCCGGCCGAGTTGCTGGCAGACGAAGGCGCGGCCGGCCATCACCAACAGAGGCAGGCCGGTGCCGCCGGTCAACACGCGCATCAGCCCGACGCAACCCTGCTCTTCCAACTGGCGGATCAGCTGGCCTTCCGTCCGTCGCCGCGTGTCGCGCCGGCCCTGCTCGGCGACGAAGCGCGCGAGGATTTCCTGCGACCGCGCCCATTCGTCGGTGTCGAGAACGCCCGCGAGGGTGCCGGCCGCGCCGGCGGTTCGCAACTCACCCAGGCATTGCCGGCGCAAGGCGTTCGCTACCGCCGTCGCTCCCGGTCGGCGCGGCCCCGCGCCGCCCTGTACCAATTCGCGCAGCACCATCGCCACATGCCGGCGCAACGACTGCGCGGCAGCCGGCGCAAGCCCCGCTTGCCGATGGTCCGCCAAGGAATCATCCCCCAGCGCCACTTCCAGGGCATGCCAGGCGCGTCCCAGCCCGTCCTCCAGAGCCGCGGCCAAACGCGGATCGTTTTGCTTTCCGCAGCGCGTCAGGAAATCACTGACCGCGTCCAGCGCTTCCGCGCCGCCGCTGGCGAACACGTCATCCATCAGTCGCTTCAGAACGAGACGAGTGAGAATTTCGCCGATAGACATGACCGCGATTCCTTCGACACGCCAACGCTTCACGGTGGACGGCGACACGCTGATTGGATTGTCACGCGCCCGACTTCACCCCGCAAGGATTTTTCGTTCGCAAGGAGATGCTGATGCTGGTGCAAGCGCGATTGACAATCGGTCGGAGCCAGTTCAGCGTCCTTGTCAGGGGAACAATCGCAAGCGAATCCATAATAGGCGAGCCATCAGTTGGAGCGGGTGATTGAGGTCGAGGCTGGCGACTGTCGCTCGGCCGGTTGGCGTCGTGCCTTGGAGTTCGCCCGATTCGGTATCGACGCGGAAGTGGTCGCGCCAACTCTGCTGGCGTGGATGGAACAACGGCACGTCTTCCCCGCTAAGGTCGTCGAGGGCGGCGACGCGGTCGCTCTTACGCAGATTGCAAGCGCGACAGGCCAGACACAAGTTCGTCTCGTCGTCGGCACCGTCGCGGGAGGTGGGGAGGATGTGTTCCACTTCGAAGGGAAAGTTGAAGATGGCTTCGGGTGCATGGCAATACTCGCAGCGATGAGCGGCGCGGCGAGCCACGAGAGAATAGTGCGGGTTCATGCGGGTAGCTGACGAACGAGGACGGCAGAACGCTCCGTGGCGGCACGCAGTTCGGCTTCGACCAGCGCCTCCAGTTCGGCTTGCTCTCGGGGCGGCAATGGCACGCCGGCATCGCGGGCCGCCCGCCAGCGGACCAGCAGCTCGGCCAACCGCTGTTGTTGGGCGGCGGCGAACAACTCGTCTGGCCGCATGGGTTGGACGACAACCAGAGTGGTTTGTTCCGGCGCGGCGAGTTGCGCTCGCAGAGCGTCGAGCGCTTGGCCGACGGTTGCGCCGCTCGATTGCGCTTCTCCGGCGACGGCGTGGAAATGCGACGGCGAACCCTGTGGATTGTCGGGGATAATGGCGATGGTCGTCATAGAACGAACCTCCTACTCGCCAGTGTAACGATTGCCGAACCGCTGAGAAAGCGAAACTGGCGTCACGGCTTTGTTTGGCGTGCCTCTGTTGCGCCGGTCGTAGGGTGGACCGAGAGCTTCTGCGAGGCCCACCACACAGCTGGTGGGCCTCGCCAGCTTGGCCCACCCTACGAATACGGCTCTCCCGCACAGCTACGGATAGACACTTCTTTCCGCCAAGACTGTATCAAGAATGCGCACAGCCGTCTTGACTTGCTCCGCCGTGATGCACAAGGGGGGGCAGAAACGCACGGCGCTCTCGCCGCAGCCGAGCAGCAACAGACCATGCCGATAAGCCGACTGCACCACCGCATCGCGCAGCGCCGGTGACGGGTTGCCATCGCTCTCGTTGACCATATCCATCGCCACCATCAGACCGAGACCGCGCACCTCGCGGATTTCGGGATGGCGCTGCCGCAGTTGGATCAACTCTTGCTTGAGTTGCGCACCGCGTTCGGCAGCATTGGCGATGTAGCCGCCTTCGAGCAAATCGAGCGTGGCCAGCGCGGCGCGACAGCTAACGGGATTGCCGCCGAATGTGCTGGCGTGGCTGCCGCTGGGCCAATCCATGACCTCTTCGCGCGAGACGATGGCCCCCAAAGGCATACCGCTGGCAATGCCCTTGGCCAAGCAAATAATGTCCGGTTCCACATGCCAATGTTCGACGGCGTACAGTTTGCCGGTTCGTCCCATGCCGGTTTGCACTTCGTCGGCCACCAGCAAGAAACCGTGGCGATCGCACAGGGCGCGCAGGGCCGGCAGGAAGCCGGCTGGCGGAACGTAATAGCCGCCTTCGCCCTGGATCGGCTCGACGAAAATGGCGGCCACCTCATCGGGCGGCGCGATGCGACGCAGCACCGTCTCCTCGATTTGCCGAACGCACTCGCAACCGTCCTGTTCCTTGTCGCAACCGTGGCAGCCGCGCGGATAGGGCACATGATGGATGTCCGGCACCAGCGGAGCGAAGCCGCGACGATGCACCAGCTTCGAGCCGGATAGCGACATGGCCCCATAGGTTCGACCGTGGAAGGCACCGAAGAAGGCGATGGCACGCGATCGGCCGGTATGCCAGCGGGCCAACTTCAAAGCCGCTTCCAATGCCTCGGCGCCGCTGTTGGTGAAGAAGACGCGCTTGGGCGATGAGCCAGGCCCGCTCTCGGCCAACCGCTGGGCCAGGTCGATTTGCGGCTCATAGTAGAAATCCGTGCCGGACATGTGCAGTAACTTATGCGCCTGGTCGGTGATGGCCTCAGTGACATGCGGGTGACAGTGGCCGGTGGAGGCAACGGCGATGCCGGCGGTGAAATCGAGAAAGCGATTGCCGTCCACATCCTCGATGACGGCGCCGCTGCCGCGCGCGACCACGAGCGGATAGATGCGTGTATACGACGGCGATACATAGCGTGCATCGCGTTCGAGCAGCACCTGCGCTTTGGGACCGGGCAACGCGGTGTGGATGTGGGGAACGACTTCATTCTCGAAAAGCCACATAGCCGATCCTCCTGAGAGAAGAAAAATCCTTTCACCACGGAAAACACGGAATACACGGAAAAAAGACAAAAGGCAAAACCAGTCCATGCACAAGTATCCAGAGCATTGCCTTACTCCGTCTTCTCGTTCCTTTTTGCTTTTTGTTTTTTGCTTTTTGTCTTCTTTCCGTGCATTCCGTGTTTTCCGTGGTGAATTTTTTATGATCCTATCACGCCGGACCGCCTTCGATGTTCGTGGTCAATCCTTGCGCCATTTTGACTTCGGTGCCGTGGTTGACCGTCCACGCCGTCTTGTGCGTCACCGTTTCGATCAGTCCCGCAGCTGAAGGATGACCATTGCCGCTTTTCTTGACGCCGCCGAACGGCAGATGTACCTCCGCACCGATGCACGGCAGATTGACGTAGCCCATGCCATACTCGCATTCATCGCGGAATAGCCGCATGGTGCGATAATCCTCCGTCACCACCGCCATCGACAAACCATAAGGTGTATCGTTGTAGATGCGCACCGCATCCTCGTTGGTTCGGAACGGCACCAGTGCCAGGTGTGGGCCAAACACTTCCTCACGCAGCACGCGCACGCCGGGACGATGCTCCAGACGATAGACGAACGGCGATAGATAGCAACCAGCCGCGTGTTCGCCGCCGGTCATGCGTCCGCCGTCGAGCAACACCGTGGCTCCCTCTTGGCGGGCCAGCGCGTTGTAGCGCTCGATCTTCTCGACCGCGCCGCGATGGATGACGGGGCCGGTGAAATTGCCGGCGTCCAGCGGATTGCCGACGCGCAGCCGCTTCGCTGCCGTGACGAGTTTATCGGCGAACTTGTCGAAGATCGATTCGGCCACGAGAATGCGGCCGGCCGACACGCAGCGTTGGCCGCTGGTCTTGAAGCCACTAATGAGAGCGCAATTAACGGCTAAATCGAGGCGGGCATCCGCGCAGACGATGACGGCGCTCTTGCTGCCCATCTCGCAAGCGACGATGCGATCGTAATGTTCAGCGGACAACTGTTGAATGCGATGGCCAACCTCGTAACTGCCGGTGAACAGCACGACGTTCACATCGGCATCGCGGACCAGCGCTTCGCCGGCTTGCGCCTCGCCATGCACGAGATTGATCGTGCCGGCCGGAAAGCCGGCCTCCTCGAACAACTCGGTGAGACGCTGGCCGATGGCGGGCGTATCTTCGGAGGGCTTGAAAACCACGGTGTTGCCTTCGAGCAAGCTGGGGCCGAGCATCCACAGCGGCACGGCGAAGGGGAAGTTCCACGGCGTGATGACGGCGACGACACCCCACGGCTTGCGGCGCATGAAGGCGTCCTTCTCGGCGATCTCCGAAGCGACCACCTCGCCGATCGGCATACGGCCGGTGCCGAAAACGTATTGAATCATGTGCAAGCCTTCAATCACTTCGGCTCGGCATTCGCTGACAACCTTGCCGCACTCGCGCGCCATCAGCTGCGCCAGATTGTCGGCCTCGCGCTTGACGATCTGGGCGAGGTTGTCGAACAGTTCGGCGCGATGGATACGGCTGGCGCGTCGCCAGGCGGGAAAGGCGGCGCGAGCGGCGATGACGGCTTGCCGTGCTTCTTCGGCGCCGCTGCTGGGAAAGACGCCGAGAATCTCATTTTCGCGAGCGGGGCTATGGCTCTCGAAATGCGCTCCGTTGGCCGGTTGCCAGCGGCCGGCGATGAGGTTGCGGCCGGTTAGGGTGGTGGACATGATGCGGCTCCTCCTGAACAAAAAGGCTGGCGGCGCTACGAGGGTCCAAACCGGACGGCGAACGAGCGCGCCGAAGGGATGATCGAGAGAAATGCCACGCGGGTTCAATCGCTCTGTTTTATTATACAAGGTGGAGCAATGCTTCGGCGAACGGCAAGCGGCGGCACTTCATTCTCGGATTGCTTTTTCTCGACGGTCGCGGACAATGGACCCAATCGGTGTGCAATTCCGACCGCGCGACCCAGCGAGGGACAAACCATGTGGACAGCCCTGGTGGTGAGTCTGGTATTCGCCGCTCCCCCGTCAAAGGATGCCCCTGCTCCAACCGAGGCACCCATGAAACGCGAGCTATTTGCCGCGGAAGAATGGTACAAAACCCAAAAGGGCGAGGAGCGTTCCTTCGTGGGCGTTCTGGAGCGCACGCCCGGTTCGGGTCCGGGCACGGTCGGCTTCGCGCGCACCAATCCCTATCGCCTGGTGATGGAGGACAACGGCAAAAAGAGTGTGCGCGAAGTCTACGTCGGCGGCAAGTCCGGCCTGCTAACGCCTTACGTTGGCAAGAAGGTGAAGCTCATTGGCAAGGCGGTGGACATGGAAGTCGAGGGCAAGCAGCATCACGAAATCTGGCCGGCCCGCGTGGAGTTGATCGCGGCCGAGAAGAAGCGCGCTGCGCCGGCGGCCAAGGGTGGCGAAGATCGTGAACTGCCGATCCTGGCGCGCGGTGTCTGGCCCGTTCCTCAAGACAAGCCGGAGCAGCTTATCCTTCGCAATGGCGAGGAATTGGCGCTGGCGCACGGCGTGGCCGCCGCGGACGCGAAAGACATGCGCATTCAGATCGCGGCGGGCAAGGACGTACTCAAGCTTCTCAAGGTCGAACACATCGACTGGAAAAAACACATGCTCGTGGTCGTCGCGTCCGGCACGAAACCCACCGGTGGCTACAGCGTTGAAGTCCTTGGGTTGTCGGTGAAGGACAAGGTACTCACGATCCGCTGGCGGCTCAACAGTCCGAAGCCGGGTTCGATCGTGACGCAGGCGCTGACGCATCCGTCGCAGATGGTCCTCGTCGAGCGCTTCGACGGCTCGATCCGGTTTGATCCGCCGGTCAAGGATAAGAAGCCCTAGGAATTGCCAGCCCGCAGCGCCAGCAAGGGAGAGTTTCCGGTTATCCCATCATCTGGCGAAATTCCTCAAACAAATAGCCGCTATCGTGTGGTCCGGCCGACGCTTCGGGATGATATTGCACGCTGAACAACGGCCAGCGTTTGTGGCGCATGCCCTCAAGGGTCTGATCGTTCAGATTGATATGCGTGGCTTCGAGGTCCGCCGGCAGCTTATCGAGACGGACGGCGAAGCCGTGGTTTTGCGTGGTAATCTCGACCTTGTTGGTGCGTTGATTCAGCACCGGCTGATTGGCCCCGCGATGCCCAAACTTCAGCTTGAACGTCTCGCCGCCGAGAGCGAGGCCGATGAGTTGATGCCCCAGGCAAATGCCGAACATCGGCTTCTTGCCCGCCAAGCCGCGAATGGTTTCGATGGCGTAGCCCAACGGCTCGGGATCGCCGGGACCATTGGACAGAAAAATGCCGTCCGGCTTCTGCGCCAGCACGTCATCGGCCGTGGCCGTGCCCGGCAGCACCGTGACCTTGCAACCGACCTGCACGAGACAGCGAAGAATGTTGTGTTTCATGCCGAAGTCGAGCGCGACGACATGATGCGTGGCCGGCCGCGCCGGGAGATAGCTGACCAGTTCATTGGTGAAGCCGTCGTTCCAGTCGAACGCTTGCGGCGGCACGACTTCGCGTACCAGATCGCGTCCGACGATATGCGGGCTGTTCTGCGCCTTGTGAACCAACGAGGCGTTATCGAGATCGGTGGTGGACAGCACGCCGTTCATCGAGCCGCGCACGCGCAACCGCCGCACCAGGGCGCGAGTGTCGATGCCCTCCATGCCGAGGACGTTGTGTTCTTTCAAGTAATCTTCGAGCCGTCCCTGCGAACGGAAATTACTCGGCAGCCGTGCCAATTCGCGGACAAGAAATCCCTCCACCTGCGGCCGGGCCGATTCGCGATCTTCGGTGTTGACGCCGTAATTGCCGATAAGCGGATAGGTCATGGTGACAATCTGCCCTTTGTAGGACGGATCGGTCAACACTTCCTGATAGCCGGTCATGCTGGTATTGAACACGACTTCGCCAAAGGTCTCGCCGCTCGCTCCAAAAGCGCGGCCGGTGTAAATGGTACCGTCTTCGAGAGCCAATTTCGCCGCTTGTGCCGCCATCGTATCCCTCTGTTTCCGTTCGCCGCACCGCGTCTCACCCGAACGCGCGGCGTCCTATTCGTTATACGAATAACGGCAAGGGATGCTTAACGATTGCATCTATACGGTCAGACCGTATAGTTAAGAGGCACGAACAGAATGACCTACTAGCCCGGAGCGCCAGCGACGGGTTCAAGCCGGGGATGGCTGGAAAAGAACGATATGAAGACTCTGGTTGCGGCTCGGATTCAGGAACGGCTACAGGGGTTCGCAGATGCTCTGGAACGTGGCGAGAAGATTGCCGAGACGTTCACTTGCCGGAAGATGCGCCTCGATCTCAAGCCGCTCCCTTACACCCCCGCCATAGTAAAGCAAGTTCGCGGAAGCCTCCACGCGAGTCAGGCGGTCTTCGCGCAACTGCTGGGAGTTTCCGTGCGCACGGTCCAAGCCTGGGAGTGCGGCAAGACAACGCCGAGTGAAATGGCCTGCCGTTGGCTCGATGAAATCAAGCGCGACCCGGACTATTGGCTACAGCGCATTCGGCAGGCCATCGTTGCAAAGACAACGGCCTAAACGCGAACGCCAATCGTCCCGCCGGACTTTCAAACTCGGCAACGCAGACGTAACAACCGCCTTCCTGCATTTCTTCCAGACCTCTGAGCTACCAGTTACCTACGCGATTCGCGGAGACCGCCCTCAAGGACGACCGGCTTCATGAGAAGCGACTAGAAACAGTTTTGAAGCCTCGACGTCTTCGCGGATGAGCAGATGAGGGGTATCCCCTTCAGGCTTCCCTAAGAGCGGGCGCGGGAATCTGATACCTCTGGACAAGCTGGCACGTTGAGTGCATAACCATAGCGGTATTTTCGACTATTCCCCAGTCCCTGAGAGGACCCGGCATGAATGCCAAGACCCTACGCAAGACTTATCGCAGCGACCTCACGGACGAGCAATGGCATCTCCTCACGCCCCTGCTGCCGCCCCCGTTGCCGCCGGGGCACCACGGACAACGGACCTCCGCGAAATCGTCAATGCCATCCTCTACCGCTTGCACAACGGCTGCGCCTGGCATGCCCTGCCCCACGACCTTCCCGCCGAGGGCACCGTCCGCGAATACTTTCATCGCTGGCGTCGCTGCGGTCTGTGGGAGGAGCTTAACGACGTCCTACGTCGCCACGTCCGCCAGGCCGAGGGACGTGACCAAGAACCGTCCGCCGGCATCGTCGATAGCCAGTCGGCCAAGGGCACACGCACCAGCGGCACCAAGGGCTTCGACGCGGGCAAGAAAGTCAAGGGAAGCAAGCGTCATATCCTGGTCGATACGCTGGGTCTGCTGCTGTGCGTGGTCGTTCACGCGGCCAGTATTCAGGACCGCGATGGGGCGAAATTGGTGCTGAGCAAGGCCAAGAACCTGTTCCCCACGTTGCAATTGATCTGGGCCGATGGTGGCTACGCGGGGAAGTTGATCGCCTGGGTCGGCTCGCTGTGCGGGTGGGCGCTGGAGATTGTGAAGCGGAGCGACACGGCCAAGGGCTGGGTGCTGCTGCCGCGACGGTGGGTGGTAGAGCGGACGTTCGGCTGGTTGAGCCAATGCCGGGCGTTGACGCGGGACTACGAGTACCACGCCGAGACGAGTGAGGCTTTGATTCAGGTAGCGATGATCCATCTGATGCTCCGCCGCCTGACCCGCAAGGCGATAAAGAAGACCTCTACTCAGCCCTTGGTAGGCTGTATCGGGTTCTGAGATTCCCGCGCCCGCTCTAAGAGCAGTATCGCCACTTTCGCCTGATCGAATGCGTTTTGAACCGACTGGCCGAACCCCAACGCTCGGTAGAAGGAAGCAGCAAAGGCGATCGCTGCTTCGTCGCTGATGGCCCGGCCCATGCCGACGACGCAATCGATCTCCTTCGAGATCGCCTCGGCTTGTGGTCGGCTGAAACAGGCGTTGAGGACGACTAAACGGATCTGGTCTTTCAGGGCGCGGAACAGGCTGACTGGAGTTCCCCACGAAAAATGAGCGCGCGGTTAAGGATTACGCAGACTTTTCATACTCAACCGGCGACAGATAGCCCAAGGCTGAGTGTCGTCGCACACGGTTGTAGAACATCTCGATGTACCCGAACACGCTCGCGCGCGCCTCAGCCCGAGTTTGGTAGTCCTCATGATGCACCAACTCTTTCTTCAACGAGGCGAAAAAACTTTCCATCGGTGCGTTGTCCCAGCAGTTGCCTCGGCGGCTCATGCTACAGGTGATCTCATGCCGCTCCAACAACCGCTGGTAATGGTCGCTGGCGTACTGGCTGCCACGATCGGAATGCGCCACCAACCCCTCACCCGGCAAGCGCCGCATTATCGCCATCTCCAAAGCATCCACCACCAAGCGGCTGGTGATTCGCTCGCTCATCGACCAGCCCACAATCTGCCGCGAATACAGATCCTCCACCGCCGCCAAGTACAGCCAGCCTTCCCGCGTCGGGATGTAGGTGATGTCTGCCACCCATGACTGGTTCACCGCCGTCGGCTCGAACTGCCGATCCAGGAGATTGTCCGCCACAGCGCGATCGTGGTTGGAGTCGGTGGTGCAACGAAACTTCCGCTTGGTTTTGGCGGCAATCCCGTGCTGACGCATGAGTTTGGCCACGGTGTTCAGGCAGCAAGCCTGGCCGCGTGCCCGCAACTCTCGGTAGATGCGTGGACTGCCATAACATTCTTTGAACTCCTGGTGGATGGTCTGGATTTCGACCACCAGCGTCTCCCGTCGTTGTTGGCCTGCACTAATGGGACGATCCCTCCCCGTGTAGTAGCCGCCCGGAGAAACTTGCAACAGTCGACCCATCAACCGCACCGGCCATTGGCTTTTGTGTTCGTCGAGGAAGCGGTATTTCACAGCGACTCCTTGGCAAAGAAGGCCGTCGCTTTTTTTAAAATGTCGCGTTCCATCTGGAGCCGTTTATTCTCGGCGCGCAGCCGGCGTAGTTCTTCTTCGAGGGTGGGCAGATGGCCTTTGCCCGGGAAGGCGTGGTTGCCTTCGGTATCGAAGGCTTTCTTCCATTTGCGGAGCAGGTTTTCGGCGATGCCCAGGTTGGCAGCGGCCTCGGCGAAGCTGCGTCCTTGTTCGGTGACGAGTTTAACGGCTTCGACTTTGAATTCGCGGGTAAACAGGCGTCGGGGTTTTCCCATGTTGGACCTCCTCACAGAGAGCTTACACTCTTTTCTGAGCGCTCACCATCCGTGGGGAAGTCCAAGCTGTGATGGAGTTGAATCAGGAGTTTTTCCGTCTGCTTGTGGAACAGTCTCCGGATGCGATCATCTTCGCGGATCGGGAGGGAACGATTCGGGTTTGGAACGAGAGCGCTGCTGCTCTTTTTGGTTATGCCCCCGATGAAGCGATCGGCCGCTCCCTGGACCTCATCATTCCGGAGCATCTCCGGCGCGCCCATTGGGAAGGCTTCCATCAAGCGATCGCTCGCGGACAGACGAAACTCGGCCGACAAGCCCTGAAGACGCGAGCCACCCCCAAGAGCGGACAGAAGTTATATGTCAGTCTCGCTTTCGCGGTCCTCAAGGATCGAGAGGGTAATGTGATGGGCGCCATCGCCACAGCGCGAGAGTTTATTGACAGGCCTGCTTGACTCGTATCCCCTGCTTTGTACCAGGAGGAAGCCTTGCCAAACTACTCCTACTTGATCGTCGGAGGCGGCATGACGGCGGACGCGGCCATGCACGGCATCCGATGCTCTTGGAGGACTTGCTCAATTTCGTCCCGACAGACTCCCATCGTCTGTGCCGGAGGGAACAGGATCGTTTCCTCAGCGCGGAAATGCGGCTCGATTTCCTGCCGCCACAGCATGTCAATGTCCGCCGTCAAGGACTCCAGTGGCACGGACGCCTTGTCCAGCGCGGCACCCGTGCGATGCGCCAGGGCCAGGGTTCGCTGGTGCTGCCAGGACAGCGGATTCAAACGAGGATCGCGTTTCATGCTGCTACTCTGCCGTAGCTGATCCGGCGACTGCGGGAAACTGTGGGTGATCCAGACGCCGTTATTCTACGGAGCCTCGTTTGCCTGTCCTCAGAATCACTATCACCCCAGCGAACAGAAATTCTACACCTTGACATATAGAATGACAGGCGTACAATAATTGTAGATACAAAGGTGTAGATTTCCTGCGAGCCTAGTTACCGTAAGGCGGGGGCTTTCCCAACAAGGAGTAGAACAATGTCTATTGCTCACGCGCCGTCTGGCGAACCCATCGATGTCGGAGGAGAGATCGTCGTGCAGTGTCTGGAAGGCCAAGTGGCCATAACGGATTCAGCCCAGACACAGAAGCTCCACGCCGGGGAGTTGCTCTATCTACCCGCCGGGGAGCCGCATTCCGTCAAGGGCGTCGAGCCTACTTCCCTTTTGCTATCGATTCAGGCTCCAGAGCCGAATGTGTCCAAGGAGAATGAGACGATCCATGCACGCGGAATGCTTCTGTCCGTCATGCAGGCAGTTGTTCTGGTCGCCGCGCTGGCCTTGCTGTTCATCGCGGTGGCCGGCAACATTTTCGCGGGCGTTCTGGTTGTGGGGGCTGCCCTGGTACTCGTCGGCTGCTTGCATTATTGGGTCTGGGGCCGCTGGATGTCGCCACCCATTGCTCAGCCGAGAGCGCATTCGCCCGCATCGCATCGGTGATCGGAGATGGGCCGGATAGACACGGCTTGAAACCGTCGAGAACCATCGCGCCATCGAGGAGTACAAAACATCCCCGCCCTTTGGCACATCACGTGTGCTGGCCCGCCGAGCTTAGGGCGCTCCCTCCGGGACGGCGGACATGGCCTCGAATGCAGCTTGCTTTTCCGCTTCGCTCAGTAGCGTGTCCAGCTGCGGATAGAGGGCATATTCTTCTCTGGCGTTATGCCCGCCCAGCTCATTCACTAGCCGGTCCATTTCGTGATCGCTATCGGCGTCCTTCTGCTGGACTTTCTCATCCAGCGCCGCCAGCCATTCCCGAATCTCTTCGTGTTCTGCCCGTAGGGTGTCCGTCAGTCCGCTTTGACCCGTCTTCTGCTCGAAAAGCGGAAACAGGATGGTTTCCTCCCAGAGCAGATGACGCTTGAGGGCCGAAGCGAATCGCGTCCAGAATTCTGCCGCCTCAATGGGATTCCCGGTTTTCCGCTCCTGAAAGCCCTCCAGAAACTCATCCAGGCGATTATGGTCCTCGGTCAAGAAATCGTTGAGGCTGGGAATGGTCATGGCGGCTTCTCCTTCTTGCTCGTGCCGAGAAGGATTTTCAGGAGCCAATGTGGACATGCCCGGAGTGGCCGCAGCAGGTCCGATAGGCTTCCTCCGGCAGTTCTTCCATCTTGCGGAAGGCGGCTGTCTTTTCCTCTACGCTGGCCAACCGATCAATCGCGGGGTACAGGACGTTCTCTTCCTTTTGGTTGTGGGCCGAGAGTGCCTGAAGAAGCTCTTCCTCCTCGCGCTCGCTGTCCACATCGTGCCGGCGGACTTTATCGTGCAAGGCTTCCAGACGCCGGCCGATCTCTCGATGCTCCACCCGCATGACCACCGTAGGACCGTGATCGCGCAGGCCGCTCTTGTCCTCGAACAGCGGGAACAGGATGGTTTCCTCCGAGATGATGTGCCGTTGCAGGCCGAACTTGAACTCGCGGAAGGCTTGCTTGGCCCTGGCAAAATCGACACGCTTCAACTGCCGGTATGTCTCCAGAAATTGATCCAGCCGGTCGTGATCGTGAGCCAATAAGGTTTGCACGGTAGCTTCGCTCATGATGTCATCCTACTTTCTGGCGGACAGCTCTCGCGTCCGCTGTTGTTATTGTGGAGAAAAAAATTCCTCTGCGGTTAAAACGTATTCTCAACTCAACGCAGTTCGCACAGCGGCGGAACGCTATCCGGCTGATTGAGCAGTTGGGCGATGGTCACCCGGGCGAAGGCGTGTTCCGTGGCCGCAGCCGCCTCATCGAGTTCGCGGTGCAGCGGGCAAAGACTGGTGTGGCTTTTCAATCCCAAAGGACAGCTGCGGATACGCGCGATCGGCTCGACGGCGGCGACCACATCCAGAATCGATAGATTCTCCGGGGCGCGAACCAAGGAATAACCGCCGCCCGGTCCCGGCTGCGAGCGTACCAAGCGGGCATGAACCAGCGCCTGCAAAACCTTGTGGGCATAGCGCCGCGGCACACGCACGGACTCGGCAATCTCCTCGGCGGAATGCGCCTCGTCAGGAGCGCGGGCCAGTAGTACCACGGCGCGGAGAGCATACTCGGCGGTCTTGGGGATCATACCTCACCTCCATGCTCTATTCTACACCTTGAAGTACAGAATTCAAGAGGATAGAATTACTGTAGACCTCCAGGTATAGTTTTCACACCTGAAGGCGACACGGCTTTTCAAGGAGACTGTATCATGGCCATGCGAGCTATTCCGGATCGGCTGACGGAACGAACTACAGAGGATCTGATGAGCCAAGAAGTACTCACTCTCCTACAGGAACTGCCGATCCAAGATGCTCTCCAAGCACTCGCGTGAGCGCGAGTCGGTGGCGCGCCGGTGGTGGACGAGCGGGGACGGTGTATCGGCGTCTTCTCGGTATCGGATAGCAGCCGCCGCGTGCCAAGCGGCCACCGGCCCTCCGATGCTGCGCCCCCCGACGAACAATCGGGCAAGGTGTCGAGACCCGACCGATCTACAGGCGGCGTCAAAAGGCCACCCGACCCCTCACCGGCTCCCTCTGGCTCAAGCGTGAGGGGGCCAGAACCCGGACCAAGACCAAGAAATGCCCGCCCTCGCCTCTGGCCGCCAATTTTCGGGGTGGGCGCCCCCCTATGAACCCACCCCGAAAAACGTCGACCGACGGCGACGGCGTGAGAGGTAAGCGGATCGGAGGCCGCACGGCCCCGCTTGCCCTGGTGCCGGCAGTGAAGAGAGGGATGCGTAGCAGCACAGCAGGCCGGGAGCGATTCAAGGCGCTTGCCAAGGGAAGCAAAATAAGCTACTCTGGAAGTAGCATATCAACAAGCAATTGAGCCGCCCTTGAACGTCCCCAGTAACCCCAATCCGCTCCAAGTCGCCTCGTTCACCGAGCGTCTGGCCCGCGAGCGGCAAGGCACCAAGTTGGGCATGGTGTTCTCCGCCATCACCGCCATTGGCGTCGGCGCCACCATGGCCCAGGCCATTCTGGAGCTAATGGAGGACAGCCGGCAGCGGAATCGCAGTCGAGGCTGGGAACGCTAGCTTCCCTAAAAAAGGCACTCTTGAACGCCGTCGCCAACGGCAAGATGTTCGGCAAAAGGGGAACTTAACCGCCACTTCCCATCGCCCAGATGTCCCAGATTGCTAGAATGCTCGGTGAAACACGGGTTTTCCACTGGACGCAGGCACAAAGAATTGCACAAAAAATTCATGCAAAACGTGAAAAACGAGCCAAAATGGTGGGAATTGTGGAAAACATGAAAAGTCATAATTGCTTGAAAATATAGGAGTTGAATCCGTGATAAGGATCGGTATAGCAGGCGTCGGATTCATGGGCATGATCCATTACTTGGCCTCGGCCAAGCTGCGCGGGGCGAAGGTTACGGCGATCTGCACGCGCGATCCGAAAAAGCTCGCCGGCGATTGGCGCGGCATTCGGGGTAACTTCGGTCCGGCCGGCACGAAGATGGACCTCGGCAAGACCGCACGCTATACGAAACTCGAAGAGATGTGCGCCGATCCCAATATCGACCTCATCGATATTTGCACTCCCACGCATCTCCATCCCGAGATGGCCCGCCTGGCGCTGCGCGCGGGCAAGCACGTCCTAGTCGAGAAGGCCATCGCTCTGACACGCAGGGACGCCGACGCCATGCTGCAAACGGCGACGAAAGCCGGCAAAATGCTCATGGTCGCGCATGTGCTGCCCTTCTTTCCTGAATTCGCCTTCGCCGCCGAGGTCATCCGCGCCGGCACCTATGGCCGATTGCTCGGCGGACACTTCAAGCGCATCATCGCGGTGCCGGATTGGTCCGACGAGATCGCCGACGCCGGCAAGACCGGCGGCCCCGCCGTCGATCTGCACATTCATGACACGCATTTCATCAGCCTCATCGCCGGCATGCCGCGCAAGGTTTTCTCCACCGGCATCGCCACGGATAACAACGCCGTCACCTATCTGACCACGCAGTATTTGTATGGCACGGGCGCTCAGGCGCTGGCGTTGTCTTGCTCCAGCGGCGCGCTGGCCAAGAAGGGACGCGAGTTTGTGCATGGCTATGAGTTGTATCTGGAAAAAGCGACGCTGCTCTACGAATCGGGCACGCAACCCTTGACGGTGCTGACCGAGGATGGCAAATCGAAGCAGCCGAAGTTTCGCGCGCCGACAGAGGCGACGACCGCGTTCACGGCTGAAATCCAGGCGGCGGTCGATGGCGTCCAGAGCGGCCGTGAACCGGACCTGCTGAGTGGCAAATTAGCCCGCGACGCCCTCGTTTTGTGCCAAAAGGAATGTCAGTCGGTGCTATCGGGTAACGCCGTGACAGTGGGATAGGCGAACGGCCGGCGTCAGCCGGCTGGTGTATCTTCCACCAGCCGGCTGACGCCGGCCGTTCGCCTCATTTCTTACCCAGCAGTTTCGACAGACTGACGCGCACTTCCTTGGTGTCGCCGGCTTTGACGAGGGCGGCGTTGGCCTTGGCGAGCAATTCATGCTCCATCGACGGGCGCCATTTTTTGAGGCTGCCTCGCGCCGCGTCGCCGAGTAATTTGGCCGCCTCGCCGCCCATACCCGCGATGTGTTCGACGACGAAATTGTCGTAGCTCGACTCTGCTTGCAGCACACGCAAGCGAAACAGCGCATCCGGTAGAAGACCGCCGCCGGCATCAAGGCGAGCCGTCGCTTCGCAGCGCAGCGTCAACCTCACCCGCAGCCGGGCGCGGATGCTGCCGGAGTAGGTGCGCGTTCCGGTACGCCAAGTCTGCCGATCGAACTCGACATGCGTATCGAACGAGATGAAGGTCGTGAACGTCATGCGGCCCGGTTCGGCCTGGCGCACGTCGCGCAAGTCGAGAATGAGCGTGTCCGCCAGACGGTCGGCCGTCACCCGCACCTTCCACCATCGGCCGTCGTTTTTCAGGACATCCACTTTTTCGGGATGCACATGCAAACCCTTGCCGCGCCATTTGACCTCGCGCACCGGCTTTTGGAGTCCCCAATGGCGTATGTCTTCGTAGACGGGAGTCGGCAACGCTTTAATGACGAAGCCGCGCAACGTGCCAGCTAGGGCGTCCACGGAGCCACCGCCCAGGGCCGCGAGGACATTGGCGGGAGCGCTTGCCCTGACCGGAGGCGGCGCTTGCCGCGCCTGAAGCACCGGCGCGACCAAGATGGCAATAACGCCGGTTATCCAGCCATTCCATCGCCGCATACCGCTCCTCCTTGAACGAGGGATGCCCAATCCTACGCAATCGTTGCAATCCATCCCATCGGGCCGCATCGCGCCAAACCGCAAGCGACGAAGGATGAACTTGTCCGTCTCTCTCCTTATTCTCGACACGCTCCGCATTTTCCATCCCAGGTTGCGGCCTCTGTTCCGGCTTGGCGTGCAGGCAAGATAGGGCATCCGCCGAAGAAGAAATAAGATCCGGAAAACAGTCAACTCGCGGAAAGGCGGAAGGAACCGTCCCCTGGGAAGACTGGGCTGAGAAGCTGACACCATTCGACACGCACCAAGGAAGGGCAAGGAATGACGCAACAGGGACGTTGGACGCGCCGATTGGGTGCCGTCTTGCTTTCTACGCTCTGTCTGGCAACAGGACAAGGATGCTTAAGTTTCGTGCATTCGCTCGATCTCCCGCCTGCCGAACAACTGGCCCCGGCCAATATGCTCCCTACGCCCTGTCGCAATCACGTTCACGTTTTCCTCATCCACGGTGCAGACCCCTTGGACCTGGCCAACCTGAACGGTCTAACCGAATACATCCAGGCACTGGGCTACATCAAGACGCATTACGGGCAGATGTATCACCTGTGGGAATTCAAGAAGGAACTGCGCCGCGTCCACAAGCAAGATCCGCTGGCGCGCTTCGTGCTGATTGGTTTCAGCTTTGGAGCCAACCTGGTGCGCGAGTTGGCCAACTCCGTCAAGGACGACGGCATCGTCATCGACCTGCTCGTCTACCTGGGTGGAAATACACTGGAGAATACGCCGCCGAATCAGCCCGACCATGTGTTGCGCATCGTCAACATTTTGGCTACCGGCTGCATCTGGAATGGAGCGCAGATGGACCGGGCGGAGAATCTCCATTACGACAACGTCTGGCACTTTGGCTCGCCGACGCATCGCCAAACGCGGGAAATGCTCTCGCGCGAATTGGCGATTGTGGCCAGCCATGTGCCCTACGTCGAGAAACCGCCGCCGCCGTTGCCACCGCAATTTGAGGAAGCCCCACGGCCACGGCGTCTGAGAGACGACACGGCGCGAAAGACTTCCGAGTTGTCGCCGGAGTGGACATTCCTCAACTCACGCAGCGCCTACGGTGAAGCTCGGCCTCCCGAACTGGCCCGGCCTTCACGGACCAACGCCAACCGCGTTCCCTTCTCGGCCCTTCCGTGAAACGTCGAACTCAATGCGGAATGCAGAATACAGAATGCAGAATGAAAACTCGATTGTCTTTCATTCTGCATTCTGCATTCTGCATTCCGCGTTACTCCTGCACCACCGGATTGCGCAGCACTCCTAGCCCATCAATTTCCACTTCCACCACATCACCGCCCTTGAGGAACACCGGCGGCTTGCGCGCGACGCCGACGCCCGGCGGCGTGCCCGTGAAAATCAGATCGCCCGGTTCGAGCGTGACCACCTGCGACACGTAAGCGAGCAGATCGCCGGCGCGGAAGATCATTTGCCCGGTGTTGCTGTCCTGCATGGTCTGACCGTTGAGGCGAAGGCGAATGCGGAGCTTGTGCGGATCGGCGATTTCATCCGCCGTCACCAACAGCGGTCCCGTCGGCGCGAATGTGTCAAAGGTCTTGCCGGCCAACCACTGTTTGCCGTCTTTCTTGAGTTGCCAATCGCGCGCCGATACATCGTGGCCAATGGTATAGCCTGCCAGGTGATCGATCGCCGTGGCGGCGTTCAGGCGTCGTCCCTTCTTGCCGACAACGAGAACGAGTTCGGCTTCGTAATCGACTTCCTTACTGACGGGTGGCAAACGGATGGCCTCTTCGGGACCGATGATCGCTGTGGCGAATTTGCTGAATACCACCGGCTCGCGCGGGATGGGTGAGCCGCTCTCGGCGGCGTGATCGCGATAGTTGAGACCGATGCAAATGACCTTTGGCGGATCGGGAATGGGGGCCAATAGTTTGACGGAGGCGGCGGCATGTCGCGCGGCGTCGGGCCGGGCGGCCGCCTCGGTGGCGGCGCGGAGCATGCTTGCGCCGCCGGCAATCAACTCACGTACGCTCATGGGCAGATCGGGCCGCGTCGAGTGCAGATCGACATAGAAGCCGCCCTGAAGAATGGCCGCTCGTGGGCCGGCCGCTGTTTGAATGGTCGCCAGTCGCATGATGTCCTCGTAAAGCAAATCGGGATGAACACAGGCGTCCGTGCCATGTTCGGGCGCGAAGCGGCTTGAGGCAAGCCCGTCTTGCGTTTTTCCAGGCAATCGACGTCTTTACCAACGCCGCCGGTTTCCCTCGATTACGCCAAAAAGAGCGATTGACGGGCGAATAGATCAATGTGTTGCTGCACGGCTTGGACCAGCAACGGCTCGGCCTGATGCCAGTCGGTGACCGTCTCTCCGTTCTGCTGGAAGGTGAAAGTTCCATTCCGCACCATTTCCATCATTTGCTGCACCAGGGCCGGCAGCGAGTGTTTGCCGTCTAATCGCAGCAAGAGTTGCCGTCCGAATTCGTTCAGAGTCACCAGTTCATGGCGCAGGTTTGTCACCTGGAGGCCGGAGTTGGCTTGCCAGCGGGCCAGCGGGCGCGCCAGCGGCTGTGGCCCCGACTGCGCCGTCAGCCGTAACGGCAGGAGACGAAACTCCATTAGACCGCCCACGCTGGTGAAGAACTTCAGGAAGGCTTCTCCGAGTCGAAACTCGTCCTCGCCAATCGTCGCGGGATCGTGGGCCGGTCGATCCGAAAGTTTGGCTCGTGCCCGCACCCGCACCTCGTCAAACGGCAGGGCTTGCGGCCATTGCTCGGCGAGGACCATCAACGCGGATTTGACGATCGGATAACGCGAGGAGGCGGACGCTCCCGACGGCGTCTGGAATCGCTCAAAGTCGGAGGACTGGAGATTGGGCGAGGCGGAATCCGGCCGCAGGGGCGCGGCGATGAGGAAGTTCTTCACGAGCGCCGGCACCGCATTATAGTTCGGCTGTTGCGGGATGTGGATGAGCAGCGTCTGACTAAAGGTACGATTCTTCAGGAAATCGATGTACTGCTGCAACTGGATCAGGTCCGTGGTGAGCCGATTGAGAACCTGTCCTACCTCCGTGGGGAATTGGCCGAACTCCATCGTCCAAAGGTTTGTGTCGGCCAGGTAACGGAGATTGTGGGTCGCGGCGCGCTCGACAAATTGGTGAAGGTAGATGGGCGCGTTGTGTTCCTCCAAATGTTCGTGAGCCAGGTAGGCATCGGGCTGCTGGCGAAGCTGTTCCAGTTCGGAACGCAGGAATTGCCCGTAAGGGTTTTGGTCCATCTTCACGGAAGAGACCAGAAAATCGAGCAAGGCGCGGGCCTGACCGACTTGTTGGCGCGGGTCGGTGAAGCGCCGACCGTGATAAATCATCATGTCGCGGATCATGCCGCGCATGTGCCAGCCCGGCAGCGAATTCCAGCTGACAAAAGCGATCCCTTTTGGGTGAAGATGTTTCCGACAGAGGGCCAGGATGCGGTCCTGCACCTCGGGCGACACCCAGGAATAAACACCGTGGCAGATGATGTAGTCGAACTTCTCCGCGTCATCGAAGTCGAGGATGCTCTGGTGCCTTAGCTCGATGTTGGTCAGACCGAATTCGGCGATCCACCTTTGGCCCTCGGCGATTTGGCGTTGCGACAGGTCGATGCCGAGGAAGTGGGCTTGCGGCAGGTCTTCCGCCATGGGGATCAGATTGCCGCCGCCGGCGCAACCTAACTCCAGGACGCGGCACCGCTCCAAGGGAGGCGGGGTGAGACCGAGAAGCATCGCCACGACCGCCAACCGCTCCGGATGCGTCTGCGGGAAGGAATAGCGCGGATACGGAATTTCATCGTAACTGGTAATCGCTGCCCCGGACATGGCATCTCCCTGTGGAAAGCGGCTGGCCGCTGAGGAAAAGAAGCTCTCCGGATTATAAAAGGCACGAACACTTTTGCCATCCCGCAGCGCCAGCAAGGGGCTTTCCCTTGCTGGCGCTGCGGGATGGCAAAGTGAAAAACGCCGGAACCAGTCCTAAACGTAGGCGGAAGAAGTGCCGGGCGACTCGGAAGGCACGCTCAGCGCGAACACGTCTTGCACAGGCGGGTAATATGCCGCAGCATGTCGCGCACGGAAATCATGCCGAGCGGTTGGCCATCCTTGAGTACCGGCAGATGGCGATAGCCGCCGACATCCATTTTGTGCAGCACAAACGCCAGCGTATCGGTTGGCCGTACCGTTTCGGGATTGCGTGTCATAAACTCGCTTACCGGCCGCAAAGTGTAATCCACTTCTGGATTGGCCACCTTCGTCAGTAGGTCGCGCTCGCTGAAGATGCCCAGGAGTTTGCCGGCGTCATCGACGATCAGCACGGCCCCAATATCGTGCGACAGCATGACCTCGATGGCGTGCTTCACCGTCACGGTTCGCGGTAACGTCACCGCGCGCCGAGGCTTCAGCTGACTTAGCGGGTCTTCCATCAAGCTGCGCTCGACGCGATCCTGCGCGACCGGGCGATCCAGCTGCGTCAAATCTGCCTGACAATTATCGCATTGCTCGCTGCCGGGATAATTATCGAAGGCGCAATGAGGACAAATCATATCCGCTATCCGCTGCCCGCTATCCGCTGCCCGCTATCTGTTCTAGTTTGGCGGATAGCAGATAGCGGATAGCGGATAGCGGATGTTACTCTACTACCCAGGTTTCGTCGCTGGCAAGCAGGTCTTCGAGGTTGCCGGGGCCGCGTGTCTGGATGACGTCGGCGATTTGTTTGTTGAGGACGTTCTCGTAGGTCGGTCGTTCGACGCTGCGGAAGACGCCGACGCATTCGGGGAAGTCCGGGTAGACCATGCGACTAAGGAGATACGCCAGGCTCGGTTCGTCGGCCTTCTCATCGTGAACGAGCAGATCGTCCTTGGCCACGCCGTTGCCCAGTTCCACCACCTCGGGATTGAGGCCGTGCAAGCGAATGCCCTTGTTCTGGTCCTTGCCGAAGACAAGGGGCCGGCCATTTTGCAGATAGAGTACGTTGTCGGCCTTGATGCTCTTGTCCGTGGCGTACTCGAAGACGCCGTCATTGAAGATCTTGCAATTCTGATATACCTCGACGAACGCCGTGCCCTTGTGGGCGGCGGCTCGCTTCAGCGTATCGGTCAGGTGATGAATATCCACGTCGAGCGTGCGGGCCACGAATGTCGCGTCGGCACCCAGTGCCAGCGACAGCGGACGCAACGGCGTGTCGATCGAGCCGAGCGGACTCGATTTGGTGCGTGTGCCGATGCGCGAAGTCGGCGAATACTGCCCCTTGGTCAGTCCGTAAATCTCGTTGTTGAACAGGATGATCTTCAAATCCATATTGCGGCGGATGGCGTGAATCAAGTGATTGCCGCCGATGGAGAGGCCATCACCGTCGCCGGTGATGACCCAAACGCTCAGGTCGGGACGCGCCAATTTCAAGCCGGTCGCCAGGGTCGGCGCTCGGCCGTGGATCGTATGAAATCCATACGTGTTCATGTAATAAGGGAATCGACTGGCGCAGCCGATGCCCGAGATGAACACGAATTTTTCGCGCGGAATGCCCAGCGGCGCCAGCGCCTTTTTCATCTGGGCCAGGATGGAATAATCGCCGCAGCCGGGACACCAGCGCACTTCTTGATCGCTGGCCAAGTCTTTCGGCTGCAACGTGTTCAAAGCCGTCATGGTGGACATGGAGAAACCTCTTGTTGAATGCAGAAGTCAGAATGCAGAATGAAAAACAGATCGATTCTTAATTCTGCATTCTGCAATCGCACTCTGCATTATTGAAGCAGTTCTTCGATTCTTTCCTCGATCTCGCTGACCAGGAACGGTTTGCCTTGCACTTTGTTCAAGCCGACGGCGTCAATCAGGTACGTCGCACGGATGAGCAGCCGCAACTGTCCGCCGTTGAGTTCCGGGATGAGAACCTTCTTGTAACGCTTGAGTACGTCGCCGGTGTTGCGCGGCATGGGGTTGAGATAACGCAGATGCGCATGCGCGACCTTGTGGCCCTTGTGCTGCGCCCGCTGGCAGGCCGTCACCAGCGCCCCATACGTTCCGCCCCAACCGAGTACAAGTACGTCGCCCTCGGGCGGCCCCATCACCGTCAACTCCGGGATGTCATTGGCGATATTGGCGATCTTCTGAGCGCGTGTCTGTATCATGTGTTGATGGTTGGCCGGATCGTAACTGACGTTGCCGGTCACGTCCTCTTTTTCCAAGCCGCCGATGCGGTGTTCCAGGCCAGGCGTGCCGGGAATCGCCCATTCGCGCACCAACCGCTCGTCGCGCTTGTAGGGTTGGAAGGCCGACTTGCCGGTATCGCCGTTGCCGTTGCCGTTGGCGCTGTGATGAGGCTGGGCGAAGTGGACGGGGATCTTGGGAAGCGTGGCCGGATTGGGGATCAACCACGGTTCGGCGCCGTTGGCGAGATAGCCGTCCGACAGCAGGAAAACCGGCGTCATATGGCCGACGGCCAAACGAACCGCCTCGATGGCCATGTTGAAGCAATCGGTCGGCGAGCAAGGAGCGATGATAGCGGCCGGGCATTCCCCGTTGCGGCCGAACATCGCTTGCAGCAGGTCGGCTTGCTCGGTCTTGGTCGGCAAGCCGGTGCTGGGTCCGCCGCGCTGCACGTCGATGATGACGACCGGCAACTCGGTCATGACGGCCAAACCGATCGCCTCGGATTTCAAACAGATGCCGGGGCCGCTCGTGGCGGTGACGCCGAGCGTGCCGCCGAAAGCCGCGCCGATGGCGGCACCCATCGCGGCGATTTCATCCTCGGCTTGCAGGGTACGCACGCCGTAGCGTTTCAACTCGGCCAACGAATGCAGAATGTCCGATGCGGGCGTGATGGGATACGTGGCATATACCAACGGTAAACCCGATTGCTGACTGGCGGCGACGAGGCCGATGGCTAGCGCCTCGTTGCCGGTGATCTTGCGATAGCGGCCCGGCGGAATCTTGGCCTTGGCCACCCGGTAATGAACCGGCATCGCCTCCAGGGTTTCGCCATAATTGTAGCCGGCCTTGAGGGCGCGCGTGTTAGCTTCCAATACACCCTGATTTTTGCCGAATTTCGTGGCAATCCAGCGCAGCGTCGGATCGAGCGAACGCTCGTAGAGCCAATATACCAACCCCAGGGCGAAGAAGTTCTTGCAGCGATCCGCCTCGCGCGTACTCAGCTTGAGCTGCGACACTGCCTCGCGATTCAGCGCCGTGATCGGCGCGGCGAACAGGCGATAGCCCTTGAGCGAGCCGTCTTCGAGTGGATTATCTTTGTAGCCGGCCTTGTGCAGATCGCCGGCTTGAAAGGCGTCCTTGTTGACGATGAGGATGCCGCCCGGTTCCAGATCCTTGAGGTTGGTCTTGAGCGCAGCCGGGTTCATGGCCACGAGGGTGTTGAGTTTGTCGCCGGGCGTGTGGATGTCGTTGCTGCTGAAGTGAATCTGAAAGCCGGAAACGCCGGCGAGCGTTCCGGCGGGAGCGCGAATCTCGGCAGGAAAGTCGGGCAATGTCGAGATGTCGTTGCCGAACATGGCCGAGGTGTGGGTAAACTGGGTGCCTGCCAATTGCATGCCGTCGCCGGAGTCGCCGGCCAGTCGGATGGTCGCTTCGGTCACTTCTTCGACGGGGATGGGATGGCCAGGAGCCAGAGCAGCGGTGCCAGGATTCAGAGCCGTCATGGAAACGAAGCCTCCAGGCGAGTTGGCCGCCCGACTCAGGCCCCTTCCGGTTCGAGGGGCACGACGTTGGGGTCGGGAGGCTGGTTGTAAATCGTGGACGGAAAATGTTCCGCCAAATAATGAACGATACGCTTGACGGACAACACGCCCAGGGGTCGCCCCGCCTGATCGACCACGGGCAAGTGCCGGTAGCCTCCCTCCTCCATATGACGCACGGCGGCGCCAATGGGTTCCTTGGGATGAACGACAACGGGGTCGCGAGTCATGCACAGAGCGACGGGCACACTCAAAGGCAGCCCGGCGGCCAGCACACGCCGCATCAGGTCGCGTTCGGTAAAAATGCCGACCAGATGGTCGTCATCGCGGCACACGAGGACGCAACCAACTCGTTGCTGCCGCATCAGGGCGACGGCCTCCGCCACGGTCTGTTCCGGCTGGACGCGCCATGGGGGCGTCGGATGCAAGCGAGAGACGCTTTCGGATTTCAGGTTTCGCGCCAACTCCATAGGGGAGATTTCGAGGTCTTTTATCTGGTCTGAAAACCTTGCGGCCAGTTTGGATCGCTCGCCTCGGCAACCGTTCGTGAGGCTACCTGTAGTTTAGGATAGCACTTAGGCTTGCACAGAACAGGCGAAAAATTACCGGGTAGGGTTGTCGGGTTAGGTCGAGGATGCCGGCGAACGGGGTTATACCAACTCAACGGGGTTGTTATTCGCCTCTCGTCAGAGATGATTGTCGATAAAATGAGGAGCGGCGGCAAGGGGTGGCGACTTCACAGGGAGAAGATGGCCCTCAATAAATCCGTACCCGCTTGCCGAAGCGTTCGCGAAGCGCCTTGACGCCCACCGCGCTGATGTGATTGTCGAGCGGCTTGAGTTCGGCGAGGCTGGCGAGATAAGGCGAATCGGCCAGGGCGAGCGCGCCTGGGTCGCCGATGCGATTGGACACCAAAATCAAGGCGTTGAGATTGGCGAGATGAGAGGAGGCCGCGAGAGCTTGCACGCCGCGATCGCCAACGAGGTTGTGGCCCAAATCCAGGACGGACAGCGCGTTCACATAGGGAGATTGAGACAAGGCGACGACACCTTCATCGCCGATGCGATTGTCCCACAGGATCAAGCGGCTCAAACTGGCGATCCGCGGCGAGGCAACCAGAGCCGCGACTCCCGCGTCCGTGATTTGGTTGCCGGAAAGGTAGAGCGTCGTTCGGTTGGCGAGGTAAGGCGACGAGAGAAGAAACGCAATACCCCCGTCACCGATCTGTTTATTCGTCAAATCGAGAAGCCACGATCCCTGGCTCGATTCGAGGAGTTGAAGTACGGCGAGCGGGACGGGCGGCGCCGCGGCGGAAGCGACGAGAGGCACCGGCTCCGCTGGTGGTGAGCCAGCCAGCGATTCGAGTTGCTCCGCCAGCCGAGCCGCATCCGCGGGCCGCCGGTCGGCGCGTGCGTCCACGCAAGCACCCAGCAGACGGATCAACTCACGACCCAATCCCGCCTCCGCCAATTCATCCGTCCACAAGCCCGTCGGCGATCCCGTCGTCAAATCGCCGGTCAACAGCTGATACCAGATGACGCCCAGTGCATGTACATCGTCGCGCACATCAGGCGCTTCGCCGCGGATTTGCTGGGGCGAGGCGTACAGCGGTGTATGCGCTCCGCGCAGCGACGTGGCCAGCAAATCACCCCGCGCCGTCGTTCCCAGACGCGAAGCGTGGAGCGACGGCATTGCCGCCACGCTGCCAATGCCGAAATCGGTGACGCGCAGCAGATAATCGCCCTCGGTCGAGCGCTGCACGAGTACATTGGCCGGTTTCAAGTCGCGATGCACAATCGGCGGATTCAGTCGATGAGCCGAACCGACGATGGTGGCCAGTCGTCGCACCGCCTCCGTCGCCGGTCGCCAACGCTGCGCCGGTGACAGCGACTGCCATTCGCGCAACAATCCCGATAAATCGCCGCCCTCGACGAGTTCATATTTCAGACACGGCGGATCCGCGGAAAGATAGGCATCGAGCAACGGCACGAAACCGGGATGCCGCGCCTGACGCATGACTTGATTGAGGACGACGGCCTCGTATTTCAGCAGACGATCGCGAGCCGTTTCATCCAGGCAAAACTTCAGCGCCACCGGCGCGATGCCATCGAAAAACCGATGTCGCGCTTTCCACACCTCGCCGAAACCGCCGCTGCCCAACAGTTCCACCAATTCCCAGTCGCCGATGCCGGACGGACAATCGCCCGGTTGGAAGCGCGGCAAACGCGTTGGGAGAAACACGAGCAAATCTTCGGGGCGTTGCAGCGACAGAAGGAGTGGCACACTCAGGCCGGAGGGATCGCTCGGTCGGCGCAGCGATTGGCGGATGCAAGGCGGAACCTGCGCGAGATAGATGGCGAGACGAGATTGCAAGGGGGCTGGTTGTCCCGCGGCGACTTCGTGCGCAATGAGGAGAGCTTCTTGCTTGGCTTCCTCCACGGCGGCCCGCGCCACTTCCTCCAGGCAAGCGCGTTCCGCGGCGCAAATCCTCTCGTGGCGAAAACGATCGAGACTGTCGGCCGCGACATCGTAAAGCACATCGCCGAAGGGCACCGCTCCCGCAAGGGCGCGCATACCCTTGGCGCAGATTGCCGAGCCAATACAGCGCAACAGAACAGGCAACCAGCGCATGATGGTGACTCTCACCAGCCCGCAGCGCCAGCAAGGTTTCCCCCTTGCTAGCGCCGCAGGCTGGCGAGACAACTCCTTACTTGCCCGTCTTGTAAGTGGCGGGATCCTTTTCCAGCACTTTCTGAAGCGCTTCCATGGCCGAGCGTCCGCTGGCGCTTTCGAGCGCCTTGGCGGAGATTTCCTTGACATCGTGATGGGCCTGATCGAGTTGCGTCTTCAAATCGCCGAGTTGAACGGTCGCCTTTTCCAGAGCTTGCCGCAGCGACGCCACTTCCTGCGCGGCCAATTTGGAAGCCATCTCCGCGTCCTTGGTGGCGAGTACGATCTTGGTTTCGTACTCCTTTTTCACGGAATTACCGGCGACCGCCGCCGCCGCATTCTCGGCCTTGCGGACAGCATCGGGGATGTTCGCCACCTGCACGCGCAGCTCTTCCAGTTCCTTCTCGCGTTTCTTCAACTCCTCTTCCCGCTGCGCCCAGTTCTTCTCGAGGATTTCCTGCTTATCGCGATTGGTCTTCTCGCGCTGCGCCATGCCATAGGTGAAGTCATCCTCAGTCTTTTTACGATCCAGAGTTAAACGATATTGATACTCTTCTTCTGTCCGCGCCCACTGTTTGTTACGCTCCGACTGCTGTTCGGCGAACTCGCGCTGTTTGCGCGCTTGCTCTTCTTTCCAGGCATCGCGCTGCGCCTCGATCTTGGCGTCGAGATCGTCCAGCGACACGGCACCGGCCTCAATGTCGTAAAGCTGTTTGAGTTCCTCGCTCTTGAGCTTGATGGCTTCTTCGACATTGCACAGGACTTGCAGTTGTTCGACGAGCTTGGCCGACAGCGCGGCCAGCGATTTCTGCACTTCCACCTGCGTTGAGGCGATCGTCCCGGATACGCCGTCCATGTTGAGACCGGCGACGGATTGCAAAACGTCCGTCTCGCGGATGGCGGTGGCTTGGCGGTTTTTCACGCCAGCGATTTTGGGCGTTCCATTGGTGCCGCGCGGCGTTTCATCGTCCGCCGGCTCCAAAGTCTTGACGGTTGTTGGGATGTGACGGGTTTTCGGCGGAGGTTGTTTGGCCATGTTGTTGTTTCCTTCGTGATGGGGAGATGCGAGGCGGTCACGCCACCCTGGCGTGAGGCGAACGCCTCGTTGGTTTCATCAACCAACAAGATCATGTATGTACCATGCTTTCGAGTGCAAAACAAGCATGGCAGTCGGCTTTTTTCGCATTTTCATGGTTTATCGTTCACCCCGCGAAAAGCTGCCACCACACGGCGGACTGGCCATGCAGTTCGAGTGCATTGTTGATCGCCGAGAACGGCCGAGAGGTCGAGAAGCCACGCTCAAGCGGATGCGGCCCCGTCAGGATGGTATGGCGTCGGGCGTCGATCAAACGCTGTTTCTTCAAGCCGGCTTCGCCCCACAGGACGAAAACGATATGCCGCGGCCAATCGCTCAGGGCGCGAAGGACCGCATCGGTAAACGTCTCCCAGCCTTTGCGTTCGTGCGAACTGGGTTCGCCAGCGCGAACGGTCAGCACGGAGTTGAGCAGGAACACTCCTTGATGCGTCCACGGAGTCAGATGGCCGGTACTCGGCGGCCAACAGCCCAGATCGTTATGCAGTTCCTCAAACATCCGCACGGCGGCCGGCATCGGCTTCGCGCCGGGTCGCACCGAAAACGCCAACCCGTCGGCCTGGCCACGATGAGTCGGCGGCTCATCGCCCAAAAGGACCACCTTGACTCGTTCAATCGGCGTCATGCGGAAGGCGTTGAACACGTCTATTTCGCCGGGGCAAATCGTGTGCGCTTGCCGCTGACTCGCGATGAATTGTTCCAATTTTCGGTAGTAAGGCAGCGAAAATTGCTCGGCCAGCGCTGCACGCCAACCGGCGGGGAGCAAGGTTCCGTGCCGCAACGATAGGGCATAGGTCATTACGCCGTGCATCAGCGAAGAAACATGCGCATGCGGGGTCGAAACAGCCGGTTGATCGGCGGGTTTGTCTTCCTCAATGGAAACCGTTGCGCGGGATTCGACAATCGTGGGTTTATCCGGAATTATACCGTCTGCAATATCTTGTAATTGCCAGTCGATGGGCGAAACGCCTAATTCCGCAAGGGCGGTATTGACGGCCGAAAATGGTTTGCTGCCGAAAAATTTGTTGGCGGAAAGCGGCGACGGATGCGCCGCCGTCAGAATACGGTGACGACTCGCATCGATCAGCTTACTCTTCTTTTGCGCGTAAGCGCCCCACAACACGAACACGATGGGCTGCGGCCGATCATTCAGGGCGCGGATAACCGCATCGGTAAAGGTTTCCCAACCGTGGTCTTTGTGCGAGTTGGGCTGGTGCGCGCGCACGGTGAGGACGGCGTTGAGCAGCATGACGCCCTGCTCGGCCCACGGTGTCAGATGGCCCTTAGTGGGGATGTCGCAATCGAGATCGTTTTTCAATTCCTTGAAGATATTGACCAGCGAGGGCGGCGCTTTCACGCCCGGTTTGACTGAGAAACATAAACCGTGCGCCTGGCCGTCGTCGTGATAGGGATCTTGGCCTAGCAACAGCACCTTCACCCGATCGTAGGGCGTTAACTTGAAGGCGTTGAAGACATCGTCTTCCGGCGGGAACACCGTATGCGCCGCACGCTCGGCGGCCACGAATGCGCTCAATTCCTGGAAGTAGTCCTTCTGCACTTCGTCACCGAGGACGCTCCGCCAATCGTCGGGGAGTTGATCGGCAAGCGTGCCGTTCGCATCCACCGTCGCGGTTTCGTCGGCGGCGTCCAGGCCGCGTTTCGGGCAAAGATCGTGCAAAATGCACTTGGTACAATTGGGTTGATGGGCCGTGCAGGTATAACGGCCAAGCAGCACCAAGGCCGGCCCGAAATGAATCCATTCCTTTTGAGGGATGATCCGCATCAAATCCTGTTCAATGCGTTCCGGTTTCGGCCGTTCGCTCAGTCCGAGGCGCTGACTGACGCGGGCCACATGCGTATCGACGATGACGCCGCTGGGCAAGCGGAAAGCGTTGTTGAGAACCACGTTCGCGGTCTTCCGCGCCACGCCCGGCAGCGTAATCATCTCCTCCATCGTTCGCGGCACTTCTCCGGCGAATCGCTTGACTAATTCCTGACCGACGGCACGGATGGTCTGAGCTTTTTTCTGATAGAAACCAGTGAGACGGACGTAGCCTTCTAACTCGGTCTGCTCGGCCTCAGCATAGGCTTTGGCATCGGGGTAGCGTGCGAACAGCGCCGGCGTCACCTGATTGACGCGCTCGTCGGTGCATTGGGCGGCGAGGATGGTGGCGACGAGCAGTTGCAGCGGATTGTCCCAGTTCAACTCATAGCGAGCATTCGGATAGGTTTCGTGCAGACGTTCGAGAAGGGTCGGAATCTTCGTGAGCGCGGATGAAGACGACATGGTGCTTCTCCTGGAGCGCGGGAGGGATACGAGTAGTCCAGTGGAAAAGTGATTATACTCGTTCGATCAGCGAGGAGCATAGCCTCGCTTTCGATCTCAACGACGTTATCCTGAAGAAGCATTTCGTTATCGTTCAGGGATTAAAAGCTATGGACATTGAATGGAGCGATATTGCCGTAACAATTTTATGGCTCCTGGTTTTGGTCGGTGCGGGAGCTTTCGCTTACTGCATCCTGTTCTGGGACCGTCTCGCGTCGGGGGATGATCCCGAACGGGTCAAGAAGGGCTGGATTTTTCGGATAGCGATAGTGTTCAACTATGCGTTGGTGATTGGGGTTCCGGCCATAATGCTGGTTGGTTTCGTCCCCGTCATGTCGGAGGCGAAGCATCTGGGCCTCACACCGCAGGACATGGACCTGGCGCGGCAATATTCCGATACACGCGAACGACTCCCCGCTCTCAACGGTTATCTGCCTCGGTTGGACCAGGCTCTCGACAAACCTTCAGCTCCAATCTGGGGACAAGTCAAAGCCTACGTAATCCCTCAACTTGGCGGTGAGCCGCGCTTCAACCGTGACCTTTGGAGGGCGCTGATCGACTGGGGCCGACAAATCGAGCAGAACCGTGGAGACTCCGATGCGGTCGTGCCGGAGACACGGGCAATCCGGGCCGCGCTCGCTCGCCTCATCGGAGGCGATGACTTGCCCGAACGGATCGCGACGTTTCGCCAGCGCTGCGGCGAATCAACTGTGAAAAAGACTTCGCGCGACCCCTCCGTCGTGGACACGTATGTACGTTACGCGATGACGCTCCATGTCTTCTATCCCAACGAGGATATTGCCTACCTCGCATTCGCGGACGGATTTCGCCGCCGCCCGATGCACAGTAACATCATGATGGCCATGGTTTCGCTATTGATGGCTGCCCTGGTAATAGTCCTCGCTCTGTTTATTCAACGCGGGACGCGCGTGCTGAGCGTCCGCTTGCTGGGAAACCTATTAGGGTTGGAGAGAAGCACGCTTTTCCGCCAATTTGAACACGAAGCCTTCAATCCATACCGTTTCCTGCTCGGTTTCGCCATCATCTTTCCGATGACGGCCCTGTTCGCTTGGATAGCCATTGAGCCGTACTACGTACTTGCCTACCGGCAGCCGTGGTCGTACTTCACGGCCGTGGCCTGGAACGTGTTGATAGGAGGCGTGCTGGTCGAGACCTTGGGCAATGTTTTGTCCGTTGTTCTCATCCGCTGTGGACGCGATCCGCTGCGGATGGTGCTGGATAACCTCATCGTTGCCGCCCTTTCGGTGCCCCTCCTGCTTTACTTCCAGAATAGCTGGTATGCCATAGTTGCCGGGATAGCGTTGGGCATCTTACAGAGCATCGCCGAGAAGATCACGGTTCGGTATGCCTCGCGAAGAATGCGGATATCGCCCCAGGTAGAGCTAGACCGGCCAAAGGTTCGGGAGTCCTTTCTTCCTTGACGATCAGCTCCATCGACATGGGCCATCGGGATTGTCCGCGATCGTCACACGCCCTCTATCGCGGACTACGCCGGTGCGCTTTCGATCACATGAATCACCGATGCCGTCGGCACGATACGTTCCAGGCGGAAACCGGCGCTGGCCAGCAACTCACGATACTCTGATTCCGTGCGTTCCATGCCTCCGGGGATGACCAACATCGTCAGATCGAGAAACTTGGCAAAACAGGGATCGTTGCCGGCTGGAATAACGCTCTCGACCAGCAGCAGTTTGGCCGACGACGGCATGATCTTGCGGCAATTGCGTAGAATCGTGCGGCATTGCTCGTCATTCCAATCGTGAATGATGTGGCGCATCAAGTAGGCGTCGCCGCCCGAAGGAGCCGTCTGGAAAAAGTCGCCGGGTGTCAGGGTACAGCGATCTTCCAGGCCCGCCGCCTTCACATTGGCCCGCGCGCGCTCGATGACATCGGGACGATCGAACAGCACGCCGCGCAGCGCCGGATGGCGCTGGAGCGTCGCCAGCAGCAGACTGCCATTACCGCCACCGACATCGATCAGGGTGCCGAACTTGCTGAAATCGTAGGCGTCGAGCATGGCCTTCGTCTCGGTGCCGTGGACGCCGACCATGCCCTCGTCGAAGATGCGTGCTTGTCGCGGATGGGCCGCGAGATACTGAAAAATCGGCTGGCCATAGATCTTCTCGAAAGCTGTTTGTCCGGTTTGGACGCTGTAGAGCAATTCGCCCCAGCAGCGATAATGCTCTTCGCCGTTCATAATCGCCATTGAACGCTGCGAATGAGGAGCATCGCTACGCAGACACTCACCTAGCGGCGTCAGGGCGAAGCGCTCTTGCGCATCCTCAACGAAGACGCCTTCGCTGGCCAATGCCCGCAGCAAGCGATACAGCGAACGGGCATGGGTGCCGGTAGCTTCGGCGAGGCGAGCGGCGGTTTGTGGCCCATCCTTGAGCAGATCGGCGACGCCGAGATGAGCGGCGACGTGGAGAGCCTGCGAAATCCAGTAGCTTGTCAGCATCCGAACCATCACGGCTTGCGGAGCGGGAGCAGCGGACGCGGCGATGGGTGGGGTTGCGGCCATGTGTCGTTCTCCTTTGCCTCGGGCGTCGGACTTCCTGTGAGGTCCAGTTGCAGCTGCGAGAGCGTGCGGTACACGCCCTCCTCACGCTGAATCAGTTCGGCGTGCGTGCCGGACTCGACCGTGCAACCGTCCTTGATAACCACGATACGATCCGCGCTGCGCACGGTCGAGAGGCGATGCGCGATGATAAGCGAAGTGCGGCCTTCCATGAGACGATCGAGCGCTTGCAGCACCAAACTCTCGCTGGCCGAATCGAGCGAGCTGGTGGCCTCATCGAGCAGGAGAATGGCCGGATCGCGCAGAATGGCGCGCGCGATGGCCACACGCTGGCGCTGGCCGCCGGATAGCTGCACGCCGCGTTCGCCGACGCGCGTTTGATAGCCTTCAGGGAACGAGCGAATGAACTCATCGGCGTTCGCCTGCCGTGCCGCGGCGACGATCTCGGCCTCGCTCGCGTCTGGCCGGCCATAGGCGATATTCTCCGCGATGGTGCCGCCGAAAAGCAGGACATCTTGAGGCACAATCGCCATTTGGCCGCGTAGCTCGCGTAAACCGTAATCCTGGGCGTTTCGGCCATCAATGCGAATCTGGCCGGCTTCCGGCTCATAGAAACGCATGAGCAAAGAAACAATCGTGGATTTCCCTGCGCCGCTCGGTCCCACCAGCGCGACGCGCTGCCCCGGTTCAATGTTCAGACAAATATCACGCAACACCTGCACCTCAGGGCGCGACGGATAGCGAAAGGCGACGTGTTCAAAGACGATTTCGCCGCGCAATCGCTCCTCCGAACCATGCGTGTCCGCGCGCGGAGCGACTGGTTCCGGTTCTTCGCGCAGCAGTTCGCGGACGCGATGAGTCGCGCCGAGAGTGCGCTGCAGCTGGCTATAAAGTTCCGCAAACGATCCCATCGCGCCGGCGACGAAGAGCGTGTAGATCATGAAGCTAGTCAGTTCGCCCGGCGATAAGTCACCGCTCACAACGAGGCGCGAACCGTACCACAGGACCAGCACGACGGCACCGAACAGGGCGAAGATGACGAAAGACGAGAACGCGCCGCGATAGCGTGCGCCGCGCAGAACCACCGCGAGATAAGCCGCGAGCGCGCTCCGATAGCGCTGTTCCTCGTGGTTTTCGTTGGTGAACGCTTTGACGCTGGCGACGCCTTGCAGGGTCTCCTCGACGATGACATTGCTGTCGGCGAGACGGTCCTGAGCTTGGCGCGAATTGCGGCGGAGGATGCGTCCGAACACGACGGCGAGAGTAATCAGCGCGGGAAATGCAGCCAGCATGACGAACGTCAGCCGCACCGAGGTTAGGGCGATGAGGACGATGCCGCCGGCGAAAAAGATAAGCTGGCGCAGCAAGTGCGGCACGGCGCTGACGATGGTATCGAGAATTTGTGTCAGGTCGGCGGAGAGCCGGCTGGCCAGTTCGCCGACGCGCCGCCGCACATGGAACGCCATCGGCAGACGGATGAGCCGGGCGTAAGTATCACGCCGTAGATCGGCCAAGCTGCGCTCGGATACCTCGATGAACCATAGCGACTGTACGAACGATAGCGCGGCTTGCATGCCCAGCAAAGCGACGAGGGCGAGCGCGATGCCGTTGACATTGTCGTGCCAGGGCAACGGCGTGGCCATGTCGCGGGCGGTGATGGCGCTGTTGACCAAGCGGCCGACGAGATACGGAAAGGCCAGACCGCACAGGCTGGATAAAAACAAGGCGACGAGAGCGGCGGCGAATTTGAAGGCGTAGGGACGCAAATAGCGCACGAGTTGGCCCGCCTCACGGAGACTCGTGCCGCTGAGGGCCACGGCCGGAAGATCCTCGGTTTCCTCGTGGCGAGCGTGGCGCGAATGCCGGGGCATTAGGAGCAATCCTCGGTTCGGTGGGGCGAACTCGGCTTGCTCCTATTCTAAACAGTTCCACACCAAGCGGTGGGGTAGGGCGGGGCGACAAATCGATCGCCTTGCCGTTCTTCTCGAAACGGATGACGACGTTGGTGTCAACCATCAATCCCATGAGTTCGCCTCCGCCGGGAATTCCGCGCGGATCGCGCGAACATCGTGCGCGAATTCTTCGACATCCTCAGCCAAGGCGGGAAGATTTTGCAGGAAGAAATTCAATTTCTCGACTGTGAGAGGAGATGCCGGCAGAAGCTCAATCGTGAGGCGCACTTCGGCATGCGCGGGCAAATGGAGCGGTTGCGTCGGCTTCAGCATCCCGTCTTCAAATGTCGCCGTGATCGTTTGCATCATGATAACTCTTGGTTCGGCGTGGACCGCCGACTCCTTCGCATGGTGTTGTACTTCCCCGATCCACAGTGGCGTGCCCGCCCTGCTAAGGAGCGCCTCACCTTCGTCAAATAGATGAACAACCTCCGTATCGATCTCATCAGGAAGCGACTCGGCCATCTCGATTCCTCCTTACACGGGGATGGGCGCTGAACTCTAAGAAACCGTTATTCGCGTGGCCGATCCGTTGCGGCGCTTTGTTCGACGCAATTCTCCCGGGCGTAGCGATCAACCACTTCCATGAATCCATCCGCCCCTTCCTCCCGTTCGAGGGCGGCGAAGAATCGTTCGTCATGAGCAGTGAAGTCGCGGAACTCTTCGCTGCCAGGAAGCTTCAGCAGCTGATTACGAACCTGCAACTCCCGCGGGAACTCAGGCCCAAAAACCGCGTTCGCCTCTGCAAGCGTCTCTGCGCACTCTGGCATCCCGAGCGCTCGGAAGCCATCGACCGCTTCCGGGGCGAGGATGCCGTGCGATAGGTGGTAAAACAGCAGAAGCCCGCTCGGGAAAGCGTCGATCCAGCAAGCGTGTGCGGTGAACAGATATCGCACTTGCACGGGAAGTTCTGCGAGCCACTCCAGGACGCCTGGCACGCCCTCCTCCATGTATCGCGCGTGGAAGACCTTGTAGAGCGGAATAACTACACGCTCACAGTCATCGCCAGGAATCCCAAGACGGTCCATCGACGCTCTTGGCTCCTTTCGCTGAACGAACCAGTTCAGCAGCCGGGCGGCCTGCTTGGGCAGCATGTCGTGGAAAGCCGTCATTGCCGCCCGGTCTACCACAGCGCCTGATTCAGCCCGACTGTCTACGATGTCCCCTTGCTCTTTCGGCCTTTCCCGACATCAGGGGGCGGCTGGAGGACGATTCCCACGCTGGCAAGCAGCCCCTGGGCGGCGGTCAGTTTCGCCGGCTCCGGCTGCTGCCCCGCAGCCTCCACGAATGACTGCCACTCCCACGGCTCGACCTCGATCATAGCGTCGGTCGAGGCGAGCCGGCGCATGTAAAGCGACCATGCGATTCGCTCCCCCGCCCCAGGGAGGCCCATCCCACCCCACCACTCCCGCAGGGCGACCTCTGGCGGCAGCAGGTGCGTATGGCATGCCCACAGGCTGTTGTCGTACACGTCGGACCATGGCTCGGCCGCCGTAAACCTCTCGCCATCGGCCCACATCGCTGCGGTAATGGCCGCCCCGCTCGGATTCCCGGTCTGATAGTCCATGTCGAGCATCAGGGATAGGGCACGTTCCTTCGCAGGGTTCAAGCGTCGAGGCATGCCCTTGAAATACTGCGCTTGGTCATAGGGCGGGCTGCCGTCCGGGAAAGGGTTTCGGGCGGACTCGCTCGAATAGAACACCGCGACCGCCCCGCCCTCGGTGAACGCGACGGCCCAATGCTCACCTTGAATCTCGTCCTCGAAATATGTGTCGTCATCCCAGAACATATAAAACACAGGCTCGTGGACGGCGAGCCAGAACGAGGCGGTGATGCAGCAGAGGACGATGCCGCGTCGCAACTGCTCGACGGTGGGGAAGTCCGCATCGCGGATGCTATCGATGAGTGGGTTGATCGAGTGCGTCATCGCCTTCTCCAGTTGGAGACAACTGCGGTTCGGGGCTTCAAGACCGAACAAGTTATTCTCTCGCGCCACGCGGTCGCCAGCATCCTCTTGTCTACCCATCTCTGTTTCGTTGTTCAAGCAACTTTCTTCAAAAGAAACGCTCCGTGTCGTCTCCCCCTGTCAGCGCTGGAACTCCTCGCTACAAAAGAAAGAAGAGGAACGGAAACAGAGGAGAAAGTCTGCTAACGTGAGCATATCATCACAGGACACGCGCGGCGGGTTGCTGTACGGTCTGGCGGCCTACGGGTGTTGGGGGCTGGTTCCCCTTTATTTCCGCGAAATCGGCGCGGTCTCGCCGCCGGAAATCCTCGCCCATCGCATCGTTTGGTCCGTCGTCTTTGTCGCCATCCTTCTGACGCTGTGGCGACGTTGGCCGGATTTTGCCGCCAGCGTGCGCTCCGGTCGCATCGTTCGCCTGCTGCTTATCAGCGCCTCGCTGGTGGCCGTCAACTGGCTCGTCTACATCCACGGCGTCGGGTCGAAGCGCGTCATGGAGACGAGTCTCGGCTACTTCATCAATCCGCTTCTCAGCGTTCTTCTCGGCATGGTCGTCTTCCGCGAACGCCTGCGCCCTTGGCAATGGGTCGCCTTGACACTGGCGACCGTGGGATTGGTGTACCTGATTTTCATGGTCGGCGAACTGCCGTGGATCGCGCTGGTGTTGGCGGGAACATTCTCCCTCTACGGTCTGGTCCGCAAAATGACGCCGGTGGATGGCTTGATTGGTCTCGCTATCGAGACGATGCTGCTGGCACCGGCGGCGCTGATTGGCTTGGCAATCGGATCGGCGATAGGTGCGGCGAGTTTCGGCGGCAATGATAGAGCCACTGATGGCTTGCTGATGTTGAGCGGCGTAGTGACGACGATCCCGCTCGTGTGCTTCGGTCAAGCGGCCCGGCGTCTGCGGCTCTCGACGATGGGTTTCTTACAGTATCTCTCGCCGAGTATGCAATTCCTGCTCGCCGTGTGGGTGTTCGAGGAACCATTTCGGCCCGAGCAACAAATCAGTTTCGCCTGCATTTGGATGGCGCTGTTGATTTTTACCGTGGATGCACTGCTGGCGGGACGACAGAGGCAAAAGCCATGTTTAGCGGCGCTTCGCAGAACCGCGCGGTTCCGCGAAGCGCCGCTAAACGCGGAGTTTACTTCTTCAATTCCGCCTCAATCGCCTTGACCACCGGCTCAGACTCCGGCTTGACCTTCGGCTTGAAGCGCTGCACCACCTCACCATTGCGGCCGATGAGGAACTTCTCGAAGTTCCACGTAATGGGGCCGGCGAACTTCGGATCGGTGTCCTTGTCGGTCAGATACTTGTACAAGGGAGTGATACCCTTACCCTTGACCACGACCTTGGACATCATCGGGAAGGTGACGTTGTATTTCGACGTGCAGAACTTGGCGATGTCCTCGTTGGTGCCGGGTTCCTGCTTGCCGAATTCATTGGCCGGCACGCCGATGATGACCAGGCCGTCCTTGCCGTATTTCTCGTGCAGTTCCTGCAAACCCTTGTATTGCGGAGTATTGCCGCACTTGCTGGCCACATTCACGATCAGCACAACCTTGCCCTGATACTGCGATAAATCAACGTCCTTGCCGTCCAAACTCTTCATCTTGAAGTTTAGCGCGGGAGCCACTTTCTTGTCTCCTTTGTCCTTGCCTTCCGCGGCAACGAACGCGGGTGCTAGAAGCAGCAAGCCCGCAGTCAGACCGACGAGTGTACGCACGGATGTCTCTCCTTGTGGAACGAAGATCCCCCCGGTTCGATCAACCAGGACAGTCAACATATTCCTAGTGTAGACGGCGACGGGCGAATCGGCATTCATCATCCTGTTGGCCGCAAGGTGCGCCGCATGAAATCAATGACGAGCCGCTGATAATGCCGGCCGCGAATGCCGTGGCGATCGTTGGGATAGACCATCAACTCGAAATCCTTGTCGGCACGCTGGAGCGCCCGCGCGAATTGCAGGGAGTTTTGCACATGGACGTTGTCATCCATGATGCCGTGGATGAGCAGCAAACGGCCGTGCAGCTTCGCCGCCGCCTTGACGACGGACGTGCGTTCGTATCCTTCCGGGTTTTCTTGGGGCGTGTTCATGTAGCGTTCCGTATAAAAGGCATCGTAATTGTGCCAATCCGTCACCGGCGCGCCGGCGATGCCGGCGGCGAATAGTTTGCTGTGCGTCAGGGCGTAGGCCGTCATAAAGCCGCCGTAACTGTGCCCGCTCATGCCGATGCGCGCGGCATCGACGCACGAATACGACGCGGTCAGCCAGCGGATGGCCGTTTCAATATCAGCGAGTTCCTGCACACCGAGTTGGCGATACACCGTCCATGTCGAACAAGCGCCCTTGCCGCTGGCGCTGCGCGGATCGACATGGAAGACGAGGAAGCCGAGGTTCGCCAATCCGCGATCGCGCAGATGACCACCGAACCAGCGATCGCGGATAACCGGAGTATGAGGACCGCCATAGGTGGTGAACCATACCGGATAACGACGAGCGGGATCGAAGCCCGGCGGTTTCAGGATGCTGCCTTCCAGAACGAAACCATCGGGCGTTTTGATTTGCACCAATTCCAGTTTGCCGAGATCGTATTCCGTCAAGGCGTGGACGGGATTGGTGTCCAGCGTGCGCGCCGGTTTCCCGTCCGTGCGATAGAGCCTTGCCGTGGGCGGCGTCCGATGGCTGCTGACGTAGTCCACGAACAGGTTCGCCTTTGGACTGATAATAACGCGGTGATCGCCTGGCCCCGTCGTCAGACGCTCCAGGCCGCTGCCGTCGAGTTTAATGCGGTACAGATTGGCGGCGATCGGACAATCTTTCGTTGCCAAGAAATACACCCAGCCGGTCGCTTCATCGACGCGCTCGAGATGGCGTACTTCCCACGATCCCTTCGTCACCGCCTTTGTCCGTTTTCCGTCCTTGTCGAAATGATAAAGATGCTTCCAGCCGCTACGTTCGCTCGGCAAAAGGAACGAACCATCCTTGAGGAAGTGCGGCGCCCCTGGATCGCTCACCCAGGCACGGGTCTTGTCGCGGAACAGGCGCTTCGGTTTGCCTCCTGTCCGCGCGGCCGTGCAGAAATCGAGCCAGGTTTGCGCTCGATCCTGCACATAAAAAAAGACCTTTGCGCTGTCCGGCGTCCAGCCGGCGCGCGTCAGCAGCATGGAGCCTTCGGAGTAGTCGTCAAGGTCCACGAACACGACCGGACCACCGGCCACCGACACGATGCCCAGTTTGACGAAGGGAATCGGATCGCCCGCTTTGGGATACGCTCCCTGTTCCACCTTCTGCCGCGTCGGTTCGTGATCGATCACGGCGAACTTGTGAACCGGGGTATCATCGTAGCGGACAAAAGCGAGGCGAGAAGAATCCGGACTCCACCAGTACGCTTGTCCGCGCCGGTTGCCGATCTCTTCCCAGTACACCCAATCCATTTTGCCGTTGGAAATGAGGGCGCTTCCATCCGTGGTAAGGGCGCGCTCGGTCTGCGTGGCGATGTCCACGACATACAAATTATTGCCGCGCACGTAGCCGACGTGCTGACCGTCGGGGCTGATGGAGACGATTTCCTTGGTGCCGGGCGAGCGCGTGAGACGCACCGCCTTGCTGCCGTCAGCGAAGAAGTAATACAGATCGTCGCCGAGGATGAAGAAATCGCCCTTTTTTCCAACGCCGGCCGGTTCCGCCGTCGCCCGCGCGCTGATCCTCCGTGCCGTCTCCTTGTCGATCGCCGGCAGTGTGGCTAACGCCGCCGCGATTTTTTTCGCGTCCCACATGGGCTGCGCTTCCGAGCGTCCGCTGACGGCGTGGACCTTCCACAGTTGGTCCTCCTTGCGTTGCAGAAAATGCTCGCCATCGTCGAGCCAGGTTACGTCATCAATGAGGGAGCCGGACAGATTCGGTAATGGTTTCTTGCCCAGCAGCATGTCGAGATCGATCCGCTTGCGCGGGGCGCGTTCTTCCGGCAATGGCCGCACGGGCCCACTCGTCAGCGGCGTTTTCACCGGCAGACGCAGCACGGGGAAGTCTTTCTCTTCCTGCACATCCTTCTCAAAAAAACTCCACGCACATAGACCATCTTCCGCTTGCGGCTCCAACAGATACGCGGCCAGTGTTCCCAACGGTTGACTGGTGCGCACCAAGATCGATCCCGCCGCGATTCGCCGTGTTTCCTTTCGACTCGTCGCCTCGATCTCGACAAGTTGCCGTTTCTGGTAGACTGCCGTCTTTTTTACTTTGTCGATCCGATAAATCTCCATATCGAGTTCAATGTCTTCGCGCAATTCCTCCACGGCGATCCCGTGGCGTTGTAGGTTCTCGATCGCCTGAGAACACGAAGCGGGGAACAGATAGGCATAGGGACGGCGAACCGACAGGGTGGCCTCGGCGACGCCGAAATAGTCGGCGGTGTAATCGCGTGGTCGAGTCGTCGCCACCGTTCGACCGTCCTTGCGTTCCTCCTCGAAACCGAGTACGGTTGTGCGGCCCGGCAACGCCGTCATGCGGTGCCGCAGGGCGATGAGGTCTTTCTCCTTGCGAGCCTCACGCAACAGCGCGCGGAGTTTGTCCTTGTTTTCCGCGGCATATTCAAAGATCGCGCGGACGAAATCGCGCGTGGCCAAGACGCGATCGCGGAAGGGAGCATAGCTGTACGATTCCGAGAGAATGCCGATACGATTGCGCAACCCGAAGTAGTGCGTGCCATAGCGCGGGATGGCCGGCACGGTTTCCCAGCGCGTGTGATCGCGCGAGAAATTGCCGTAAAAGAACGACTTGTAGCCGCTGCGTTTCTCCAGTCGCCGCCCGACCTCCGGCAGCAGATTGTCGCGCACCAAGGCGATCACCTTGGTATCGCCGGCCGGACATACCGGCCCTTCGTAGGTGATCGTGTAGCGATGATACGAGCCGTTGGTCGTGTGGCAATCGATGAAAATGGCCGGATCCCATTGGTTGAAGAAACGCACGAGAGCGCGAACCTCGGGACTATCGAGCTTGATGTAATCGCGGTTGAGATCGAGTCCGGCCGCATTCTCGCGCACGCCGACACCCTCGACGGGACCAACCTGCTCGCGGCGATGGTCCTTCGAGATTTTTTCATTGCCGTCCGCGTTGAAGATGGGGGCGAAGACGATGACGAGATCGTTCAGCAGCGGCTTGTCCTTCGCGGTCGCCAATTCTCGGGCCAGCATTAGCAGCGCTTCCTTGCCGTCCACCTCGCCCGCGTGAATGTTGCCCATCGCGAAGACGATCAACTTGCCGCTGCGCGCCGCTTCTTCCGGCGTACTCAGCGGCGGGTCAGCGAGAATGACAAGGGGCAGTTTCCGACCCGCGCCGCTTTTGCCGAGTTCGCCGAGGCGCACCAACGGCGATAGCTTTTTTAAGCGCGCGCAGAAATCCACCACATCGGCATAGCGTGAGGTGGCCTTGTAGTCGCTCTTCTCGGCGACGGTGCGCAGCGGCGAGCTTTCCGGCTTTTCCGGCCGTGCGCTGTTCGCGGACCCGAACAGGACGAGCAACGCCAGAGTGAGACGAGATGAGATACGCAAGATGTTTCTCCGCGGACACCGTTGTCAATCGGAAGCTATCCCCTGTTTGTAACGCCATCCTCCGTGCGTGTCAGCGTTTTTTTCCGGAAGTCCGTAAGCTTTGCGCCGGTAGTGCATTGCGGTCGGGCGGCTCGACGCCGAGCAGATGGCGGACGAAAAAGTCCTGTTGGCGGCGCGCGGCATAGCCTCCGCCCGCGCCATGCCCCGCACCGGGGACCACCAGCAAATCGAAATCCTTGCCGGCCTTGATAAGTGCGTTGACCACTTGCATCGTCGAGGCCGGATCGACGTTGCGGTCCAGTTCGCCGACGATCAACAGTAGTTTCCCGCGCAATTTGTGGGCGTTGGTGACGTTGGACTGTTCCGCGTAGTGCGGGCCGATCGGCCAACCCATCCACAGTTCGTTCCACCAAATTTTGTCCATGCGGTTGTCGTGACAGCCACAATTCGCCACGGCGACCTTGTAGAAATCGGCATGAAAGAGAACGCCGCCGAGGGCATTTTGACCGCCGGCCGAACCGCCGTAGATACCGACGCGCTGCAAGTCCAGAGAGGGATATTTCGCGGCGGCCGCCTTGAGCCAGCGGATGCGATCGGGGAAACCCGCGTCGCCGAGGTTCTTCCAACAGACATCGTGAAACGCCTTGGAGCGATTGTTCGTGCCCATGCCGTCAATCTGCACGACGACAAAACCCAGTTCGGCCAACGCCTGCGGCGAGTGGAATGCTCGGAAATCCTTGGGAACGAACGCGCCTTGCGGGCCGGCGTAGATTTGCTCGATCACCGGATATTTTTTGTGGGCGTCGAAGTTCGACGGCCGAAAAATCACGCCATATATATCCGTCGTGTCGTCGCGCCCCTTGGCAATGAAGCGTTCCGGCGTCTTCCAACCCATCTCTCGAAGGGTACTCATGTCGGCGCGCTCCAATTCGCAAATGCGTTTGCCGTCGCTCACGCGGCGCAGTTCGATCGCGGGAGCCATGTCTACCCGTGAATACGTGTCAATGAGAAAGCGGCGATCCGGTGAATACTCGATATGGTGTGTGCCATCGCCCTCGGTGAGAACGACCAAACCGCTCCCATCGAAATTGACACGGCAATAATGAAGGTAATAGGGATCCTGCTTTTGATAAATACCACCCGCGCGAAACCAAATCTGCCTCGCTTTGTCATCGACGCGCTCGACGCCGCGTACCACCCATTGCCCTTTCGTGATCTGGTTTTTCACTTGGCCGGCGTGGGCGTCATAGAGATAGAGATGGTTCCAACCGTCGCGCTCCGACATCCAGATGATTTCGTTCGTCGCATCGAGATAGTGGGCGAAGAATTTGCCGCTGTAGTCGATGAACGTCTTGCTTCGCTCGTCGAGGATAGCGCGGGCGGCGCCGGTTTGGGCATCGACGGCGACGACGCGCAGCACCTGATGGCCGCGCTGATTGTACAGGAACGTGAAACGCCGCGAATCGGCCGTCCAGCGCACGTCCTGTACGCTCCACGGATTGGCGAACAACTCATCCTTGACTGGAATTTCCTTGCGCGCGGCCACATCGAACAAATGCGGCTTGGTGAGGGCGACACGGTCGCCGGGCTTGAGGTAATCGAACGAGTGCAGCTTGGGCTGGAGTTGGTCGCGCGGCGACGACTCGATGAGATGGACCTTGTGTTCCTGGCCTTTCTTCGTCCGCAGAGCCACGAGTTTCTTGCCGTCGGGCGACCAGAACACACGCCCCGAATAGGCATCGTCCGCCTTGCCGTCCTGACTCAACGCCAACTCTTTGCCGCTTTCACGCTCGCGCAAATACAGGTTGTGATCCTTGACGAAAACGGTCCATTTGCGGTCGGGCGAGTTGGAGCGACCAGGGCCGCCCGGCCTTCGTCGCGGCGGTGTATCTGGCTCTTTCTTCGCGGGCGGCGTTTGGGAAGCCGGGGCTTTGTCTTCCGTGAGCGCGTAGGTTTTCAGATCGCAGCGCCAGCGTTTGTCTTTTATACGGAAGCGAAGAATCGCGCCGTCTTCGACAAAATCAAGTTCCTCCACCGACAGGTGCGCGGGGCGTTGCTTTTCGTCCGTGGCCTTCGTCAGCGCCGCGGCCAGACGAACATAATCGAAGGCGGCCCGGCGTTCGCCCTTGACCGCATCCACGAGGATGTATTCTCGCGTTCCGTCGCGCAGATCGTTGCGATACCAGAAGCGATTGTTATCCGCGAGCCAGTGCGGATTAACGCGATCCTTGAACACCTTATTTTGCGTGGTCGCGCGGAGGTTCCGCGAACGTTCGTAATCTGGACTCGTCCCCTGCCCTTGCGCCGGCAGCACCGCGACGCTGAGCCAGAGAGTGATAATTCCAGCGAACAGATGACAGGGTGGCATGGTGATGTTTCTCGGAGTAGGAGGTAGTGCATTCGATGGAGGATAGATTCGTCTCAGTGTGGCGACCGCACGCAGCGAAAACCCGTATGCGACAAGCCGGTGTCCGTGGCTCCCTGACCGCGAGCGCCGGCGCGATAACGCAGACAGTAGTTATCGCTGCACAAAAACGAACCGCCGCGCTGCACACGCTTCGGTTCGCCACGGCCATCCGGATCGATGCTCGACTCCGGGCCTTGCGGGTTGCGCTTCGGGCTTACGGTGTAGTAATCCGACCGATACCAGTCGGCGCACCACTCCCATACATTGCCGACCATGTCGTGCAGACCGAATGCGTTTGCTGGAAACGACTTCGCGGGCGATGTGCCGGTGAAACCATCCTCGGCACGGTTGTCGCTGGGGAACTCGCCCTGCCAGATGTTGGTCATCCAGCGGCCATCGGGACACAACTCATCGCCCCAGTAATAGCGTTTGCTCTCCAAACCACCGCGCGCCGCCCGCTCCCATTCCGCCTCGGTCGGTAAGCGCTTGCCGGCCCAGCGTGCGTAGGCTTGCGCGTCGTCCCAGGCGATATGCACCACGGGATGTTTCTCGCGCCCTCGCAAGTGGCTGTCCGGTCCTTCGGGGTGACGCCAATTCGCGCCCTTGCGGTATTCCCACCAGTTGGCGCAGTCCACACACGCCTTTCCGGGTGGACATTGTCTAGGATTGAACACGGGCGAGCCAGCGACCAACTGCTCCGGTAATTGGTCGCGCAGTTCGGCCGGGAAGTCCTCGCGGCGCGGCGTGCGCTCGGCGATGGTCACGTAGTTCGTCTGCTTGACGAACCAAGCGAATTGCTCATTCGTCACTTCCGTCTCGTCCATCCAGAAACCATCGACGTACACCCGGTGCAGCGGCCGGGCGTCCGTTGCGTCTTCGTCGCCCATCGTGAACTCGCCAGCGGGAATCCACACTTCCTTCATGGGAGCCGGCTGCGAATCCGCCGAGACGGTGAGCAGGGCGAATGCCCCCCCCGCTACGCAGAGCAGACAGAGGAAAACCACAAAAATGCGCCGGCCACTGGCGGTACGGAATGGCGAATCCTCATGCGGACGAGGGGGAGTTGGACGTGATTTGGGCTTCTGGTTCGTGATGCCGTGCTTCATGGATGTCTCGCTTGCATCGCCCCGCGCGAAACGCCAGCGATAAGCCATTCCGCCACTGCCGCTTCGTGCTGGTACGATCTTCGTATCATCCCCTGCCGGCGATCCATTTGCAATGCCCGGCTCGTTCGTTCGGCCAATCCACAGGGTCGGGAAAAAGCACCAGCCCGCAGCGCCGGCAAGGGAAGTCCCTTGCCGGCGCTGCGGGCTGGCTTGAGCAAACGCGGACGGATCTACGACTACCCAGCAACGCCCAGTTGACGACTCTCCACGTCCATCGGCGCATCGAGCGGATGCCACAGGGATAGGCCCAGACGCGCACGCTCTTCGAGAATGGCGACCTTCTCCGGCGAACCGGGCAAAGCGCCCGTCGGTTGGGCTGGCAGGATGGGCTGCCCATTGAAATCGCCCACACCGCGGCGGGCGAACTTGCTCGTGGATGGATACCTATCGCGGACGCCGGGCGTGTAATAGCACGACCAGCACAAGCCCCGCGGACGGTTCGACTGCACTCGCTGACAATGCCGGCACAACATATCTTGGTCCTTTCGCTCACTCAAGTTCTGGGGATCGGGAGCGCTGTCGCCTCGCTCCCTCGCCAATCTCTTCTCCGTTCCGTGCGCTGTCGTGTCTCAGGCGGCGGCGATGCCGTCTTCCGCGACGGCCGCTTCACCGTCCTCGGCGGATCGACGCTGGGCCAAGGCGCGGTTGACCTCGGCCAGCAACAGTTCGCGCATCTCGTCGCGGCCCGTCTCGTCAAACCAGTTGAGGAACCAGCGGCAGGCGGCCGGCTCACCCAGACGCTGATCGATCTCGAAGCACATGCGCGCGAAGAATTCCTCGACCTCGGCCACCGTCTCCAGGCCGTCCCCCTGCCAGCCGCAGAACCCCAGAGCGCAGGCTGCCTCGACCGGCCAATCCTGCACGCACTGAAGCGGCGGCGGCGGCGTGGTCGCGCCCTGGAGCAGCCGGGCGTCGTCGTTGGTCAGCGCCTGCCGCAACGCTTCCAGCCCAGGGTTGGATAGCAGCGGCGCGACACCTTCTCGCCATACTTTTCGCCAGCTTTCCATCGTTCACTCTCCTGTCCTTGGGACCGTTGGTTGGGTCGCTTGTTCTTATTGGTCTCGGTCCTCATGACCTCTTAGTATTAGTGTAAATATGTACATTACTAAAGTCAATGAATTTTGAGCTATTTATTCGATTTTTTCTTGAATTTTGGCTATATAAAGCCCTTAACTAGCCATGTACCGGAGCGATAAATATACATTATTAGACTTTGCACAAGAACGTGCCGAACCGTTTGCGTTTTTGTCCAGACGGAGAGTTTTTGTGCAGGGTGCCAGAATGGCAGGGCTGTAGGGAAAGAATCGGCAAAATCCAAGGTAGATTGGTTTATTTCTTGCGTTATCCGCAAATGAGCGATACTCTCAAGCCGAAGGGATGACTACGCCAGGCTCTCGCCGAAGTCCCGTCATTCCTAAGAAGAGGTGCCGTTATGGCTCTGGAGAAAGAAATCGAGACGTACCACCGAAAACTCTCGGAACTGCTTCCGAACAAAGGAAAATATGTCGTAATTCACGGCGACGAAGTAGTCGGCATCCGGGACAGTTTCAAGGAAGCGCTTGCTCTAGGGTACGAGCGATTTCTTCGTGAAGCCTTCTTGGTCCGAGAGATCCAAGAAACAGACCCGGTGCTAGTTTCGTCAAGGAGTTTGCGTCCATGCCCGTTGCCAACGGAACAATCACCCCCCATCGAGGGGCGACCATTGAACTCTTGATTGGTGTCAACGTCAGCAAACGTGACGCTTTGGTACGAGTAGGTTCACCTGTGCCAGAACGCATCCGGGTCATGGCCCAGATCGACACCGGCAGCAGTTACAGTGCCATCGACGTTCAGACGTTGACGCGACTGGACATCACTCCTATCGACAAGATAAAAGTACGAACGCCAGTCACGGCACCGCAAGATGCTGTAGGATTTGACCAGTATGTCGTTTCCATCGGGCTTGACACTGGCGATGGTGTCGAGACGTTATTTGATGACGTTGAGGTACTGGGCTGTCACTTTGCTGATGACGAGGGGATACAGGCAATGTTAGGACAAGATGTTCTTGGCGACTGTCTCTTTGTCTACACCGGGACATGCAGAACTTTTTATCTTGCAGTTTGAGTATCCAGCCTGGCATTGCCCGAACCTATACCTTTCCCCGCACTGTTTTGATAGCCTCTCCACAGAACGGGCAAAACCGAATCTGAGAGAATCCGGGCGGCCCATTCCGTAATTGTTTCTCCGCCTTCTACGGCACTTGATGTAGCATCTTGAGTCGCTGGCTAATTCGGTCATCTATCGCCGAATCCGCTGGCGTGCAACCGGCCGGCACTGGAGAATGGCAGAAGCGAGTTGTTCAACAAGAGTGAACCCTGACCGATCAGAACATGACGAACGATGACGAGTTAATCCCTGGAGATCGTGTGCGCGTCGTGGATGGTACGTTCGTCGGCCTGGAAGGAACCGTGCTTACGAAAAAAGAAGCGAAGAAACTCCACGAAATAAACGGCGGACAAGATGGGCCGCTGACGCGCTGGCCGCCAGGGGCTGCTTACGTTGCCCTGCATCTCTTTGGCCGTGAAGTGCCTGTCTTCCTGTTGCGCGATCAGATAGAGCGTATCAGGCGATAACTGCCTACCCTGCTTCTCATTTCTCTCCTGCCATTCTGACGTTTTTGTGCAACCACCCTCCGTTTTTGTGCGGGACCACGTTCTTGTGCAAAGTCACGTTCTTAGACAATCGAGTTGCTTGAGGGAGACTGGATGTGAAGGAGGTAGGGAAGAGAGCATGCGAAGGGAAGGAGAAAGGCGAAGGACGGCCGAAGCTTGATGCTTCGGCCGTCCTTGAATGGAGATCGGGTTTTCCGGCAATCGCATGTCAGGCTGGCAAGCCCGATCTACGGGACACTTATTCGCCCAATTGCAATTTGCCGCTTTGAAGTTGCGTGCCGCGCAGGACGTAGAACTTGAGCGGCTGGAAGGTGGCCGCGTCGGGGTGATTGAGGACGAAATGAACGTGTTCGTTGCTCAGCATCTCGAACTTGTGCAGACCGACGAGGATGTCGCCGCGCTGAACGCCGGCCCGATCGGCGGGGCTGTCCGGGCGAACGTCCGTCACGGTCAAGCCGCCGCGGAATTGCGGGTAACTCCGCGTCACGGCATCCGAACCGACCGGCCGCAGGCGTAGACCAAGTTTTTGCCAGGCCCCATCGCTGGCCGCGTTGCCGGCTTGCTCAATCGCGGTAGGACGGCCCGCCTCCAGGGGTAACTCCGCCGTCTTTTCCATGCCGCCGTGACGATAGCGCAGAGCCACCCGTTCGCCGCCCGGCCGATCGAACAGAGCGCGTTCCAGGTCGAGACTGCTGACGATGGGCGTATCGCCGGCGGCGAGCAGAATGTCGCCGCGTTCCAGGCCGGCGCGGGCCGCCGCACTGCCCTGTTCGAGCGACTCCACGACAACCGTGCGTAGCGCGGCCGTTTCACCGGGACTGCTGCCCGGCGGCGACAGATGTACATCATCCTTGACACCCAAACCCAACCGGCTGCGGGCGCTGCCCTGCGGAGCGCGCGAACCCATCATGCGGCCGGCGACTCGTATCATCGTGTCCACGGGGATGGCGAAGCCGATGCCCTGCGCGCCGGCGCGGATGGCCACATTGACGCCAATCAGTTCGCCGTGGATGTTCAGCAGCGGACCGCCGGAATTGCCTGGATTGATGCTGGCGTCCGTCTGGATCAACGCCTTGTAGGACACTTCCTTATTTAGGCTCACATCGCGGCTGGTGGCGCTGACGACGCCGACGGTGACGGTGTGTTCGTAGCCGTAGGCGTTGCCGATGGCCACGACGGTTTCGCCGACCATGAGATCGCGCGTACTGCCAAGCGGAATAGTCGGCAGCGGATGATCGGCCTCGATCTTGAGGAGGGCGAGATCGGATTCGTGATCGCGAGCCAGGACGCGGGCGCTGGAAGTGGTGCCGTCGGCAAGGCGGATGCGGATGAGGGCCACATCTTCAACAACGTGCTGATTGGTGATGATGTAGCCGCGCGGATCGATGAGGATGCCGGTGCCCATGCCGTTGACACGACTTTGCGAACTCGCATTGGAGAACATCTCATCCGTGTTCGCGGCGCGTACGGTGCGCTCGCTATGGATGTTGACCACGGCATCGCGAACGCGCTTGACCACCTCAACGACGGGCGTTTGCCGCAGGTTCCAGCTTCGCGGAGTGCTGGACGTGGGCAACTCGGAACGCGAACCGAGCGACGTGGCGGCGGTGGGGATGAGGGTGGGAACAATGGGTGCCGGCGGAGCCGCCTTGCCCCCTCCTCCGGTGAGGACGAACGCGGCACCAAGCAGCCAACAGCGCACGCGCTTCGCCGTCATCCATTTTCCATCCTTGTCCACGAACCCGGCCGTCAGGGGGAGATGTATGCTCATGTCGCCTCTCGACTATGCTCTCGGGGCTGGATACTTCGTACATGGTTTCGACCGAGGAGCGGACAAGGCTGCACGCGGACTCGCCAGGTTCACCATCTCCCCGCCGACGGAAGGCAGGTGACAAGGGCCATGCGTTCTGTATCGCCTGTAGCGATTGCATGCGATCTAACACCTGCGCCGAACTTGTCCCTTGTGCGCGGCAGGGTAGAACAAAAGCAGGGATCATCGATCGGAGGATCTATTCGATCCACGCACACGGTCCATGTAACGGGGAGGCATCGACGATGGCAGATAAGTCCCGCAAGCAGCAAATCGAGGAGATGCTGGCGGAGGATCCGAATGATCCGTTCCTGCGTTACGGCTTGGCGATGGAACACGTCAGCGCGGGACAAGATGAGGAGGCGGTGCGTTGTTTCCAGGGATTGCTGCAAGTCGCGCCGGACTACGTGCCGGCGTACATGCAAGCGGGCCGAGTGCTGACTCGTCTGAACCGTGAAGACGAGGCACGGGAGTTGTATCAGGCGGGGATCACGATGGCGCGGCAGAAGGGGGACGAACACGCGGCCGGCGAGATGCAGGAATTTCTTGCCAATCTAACTTGACCAGCCCGTAGTTTCATCCCTGAGCGGGGGGCGTCAGCCTCTGCTGTGAAAACGATTATCCGGTTTGTATCGTAGCCGCCGAACATTGCTGGCGGTTTCCCCGGCGTTGGCATCCCGTGGCGTCTCTTGACCCGCCGCAAGGATGATCATGGACCTCCATGTTGAAGTGGGGCAAGATATTATAGGTATCAATCGTTTTCACAGCAGTGGCGTCAGCCCCTGAACCTTCACTCATGGGGCTGCCCCCCGTTCAGAGATGGATTTCACTGAATGCGCAGACTGCGGACCCAGTCGCCCTCGCGGGCAATCTCCTCGTCGGAAAGACCGCTGGCGCGATGGATCGCGGTGCGCGCCATCTTGCCGCTGGTCATGTCCAAGGCCATTACATCAATCAGGCCATTGCTGCCGACGCCGCAACGCACCTGCACCGGCGACGATTTCGGCAGGTTCGGCGGCAGTCCCTCGATCCAGCATTCGCCGATGCTGATGCAGGCGTCGGCCTGCGCCGCCTCGCCTTGCAGCACCTTGACGCGAACGCGCTGCTGATTTTCAACGACCGTGCAATAGACCCGGCTGGCCGCCGTCGGCAGTTGCGTGTTTTTGGGAATCAGAATATCGTTGACGCGCTCCTGGCCGTGCTTGACCTCGATGCCGAAACTGTGCGCGTTGACGTTGATCTCGACCACCTGCGCCAGCGCTTCGCGGGCACCCTCTTCCATGAACAAATCTTCGCCGAAATCGTGAGCCGTGACGATGCCGGCGTGCAAGGCCGCGCCGCGAGCGACGACTTCACTGACTGCCAGTGAGTTGTCCGGTACCTTGCCGGTCAATTCTTGGAGCATCTGCCGTGTCATCGGCATATGCGTTGAGCCACCCACGAGCAACACGCGATCGACTTGCTCCCAGGTGAGATTGGCCTGCCGTAAAAGCTGCTGCGTGGTCAATCGCGTGCGCACCAGTAAATCGCGTGTCAGCGACTCGAACTCGGCACGGCTGAGCGGCACGGTCAACACTTGACCGGCGTGCATGCAAGTGAGCGTCGTCTGCGGCAATTTGCTCAACGTGCGCTTGGCGCGTTCGGCGGCACTGCCGAGATTCACCAGTGCTTGCGCATCGCTACGAGGATCGATACCGGCCTGGCGTTTGAACAGCGTGGCCACATGATCGATGATGCGATCGTCCCAGTCCTTGCCGCCCAGCCGCACGTCACCCTCAATGGCGAGGGTCTGGAAATGCTGCTGCGATAGGCGAACCAGCGTCACATCGAAGGTGCCGCCGCCGAGATCGTAGACGAGGACGGTCCTTTGATCTTGCGGCAAGGTGGCCGACTCGCTCCGCGCGCCGGGCTGCCCTGGTTGCAGCGAATACGCGAGGGCGGCGGCGGTTGGTTCATCGAGAATGTCGAGGACATCGAGTCCGGCAATGCGGCCGGCGTCCTTGGTGGCCTTGCGGCGTGTGTCGTCGAAGTAGGCCGGCACCGTGATGACGGCTTTGCTAATGGGGCCGAGACGCAGTTCGGCGTCTTGCAGGAGCTTGCGCAGGATGATGGCCGATAGCGTTTCGGGGCGGAATTCGCGGCCGGCCACGGGACGGCCATAGGTCGGATGCCCCATGCGCCGCTTGATGAGCGTGGCAACGCGGTCAGGCTGTTCGAGGGCCACATCGAGAGCGGCCTGGCCAACGACGGCGGTACCGTCGTCGAGCAACAGCACGGCGCTGGGCGTGAGCATATCGCCGTCGCGATTGGGCAGGGTGATCGGTTGGCCGTGATCGTCCAAACTGGCGATAGCAGAAAACGTCGTGCCCAGATCGATGCCGACCAATTTGCCTGTTCCGACTGCCATACCGTATCCCTTTGGGAGAGGGGCAAACGGGTGCTTGCGGCTTAGCGCAAGCCGCAAGCACCCGTTTGCCCTCCGATTGTAACGAGGCGGCGCGATAGACGGAAGAGGGAGAGACCGCCGTAAGCAGCGCGTGAAACGAGGTTGCTCCAAAACGCTGGGTGTGCGAAACTCGCCGATCCGTGTATCGCCGAATCGTGCCACCCAAGGATGCCTCGCATGCCCGGACGGAGCCGACCTCCTCTGTTCGCCTGTACCGCTGAGCGAATCGCCCTGCTCAAGCCGAGCGCCCTGGGCGACATCATCCACAGCCTGCCGGTGTTGACCGCTTTGCGCCAGCGCTTTCCACACGCCCACATCACCTGGGTGGTTAATCAAGCCTATGAACCGCTGCTGCACGGCCATCGTGATCTCGACGATACCCTGCCATTTGATCGCCGGGCGTCGCATCGCGGCTGGCGCGCGGCGGCGCAATCGTCGCTGAGGTTCCTGAAGGAGTTACGACAACGGCGTTTCGATCTGGTCATCGATCTGCAAGGATTGTTTCGCACGGCGCTGATGGCAACCGCGACCGGAGCGCAACGCCGCGTCGGTCTGAGTACGGCTCGCGAAGGGGCAACATGGTCTTATACCGATGTCATCCCGGTGGCCGACTTCAACGCCCTTCATGCAGTCGATCGCTGCTGGCTGATTGCCGAGGCGTTCGGTGCCGGCGACGTACCGCGACAATTCCACATTCCCATCTCGGACAAGGCGCATGTCTGGGCCGGCGAGCGGACGAAGGGTTGTCCACGGCCGTGGTTGATGCTTGGTCCCGGTTCGCGTTGGGTGACCAAGCGCTGGCTGCCGGAGCATTTCGCGGCGTTGGCGAGTCGCGTCCAGAGCGATTTCGGCGGCACGGTATTCTTCGTTGGCGGCGGCGATGAAACGCCGTTGGCAACGGCGATTCAAGAGCGGCTGCACGGTCCCTCTCACATCCTGACCGGGCGCACGACGCTGCCGCAGTTGGCGGCGCTGCTTTCGCGTGCGGACGTCATGTTGGCCAACGACACGGGACCGCTGCACCTGGCAGCGGCCCTGGGCCGACCCGTCGTCGCCCCCTATACTTGCACCAAGGTCCGGCGTAATGGCCCTTACGGAGCCGAGCGCGGCGCGGTTGAATCGACGGTCTGGTGTCAGGGCAGCTACGTCAAGCGTTGTTCGCGCATGGAGTGCATGGTGGAGCTGACGCCGGATCGTTTGTGGCCTGTTCTTGTCGAGGTGTTGCACTCATGGCAGCGTCGCAATCAAGCCGCCTGATTCTCGCCAGCGCCTCGCCGGCGCGGAGGGAACTGCTGGCACGCACCGGCTATCCGTTCGAGGTGATGCCGGCCGACATTGACGAACCGCAATCCGGTTTTCGCGATCCGCGCACGTTCGTGCAGACGGTTTCCTGGCTCAAGGCCGCCGCCGTAGCTCCGCGCATCGACGATGGATTGATCTTGGCCGCCGACACCATCGCCTGGATCAACGATCATCCGATCTTGAAGCCGGCAGACGAAGCCGACGCACGTCGCATCCTCCGCGAGATGTCCGGCCGCGAACACGATCTCTGGACCGGCGTCGTCTTGTGGCGTCGCCCTGACGATGTGCAAATCGCCTGGCAGGAGCAAACGCGTGTCGCCGTCGCTCCGCTGAGCGATGCCGAACTGGACGTGTATCTGGCCACGCGCTCGTGGCGTGGCCATTCGGGGGCGTATGCCATTCAGGAACAAAACGATCCCTACGTCCGCGTGGTGCGCGGCAGCATGAGTAATGTCATTGGCCTGCCGCTGGAAACGCTGACTCGCACGCTGGCCTGGTTGTTGCTGGCTGGGACGCCCTGATTTTATCCCTTGACCTATCCAGGCGGAGGGACCTTGCTGGAGCGAATTTGCCACTTTGCCGGTGTGCGAAAGGGAGTTGGCAAGATGGGTCGAGCGCGCAAGTCCTTGTGATTACCTCAATTGCAATCTTGCATCTTCCGACTTTGCCGCTTGGCCACCCTATCAGGACGTCGGCCCATCACTGTTCAACTTGCCGCCATGATAGACGCGATCCAGCAGACGTTCTCGGAGGATGGCGACTGGCAGCGCGATCAAGCCTCGGAGCAAAGACTCCGATTGATCGCCGTGAAGGACGGCCCATTCTGAGGCGAAATCAAAGATTCAACGATCACCGAGGAATGCCTGGAGTTATGCCGCCAACTTCAAGCGTCAGGCTTCACCAAGAAGCGGGTCTTTTGCACTTCCAACACGGACGATTATTATGAGGCAGGACTTCTCCACCCCGCTCTGACCATCGATTTCAGCGCAGTAGGGTTAGTGTTCACAACCAAACTGTCCTGGGCGATCCATGAGATAAAGAACTGATGAAAGGCGAAGAGAGGAGTACATATGATTTTGTAATCTTGAAACCTATTCCGACCAGCCCGATCCGAATCATTGCCGTTCGTCCTTTCGTTGCAATGTTGATGAATCATGGACCGTGAGAGCTAAAGAGGAGCGGTGATGGTTTCTTCTTTCGCCGGCTGGATTCCGTCGGAAGAAGAGCGCGGTACTCGGTCCTCGAACGAGCCTTCGACTTGCACCACGGCCCCTTTGCCCCAGAAAAGAAGCAGGACCGCGACGCCGATCAGCGGCAGCAGTCCGGCGCAGGCGACGCCCTGCGAATAGGAGCCGGTTCGCTGCACCACATCGCCAACCACTTCATGCAGCAGCGACATGAACATCCAACAAATACAGCCGAGCGCGCCCGTTACCTTACCTTGATGACGGGTACTCAATTCTTGAGTGAAGGAGTAGTAATTAGGGAACAGCCCCAGGGTCGCGAAGCCGATAACCAGCAGCACGGCCAACAGCAGCCAACCGGCCGGCAGAACCGCGGCGACCAGGCTCAAGGTCGCGACCACGGCGCACGTCGAGAACACGAGCAAGCGGCTCGTGTGAACCGGCAAACCACCGCGCGCCAGCCGAAGCGTGATAAAACCCGCCGTCAAGCAACCGGCGTCCGTGGCGATTATAGTAGGCCATGCTGAACCAGCTGAAGGCATCAAGGCTATAGCCGTGTTGATTCTGCAAGAACAACGGTAGCCAGGCACGAAAGAAGTGCCAGGTCGTGTTGATCGTCACCACCAGGACCGCCAGCACGGCGAAACGCCGGAAAAATACCACGCGTGCCGGTCCGGTTTCGTCTTCCGTTACCCGCGTCAGCCAGAAAACCACACCGCCTACGCCCAGGGCCGTCACGATGAACTGGACCACGAGAGGGATCGTGGGTGAATCCACGAACTGAATATGGACGACGAGGTCGATTCCGTAGAGCAACACCAGACCCAGCCAACCGAGCATCGTAATGAGGAGGTGCGACCGATTCGGCTCCGCCAATTCGAGATCCTCACGCCGCACACTGATCATCCAGCCGGCCACCCAGAGCAAGCCCACGGCGCCAACCGCCATGAACGAATAGCGCCAGGTGCCGGTCCAATGGAACAGAGCCAGCACGATGAGCGGCGTTATGATCGCGCCGAGGGCGGCGCCGCTTTGCAAAATGCTATTGCCCATCGTGCGCTCGGAAGGCGGCAAGACACGCTGCGTCGTCCGCAAGGCGCAAGGCCAATTCCCTGCCTCCGCCAGGCCGAGAAAGAGACGACAAAGTAACAAGGCGGCGAAGGTCGGTGCCAGTCCCGTGACGAAGCCGGCCAGCGACCAAAGAAAGACGGCGGCCGGATAAATCCAGCGCACGTTCCAGCGATCCACCAGCACGCCCATCAGGACCGATCCCAGCGCGAAGGCGGCTCCGAACACGGCCTCCAGTTGGCCATACTCACGCGGCTGGAGGCCGAATTCCTTCATGATCGGACCGGACATCTGGTTGAGAGTCAGCCGATCCATGTAGTTGACCATGGTGGCCAGCAACAACAGACCGCAAATCCACCACTTCCAGGTTCGAGTCCGCGTGGATAGGGAGAGATTAGGGATGACGACTGGCATGATCGTGGCGCGTCTTGGGGTAGGGCAAAGCGTAATGTTTGGAGTGTAACCGAGGCGAAGAAGGGAAGCCAGTATTTGACGATGTTTTTTCGAGCGGCTGCGAGTGCTGTCTACAAAAACCGAAACCCCGAAGACGGGTCACGTCTTCGGGGTTTCGCGGTAGTCGGATGGTACAAGTCTAGCTCAAGCGCAGGTGCAGACGGGTTCGACCTCAACCATCTCGCGGTCCTTGCGGTCCATTTCGTCGAGAATGACGGGATGCCAGGACACTTTACGCTGGTTGCGTGGGGCGTAATGCTCACGAGCCCAGCGGCGCAGACGCAATTCCTCGATAAAGTCCACCTCCGCCGCGACACTGCTTAACATGACCGATTGTCCTCATACCCAAAAAAGATTATCACAACATCTCTTGATGTGTGAAAAGTATATCGACCGAACCGGCAAGGGCAAGGAATTTTTCGCCTCTCCCTCGATTTTTTCCGCATTCTTGAGTGGATTTCTCCGGCAAAGATCGCATTTCGACGATTCGGGCAGACGCTGCAAACCTGGAAAGATTGGCAAATCGGGCATACGGGAGCATTCAACATCGCTGACACCACAACGTCACCGAAACGAAAAAATGGTGTTTTTCCGAATTTTTTTCTTGAAGCCCGCGGCGGGTCCGATGATACTTTTTTTAGTCCAAACGCTTCCGTTCAAGGCTTTTTTTCATGGAGAAACGCGATGTTTCGCCTCCGGTTTGTTGCGTCGATGCTTGTCGTTGGGTTGCTGACCAGCGGTTTCCTGATGGGGGAGGACAAGAAGACGGACAAGGAGCCGATCTTCATCAAAGCCAGACTGCCGGCCGGTTTCAGCAAGCTCGGCCTGAACCAGAAACAGAAAAATGACATCTACAAAATCCGCGCGAAATACTCGGTTAGAATCGACGAACTCAAACAGCAAATCGCCGCTCTGCAAAAGAAAGAGATGAGCGACGTGGAGGAGGTCTTGAGCGCGGGCCAGAAAACGCTGTTGAAGGAGATCCGCTCGGGTGGATCGAAGACCACGGAGATCAAGGAGAACCCGACCGAAAGCAAGAAGAAGTGACCTTGCAGTAGATCAAGGAGCCGCTTGCGGCTTAGCGTGGGGATACGCCAAATCGCAAGCGGCATTCTTTCTCACACGATCACATGCGTTCGGTACAACTCGAACGCCGCCTCCCACGCATCGCTGGTGTTGTCGAGTTCCGCTTCGGTCGCCGCGACCTCGGGACCATCGGCGGTGCGGCGCATGGCAGCGCGCCAGCGATTGTTCTCACTGCGGCCAATGTGTAGGAACGCCTCGCCAAGATTGGGGCCGGTCACTTTCAGCGTGTGGTCATCACCTGCGGGTTCGGCTTGGCATTGGCGTTGCTTGAACCAAAAGGGCGGAACGGGTGACATGCGAATCCTCCCATCCGCAATCCGCAATCCGCTTTCCGCAATCCGCTCTGACAGACAGTTATACAGCGGATAGCGGAAAGCGGATTGCGGAAAGCGGAACTCAGTCCGTCAAGCGCAGCTGGCGAACCTTCAAGTTGATTTGTTGCAAGGCGTCGGTGGTGTCCTTGACATCGTGGGCGGCCGCCGCCGCCTTGAGTTTGAGAGCGTTCTTCGCCAGGTCGCTGCTCATTTCGTTGAGGATGAGCTTTTTGTTGGCCGGCACTTCTTCCGCTTTGGCCAGGAAGCGGGCCGTCTGTTCGAGACCCTTGGCGTAGTCTTCCAGATCCGTCCAGCGGTTGACGTAAAAGGCATCGTTGGCGGCGCTCGCTTGCGCCCGCGCACGGGTCAACAACTCCGCATAGGGCAGGGCTTGCCCCGTTTCAGGCAGGGGTTGTAATGGCACACGCTCCGGCGCCACCTGGCAGCCGGCCAGAAGCAGCAGGACCATTCCAGAGAGCAGAACACGTTTCATAATGCACCTCAAGAAGTCGAGCGTGGGTGTGCTGGTTGCTGGACGGTCGGCTCAATGACTGCGTTGGCCGTACTGTTGAGCGGGCACTTCGGCCCAGGTACGCGGGCCAACCCAGGGTTGGGGATCCGGATAAGCCAGGCGATCCCGCGCGCGATATTCCTGCTCGTTGATGGGCAGGTAGGGCGGATCGACCTTTTCCGGAGCCAGCGCCCGTTTTCGTGGACCCATCAAACTCTCGCAACCGGCCAGCAACAACAAAGCCACCAGAATAAGTTGGCGCATCTTCTCCACTCCCTTCCGTTGGGAGAAACCGGGTTCCAGTCCGGCTTTCCTGACCTCAATTATCGTCGATCATTATACACCTGTCAGGCGGTCACGGGAAAAAAAGAGTCGGGAAAAACAGAATTCCCTCTCTATTCCGCACAAATGCTACAACCGATACCGTTTGGCAGGGTGGCAACCCTTTGGGCGCCGAGACCGCTCGACCTCCTCTATTCGGCAAACTCTGTGTAAACGGCACAAGACGATGCAAAAGTGGGTTTCCGTCTCAAGATGCGGCCTTCGGAGGTGGTGACAGGCCGGACTATGAATTACAAAAGAAATAGGAGCGAGAATCGGAACAGAAAGAAACATCGGCGGAATCGTTCGCCTGAGCGCGGATTGCTCTCCTCAATTCCTCCTTGGTCGAGGCCGGAGTCAAGCCATGTACAGTTTCCTGTTCTTGACGACGATGATTGCGACCGCCAACAGCGCCGGCCAAGTGCAAACGCCACCGACGCAGGAGCGGCTGATACCCATTCCCCAGAGCGCAGCGCTACCTTACATTGTTGACAAGCCTCCCACACCTCAACCCTCTCCCTCAACGGGAGGAGCGAGCAGCGTAAGGGCGTCGAAGCCGGACGCGATCTTGCAATGGAACGCCGCCGCCTTGAAGGCGATCCAGACCGAGCGGACACCGCCGCCGCGCGCGGCGCGAAACCTGGCGATGGTCCACGCCGCCATCTACGACGCCGTGATTGCCCTCGACCGAACGTATCGCCCTTATCGAGTCGATGCACGGGTGCAGGGTGTGGCCTCCGCCGAGGTAGCGGCGGCCATTGCCGCCCACCGCGTCCTTCTCGAACTTTATCCACGTCAGGCGGAGTCGTGCGACGCCGCGCTCGATGCGTGTCTGGATAGCGTACCGGATGGCCCCGCCAAGGTTGGCGGGGTCGCGCTGGGCCAGCATGTCGCGGAGAAAATCCTGGCCTGGCGCGCCAACGATGGCGCGAACCGCCGTGTCGAATACACACCGCGTTTCACTCCAGGCTTGTGGCGACCAACACCGCCCGGTAATCGGCAAGCGCTCCTGCCGCAATGGCGTTACCTCACGCCCTTCGCCCTCCCCAGCACGGCTCGCTTTATTCCCGCCACGCCTCCTCCTCTGACCAGTGCCGCGTACACCGAGGCGTTCGGCGAGGTCAAGGCGTTGGGCCGGCGAACCGGCAGCAAGCGAACGGACGAGCAAACCCTCATCGCCTTGTTCTGGGATGACGGCGAAGGCACTATCACGCCGCCGGGTCACTGGAACCAGATCGCGCAAATCGTCTCGCGCCAGCGTGGGCTGAGCCTGGCCGAGAATGCTCGCCTGTTCGCGTTGCTCAACATCAGCATGGCCGACGCCGCCATCGTGTGCTGGGAGGGCAAGTTCGGTTACAGCTATTGGCGACCCGTCACGGCCATCCACGAGGCCGACCGCGATGAGAACCCCGACACGACACCGGATCGCGCCTGGGAATCGCTGCTGACGACGCCGCCGTTTCCGTCCTACGCTTCGGGACACAGCACCTTCAGCGGGGCCGCAGCAGCGGCTCTGTCGAATTTCTTCGGTGAGGATGCCCTTCCCTTCCGCATCGGTTCCGATGGTGCGCCGCGCGTCACGCGCTCTTTCCCCGGCTTCTGGGCGGCGGCGGAGGAAGCGGGCCGCAGCCGGATTTATGGGGGCATCCATTACGAGTTCGACAATCAGGAAGGTCTGCGCACTGGCCGCGATCTCGCCGATTACATCGCTCGTCACTTCTTGCGGCCGGTGCGAGAGCATGCCCTGACCTCCTCCCCCCAACCCTCTTCCCCTGAAGGGGGAGAGGGCAGGGTGAGGGGGGTGGCACAGCGTCGTCACTTTTCTGCCGATCTTGCCGACCGGCAGCGCGGCGAAGCACGCCAGGCGGCACGCGGTCGCTAATCCCCTGAGGCGTTCTCGGACGAAAGGAAGGAGGGGGAGACCAATCATCGCGGCGAATGGCCGGCGTGAGCCGGCTGGTTCTCGTCACCACCAGCCGGCTCACGCCGGCCGTTCGCCATTAACGAGAACGCTCCATGATCGAGAAACTGCATGTGCCCGCGACCCTGGTTCTCCAGGGTGAGACCCTGCTGACGGAGCAGGATCTCTACTTGTTCAACGAAGGCAATCATCATCGGTTGTATCAAAAGCTCGGCGCCCATCCCTGCACACGCAAGGGGATTGCGGGCACTCACTTCGCCGTGTGGGCGCCGGCCGCCGAGCGCGTCTCCGTCATGGGCGATTTCAACGGTTGGACCAAGGGTAGGCATCCGCTGCACCCGCGCGGTCAGTCCGGTATCTGGAGCGGTTTTCTACCGGGTATCCGCGTCGGCACCGCCTACAAGTATCACATCGTCTCGCGCTACAATGGCTACCACGTCGATAAAAGCGATCCCTTCGCCTTCTATCAGGAAGTGCCGTCACGCACCGCGTCGATCGTGTGGGATCTCGATTACATCTGGCGCGATCAAGCCTGGATGAATCAGCGTCGCCATCACAACAGCCTGCAAGCACCGATGTCGATTTACGAAATGCATCTCGGCTCATGGATGCGTGAAGATCATAATCGCCCGCTGATGTACCGGGAGATTGCGCCGCGTTTGGCCGACTATGTGCAGCAAATGGGCTTCACGCACGTCGAGTTCATGCCGTTGACGGAACACCCCTTTTACGGTTCGTGGGGTTATCAAACGACCGGCTATTTCGCGCCAACGAGTCGCTACGGCACGCCGCAGGATTTGATGGCCCTTATCGACTACCTGCACCAGCGCGGCATCGGCGTCATCCTCGATTGGGTGCCCTCGCACTTCCCCAGCGATGAACACGGTCTCGGCTATTTCGATGGCACGCATCTGTTTGAACACGCCAATCCGCAGCTCGGTTATCATCCCGATTGGAATAGCCTGATCTTCAACTACGAGCGCCATGAGGTACGCAGCTTCTTGTTGTCGAGCGCCCTGTTCTGGCTGGATCACTACCACATTGATGGACTGCGTGTGGATGCGGTGGCGTCGATGCTGTACCTCGATTACTCGCGCAAGGCCGGCGAGTGGGTGCCCAATGTGTACGGCGGCAATGAGAATCTCGCGGCCATCTACTTCCTGCGTCGTTTCAACGAGTCCGTGTATCGCAATTATCCGGATGTGCAGACCATCGCCGAGGAATCGACGGCGTGGCCGATGGTGTCGCGGCCAACGCATCTGGGCGGCCTGGGTTTCGGCCTGAAATGGGACATGGGCTGGATGCACGACACCCTGAGTTACCTGGGGCGCGATCCCATCCACCGGCAGTATCATCACAATGAATTGCTGTTCCGCATGCTTTACGCGTTCTCGGAAAACTACACGCTGCCGCTGTCGCACGATGAAGTCGTTCATGGCAAGGGGTCGCTTCTGTCCCGCATGCCCGGCGACGATTGGCAGAAGTTCGCCAATCTCCGTTTGTTGTTCGGCTATATGTTCGGCCAGCCGGGCAAGAAACTTCTCTTCATGGGCGGCGAATGGGGACAAGGCCGCGAATGGGACCACGAGACGAGTTTGGATTGGCACCAACTCGAACATCCCCTCCATGCGGGAGTGCAAAAGTGGGTGGCCGATCTCAATCGCGTCTATCGAACGGAGCCGGCGCTGCACGAACAGGACTGCAAACCGCAAGGCTTCGAGTGGATCGACTGCAACGACTCGTCCGCCTGCGCCATCAGCTTCCTTCGCAAAGGCGTTACTGTCGGTGAGCGTATCCTTGTCCTGTGTAATTTCACACCGATTCCCCGGCTGGATTATCAAGTCGGGGTGCCATTCGGTGGTTTCTGGCAAGAGTTGCTCAACAGCGATGCGACGGCCTACGGCGGCAGCGGTGTCGGTAATCTCGGCGGTATTGAGGCCGCGCCGGTATCGTGGCACGGTCAGCCCTGGTCGCTGACATTGGCCCTACCGCCGCTGGGCGTCGTATTCCTCAAGGGTACGCCGTCCTCTCACGCATGATCCGGCCACTTGTTGGCGAACGGCCGACGTAAGCCAGCTGGTGGGCACCCCTTACCAGCCGGCTTACGCCGGCCGTTCGCCATTTCGTTAGGGCTTCTTACGGTCATGGCGTCATCAACCCCAGCACCAGGGTCACGGCCGTGAGCAGCAGGGCCAGGAAAATTGGCACGCGCAGCGTTTGCAAAGGTTGCCGTGTCCGAAGCGTGAGAACCGGCGACAGCAGCAGGCTACCGAGAGAACCGGCGGCGAACACAATGCCGTAAGCCAGCCCTTGCTCGGCGGGAGCAACATAGCGGAAGATCATCGCCAGCAACGTCGGAAAGACTGGCCCCAGCAACAAGCCCAGCAGAATAAGGCCGCCGCGCGGCCGTCCGCGATGACTTGCTCCCGCCAGGTTGCCGATCACCACCGCCGCCATCAGCGGCGGAAGCACAACGATCCAACGATCCCACGTCTCCGAGAGAATGTCCGTGTGCCGCCCCACGGCAACCAGCAGACGCGAAGCCAGGAAACCAATCCAGAAGCCGGTCAGAAGGCCACCCGCCTCGCGCTCGTCCTGATTACGCTCGGTTAACAAGGTCAGCGTCCACAGACTGATGGACGCCTCCAGCGGAGCGTAAACGAAGAAGACGAGCGCGGCCAACCAACTCGATGGTTCGGAGAACAGCGCTGCCGAATCGCCCGGATGATCGGCGATCTGCCAGTGTTCGGCATGGGGAAACACCGCGAGAAACGCGGGCACCAGCGCCAGCAGAGCGAACGCGCCAAGGGTACGGCGCAGCCCTACACGGTCGAGCAAAATGTCCGCGAGTACGGGCGTCAGCAGCGCGCCCAGGGCGATGAAGACGAAACCAAGATTAAGCGAAGCCGACGTCTCCACCGGAGAGAAGAAGGCGCGCGGCATCAACACGATGCTGGCCGTGCTGAGGGCGGCGACGCCGAACGCTGCCAACAGGATCGCCCCGAAAGCGTGCGGATAAGTTGGGCGCAAACTCAGGCTGACCAGCGCCACGGACAAGACGACGGAACCGGCCATGAGGACGGAGCGAACACCCAGATTGTCCACCAGAACGCCGGACAGCAGCATCAGCGGAATCAGGGCGATGTTCAGGGCGATGCGCAAATGGCGAACTTGGCCATCATCCAGTTGCAGCCGTCGCGCCACGGCCAATTTCAAGCTGCCGAACAAAGCCAGGATCATGCCGAAGATCAGGGCGCCGCTGATGGTTACCGCCGTCACAAGCTGCATGCTGGACATGGACACCTCGATTTCCCCGAGGAGATTCTCGGAAGACTCCATCCGGTAATTCGTCCGGGACACGCTGTTGTTTACGCAATCAGGAATTCACGCGCTGCCAGCCCGTCCCTTCGTGACCGAAGGTGAACACATTTGGATGCAGCAATTCCGCGAGAATTTCCAGCGATTCGACCAGGCGTGGTCCCGGCCGATTGAAGTATTGATTGCCGTCGGCGAGAAAGACGCGGCCGGTGCGCACCGCGCGCAAGTTTGGCCATTCCGGTCGGTTCATCAGCACGGGCAGATCGTGTCGCGTCCGCGCGATGTCGAAACCGCACGGTAGAAGCACGAGAATATCGGGATCGGCCGCACACAGTTGCTCCCAGGTCATCCACGGCGAATGAGCGCCGGCGACGCCGAAGACCGGAACGCCGCCCGCCATCTCGACCAACTCCGGCATCCAGTTGCCGGCCGCCATCAGCGGATCGATCCACTCGATACACGTCACGGTCGGTCGCTCGGCGAGATCGCGTGTCCGCTCGGTGATGGCGGACATGCGTGCCTGGAGACGGCGAATCACCTCCGCGCCGCGTTCGGGAACTTTCAGCGCCTCGGCGACTTGCTCGATGCTCGTCCACACATCGGCCAATCCGTTTGGTGCCAGCGACACCAATTGCGGACAGGTGCGCAGCCAAGCGCACACGGCCCGCTCCACATCGCGCAGACTGACGGCACACACTTCGCAATGCGATTGCGTGACGATCACGTCCGGTTCGAGATCGCGCAGTTTCTCGCCATCGACGCGGTAAACGGACAATCCTTCCTGCACGATCGCCTTGACACGCTGATCGATCTGATAGCTGGTGCCGTCGGGATCGAACTTTGGTTCGGTGCAGATGGGCAGTTGTTTGATCGCTTCGGGATAGTCGCATTCATGCGAACGGCCGACGATCTGGTCCTCGAAACCGAGGGCGCAGATGATTTCGGTGGCGCTGGCGATGAGGGAGATGATACGCGGCATCGAGACAACCTCGGTTGTGCAGTAGTTGCCGCGAGCCGAGCGGCATTATGAAGTCAAAGTCCGGCTCGGCTCGCCGGACCTACCGCAATCGACAGTAGGTGCCGCGAGCCGAGCGGCACGGTTTGAGTAGGTGCCGCGAGCCGAGCGGCACTTGTTGAGTCAAAGTCCGGCTCGGCTCGCCGGACCTACCGCTGGTAGGTGCCGCGAGCCGAGCGGCACTTCTTTCCGTCCGGCTCGGCTCGCCGGACCTACCGCTGGTAGGTGCCGCGAGCCGAGCGGCACTATGAAGTCAAAGTCCGGCTCGGCTCGCCGGACCTACCGCGTTCTGTTTCTAGCTGTAAGCCGCAAGCGGCCTGCTACCATGATACAAAGATAGGAAAAAGATCAGTCGCTCGCGCAAGGTAAATACAATGACCATCGCTAATATGCGTAAAGAATACATGCGTGGAGGACTCTCGGAAGCGGACGTTGACGCCGATGCGCTCCGTCAGTTTCAGACGTGGTTCGCGCAGGCGTTGACGGCCGAAGTGCCGGAGCCGAACGCGATGACATTGGCAACAGCGACGCCGGACGGCCAGCCAGCGGCGCGGATCGTTCTGCTCAAGGCGTTCGATGAATCCGGCTTCACGTTTTACACCAACTACGAAAGCCGCAAGGGCCGCGAGTTAACCGCGAATCCGCGCGCGGCGCTGTTGTTCTTCTGGACGGAACTACAGCGGCAGGTACGCATCGAAGGCACGGTCGAGCGTGTGTCGGAGGCGGAGTCCGACGAGTATTTCCGCAGCCGGCCGCTGGGCAGTCGATTGGGCGCATGGGCCTCGCATCAGAGCGAGGTTATCGGGGGCCGTGAACTACTGGAAGCGCGTGCGCGGGAGTTGGCCGAGCGTTTCGCGGAGGGCGAGGTGCCGCGTCCGCCGTTCTGGGGCGGCTTCCGCGTTCGACCGCTGGCGATCGAGTTCTGGCAGGGCCGGCCCGACCGCCTACACGATCGGCTGCGCTATCAGCGTGTGCAGCCGGTCGGCTGGCGCATCGAGCGTCTCTCGCCGTAATATGTTGATATGCGGATATGATTTTTGCGCTTGCATCCTTCGGGCGTTCGTGGTCACACTGTAAGGAGGGAAGAGTACCGATCGCCCAGAGGAGGGTTTCTCCATGCGTCGTCTCTTCACATTGGGAGTGATTTTGGCGTCCGCGAGTCTGTGCTTCGCGGCCCCCGGAGAACAGAAACCCGCCACCATCACCGATCTCATCCGGCAGCTTTCGAGCAACGATTTCCACGTCCGCCAGCACGCCGCCAAGCAGTTGGGCAACCTCGGTCTGGCCGCCCGCGATGCCGTACCGGCGCTGGCTAAGGCACTACACGATAACTTCGGCGAAGTGCGTACCAGCGCGGCCAAGGCGCTGGGGCAAATCGGCACGCCGGCTGTGGAGGAACTGGTCAAGGCGTTGAAGGATCGCGATGCCGGCATCCGCACGCGGGCGGCGCAAGCGTTGGGGCAGGCCGGTCCCGATGCGAAGGCGGCCGTGCCGGCGCTTATCGAAGCGCTCAAGGATAAACATTCAGACGTGCGTGTAGCTGCGGTCGATGCGTTGGGCGAGATGGGGGCCGATGGCAAAGAAGCAGCCTCCAACCTGGCTCGACTGTTCCACGATCCCAGCGGCCGCGTCCGCGAGCATGTGCGGGCGGCGCTGGCCGCGATAGGGCCGGCCGCTGTTGAGCCGTTGTGCGATGCGCTGGGCGACGACAAAGTCGAGGTGCGTCTGGATGCGATCAAGACCATTATGCTGTTCGGTTCGCAAGCGAAGAAAGCGGTACCGGCACTGCGGCACGCCATGAAGGATGAAGATTATCGCATTCGCGCTGCGGCAGCCGAAGCGCTGGGTAAGATGGAACTCGATGCAGCGGATGCTGTGCCTGAACTGCTCGTCGCCCTACGGGACAAAAATCGCTTGGTCCATGACAAAGTGGTCGGTGCCCTGATACTGATGACGATGGCAGGAGTACCGGATCTCCTCGTCAAAGTCCGTCAAGCGGAAAATAAAAATGTCTGGCTGGCTCCGATGCTCCAAGGCAATCCAGTCGTTCAAGCTGTTAATCCGCTGACACCTCTGCTCAAGGCCTTGACGAGCAAGGATCCTCAGCTACGAGGCAAAGCCGCGCTTGCCTTGGGGAGTCTGGGCCCGAAAGCATCTCCAGCTCTCCCCGTCCTGACCAAAACCCTCGCGGACAAGGATGTCCAAGTCCGCCTGAGTGTGGCGATGGCCATCGCTCGCATCCAACGTTCAAAAGTGGAAGTCAACCTCGCCGTGCGACGAGTCCTGCGCGAAATGAAGGATCAGATAGATGATTTTCGACGACTTCAAACCCTGGCAGTCCAGAATGATCCGGCCACGCAGGCGAAGGTACGGCAGTTCGTCCTGATGTACGTTATGTTCAAGGCCACGATGCGGGGGCAGTCTGCGGGGCCTATGATGCAGGCTCTTGAGAAAAACATGGAGCACAGTCTCCAACTCCTTCCAGAGGAAGCCGTGCCTGCCCTGGTGGATGCGGTGAAATACGTGACGGCCAATCTGATTGGCGACTGTTGACCGGCCGACTCACTGAGCTCTAAGCTCACTAGCCTGGTTCAGGCTACCAAGAATCCTGAGATGCTGATGTATGTCTATGTGTCCTTGGGAGATGGTTTCTTACCGCAGGGACATTGCTTCGAGCAAGTCATTCAGCGGATCCGTCAGGAAGCCTCGCGATGTCTCATGCGAAATTGGAGTCAATTCCAACTCACTGGCGTACTGCGAAAACGACAGGAAATGCTTGAGGACCAAATGACGGAGATGCTGTTGGAAGGGCGTGAACGGCAACTCGCCGCCCATTTGTTCCAACAGTCATCCCTGCGCGTATTTATTGGAAAACTGGTGGAGGCAGATCCTGATCTTGTCCGTCAGAAGCTGGGGGATAACGATCCTCTGGTCCGCTTAATCGCCGTCCTCACCGCTGGCAAGCGGCATTTACATCTGGAAAAGGAGTTGATCGAACATCTGAACGATCCGCATCCGTTGGTTCGTAAGGCGGCACGCCTGGCTCTAGTCCGTGCCACTCGCGGCACCGATTTTGGTCCCATCCCCGGTGCATCGCAGAAAGGCATCGCGCGTTCCGTCGAGAAATGGCAGCACTGGTTGGCGCTCCAGCACGGCGAATCGGCCGACACGCTGGCCAAGAGTGGAACGGTAGCGGTGAAGTCCGGCAAGTTCGATCCGGACAAGGCCATCCATCTCGTTCTCGATCACGGCAACCAGAGACTGCAAACCCTGCCGCCCGAAGTGACGACTCTGCGGGACGAGTTGCTGAAAGCCAAGGGCGAAGAGCAAATGTCCCTTCTCGCTCGTTTGCGGGACGCCAAGGGCATCGATAATACCGACGCCCTCGCCTTGGCGATTCCGAAAATGGCCGGCGCGATCCAGCGCGAGACACGCGACGCCCTGGCACAGCGTCTGACACGCATGAAGGCGACGACGCTGCGTGATAAGATGCAAGATGACAGCGTCGAGGTGCGACGCGCCGCGGCATCGGCTTGCGGACACAAAAAAGCGACCGAGCATATCCCTGATTTGTTGCAACTGCTGGATGATCCCGAAGTCGCCGTCATTCAGGCGGCGCGGCGGGCGCTCAAGGAATTGACCGCCGAGGACTTCGGTCCTGACGAGGCAGCGGGGCGGCGCGGCCGAATAGCCGCGGCGGCGGCTTGGCGTCACTGGTGGCAACAACACCACGATAGCCAGAAATAACACCATCGGACACAACAGGCCCGCGAGCGTTGCTCGTGGGCCTGTTGTCTTTCGGGGTTGCGCTCCGCCACGAATAATATCCGACAACTTGACGCGCCGCCTCTGGATGCGATAATCGCGCTGGCAACTCTGCTTCGTCATTCAAGGAGCGCTCCCATGTCGCAAAAGGTGATCTGTCCGCGCGGCCATCTCTGGGATCCTTCTCTGCTGGCCGGACTGCCTCCCACGGAAACGCCGCGCTGTCCCATCTGCGGCGATCCGACCTCGTCGTCATCACGCACACGCCTCACCGCCGCGAAACTAATCCATTGGTACCGAAGCCATCCGCGCCGCGCCGGCGTCTCGGCGGCGTTTCTGCTTCTCGGCCTCGCTCTCGCCATCACGAGCTACGGCTGGTGGAAAGCGTCGCGGGCCTCGCATGAAGAAGCAGAATCGGCGCGACTCGCCGCCCAGCGCGAAGACAAGGCACGGCATTCGCGCAAGCAAGAGCCGACAGCGGATGGCGAGACGCTGCGGCGCATGCGACAAGCCGAGATGGAAACGGCGACATGGCGACAAAAGCACGACGCGGTCAACGGTGAACTCACGGAAGCGAAGAAACAACGCAAGGACGCCATCCAGCAACGCGACGAGCAGGCACGCGATCGCAAGACGGCGGAAGATCTTGCTCAGACCGCGAAGCAGATGCATCAGGAAGCGGTGAGTCAGCGTCACGAGGCAGCGCGGCAACTGATGCAAATGCACGTCGCCGCTGGAATGCGTCGGATGGAGAGCGGCGAGTTGCCTGCATCGCTGCTGTGGTTCGCCGAGGCGCTGCGGATAGCGCAGAAAGAAAAATTGCCGGAAGGGGCGCATCGTCTGCGATGGGCTGCCGTTCTCGCACAGTGTCCGCGTCCGGTGCAGGTATGGGTTCACGAAAAGAAGATCAATGCCGTGCAGCTTAGCCTCGATGGTCGGCGTGTTCTCACGGCCGGCACGGATGGCACGGCCGAAATTTGGGACGCGACGACAGGCCGGCGCATCGGCGAACCATTGCCGCACATGACGGCGGTGACGCACGCCGCGTTCAGCGCCGATGGCAAGCGCGTCCTCACGGCTACCACCGACATGACCGCCCACCTATGGGATCTCGAAACGGGCAAGGAAGCGTTTCCGGCGCTGCAACTTATGGGGCCGATGGTGGGGCTATCGTTCAGCCCGGATGGACGGCGTTTTCTCACGGTCGCCTTCCAATCCGCGATGGAGCCGAGCGAGACGGAGTTGCATGTGTGGAATGCCGCGACCGGCGAAGCACTCAGCGAGCAAGCGCTGGGCAGTGAGATCAGTCCGCGTCCGGCCGCGTTCAGTCCCGACGGCAAGCAGGTGCTGACGATCTGCCAGGATCGCTGTGCGCGTCTCTGGGACATCGCCACGGAGAAGCAGGTCGGTTCGGCGTTTTCACATGCCGCGCCGCTGGTACAGGCGTCATTCAGTCCCGATGGCAAACAGGTGCTGACGGCCAGCGTCGATGGCACGGCGCGCGTGTGGCAGACGAATACGGGCAAGCCGATCGGCCCGCCGCTCAAGCACGGTGCCGCGGTGCGCGGTGCGTCGTTTCGTGCGGATGGACGCGCTGTGCTGACGATCGGCGAGGATCGTGGCGTGCGGGTTTGGGACGCCGGAACCGGCGAGGCCGTGGGTCAAACCTTTCGACACGCGGAGGCGGTGAATCAGGCGATCTTCAGTCCCGATGGCCGATACGTGCTGACGACATGCGCGGATGATGCGGCGCGCATCTGGGATTACACCACGGGAGAGAAAATTTTGCCCGCGCTCACGCACAATGGACCGATCGCGTATGCGGCTTTCACGCCTGCGGGAGATGGGATTCTCACGCTATCCGGACAGGTGGTGCGTCTGTGGGATCTGACGGCGAGTGAGCCACCCGCGTCTTCGGCCAGGCGAATTGAATCGGGATTGGTCGTGTTCGGCCCCGATGGTCGGCGTGTGCTGCATGTCACCGGGATGACGGGGCGAGTGTACGACACGGAGAAGAAGCCTATCGGTGCCGCGTTGGTACACACAAACAAGGTATCGGCCGCGGCGTTCAGCGCCGATGGCCGGCGTGTCCTCACGGTCAGTCATCAGCCTAATGGCGACGAATTGGAAGGGCGCGTGCGCGTGTGGGAGACGGAGACCGGCAAGCCGATCGGCGAAACGCTGTTGCATCCGCGTTCCGTCGTGCAAGCGAAACTCAGCGCCGATGGTCAACGGGTGCTGACCGCCTGCCAGGACCAGCGAGCGCGGTTGTGGGATGTGGATAAAAGCGCTCTTGTGGGAGCGCCTATGGAGCATAAAGAGGACATCAGCCGGGCGCTGTTCACTCCGGACGGCAAGCGCATTCTCACGGTAGATGTCGAGGGCGGGATGCGTCTTTGGGACGATAAGGCGAAGGCCATCGGCCCCACTTGGGGACATCGCCAAGCGGTCCATCATCTGGCATTCAGCCCCGATGGCCGGCAACTTGTGACGGCCAGCGCGGACGGCACCGCTCGCGTGTGGGAAGCGGACACGGGGCGTTCGGTGGCCGAGACCGCCGGGCATGACGCTGCCGTCGTGTATGCCGCCTTCAGTCCCGATGGCAAGCGGGTGGTGACGGTCGGCGACGACCGGCGGGCGCGCGTGTGGGACGCCGGCAACGGCAAGCCGGTGACTGCGCCGCTGCGCCATCGCGCAGCCGTGACGCTGGGTGCCTTCAGCGCCGACAACCGCTGGCTGGCGACGGTTGCCGCCGATGGCGTGCGTGTCTGGGATGCGACGACGGGCGAACCCATCAGTCCGTTGTTGAAGCGAGGCCCCGAACAGCCGATCCCGCATGGCGTCACGCTGGGCCGAGACGGCCGGCTTGTGTTGGCGATCGGCGTACCGGGCGATCCGTCGGCCAATGAAACGCGGGAATTGCGGGCGGATGAGCGGCCGGCGGATGATCTGCTTCTCGTCGCCGAACTGCTGAGCGGTCAGCGATTGGCGAAAGTCGGCGAGACGGCGGCGTTCGACGGCGCGGATTTGGACAAGGCATGGCGGATAGTGCAGACGAAGTATGGCAAGGAGTTCGCGCCGGCTGCGGGACGCGCGGCGGCATGGGACCAGCGCGGGGCGACGGAGTGCGAGCGCCGCCAATTGTGGACCGGCGCTGTCCGTCATCTCGATCGTCTGATCGCTCACGGCGCGTCGGCTGATTTATCTGCTCGCCGCGCCCGCGCCAACACGGAGTTGCACAGATGGGAGACGGCGCGAGCGGATTACAGTAAGGCGCTGGAGAGCAACGCCGAGCGCTGGGATTTGTGGGCCGGCCGTGCCGAGACCGAGGCCGAGTTGGGCCGCTGGGAACAGGCGGCGGCGGATTATTCCAAGGCCATCGAACGCAAGGGTGATCGAGCGGAACTGTGGATCGGACGCGGCCGCGCCGAGGCGGAACGCGCTGACTGGACCAAGGCCGCCGCCGATTTCGCCAAGGCCATCCATCTGGGAAACACAGAGGTGTCGATCTGGCAGCAGCACGCTCTGACACTGCTTGCCAGCGGCAACGAGGCGAACTATCGCCGTTGGTGCGAGCGGCTGATGCAGCGTTTCAGCGATAGCAAGGATGAAGCCGTGGCGCGGAGCATCGCCTGGACGTGCGCCCTGAGTAACGGAGCCGTGCGCGATCGGAAACCGTTGATGCGACGCGCGGAGCGCGCGGTGAAAGCGAATCCGCAATCGTCCGACGACCTGCGGCGACTGGCACTGTTGCTATATCGCGACGGGCAATTCAACGCCGCCCTGACACGATTGCAAGAAATTACACGCTTGCCCGAACCGAAGGCGGAAGCACGCGATTTCTTGCTGATGGCCATGAGTGTGCAGCGCCTGGGCCACGGCGACGAGGCTAAGAAATGGTTCGACAAGGCAGACGAGATCGTCCGAGAAAAAGCGAAGGGCACGGCGAGTACGTGGCAGGAACGCCTCGCTTACCAGATGCTGCATCGTGAGGCTGAAACGCTGGTGAAGGGGACGAAACGCTAACAGACAGTAACAGCATGAATTACAAGCCCGGAGCGCCAGCGACGGGTTGACATGCCCCGTCGCTGGCGCTCCGGGCTTGTCGGCAAAAAACGGGTGAACCTGACAGGTTCCATGATGCTCTTTCTCCCTACAAGGCGACTGCCTCATCGCCTTCGATACCAAAGGGAAAGGAAGTGTATAATGGGATTCGTTAATATCAGAGATTTGGCGGATCGCCTTATGGATTTGACTCTCGCGCAAGCCGCCGAGCTTCGTGGCTGTCTTGAAGAGGTTCACGGCATCCGGCCAACTGTTAGCATCATGACGGTGAAGAAAAACCCCGACGCGCCCGCGCCGCCGGAACCGACTCACTTCGCGGTGGTTCTCAAGGGATTGGCGGAGGTGGAAAAGAAGATCGCCGTCTTCAAGGTCGTCCGTGAAATCACTAACCTCGGACTGAAGGAGACGCGGGAACTGGTCGAAAGTGCGCCGGCAGTCGTCCGAGCGAACCTGCTCAAAGACGAGGCGGCGGCGCTTCAGAAGAAGCTTGAAAACGCCGGCGCTCGCATCGCTTTGGTGGCGGAGACTGGTATATAGGGTGTGCCGAACTTGTGAGGGATTCACCACGTCCCCACTGGTGAAGCCCTCACAAGTTCGGCACACCTACACAGCCGATGATTTGTAACCTTCTAGTTGCATCTCACGCATCGCCACGCCATCGACGACGAAGCACGGTTTGTCTTCAAACTTGATGCGCTTAATCGCCTGGAAACCAGCTGCTTTCAGCAAGCGCGGCGGCTCCGAGTCGAGCGGCACATGCCGCACGGCCGCCGCGGGGCCGGGCAGATGGGGAGCGCCCGCCAGAGGTTTGTCGGCGACGAGTACATGAACGAACAATCGACCGCCCGGCCGCAACACACGATCCGCTTCACGAAGAAGACGACGTTTCACGTCATCGGTCAGCGGTTGGTTGAAGGTGCCGCGCAGACGAACCTCCTCGACGCTGTCATCCGCCCGCGCGATCGACTCCGGCACCGGCTGACCGAGGGTATGCTCCCAGACTGCCGGCGGAACTGACATGGGCTTGTCAGTCGCGGATCGATTGGTTCCAGATACCATTTCCTCGCGGGTTTGGCCGACGCCGCGATGATCGAGATCCTCATCGAGCGTGTACATCTCCCACAGTGTTTGATCGGGGTCCGTCACCCAGAACTTGGTCTGCCGTGCGTAGCAGCACTCGACGCCCTCCTCGCGGCGCGAGCGGATGCCCGCTTCTTCCAGGCGTTTTTGCATCGCCACCAACGTGACGGAGTCGGGCATACGAAAGCCCAGATGATTGAGAACCCCGCCCGTGGCACCGGCCATTGGTTCCAGCGACAGCACCAACGGCGGATCGTCCAACTCGAACTTGGCGTAATCGGGCCGGCACTTCGCCGGTTCGCGACCAAACAAAATACGATAAAACCCGACCGAACGCTCCAGGTTCGAGACGTTCAGCGAGAGATGAAAACGGACGGCGGGAGCGATCGGGAGTGCTGTTGCCATCGGTGTCTCCAGGTGAGAGGGTGCGTTTTTGCCGACTAGCCCAGAGCGCCAGCGACGGGAACAAGAACCCGTCGCTGGCGCTCCGGGCCAGTCGGCTCATTCTGTTAGCGCCTGTTAGCGAAAATACAGGTTCGTCTTGCCGTATTCGGCGTACTTGACGCGCAGCCAGCGGTGAAACTCCTCATAGTGTCGCTCGCGCTGCTGTCCGCCGTCCGAGAGTTTGTTATAGCTCAAATACAATTGGCGACGCCAGCGCTCCGAGCGATTCGGAGCCGAACGGTGCGGCGTGAAACCGCCGAAGATGGCCAAGTCGCCCGGCTCCAGTTCCAGGTGCAAGGCGCGCGATTCGTCGATCAGGTCGGCCGACAATTCGTGATAGTGGCCGTCTTCCGGCGACAAGCTGCCTTGCTTGTGATAACCGGGAAAAACCGTGGTGCAGCCGTTGTCGGCGTCGGCGCGATCGAACGGCACAAGGACGGTCAGGAAACTACGCGGGAAACCCGGCCAGCCGATCCAATCCTGATGCAGCCCATAACCCTTCAATCCCGGTGGTTTGAAAATCAGCTTATCCTTAAACAAACAGGCTTCCTCGCCGTACAGTGCGGCCAACGCCGCCAGCAGACGGCCATCGTGGGCGATGCGATGGCAGATCGGTCCGAGGTCGATGACGGGATCGAACGTCTCAAACTCGCAAGCACTCGTGTGGACGTTCGGTTGCCAACGGCAGCGCAGGTTCTCGACGGCGATGAGATCGTGCCGGCGCAGCAGGGCGTCCGCCTCGGCCGATGCTTCCGCCATGAGTTCGGCGGAGAAGAAGTCGCGGAGGATGAGGTAGCCTTGTTCGTGATAGAAGGCTCGTTGCGAGTTGTTAACAGCGGGTCGGTCCACGGTTTCGAGCATGCGTCGCTCCTTCAAGTTGTTTTCGTGGTCGGGCGTTCTCCCGGCAGGCCGGCCAGCCAAGCGGTCAGCGCCAGGGCGAGGGAAGCGGCAGCCAGGTAGGGGAACAGCGGCAAATAAGATCCCAAACGTGTCTTGGCGCTGCCGAACAGCGGCGGGCCGAGCGCGGAGAACAACACGGTGAGCATTTGCGCCGCGCCCTGGATTTTGCCCAAGTGGGCCGGGCCAAAGCCAACGCGCCAGACGGCGAAGAAACAGACGGTGATGATGCCGCCGGCCGCCGCCATGACCGCCGCGTACAGATAGACCTGCCACTCGGCGCGAACCGACGGGAACACAGCCAGGGCCGCGGCCAGAGCGGCCATCGCCAACGCCAGCATTCGGCTCAGCGACCAGCGTGTCGCCAGCCAACCGCCGAGCAAGTTGGCCGTCAGACCAACGGGAATGCCCAGGCGCGTGACGTTGACGAAGATGCGTTTGGTGTGTTCGGGGAACAGCGTGTTCAGGATGCCTTCGTTGAACAGCGATGTGCCGGCCGCGACCATGCCGTAAAACGACACGGCCACGCCAAACGTCCAAAACGCCGGACTGCGCAGCGCTTGGCCCAGCGTTCGGCTCGTTTCGGCCGTGCCGTCCGCCGATGCTTCGCGGGGAGTGGACTCCGCCGTCAGAAGACGATTGCGGACCAGCGTGCCGGCGAGCAATCCGGCGACGAGAACCGCCACGCCGATGCTGGCCCAGGCCGGACGCCATTCATGGGGATGTTGCTTGACCCAGTCGCCGAGTATCCAGAAAGCGCCGAGAAAACCCGCCGAGACGAGGACCGAGTAAACACCCATCGCCCAGCCCGCGCGACGCGAGGCCGTCCGGCCAATGAGCGATAGACTGGCAACCGAGAGGGCGCTCTGTCCCAGCCCGCGCGTCAGCAACACCAACAGAAAAAAATCCACGAGCAGGACGATCGACACCGTCCCCCAGGGCGTCGGGGAACTCCAGCGCCAGACCCAATCGCCTTGGACCTGACTCATGGCCAGCACCACGCCGCCCAGCGCGACCATCACGCCGGTCAGCACAGTGCGCGTGCCCAGTCGATCGATCAACCAACCGCACGGCAAACAAAACAACGCGCCCAGCAGGGTAGCGCCCATGTTCAGCAAACCGTAATTTTCCGTGTCCAGCCCCAACGATTGGCGGATCGGCTCGGTGAACAGGCCGAGTCCGTGCGTGCGGCCAGGCAATGTGGCGACCATCGCCAGCGCGGCCACGCCGACATGGACCCAACGCCAGGCGACGAGCGTACCGGCGTGAGACGATTCGGTGAGGGGAGCGATTTGCGATGCGCTGCTCATGCCATTCATTCCTCGGCGGCTCAATAATCGTTGTTGGGGATGTCGCCGCTGTTGTGCGTGGCGAGGGCGCGCCAGGTGCCGGGACTAACGCCGTTGCTCACGAAATGCACGCTGCCATCGCCGAACAGCACGTTGACGCCGCCGGAATGACGGCTGCGCGCGGCGCGGAACCCGACGGCGGTATACAGACCATCTCCCGGCGTCGTATCGTTGGTGACGCAATCGTAAATCGTGGCATTGGGCGTGTAGTAGTGGTTGTACGAGGCACAGCGTATTTCGCCGCTGGCCCACGAGAAGCCGCGGCGGTTTTCGTAGTTCCACTGCGGCGCACCGGCGCAAGCCGAATCGCTCAGCGGCGTACCGAAGCCAGTGTAGGCGTAGCCCGCCTGCACCAAGTTGCGGTCGGTCGGGATGGAGGTTGTACTCTCCTGCCCGTCGCCCAGCACACTCTCGGACATCATTGCCGTGGAACTTGTGCCATCGGTTATATCGGTTATCTGCCGGCCCGTCTTGGCCCGGAACATGCCGTCTGAGTTCCACGGACTACCATAGGGAGGTCCGCCATTGGTCGTACCACTGCCGATGCAGACGGCATAGTTGGTCGGGCCGAGGACGGGTTCGCCATACGCTGCGGAAACCGGCTGCATTTTGTCGCTGGGGCAAAGGAACAGCTTGATAATCTGCTGCACGGCGAACTGATTGGCCGGCGAGATGGTGTAGTTCGGCGGCACGTACATCGGTTGCGTCAGGTCCATGCTGTTGTAGATGTTGGTCTGTTCCAAATAGGGGTTCAACACCGCCAGCGCCGACCAACTGAAAAAGTAAGGAGGATAGCCGGCGTAGGCGGCTGATCCCTGGCCGGTGAAGGCGGGCGGCAGATGGCCGATCGTCCCCTCGTAATTATGCATCGCCAGGCCGAGTTGCTTGAGGTTGTTCGTACATTGCGCTCGCGCGGCCGCCTCACGCACTTTCTGCACCGCCGGCAAGAGGAGGCCAATCAGCACCGCGATAATGGCGATGACGACCAACAACTCAATCAGCGTGAAAGCATGACGTGTTCTCATGGAAGGCCCCTCAAGGTGAGGCTGCTTGGAGGTAGGAAGATCAAAGGCAGGCGCGATGCTCTTATGTTCTTCAGAACGTCATTATGTTAAGCAGGCGAAAAGAAATGTCAAGGAAAAGGCGTGCGAAATCCTAGCGTGGTGTGAGGATGCCGGCGGCGACCAGCGATGCCACCCGGCCGCGCAGACGGTTGATCTGGCCCTTGCCGTCAGGATGAACGCGGTTGCTCAGGAAGATCACGGCTGTCTCGCTGACCGGGTCGATCCAGAGGGAAGTACCCGTAAAACCCGTGTGGCCAAAACTCTTGGCCGAGAAGCCCTCGCCCCGATTGGAAGAGAAGCGTGTGCGCACATCCCAGCCCAGCGCCCGCTGACCGCCGGGCACGGCTCGTGGCGTCGTCATCAGCCGAACCGTGTCCGGCTTGAGGATGCGCTTGCCGGCGTAGGTGCCGCCGTTGAGGATCATTTGCACGAAGACGGCCAAGTCGTCGGCGGTCGAGAAAAGCCCGGCGTGGCCGGCCACGCCGCCGAGAAGATAGGCACGCGGATCGTGGACCTCGCCGCGCATCCAGTGTCCCTCACGCTTTTGCGTCGGAGCGGCGCGTTCGGCCAATTCCTTGCCGGGGCGGAACGTGGTATCACGCAGACCCAACGGCTCGAACAGATGTTTGTGGGCGAAAGCATCCAGCTTCATCCCACTTATTTTCCCCACTAACTCTCCGAGAACAATAAAGTTCACGTCGGAGTAAAGGAACTTCGTTCCCGACTCCGCGACGGGCTTGAGTTGACCGATGCGCTCCAGTGCCTTCTTTCGACCATCCTTATAATCGCTCACGGGATTGTCGGCGATCAAGCCGCTCGTGTGCAGTAACATCTGTTCCAGAGTGATTTTGTCCTTGCCATTCGGACCAAACTCCGGCAGATGACGCGCGACCCGATCGGTCAACGCGAGTTTCCCCTGTTCGATCAAGACCATGATGGAGGCGGCTGTGGCGAGGGGTTTGGTGAGGGAGGCCAGGTCGAAGACGGTATCGACTGTCATGCGAACCTCGGCCGGTTGCTTGCTCCGCAGCCCATACGCTCGACGAAAAGCAATCTTGCCCCGATGGACCACCAGAACGACCGCGCCCGGCAGACGGTTCTTGTCAATATCCTCCTTGACCACGGCGTCGATTTGGTCGAGTTTCGCGGCATCGAGGCCGACCTCGGCGGGAGCAACCTGGGCGAGCTTGCTCGCGTTCTTCGTCTCGGCACCGATAAGGCGCGGCGCGACAGCGAATAAGGCAATCGTCAGGAGAAGCGTATGCGGATTCATGGGTAATCCTTGTGGGTTGCAGGAGAGTATACGATAAAAGCCGTTTGCGGCTTGGCGTTTCGCGCGAAACGCCAAGCCATGCGACATGGCTACACGATGTGAGAGCGAAATGAGAGCGGCGTTAAAGTAGATACCGGGCGAAACTTTATCCGAGCGGCGGGGTTTGAAACTCATCTCGATCACCCGCCGATGGCGGGCGCACCTTGAACGTCGTCCTCGGAGATGCACTTATGGAACGACACCTCGCAGCGATGCGGCTCACCTCCCTGGCTCGTCCCATCGCCGTATTGGCTTTGGCTGCCGGCTTGAGCGCGGCAAACGCCGCGGCTCCGAAAACGCCCGCCAAGGCTCGCCCCAAAACGCCTCCTGTCGTTTCGTCGCTTCCCGCCGGTACCAAACTGGATGGCCCCGCGCTGGCGCGACACATCGATGAAGCCATCGCCTCTCGCATCCGCGCCGAGCAGGTTTCCTCCTCGCCGCTCTGCGACGACGCCGAATTTCTCCGCCGCGTTTATCTCGACATCACCGGCCACATTCCGCCCGCTGAGAAGGCAACCACCTTCCTCGATAGTCGTGAGCCGAACAAACGCGCTAAGCTTATCGACGAGTTGCTCGCCGGCAGCGATTATGGCAAGCACCAGGCCGACATTTGGCAAAATCTGCTTCTGCCACGCACTTCGGACAATCGCTTTATTCAGTTCGACAAGATGACGAAATGGCTCGAAGCAAACTTCAACGAGAATAAGCCGTGGGACCAGATGACGCGCGCCATCGTCACCGCTGAGGGGGACATGGACAAAAACGGTGCGGTCCTTTACTTCCTGGCCAACGCGACGCCGGACAAATTGACCGACAACGCCACGCGCTCGTTCCTCGGCGTGCAACTGCAATGCGCCCAGTGCCACAACCACCCCTTCACCGAATGGAAGCAGAACGAATACTGGGGCATGGCCGCGTTCTTTACCAAGGTGCGTTTCGAGGGCAATCCGCGCCAAGCCGCGCGTCAGGGAGGCACGGTTCAGGTTCACGAGGGCGGTAAGGGGCGGCAGGTACGTCTGCCGATCTCGGCCAAGCGCGTGCCGCCCAAGTTCTTCCAGGGTGAGGAACCCAAACTCAGTTCCAGCGACGCTTATCGTCCGGTGCTGGCCAACTGGATGACCAGTCCGAAGAATCCCTATTTCAGCAAGGCGATGGTCAACCGCACATGGGCGCAGTTTTTCGGTCGCGGCATCGTCAATCCGGTCGATGACATGCACGACGGCAATCAGCCGTCGCATCCGCAATTGCTGGCCGACCTGTCCAGCCAGTTCGCGGCCAACGGCTTCGATGTGAAGCACCTTATTCGCGGCATTTGCAATAGCGAAACCTATCAGCGGACGAGCAAGCCCTCCGCCGGCAACCGCGATGCCGGCCCCGAGTTGTTCAGCCGTATGGCCGTCAAGGTGATGACGCCGGAACAAATGTTCGACTCACTTGGACAGGTTCTTGGCGCACCGACTCCGGGGAACCGCCCGCGCCGGCAAGGTGCGGCCGCTATTCGCTTCCGTAACATCACGCCGCGCATGTTGTTCGTCAATTTCTTCAAGGGCGACGAGAACGCCGATCCGACCGAGTATCAGGCCGGCATTCCGCAGGTATTGCGTCTGATGAACGCCCCCCGACTCAACAACGCCGCCATGCTGACGCCGGTCCTGAAATCCGGCAAATCCCAGACGCAGATTGTCGAACATCTGTACTTGACCACCCTGTCACGCCGTCCGACTCCTCACGAGTTGGATCGCACGCTGGCGCTGGTCCGCAAGTACCACGACGAACCCCGGCAAGCCTACGGCGACATCTTGTGGGCCTTGCTCAATAGCAGTGAGTTCACGTTGAATCATTAAACCAATGCAGAATGCAGAATGCAGAGTGCAGAATAAAAACAATAAGCATTTCATTCTGCACTCTGCATTCTGCATTTCTTGGAGGCCTCCAATGAGCAATCTCTCGCGTCGCGATATGTTGAAATTGTCGGCCGCTGGTGTGTCGGCGGTGTCGTTGTCGGGTTGGTTCAAGGTTCTGGCGAGCCGTGCGGCCAGCACGGGCGTCAAGCATAAATCGTGCATTCTGCTGTGGATGGATGGCGGTCCCAGTCATAAGGACACCTTCGATTTGAAGCCCGGCACCAAGAACGGCGGCGACTTCAAGCCGATTCCAACGGCCGTTCCCGGCATCCAGATTAGCGAACACTTTCCCAAGATGGCCAAGCTGATGAATCACGCCGCCATCCTGCGCGGCATGAGTACCGGCGAAGGGGCGCACGGCCGAGCCAAGTATTATTTGCACACCGGCTACAAGGAAGGGCAAGGCGGCCTGACCTATCCCAGTCTTGGTTCCATCGTGGCTTCCGAGATCGGCCGCACCGATGCCGCGATGCCGAATTACGTGGCCGTCGGTCGCAGCTACGGTGCCGGCTTCCTCGGCGCACGGCACGCTCCGCTCATCGTCGCCGACCCGGCGCGCGGCGTCGAGAACCTTAAACCGCTGGCCAACGGCGAGCATTTCGGCGACCGCCTGGGACTGCTGCAAGAGATGGAGCAGGCGTTTTATCGCGATTACAAGACCGACGCCAGTGCCGACCACAAGACGACCTATCAGCGGGCCGTCACGCTCATGCAATCGAAGGAAGCCAAGGCGTTCGATCTGTCGCTGGAACCGTCCGTCTCGCGGACGCCCTACGGTTCGGGGCGCTTCGCGGACGGCTGCTTGCTGGCCCGCCGTCTCGTCGAAACCGGCGTCTCGTTCGTCGAAGTCACCCTGGGCGGTTGGGACACACATCAGAACAACTTCGATCGGGTCAAGCAGCTGTCGCAGCAGGTCGATCCGGCGATGTCCGCCCTGGCGACGGATCTCAAACAGCGCGGCTTGCTGGATAGCACGCTGATCGTGTGGATGGGCGAGTTCGGCCGTACACCGCGGATCAACGCTCGGGGAGCCAAACCCGGCCGCGATCACTATCCGCGCGCCTGGAGTACGGTCCTCATGGGCGGCGGCGTCAAGGGCGGGCAGGTCATCGGCAAGACCGACCAGGAAGGTGCCGCCGTTATTGAGCGGCCCATCTCGGCTCTCGATTTCATGGCCACCATCTGCGGGATACTCGGTATCGACTCGAATAAGCAGAACAACACCCCCATCGGCCGACCCATTCGCATCGTCGATAAGGGAGCCAAACCTATCAAGGAGTTGCTGGGTTGATTATTTTGCCAGCCCGCAGCGCGAGCAAGGGATTCCCTTGCTCGCGCTGCGGGCTGGCCGTCTTTTTTACGCCCCTTGCTTCGTCACCGCGATCGCCTTGTTCATGTAGCCGAGCATCGCGCCATCGATCCCATTCTGGCAGTTGAATTCCGGCTCCTTCTCGTACATCGTTTGGACGGCTTTCTCGATCTCCGGATTGCCGCCGCTGAATTCGTGAACCAGTCCCATCCAGCGCCGAGCGAGGGTCTGCACCGGCTCGCTGGCCGGATCGGCGCCTCGGTCCATCTCGGCGCGCACCTCGGCGATGAGCCGGGGCCATTCCGCCTCGACCTGACGTTGCGTGAGGATCAAGGGGAGATTGACGCGAAAGTGTAAAAGCGGACTCGATTTGACCAATGGGTAGATTGGGGTAGTCCGCTCAACCATCGCTGGTATATCGTAGGATCGCTGTTACGGCCGTGCCTCTGGAGTTGCATCCAAAGAGGTAGTAACACAATGACTTGCTAGCCCGCAGCGCCAGCAAGGGATTCCAGTAGATCCAAGTGTGTCTCTCCGAACGTCCTTGGCATAAGCTATGCCTCCCAAGGACGTTCGGAGGATGCCGATTCGTTCACGCCGAAGATCGCCTCAA
>DATNCY010000376.1:0-3768 GCA_035553375.1 Gemmataceae bacterium
GGGAAGCGTCGCGGCCGCTGCCCTTATGAGCATTTGGGTCTGAAGTTGTCCACCTACGACCCGTGGGCATTACTCCACATAAATCCCGAAGAGTTGAAGCAACAACTGTCAAGTCAGAAACTTGCGGAATGAGACGATGCCCGGATAAAATGGGGACGCTTCTCATAACATGCAATTGGCAAATCATTTATGTTCAAAATCTCCCATCGGCTTACTCGCATCGGTCGTCTGCACCTTGGGGGGCCGGCCGCGGGGACGCGGCAGCGGACGCCCCAGCACCTGCGCCAATCGCGTCCGAAACGCCGCATCGCCCAACGCCCAATCGCCTCGCGCGATCTCCGCCTCCCGCACGTCCTCGCCCGCGACGAATTTCCGCCACAACTGCCGTCGCCGATCTGTATGGTCGCTCCATGCCTGATAGCACGGATTCTCGTCGAGCAAATCGTCCGCATCGCCCAAGGCGTAGGCTTGGCAACTCGACCATTGGTAGTCCCAGGGCGTCCGCGCCAGACCCGCCACGACCGGATTGCGTTCGATATAGCGTCCGCAACTGAGCCAGTAGCCGTCGCGTTGGACCAGCGGGCTTTTGAACCGTCCCTGAAACAGATGACCGACGAAGCGGTGCCGGCGTGTGAAGTAGCGTGCATAGGCGACGAGGATTCCGGCCATGAGACGAGAAAGCTGCCGTGGGTCGCGCGGCTACAGCAACAAATGAAAGTGATTGTCCATGAGGCAATAATGGTAGAGACGGAAGCCGTCGCGTTGGCGATAGCGACGGAGCAGAGCAAGGAAGGTGTTTTTGTCGTCATCGTGGGCGAAGATGGCCTCCCGGTTGTGGCCACGACTGAGGACGTGGTAGGCGGCTTCGTCGGCTAGTTGCAGAAAGCGAGGTTTGCGCGGCATGGGAATACTCCCAGAAGGGTCGTAGGTACATTTATCATGCAACTCGCTGGTAAGAAATAACTTAGCAGAGGCGTCCCCATTTTTCCATTTTTCCGCAGCCAGATCATTCGGCCTCTGGGCGCATGTCCCCCACCGCCAGCCCGCCGGCGTCCGCGAACAGCGCGAACTCTGGCCACCCCAGCCCGAACACCCAGGATTCGTCGATGAGCATGAACCGCCGCCAGTGCCGTAGCAGCACGCCCCAGGACATCCGGTACACGCACCGCGGCCGGTGAGTGTAGAACGCCACCTGCTGTTCGGGCCACGGCAGCGACTCCCGCAGGAAGGCCGCGACGGCGTCGGGCAGTTGGGGGTCGTTGGCGTAGGTGTACCAGTTCGGGCCGTACGCGGTGTACCGGGACAGCCGGTGCCCAGCCGGCAGTTGCCGGTAGCTCGGCTGCCCCGCATCGACCATCGAATCCCAGAACACCTCGGCCGCAGCGTCGGTCAGTGGCCAGACGGCGTGCAGGTCGGCCCCCAGCGACGGCCCGTGATCGACGTAGAGCGGCCAGTCCCGCTCGGGATCGGGCTTCCGGCACCCTTCTGGGACCGTCGCCATCCGCCGCGCCTCCTGTAGCCGAACTTGGTTTAGAATGCGCGCGCACCCTAAGCAGGTGCTTAGGGCGCGCCCTAATACGGATAGTTCATCCCCACCATGCCTACCTGTCAAGCGAAATCTCAACCCCTGTCGGTTTTCGTTTTTGGGAATATTTCATCTCAGGGGCGCTGCTGCGCGAAATCACCACGAGCGCCCTCCTCGAATCCAGCGACGAATCCGGCTCACACCGGCCGCTCGCCAGCAACAGAACCAATGCGCACGCGCACGCGCTGGCCGATCCGCAAGGGCGGTTGGCCGGAATCCAGGGTGATGAGCGTCTCCACCGTGCGCACGTCATTGAACTCGAACGGTTGCTGCATGACCGAGCGGCGCTGCGTGATCCAGTTAGAGATGCGCTCCACTTTGCCACGCCAGACCTTACCCGAGCGAGCTTCATCCTCCACGAGTACGGCTTGCCCGACGCTGACCCGCCCGATGAACTCCTGCGCGACATCGGCGCGGACCACCTGCCGCCCCTCGATGGCGAACTGCACGGCCGGCCGCTTCGCTTGACTGCTGAGTACATCACCCGGCCCAACGAGGAGCCGCAGCACCGTCCCGCGTCGCGGAGCTTTCAGCGTGCAATCTTCCAGGGCGAAACGAGCCTGATCGCGCCGCGCCCGCATGACGGCGACTTCTTTCTCGGCCCGGCGTTGGTCGTCAGCGGGATCTTGCTTTTTCAGGTCGGTCAGACGTTTCTCGTCCGCGCGCAGCAGCGCCTCCAACTCGTGAACGTGATCCTCGCTCGCGGCCAGATCGTTGGCATTCACGAGTTGCTTCTTCGCCATTTCCTGCTGATGGGTGAATTGGTGGCGCGCGGCGGAGAGCCGGCGACGCATGGCCTCCACGGAATCCTGTTGCTGAGCGATACGGCTGCGCTGTTGCTCGGGCATCTTGCGAGCCTGATCCAAGCGCAACTCGGCCTCCTCAAACGCGGCCTGAGCCTCGGCGACTCGGCTTCGCGCTGGACCGTCTTCCAGACGGAGCAGCACGGTATCCGCGGGAACCGTCTGCCCTTCGTGAACCAGCACTTCGACCACCCGACCCGGTTGCAGCGGATAAAGCGCGGTGACGCCATGCTCCAGATCGACCTGCCCGAGACAGACAACGCCCTCGCTGCCGGAGGACGCCGTTGGAGCTTGCGGTTCGTTTACTGGATGCGAAGCCGGTGAGCCATGCGAGGAGTAGCTGAAAAGAATGCTGGCGACGGGCGTACCTCCTACCAGGAGAAGCAGAGCCATCACCCAGAGGGCACGCCGAGAAAACGAAGAAAAACTCATGGGACCACTCCACTCGGCGAACGGCCGGCGTAAGCCGGCTGGTGTAGGTTGCCCAGCCTGTACCAGCCGGCTTACGCCGGCCGTTCGCTGGCACTCGAAAGGCGCCCATCTTCCAAGTAACAAACGCGATCCGCATAGGGCACGATGCGAGCATCGTGAGCCACCACGAAGATGGTCGCTCCGCGCTCATGGGCGGCCGAGCGCAACAACTGAATCACCTGTTCGCCGTGCGCCCAATCGAGCGAACTTGTCGGCTCATCGGCGAAGCAGAAGGCCGGGTTCTTGATGAGGGCGCGGGCGATGGCCACCCGCTGCTTCTCGCCGCCGGATAGTTGATCGGCAGTCAGATCGGCGCGCGGCCCCAGTCCGAGACGGTCCAACGTCTCACCGACGCGCCGGCGAGCTTCCGACTCCGACGCTCTCTCGCCCCAGAGCAACACCATCTCCAATTGCTCGCGTGCGGTCAGCGAGGGAAAGAGGTTGAAACCCTGGAAAATGAAGCCACAATGTCGCAGACGAAACTGCCGCTGTGCCTTCTCCGGCATCTGCCATAAATGTTGTCCTAAGGCCACGACTTCACCGCGATCCGGGCGCAGCAGACCGGACAACACCGCGAGCAACGTGGATTTGCCGCTCCCCGACGGTCCCATCAACAGCAAGACCTGGCCACCGTACAGATCCAGAGACACATCGCGCAGCACCATCGTCGCCGTCTCGCCGGTACCGAAGGAGCGAGACAGGTGATGCCCCTCCAATGTTGGCTTCTCCGACGACATGCGATATTATCCCTCCGCAAACAAGAAATCCGAAATCCGAAATCCGAAATCCGAAATCCGAAAGAAATCTCAAACTTACTGACAGCTGCGCTCGAAACTAAACTTTTCGTCCTCCCAAGGACAGCCCGGCGGCGGCGAAGAACGATTGAATCAGTCGCGGTTTCTGCCTCAA
>DATNCY010000377.1:0-8089 GCA_035553375.1 Gemmataceae bacterium
AACATGATCCGCGAGTAACGCAGCCTCGCTACTGGCCAAGAGCAGGCCTCCTTCTGAATCCCCAATTTTTCTCGTCTGCTTCACCTGCACAATCGGCGAAACACAGTGAGATCGTGGATCCACTCCTCCCGCATCGTGTGCGCGAGCAATCGCTTTCTTCCGGGGGCCGGAAACGACGATGCCGTCCAAACGAAACGGAAGCATGGGGTGTTCAGCCGCCGAGTCTTTGAGTCACCGCATCGGGATGACCTCGACGCCGACATCCAACTTAGTCCACTCCCGATCCGTCGTGACTGCGGGAACCTTGCGGCTGAGTGCCAGTGCAAGACAGGCGCAATCCCCAAACGACAAGCCGTGCTTCCATGTCCGCTCGTGGAGGGAGGCGGCGACATAGGCCAGCGACTCGTCGAAAGGCACTGCGGTGGAGACGAGCGGCGTCAAGGCCAGCGTCACTGCTTCGAGTGGCATGCCCCCTCGTCTCAGTCGCTGGATCGTCTCGCACAGGTTGACGGCGCTGATGATCGCGTGCGACATAAGAGGCCGCACCTTCTCGGCCCCAGGTTCCTGATTTACCAGAGCGATGAGGGCCGAGGCGTCGAGAACGTACTCAGGCAAAGGTCGAATCCTTCCGGCGAGCTTCGTGGAGTTCATCAACGAGACTGACGCCTTCCGGCACATAGCGGCGGACCAACTCCTGAGCCTGACGGATGGCCTGGTCGAGCGTGGTGATCTGGATACCGTATTCCGTTCTGCTGAAGACGACGTCCTGGCCATCCTCAATTCCCAACTCCTTGCGAAGCTCCGCCGGCAGAACCACACGGCCCGGCCCTGAAACCTTTCCCCGGATGAAGTTTGCCATAAGCCCTCAAGCGTTTGTTTGACCCTATAAGACCATTTGTGCCACACCTTGCAACGTGTGTCAATTCATTCATGAATGGCATGGCTGATGGCATAACGCTAAATAACATCCTTTGTATAGCTATACCTCTTCCCAACCAACATTCGTGTTCTTGACAACTCTTTGGTTGACCCAATATTCGTTTTGTGTCATTATCCTGACACAAACACATTACAGGCAGCGACAATTCATGGAATCAACCATTCACATCCACCTCGGCAAAGACCGCCGCATCGCCATTCCGTCCAACTTCTGCAAGGAAGCCAACATTCGGCCGGGCGACGGCTTCCTGCTGTCACGCCAGGGGAGCCAGCTCGTACTCACCCCGCTGGAGGACGAAGCCGAGCGGATGCGTCACGAACTGCGGGACATGCTGGGCCAAGGCGTAAACCTGATGGACGACCTGCGCGATCTACGAGCTGCCGATGCCGAAGATGCCGCCCGTCATCGCTGACACCTCGGCGATCATCGCCTACCTCAACTTCGAGCCGGGCGCCGACGAGGTCATGAAGTATCTCGCCCGCATCCGGCTGACGATGGTGAATCTGGCCGAAATCGTCGCCGTCGTCTCCCGTCATAACGTCTCCCGCTCCTGGGTGGAGGAACGCATCTTGCGGGTGTTCTCCGAGCTTGTGCCGTTCGACCGCGAGCAGGCTTACCTCTGTGGCGCCCTGGAAGCGATTACACGCCCCAAAGGTCTTTCGCTGGGCGACCGGGCCTGCCTCGCCGCGGGCATTTTGCACGGCTGGCCCGTCCTTACCTGCGAATCCCGGTGGAAGGAGATCGACTGGAAAGCCCACGGCTACGACCTGAAGATTCACCTGATCCGGGAGAGGAAGCCGTGAGCCTCCCTGCCCTCATCCCGCAACCACATGCCCAAAAGCTGCCCAGCCTCATCGCATCCGCCGGACCTGCCGCCGGCTTCGCTTTCGACGAATTCTTCTCTGGACGTTTGAGGAACCCGCGCACCCGCGCGGCCTACCATCTGGCCGTCTGCCGCTTCCTCGATTGGGTGAAAGCTCAAGAGGTGCCGCTGGAGCGGATTACCCCCGGCATGGTCGGCGCCTACTTCGATGGGCACCCCGGCAGCACGCCGACCCGCAAGCTTCACCTGGCGGCGCTGCGTGCGTTTTTCGACGTCCTCGTGACCCGTCACGTCCTGATCCTCAACCCGGCTGCCTCGGTACGCGGCGAGCGTTACCAGGTGATCGAGGGCAAGACCCCGGAAATCACTCTCGACCAGGCGCGCACCCTGCTGCTATCCATCAACACCCAAACGACGGTCGGCCTACGTGATCGTGGGATCATCTCTGTCATGCTGTTTACGGCGGCTCGGGCCGGCGCCATCGCCAAACTCCGCATGAAGCACTTGATCCATGACGGCAGCCAGTGGACCCTGCGTTTCGAGGAAAAGGGCGGAAAATCGCGGGAAATCCCTGTGCGGCATGATTTGCAGGGCTTCCTTCTGGAATACATCGAGTCCGCCGGCCTCAAAGACGCCTCTGGCGACCTTCCACTCTTTCACAGCGCGCACCGCACGAGCGGCCGGCTGACTGACAACGCCATGACCGGCGTGGATCTGTGCCGCATGGTCAAGCGTCGGCTGAAGGATGCCGGCCTGCCGCAGCGGTTGTCGCCGCACTCTTTCCGGGTGTTCACCATCACCGACTTGCTCACGCAAGGAATCCCCTTGGAAGATGTGCAGTATCTCGCGGGCCACAGCGATCCGCGCACCACCCGGCTCTACGACCGGCGGCAGAAGCGCGTCACCAGGAATATCGTGGAACGCATCTCGCTCAACTTCGAGGTGCGGGATGCCTGATCGCGGCTATTGCCGCTTGCCGCCCTTGCGCGGTTTCCGCGAGGCGCTTTTGACCGGCAGGACGAACTCTTCTTGCGTCCGCGGTTCATCCCACCTGTCGGTGTACATGCCGCCCATCCGCAGGAATGCCTCCAGAAAGGCCGGATCGTCCTGCCGGCAGAGGAAGGTATAGATTTTATCGACGATTTCTTTCATCAGACGCTTCATCTCCGCGTCGCTGATGCGGGAGAGATTGCGCCACGGGATTTCTCCGAAGGGCGTCACGACTTTGACGTCGGTATAGTCGCCGCTCTTGGACGAAGGCGTCGTGCCGCTGTGTAGATCTTCCAGGAAGGTGTTCCGCACGCACAGCGCGGCGATCGATTTGGCCAACAGGGGAGCCAAGGATTTGTCGATGTCGTTCATGACCAAGCCCTAGCAGAAATCCGCTCGCGACACAACCAATTCCTCCGCGCTGGCGTCCCGCGCCGCGTCCCGCTGGACAGACGCGCCCGGCCATGCTATCCCTCCCCGCCATGTGTCAACCACACTCGGTCGGGGCATGAAGGTCTACCACGGAAGAAGAACGGAGCATGGCTGCGCGGTTGATGTCGAGGACGGCGAGGACATCTATGCGCTGCATCCGCGTCACGATCTGCGTAACCATTCACCCGACGGATTTGAATGGGGCTACGGTGGAAGTGGCCCCGCGCAACTGGCACTGGCCCTCGCCGCCGATGTGCTTTCCGACGACGACAAGGCACAGGACATCTACCAGCGGCTGAAATTCAAGCTGGTAGGCGGACTACCGCACGATAGCTGGGTTCTGACCGAAGGCCGCATCCGCTCGGCCATCGACGCCATCGAGCAGGAACGCGGCCACGCGCGCTGACACGCCGCCCACCGCCAATTCGCTCGACAGTTCCCGCCCTTTTGCCGGGGAGGCCAGCGCCTCGCCGAAATCCTCCTCCCTGTCCCCGATCATCTCCGCCTTTGCCCCTTCGGTCGCCCGTCATAGCCCATTGAACCTCCATGCGAAAGCGAAAAATGCTGGCATTGCCCCAAAGCAATATCCGGCATCGTGAGCCGTCACAGCTTGCTGGAACTGCCGCTAATCCGTGGTTGTAAGATATGAAATAAAGATACACATTGTGTATCTGTTTATGGTATGATAACCAATAACACAGATTGGTAGGGATGCCATGCCTTCACACCATACAACCACGGACGTTCACACCCATGCGGTCAATCTACGCGTCCGCAGCGATACCCGCTCCTTGATCGACCGGGCTGCCAAGGCGCATGGAAAGTCACGCTCCGATTTCATGATCGATGCCTCCCGCCGCGCCGCGGAGGATGCCTTGCTCGACCAGACACTGGTGCGAGTCGATTCGGAAGCCTACGGCTATTTCCTGGAAGTGCTCGATCGGCCGCCCGGCGGCAAAGGCTTCGAGCGGTTAATGCACGCGCGAAGCCCCTGGGTGTCGTGACCTTAGCCGCGCCGGTTCTCCTATCAAACCAGCATCAACTCGATCCTTTCGCCTGCGGAGTTGCCAGTCTGGACGACTGGTTGAAGCGCCGCGCCCACGCCAATCAGGCAAGCGGCGCGTCCCGCACCTATGTGGCCGCCGAAGGACAAATGGTGGCCGGCTATTACTGCCTGGCATCGGGAGCCTTGGCCTTGAACGATGCGCCTGGCCCGATCCGCCGCAACATGCCGGACCCGGTGCCGTTGGCCGTCCTTGGCCGCCTGGCCGTCGATCGATCGTGGCGGGGCAGGAGATTGGGAGTTGCGCTGTTACAGGATGCCGTGATGCGGACGGTGCAGGCGGGAGGTATTCTTGGCATTCGCGGCTTGCTGGTCCATGCCATCTCGGCGGATGCCAAGGATTTCTACGAACATCACGGGTTCCTTGCTTCGCCCACGCAACCGATGACTTTAATCTTGTCGCTCAAAGGCGGCATCCCATAGATGCGGCTGATAAACTGCCCTATCGGTGCGTCCCACTTCAATCAACCACAGCGTGCCTTCTCGAAAGCATGAACGGCTCACGCGACCTCATCCTCCGTGACGCGGCATAACCGCCGGATTGATCTCTCCAATACCCTCGCTGGCCTCCGGCACGACTCTTGCTTTCCCCCGCGCCGCGGCATCTCGCCGCAGATAAACCTCAAACGTCATCCTCGACTCATGGCACGGAAGCCGCATTCCACGCAGCAACGCTTGTTTGATTTCTCGATCCCCCAGGACGATACGGCAGAGGCTAAAGACGACGTTCCCTCGCATCCCCAAGGAGGCCCCAATGCTATACAAGACCATCGTTCGCCACCTTCTGGAGCGACATCCCCAGATGCACGACCAGCTTTGCAAGGAGCGGATGCTGCTGCCGACGCTGGAACGGCTGGTAACAGAACTGAAGACCAACCACGAAGCCTGGAAAACTCTCATCGTTCAGGCGAAACCGGGCAGAGGCGAGAGCCAGATAGCGAGCGAGGCGCTGGAGATGGCACTCAAAGAACTGGAGGATTCTTTGCCGACCGAGTCTCCGCCGGACGAGGACGATCCGCTGTCCCTCGACCAAGCAATGGCGTTCCTCCGCCGTCCTACGCCACCCGCGTAAGGGCGTCCCGCCAGCCGTTGCTCAACTTCAATGCCCCTCCTGCCGATGCCCCCCTTCCCATCTCGCCGTCCCGTGACCCGGTCCCACTAAGCAAGCAGGAGTTGCCCCCGGAACACCCTTCAGCGGCTGCACCCGCTCTCATCGCCAGCGGCGAAAAAGCCAAGGCCCGCGACATCCTGGCCGCCATCCGCACCCTCAAGGCCATCGGGCAGGAGCAGCGCCCCGCCACCCGCGAGGAGCGGCAGACGCTGGCCCGCTTCGGCGGCTTCGCAGCCGTCGCCCGAGTGATGTTTCCCAATGACGTTGTGCTGAAAAAGCAGCCGAATCATCCCTTCGCGGGCTATCCGGATGCCGGCTGGCAAGCCCTCGGCGAGGAACTGAAAACCCTGCTGACGCCCGAAGAATATGCCAGCGCCAAACGCACCACCTTCAATGCTTTCTACACCTCCTCGACTGTTATCCGGGCCATGTATCAAGGATTGGAACGCCTCGGCCTCCCCGCTAACGCTCTGGTCCTGGAGCCGGGTTGCGGGCCGGGGCGATTCCTCTACCTCGCCCCCGAAGGTATGCGCTTCCTCGGCGTCGAGCTGGACCGCATCTCCGGCCGCATCGCCCGGACGTTGCATCCCGGTCAGGACATCCGCATCGAGAACTTCCAGGATAGCCGCTTGCCCGAAATCGACGCCTGCATCGGCAACGTGCCCTTCGCCAACATCCCTCTCGACCATCACGGCCAGAAGTTTTCTCTGCACGATTACTTCTTCGCCAAGTCCGTGGATGCTCTCAAACCCGGCGGCGTGCTGGCCCTGGTCACCTCGCACTATACCCTCGACAAGCAGAACGCCGCCATCCGCGAGTATCTGGCCGAGCGAGCGGATTTTCTGGGAGCCGTCCGTCTGCCCTCCGATGCCTTCCAGCGCGAGGGCACGCCGGTGGTGACGGACATTGTATTCCTGCGCAAGCGGGCGCTCGACGAACCGCCGAGACACGTTGATCCGGACTGGCTCCATATCGCGCCGCTGCCCATCGAGGGGGCCGAAGTGGCGGTCAATCGCTACTTCCTGAATCACCCTGACATGGTGCTGGGCAACTGGAGCCGGGAGAACACCATGTATGGGACCGAGGGTTTCAGCGTCACCAGCAACGGCGATCTCGCCGGCCAACTCCAGGCCGCCATCGGCCGGCTGCCCCAAGGCGTGGCCTCCATCACCATCTCCCCGCCGACGAAACCCACCCCAGCCTTCACGCCCCCACCGCCGCTGCCGCACCTCAGCGAGGGCCGTTTCTTCATCGGCGACGACCGCACTATCCGCCAGATCGTAGACGGTCAGGCCGTGCCCGTCGTCTATGGCGGCAAGAAACTGGATACCTTCAGCACCATGACGGGCAAGCGCATGGCCACGCTCATTCGGATGCTGGAACAAACGCTGCGCGTCCTGCAAAGCCAGAATGAAGGCTGGCCCGAAACAGAACGCGAAGCGGCGCGGAGCGAACTGCGCGGCATGCACGACCGCTTCACTTTCGCTTATGGCCCCATCAACAAAACCACCTTCAGCATCACCAAAGACGGAAGCGCGATCCGTCGTATGCCGAATATCGTCAAGTTCCGCGACGACCCCTACGCCATGCTTGTCCTGGCCCTCGAAGATTACGACGAGGCAACGGGCACGGCGAAAAAAGCCGCCATCATGCAGAAGGACGTGGTCGGCAAGCAAGCCCCTATCACGCACGTCCATAATGCCGAGGAAGGGCTGCTCGTATCGCTCGACCGCAAGGGCGGCGTGGGCCTTCCCTTCATCCGGCAGCTCTACGGCAAACCGGAAGAAACGATCATCACGGAGCTGGGCGACCTGATCTACCACGATCCCGATACGAAGGAATGGCAGACCGCCGACGAGTACCTGTCCGGCAACGTGCGGCTGAAACTGAAACAGGCCGACGCGGCCGGGCCGGAATACGCCCGCAACGCCGAGGCGCTCCGAGCCGTGCAGCCAGAGGATGTGCTGCCTGGCGACATCGACGCTCATCTGGGCGCACCGTGGATACCCGAAAGCGATGTGCAGGCGTTCGCCGCCGATCTGTTCGGCGTCGCCCCGGATGTCGTCACCGTGGCGCATCTCAAGAAAGATGCCGTCTGGAGTCTCGACGCCGGCTATGCCGCCCAGCAATCCGTGGCCGCCAAGGCCGACTACGGTACCTCGCGCATCAACGGCACGACGCTGCTGGAGCAGGCCTTGAACCTGAAAACGCCGACCATCTACGACCCCGACCCCGACGATCCGGACAAACGAGTGGTCAATCAGGATGAAACGCTGGCCGCGCGCGAGAAGCAACGGGCCATCAAGGAACGCTTCAAAAGCTGGATCTTCTCCGATCCCGACCGGGCCGACCGGTTGGTGCGGCTTTACAACGACACGTACAACAATCTTCGCCCGCGCCGCTTCGACGGTTCGCACCTGGCCTTTCCGGGCATGAACCGGACCATCGTTCTCGATCCGCATCAAGTCGATGCGGTTTGGCGGATTATGAGCGGCGGCAATACGCTGCTGGCCCATTGCGTCGGCGCTGGAAAAACCTACGAAATGGCCGCAGCGGCGATGAAACTGCGACAATGCGGCCTGGCCAACAAACCGCTCATCGCAGTCCCCAATCATTTGCTGGAGCAATTCGCCCGCGAGTTTCAACAGCTCTATCCGACTGCCAAACTGCTGGTCGCCCCCAAGGAGGACTTTTCCAAGGAACGCCGCAAGCATCTGACGGCCAAGATCG
>DATNCY010000378.1:0-76089 GCA_035553375.1 Gemmataceae bacterium
CCCGGCCAATCCGAAAACCACCGCCAACAGCAGCGATTGATTGGTGATGTGGATGGCCGAACGTCGATCACCGGCGCCGATGCTATGGGCAACGAGGGCCGTGCTGCCGACGCTGACGAGAACCGTGTAACTACTGATGAACCAGGCCAGGTAGTTCGCCGTCGTCTGGGCGGCTTGCAACGCGATCTGATCGGCGTCGGCCGCGTGCGCGTGACCGGCCAGCCAGCGATCGGACCAACTGACGAACAGCACGATGAACTGCTGCATGAGCGCCGGCCAAGCCAGCATCAGCACCAGATACCAAGTCGGCCAACGCAGATTCACCCGCCGCGGAGCCGACGCCGGCTCCGTGAGAGGGAGTTCCTCACTGATTTGAGGTGATGCGAGAGGATTTAGGTCGCTTAACTGCTGATCGTCCACTCGGGGCCTCCCGCGATCCCGAAATGGTCGCCGACGCGGAGCTTGCGTCCCGGTTGCACGGCCATCACGCCGTTCACGAGGATGTCGCCGGCGCGCACCATCTGCTTCGCCTGCCCGCCGGTGTCGGCCAGGCCAACCGCCTTGACCGCATGGGCCAGCGCGATGTATTCGCCTCGTAGGGTGAGGATTGCTCCCGCGGAAGATTCGTTCATGACACGCTTCCCCTCCTCGACTCCGCTTCTCGATGACATCGCCTGATGTCGGAAGTGGGCCATTCAGCATAACGAAAATCGCGCAGCGATAAGAACGCCAATGTCCTGCCGCTGCCTTTTTCCACTCCTCCGTGTAGAATAAATAGGTAGACGCAAAACCATCTTCAAATGTTGGATGTGGGTTCGTCCTCCGCCACACGAAAAACAAGGACTCTTACCATGACTGATTTGTTCGATGAAATCCGTGATCTCAAAACACGCCACAACGCCACTATCCTCGCTCACTACTACCAAGACGGCGAAATCCAGGAACTGGCCGACTTCACCGGCGACAGTCTGAAATTGGCACGCGAGGCCACGCAGGTAAAAACTTCGACCATCGTTTTCTGCGGCGTGCATTTCATGGCCGAGACGGCCAAGATACTCAACCCCGACAAGCGCGTTCTGCTGCCGGATCTGCAAGCAGGATGCAGCCTGGCCGATAGCTGCCCCGCCGACAAACTGGCACGCTATCAAGAAATGTTGCGCATCAATGGCCGGCGTTTCCAGACCGTCACCTACATCAACAGCACGGCCGCCGTCAAAGCCCTGTCCGACTGGGTTGTCACCTCCGGCAACGCCGAGGCGATCATCCGCCGCGTGCCGGCCGACTCCGAAATCTTATTCGTGCCGGATCGCCATCTCGGTCAATATCTGCAAGAAGTGACGGGCCGAAAGATGATCCTCTGGGATGGCTCGTGCATCGTCCATGAAATCTTCAGCGTCGGCGATCTGCTGACGATGAAGCGCAAACTACCCGCTGCCGTGACACTGGCTCATCCGGAATGTCCGGCCAATGTCCGCGAACACAGCGATTTCGTTGGCGGCACCGAAGCCATGCTCAAACACCTGGCCACGTACACGCAGCCGACCGATTTTCTCGTCGCCACCGAAGCGAACATGATGTGGCAGATGCAGAGCAAATTTCCGCAACACCGCTATCATCCCGTACCGGGCATTACCTGCGCTTGCAATAAGTGCCCGCACATGGCGAGAAATACGCTCGAAAAACTCCGCGATTGCCTGGCTAACGGCTCCCCGGAGATCGCCTGGCAGCCCTCGTTCGACCGCGCCCGCGAAGTCCTCCAACGCAGCTTGCTCAAGTAAAAAAACCTTTCACCACGGAAAACACGGAAAACACGGAAAAATACAAAAGACAAAAAGAATAAAAGAAAATGGATTGCTCAAAAGCGAGAACCAACGAGAGCGTACTCGATCTCCTCTTTTTGTTTTTTGTGTTTTTTCCGTGTTTTCCGTGTTTTCCGTGGTGAAAGGTTTTTGAGGGATTTGTGATGCCGTTGATTCCCAATCGCTTTCTCTTTCGTGTTGCCTACCCGTGCCGTTATGTTGCCGAGGTGCCGCGCGAGGGTAGCGATGACTTGCTCGATCTGCCGTCGTCCTGCCGGCTCGATGGTTTCACCGATATGGACGAGCGGCCGCCGTTCGCCGACGTGCGCGTCGGTTGGAATGAAGGCGGTTTCGCCCTGCAAGTTGAGGTACGCGGCAAGGAACAAACGCCGGTCGGCGATGCCGCTCGCCCGCGTCATTCCGATGGCGTCACCGTGTGGATCGACACGCGCGACGCCCGCGCCAGCCATCGCGCCAGCCGTCACTGTCATCAGTTTCATTTCCTGGTGACCGGCGGCGGTCCCGACAAGGATGAACCCGCCTTCGTGCAGAGCAAGATCAATCGCGCCCTTCAGGATGCCCCCATCGTCAGTGCGGACACCGTGCCATTTCAGTTCGGGCGTCGCACCGGTGGCTATCGGCTCGAAGCATTCCTCCCCGCGTCGGCGCTGCATGGGTTCGATCCCGAACAAAATCCCCGCATGGGCATTCACGTCGCGATTCACGATCAGGAGTTAGGCGAGCAGTCTCTCAGCGTGGGCGGCGATTTTCCTTGCGCGGAAGATCCGAGTTTGTGGAGCGTGTTGGAATTGGTGAAAGAGGAGACGGAAGAGCCGGATCGATAAGCAAAATCCCCCGGCCGCAAGCGCGGTCGGGGGATTCGCGGAATACACGGGAGAGTCAGGGAGGGCATCAGCCCTCCAGTCGTGTTTCGCCAATTGTTTTAATAGCGCCGGCCACCGCCGCCACCACCACCGCCGTAGCCGCCGCGACCACCGCCGCCGCCACCGCCGTAGCCACCGCGACCACCACCACCGCTACGGCCGCCGCCGCCATCCGGTTTGGGACGCGCCTCGTTGACGGTCAGGGACCGGCCATCGACTTCCGTACCATTCAGCGAGGTGATTGCCGCCTGCGCTTCCGAGTCATTGCCCATCTCCACGAAGCCGAAGCCCTTGGAGCGGCCGGTGTCGCGGTCCATGATGACCTGAGCCGACACCACGCTGCCATGCGCCTCGAACAGACGCTGCAGCTCACTGTCTCCCACCGAGTAGGGCAGATTGCCCACGTACAACTTCTTGCCCATAGAGGGCCTCCGAAAGGAACCTGGCGAGGCACGCCGTCATCCCATAGGATGACCTGCTCCGCGATACGTTGACCGAGGGACTCCGGAAAGGAGAATGGGAGAGATGGCGCGGAGGCAAGCATCACATCCATGGACCGATTCACGAAGCCCACATTGCCACGCATTATAGCATCTGTTTGCGCCGTGAACAGACCGATTCCGTGATTTCGCGCGAATGCGCAGGTAGGAGAAAAAGTGTCGTGCTGAGGCGGATCATCCCGGCGTTCCGAAGCGGGGCCCAAGTGCCCCGCAGCGGCGCCAGAGAGCCGGAGTCATTCCTGAGGAGCCGCATCGGGAGTGCGCTGACGCAGCGGACCACGGTAAGTAATCCGACCCTTGTGCAGATCGTAGGGGGAGATGGCGACCGTCACCGTGTCGCCAGGCAGGATACGAATGAAGTTCTTGCGGATCTTGCCGGCAATATGGGCGACGATCTCGTGGCCGTTCTCCAGACGGACGCGGAACTGCGTGTTGGCCAGGGCGGCGACCACCTTGCCCTGCACCTGAATCGCTTCTTCTTTGGCCATAAAGTCTCCTAATAAATCCACTCAGGCAAGTAAAACCCAACCACGTAGCATCGAAACGCCTCGATGCGGAGGCCAAGACCGGCTTGCCTGGAGCGCCGGCGGCCTCAAAAAACCCGTTATCAGTCCGAAGGGAAAAGCAGGCAACGAGGACGCTGCCACGGGCCGGTCGGGATGCCTCCATTTTTACTCGCGCAACGCCCGACATGCAAGACGAGTCACCCGCTGCGCGGGAAATCCTCACCCGCTGCGCGGGAAATCCGAAATCCGAAATCCGAAATCCGAAATCCGAAATCCGAAAGAAAACTCAAACTCCAAATCCAAAACCCCAAACCCCAAATGGCTGATGAAAGGTTTTGCGTTTTGATATTTGCATTTTGGTTTTCTTTCGGATTTCGGATTTCGGATTTCGGATTTCGGATTTCCCGCGCAGCGGGTGAGGATTTCCCGCGCAGCGGGTGAGGATTTCCCGCGCAGCGGGTGAGGATTTCCCGCGCAGCGGGCAGTGAGTGCGGATTGTCCTTGCGCGAAAACGGGGAAAATGCAGGAATCTACCAGACAGGACGCGACGCTGTGATACACTTACGGTAAGAGGAGTCGGACGCAGCGTCCGGCCGGATGGGCGTGGACAGGAGGAACTGATGATGCCGCAACACAACGTGGAAGAACTTTTGCCGGAGACGCGGCGAATGGAGATTTTCCTGGCCCTCGTCGAGACGCAGGATCAGGATGTCGGCGTGGCCCGCTCGCGTCAACTCGTCGCCACTCGCTTCAGTATCAGCGAGGATCAGGTCAAACGCATTGAGCAGGAAGGTCTCGATCACGAATGGCCGCCCCTGTGAGACGGCCGGCGAAACGCCGGTCCCACCTGGAGCTAGAGCGTTTCAAGCGGCTCTTCGCGCCCCGTGGTCAAACGATGGATGATACCCGCGATCGCTCCCAGGCGTTTATTGCCGCGTGCCCGAATAATATCGCAGTCCGCCATCGACGGCGCCAGGGCACGGCGGCGCGTTCGCTCCAGCAACTGCTCGAATAGATTCGGTGCCGCGTCGAGCAATCGACCGTGGACGAACAGCTTGCTCGGATTGAACAGGTTGATGACCGCTGCCAATCCGACCGCGAGATATTCCAACACCTGAGCGAACTCCTCATCCGCCTTCACGTCTCCGCTCCGCAAGAGCGCGATGACTTCCTCAATGGTCAATTTTCGCTCCAGACGCGCGGACAGGGCCGAGGCGAGAGCGGTATCCGTGGCCACGGTTTCCAGACAACCACGGTTGCCGCAGCCGCACGGTTTGCCGTGAATATCCACGGTGATATGCCCCAGTTCGCCGCCCAGCCCGCTGTGCCCTTCGAGAATGTGGCCGCCGTGGACCACGCCGACGCCCAACCCCTCGCTGATGTCGAGCATGGCGAAGTCGGCCACATCGCGAGCTGCCCCATAAGTCATCTCCGCCAGGCACAGGGCATGCGATTCCTGCAAGATGGCCGTTTCCAACCCCAGACGCTTTTTCATATCCTCGCCTAGCTGCTGGCCATCCGTCTGGTGCAGATTCGGCGAGAACACCGTGCGCCGCTCGCGCCGGTTGAGCAACCCCGGCATGCTGATGCCGAGGCCGTGTACGCGGGCCGGATGTTCTTCCATCAACTGGCGGGCGTGACGGACCAAAACATTGACGAGATCACCGTAGCGCGCCGGCGTGGCGAAGTGTCGAACGAGGTCGGCGTGAATCTGTCCATCGAGGCCGGCGGACACTAACTCGCAGCGTTTAGCACCGACGACTGCTCCCAGAACGGATACCGTCTTCGTCGCCAACCGCAGCACGCGACCGGGTCGGCCCAACGCTTGCTGTCGAGCATCACCCTCTTCCAGCAGTCCCGCCTCCAACAGAGCCGACACAGTGCGCGTCACCGTTGGCCCGCTGATTTTCGTGTGCCGGGCAATCTCGGCGCGCGACAGCGGCCCGTGTCCCTGAAGCGCCGTCAGCACCTCGCGCTCACTGAGTTGCCGCAGCAGCGACCCGCGCGGTTTCGTTCGTGCATTCCTCATGGCGTTTGCCCTACCTTGTCGGCGTGCCGGAAAAATTTATTTTATCCCTTGCTTTTCTCTCCCACTATAATTACTTTCATTCAGTATGAAAGTAAATACCCGGCTTGCGCCGGGTCCACTTTCCACGGCACGAACGAGACAGCAGCTATGGCAGACAAGAAACAATTCAACGCGGCGATCATCGGCCTGGGCTTCGGCGCCGAGTTCATCCCCATTTACCAGAAGCACCCGCTGGCCAATCCCTACGCCATCTGCCAGCGCACCGAGAGCAAGCTGAAGCAGGTCGGCGACGCCTTCGGCATCGCCAAGCGCTACACGAAATACGAAGACGTGTTGGCCGATCCCAACGTGGACTTCGTCCACATTAACACGCCCATTCCCGATCATGCTCCGCAAGCCATTGCTGCGCTCAAGGCCGGCAAGCACGTTATGTCTACCGTGCCGATGGCCACCACCATCGAGGAATGCCAGCAGATTGTCGAACTGGTCAAAAAGACCGGCCTCAAATACATGATGGCCGAAACCGTCGTCTATGCCCGCGAGTTTCTGTTCGTCAAGGAACTGTACGAAAAGGGCGAGTTGGGCAAAATTCAATTTCTGCAAGCGAGCCATCAACAAGACATGGACGGTTGGCCGAATTACTGGCCGGGCTTGCCGCCGATGCACTACGCCACGCACTGCGTCGGCCCGTGCCTGGCGTTGACGAAGGCAGAGGCAGAGTACGTCTCCTGCTTCGGTTCCGGCACAATTCGGCAAGAGCTAATCGGCAAATACAATTCGCCTTTCGCGGTCGAGACGACGCATATCAAACTGCGTAATTCTGACTTGACAGCTCGTATTTATCGCTCACTGTTCGACACGGCTCGGCAATACCGCGAGAGTTTCGACGTGTTCGGCACGAAGAAATCATTCGAGTGGCAGCTGATCGAGGGCGAGGAGCCGGTGATCCACACGGCCAAGAAGCCGGAGCCGGAAATCCCCGAGCGCGTCAAGGTGCCCGACTACGCGCACTTGTTGCCGTCCGAGATCCAGCGCTTCACGATGCGCGGCGTCTACGATGCGGGTGAACACGCCCATTTGTCGTTCATCCAGGGTGGCGGCCACGGCGGTTCGCATCCGCATTTGGTTCATGAGTTCGTATCGGCGCTGGCGCAAAACCGCGATCCATACCCCAATGCGGTGCAGTCGGCCAATTGGACGTGCGTTGGCATCTGTGCCCATGAGTCAGCGCTGAAGGGCGGCGAGATCGTCAAGTTGCCCGCGTTCACATTGTTGCCGAGGTGATGGCCCCGCCTGCAAGCAACGGCAGCCGCACAACCAAAACGAAACGCGGCCTCGGCTGTTGAGGCGGCGTTTCTTACCCAGGTTCCGATTTTACCAACAAGGGAGGTCCACGGATGAACAGAATGTGGTTTGCTGGTCTGCTGCCTCTCCTCTTGGCCGCGGCTCCCGCTCAGGCACAGGGTTCAAAGTCCGCTGAAACCGTTCCCGCGCCCAGCAACATTCGAGGCGCGGAGTATCCGCGCATCCATTCCGATCTGCGGGTGACGTTCCGTATCAAGGCGCCGGACGCCAAGAAGATCGAGTTCGGATTTTTTACCCCCAAGCGGTATCCCGCGGAGAAGGACAAGAAGGGTTTCTGGACCGCGACCACGGACCCACAGGTGCCGGGGTTCCATTACTACAGGGTTTTCATCGACGGCGTGGAGGTCAACGACCCTGCCAGTGAGACGTTCTACGGCACCGGCAAGGAGACCAGTGGCATCGAGATCCCGGAAAAGGGTGTCGATTTCTATCTCCCCAAAGATGTGCCGCACGGCGAGATCCGGGAGCGCTGGTATCATTCCAAGACAACCCAGCAGTGGCGTCGCATCTTTGTCTACACACCGCCCGGCTACGACAGCAACCGCGAGACGCGCTATCCGGTGCTCTACTTGCAGCACGGTGGCGGCGAAGACGAACGAGGTTGGCCGAACCAGGGGCGCGTCGGCTTCATCCTGGATAATCTGCTTGCCGAGCGGAAGGCGAAGTCCATGATCGTGGTCATGGAGCAGGGCTATGCGCGTCGGCCCAGTGAGGCGGCCCCCTCTCCAGCCCGGCCGGCCGCGACGGGGCCGAATCGCCCCGCGCCCCGCGATTTCAGCCGGCGGTTTGCGGCCTTCGAGGAGGTGATGGTTAAGGATCTAATCCCGATGATCGACGCGACCTATCGCACCATCCCAGATCGAGAAAATCGGGCGATGGCCGGGCTTTCCATGGGTGGCATGCAGACGTTCCAGATCACGCTCAAGCATCTGGATCTGTTCGCTTACATCGGCGGTTTCAGCGGGGCGGGCGGAGGCTTCGGCGGTGCCCCCTTTGACCCGAAGACGGCCCACAACGGCGTCATGGCGGACGCGGGCGCGTTCAACAAAAAGGTGCGTCTTCTCTGGCTGGGCATTGGCACGGCCGAGGGAAAGCGGATGTACGACAGCGTGAAGAGCTACCACGAGGCGCTGGGGAAGGCCGGGATCAAGCACACGTACTACGAATCGCCCGGCACGGCGCACGAGTGGCTGACGTGGCGCCGCTGCTTGCACGAGTTCGCTCCGCTCCTGTTTGTGAACGTGCCCGCTGTTGTCCGGCCCGGCAGGCCGCAACGGGGCGCCATCGTGCTGAACCCCGATGACAAACCTGCGTTTCCCGATCCACCCGCCGGGTTTGACAAAGGGAGCATGGACGTGCCGCACGGCAAGTTGGAAATGGTTTCCTACGAATCCAAGTCGGTCGGCACGACACGCAAGATGCAGGTCTATACGCCGCCGGGCTACTCCAAAGAGAAAAAGTATCCGGTTCTGTATCTGCTGCACGGCATCGGCGGCGATGAAACGGAATGGCAGCGCTTCTGCAAGCCTAACATCCTCCTCGATAACCTGCTGGCCAAGGGAAAGATCACGCCCATGATCGTGGTCATGCCCAACGGCCGCGCGCAAAAGAATGACCGGGCCGAGGGGAACGTCTTCCGCTCTGCACCGGCCTTCGCGGCTTTCGAGCAGGACCTGCTGAAGGACGTGATTCCGGCAATCGAAGCACGCTACTCGGTGCAAGCGGACCGTGCGCACCGGGCGCTGGCCGGTCTCTCCATGGGGGGCGGCCAGGCTCTCAACTTTGGACTGGCGCACCTCGATACCTTCGCCTGGGTCGGTGCCTTCTCCGCAGCGCCCAACACGAAGCCTCCGGCGCAGCTGGTGCCCGATCCGGCGGTTGCCAAGAAAAAACTGAAACTGCTCTGGCTCGCCTGCGGCAAGAAGGATGGCTTGATCCGCATCAGTCAGGGTGTGCATTCTTACCTGAAGAAAAAGGACGTTCCACATGTGTGGCATGTGGACGGCAACGCGCACGACCCGACGGAGTGGCGGAACAATCTGTATCTCTTCTCGCAACGAATTTTTCGCTGAGAGGCGATCGGGAAAGACGGGAACGTGCGGAGAAAACCTTCCGACTCCAACGAATGCGCAGGCTTGCCGCGCAGCCGATCATTTTCCGAATTTGTAATTCGGAAGATTGCTAATTTCGTACTGTGCCAAGGGGCTGACAACATGAAAAACTCGCTGATTCAAGCTATCCCGCCCAACAATACGTCGAAAGTGTTAGGGTTCATCTGTGGCCTGCTGGCTTTATTGGTTTCCCCAGCATACGCCGAATCGCCGCGCATCAAGGTGCTGTTTCTTGGCGACAACGGCCATCACAAACCCAGCGAACGCGCCGCCGATTTGATGCGGCCCTTCGCACGCGCCGGCATCGATATGGCCTACACGGACGATCTGAATGATCTCAATAAGGATAACCTGTTTCGCTACGACGGCCTCATCATCTATGCCAACCACACCAAAATTTCGCCCTCGCAGGAAGAGGCTCTGCTATCGTTCGTCGAGAACGGCAGAGGACTGATTGCCTTGCACTGCGCCTCGTACTGTTTCCTCAATTCGCCCAAGTATATCTCGCTGGTCGGCGGGCAATTTCAGAGCCACAAGACCGGCGTGTTCCGCACGCGCATCGTGGACGCCAAACATCCCGCCCTGAAGGGCGTCAAGGAGTTTGAAGCATGGGACGAAACCTATGTGCATCATCGGTTGGCCGGTGATCGCCACGTCCTAATGGTCCGTGAGGAGGACGGCAAACGCGAGCCGTGGACGTGGGTACGGAAGCAAGGCAAGGGCCGGGTTTTCTACACGGCTTCGGGACACGATGAACGAGTCTTTCGCAATGCGGACTTCCAGCATCTCGTAATTCAGGGCGTTCGCTGGGCGGTCGGCCGGCCCAATCACGAGTATGTCACCAAACCCTTTGAGTATCTGGAGGGCGAACTGCCGAACTATCGCGCCGGTCGCGGCGCGCGCTTGCACAAGATGCAGGCGCCGCTGTCGCCGGCCGAGTCGATGAAGCATCTCAGCGTGCCGGGCGATTTCCGTGTCGAGTTGTTCGCGTCCGAACCGGACATTGTCAAACCTATCGCCATCAACTGGGATGCGCGCGGCCGGGCCTGGATCGCCGAATCGCTCGATTACCCCAACAACAAACGCCCCGACGGTGAGGGGCACGATCGCATTTTGATCGCCGAGGATACCAACGGCGACGGCAAGGCCGACAAGTTCACCGTTTTCGCCGACAAACTCAGCATTCCGACCAGCATGGTCTTCGCGGGCGGCGGTTTAATCGTCGCGCAGGCACCACACATGCTGTTTTTGAAGGACACCGACGGCGACGGCAAGGCCGATGTGCGCAAGACGCTGTTCACCGGCTTTCGCATCAACGACACGCACGCGGGGCCGAGCAATTTGCGGCTCGGGATCGATAATTGGATTTACGCCACAGTCGGCTATGCGGGTTTTGAAGGGGTCGTCGGCGGCAAGCGCCATCGTTTTGGCCAAGGCATTTTTCGTTTCAAGCCGGACGGTTCCGAGCTAGAGTTTTTGGGTTCCACGAGCAATAACACCTGGGGGCTTGGTCTTGGCGCGACGGGCGAAATCTTCTACTCGACGGCCAACGGCGAACACTCGTCGTATCTGGCGATCCCCAATCGCTACTTCGAGTCGGTGCGAGGTCTACTCGGCAAAGGCACGATCCGCATGGCCGACTACCGGAACATTCATCCGATAACGGCGATCCGTCAAGTAGATAACCACGATGGTTTCACCGCTGCCGCCGGTCACGCCGTCTACACGGCGCGACAGTTTCCGCAATCTTACTGGAACCGCATGGCCTTCGTCGCCGAGCCGACCGGCCATCTCGTGGCCATGTGCAAACTCGACAAACAGGGCAGCAACTTCGTCACACACGATCGTTTCAATTTGCTGGCCAGCACCGACGAATGGACGGCCCCCATCGCGGCCGAGGTCGGTCCCGATGGCGCGGTGTGGGTACTCGACTGGTACAACTACATCGTCCAGCACAATCCAACGCCGCCCGGTTTCACGACCGGCAAGGGGGCCGCTTACGTCACGCCGCTGCGCGACAAGAAACATGGCCGTATCTATCGCATCATCAACGGAGCGGCGAAAACTCCGGCCACCGTCGATCTCGAAGCGGCTACGCCCGCGCAACTCATCGCCGCGCTCGAAAATGAAAATATGTTATGGCGTTTGACTGCGCAGCGCCGGCTCGTTGATCGTGGCAAAACAGATGTGCTGCCCGCGCTGGTCAAACTGATTGAACACAATACGAACACTTTCGATCTCACGGGTGAGAATGCAGTCGTCGTCCACGCTCTTTGGACCATGCACGGCCTGGGTGCCTTCGCCAAACCCGATGCGAAAACGGCGAAATTGCTTCACGACAATCTGAAACATATTGCCCCCGGTGCCCGCTGTGCGGCGTTGGGCGTCCTGCCGCGCACGCAGGAATCTGTGAAGGCGATTCTGGCGGCCGATGTCCTGAAGGACCGTCAACCGCTGGTGCGGCGGGCTGCTTTGCTGGCTCTGAGCGAGATGCCGGCCACGAAGGAAGCGGGTGCCGCCGTTCACGCACTCTTGATGGTGCCGGAGAACGACAAGGATCGCTGGATTCCGCTGGCGGCCACCTGCGCCGCCGCTCGCCATGACATTGGCTTTTTGACGGCAGCCTTGACGAACGGCCGGCGTAAGCCGACTGGTACAGACTCCACCAGCCTGGTGACATCGGCCGCTCGCCAGACTCTGCGCGTCGTCGCCGAGCATTACGCTCGTGGAGATACGCATGGCTCCTTAAGCGATCTTCTTAAGCTCTTGAAGGATGCCAACCCTGTTGATACGGACATGCTCCTTGAAGGTTTCGCCGCCGGTTGGCCGAAGGGCAACACTCCGAAACTGGACGACTCCAGCCGTGACGCATTGGTTGCTCTGATGCCGCGTCTTGGTGCCAACGGACAATTGCACCTGGCGACACTGGCCGGGCGTTGGGGACTTGCCCCGCGCTTCGAGAAAGCGCTGGCTGGCCTACGCAAAACGCTCCTCGCCGTCGTCGCCGACGAGAAGCGCTCCGAGAAGGAACGCATCGAGTCCGCCCAACGGCTGGCGCAGATGCAACCCGATCGCGCCGTGCTGGAAAGCCTGCTCGCCGAGGTATCGCCGAAAGCGAGTCCGGCGTTATCGTCTGGGATTCTCGACGCCGCGGGACAGGCGACCGCGCCCGAACTTGGCCGCATCCTCATCGAACGCTGGAACCAGTTCACGCCGCGCGTTCGCCAGCAGGCCGCCGCCATCCTGCTGCGCCGCCCCGAATGGTCCACGGTCTTGCTCGATGCGCTGGACAAAGGCACCGTCCCGGCCACCGATCTCAGCCTCGATCAAGCGCAACAGTTGACCAATCATCCCGACAAGAAACTTGCCGCGCGCGCTCATGCCATTCTCGCGCGCGGCGGCCGGCTGCCCAGTCCCGACCGTCAGAAGGTACTCGATGAATACACCCCGCTTGTCGAGAAGACCGGCGACGCCCGCAAGGGTTTCGAGGTGTTCAAGAACATCTGCGCCAAGTGCCATCGCCACGGCGACACCGGCGAGACCATCGCCCCGAACCTGACCGGCTTCAACGTCCATCCCAAGAGCAAAATCCTGCAAAAGATGCTCGATCCCAATCGTTCGGTCGAGGGCAATTATCGCCAATACACCGTTACGACGAAGGCCGGCCGTGTCTTCAACGGCCTGCTCGCCTCCGAGACGAAGACGGCCATCGAAGTGGTGGACACTGAGGCCAAGCGACACGTCATCCTCCGCGACGACATTGAGGAAATGCTCGCCTCCAATCGCACGATCATGCCCGAAGGATTCGAGAAACAGTTGAGCAAGGACGACATCGTTAACGTGCTGGAGTTCCTGACGGCCAAGGGCAAATATGTACCAATTCCCCTCGATAAAGTCGCTACCATTGTCAGCACGCAGGGCATGTTTTACAGCAAGGACGCGCCCGCCGAGCGGCTGATCTTCCGCGACTGGAAAGCGAAGACGTTCAACGGCGTACCCTTCCAACTCGTCGATCCGCGCGGCAGTCGCGTCAAGAACGTCATTTTACTTCACAGCACGAACGGCACGATTCCGCCGAAGATGCCGAAGTCGGTGGTGCTGCCTTGTAACACGCCGGCGCGGACGATCCACTTCCTCAGTGGCGTCAGCGGTTGGGGTTCTCCTGGCGGCGACAAAGGTTCCGTGTCGATGATCGTGCGTCTGCGCTACGCCGACGGCAAGACGGAAGACCATCCCTTGAAGAATGGCGAACAGTTCGCCGACTACATCCGCCGCGTGGATGTACCAGGATCACAATTCGCGTTCGATCTACGCGGCCGGCAGATTCGCTATCTGGCGGTGACGCCGGAGCGCGGAGAGACGATCAAGGAGATTGAGTTGCTGAAAGGGCCGGATCGCACGGCACCGGTGGTCATGGCGGTGACGGTCGAGACGCGGTGAGAAATGACGGTATCCTCTCGAACCCCTGAAGGTCTGCCGCATCGTTGCCCCGTCTGTGGCAAGATAGCCGCTTTGGAGCCGTCTTATCCAGACGGCGACTCCCTTTGTCCGGCTTGCGGTCATTTGTTATGGTGGTTTCGGGATCGCTATGGTGAATCGGTGCAGTTGAGCAGTTCGTTTCGCGACGAGATGGATTCGCTGGATATGGTTGAGTTGGTAATGGAACTAGAGGAGGAGTTTCATGTCACCATCCCCGACGATGAGGCCGAACGGATCAAAACAGTCGAAGAGGCGATTCGGTTTATTGAGAGACACCGCAGTGGTTCCTAAACAATGCACCACCAACCTTTGCGTATCGCCATGTGGTCGGGACCACGCAACATCTCCACGGCGTTGATGCGTTCGTGGGGCAATCGGCCTGATACATTCGTCTGCGACGAACCCTTCTACGCGCATTACCTTGTGCAAACGAAGATCACCCATCCCGGCGGTGATGAGGTTATTCGTCATCAGGAGAACGATTGGCGCAAGGTGGCCGGCTGGCTGACGGGGCCAATTCCCGAAGACAAGACTATCTTCTATCAGAAGCACATGGCCCATCATCTGCTGCCGAATATGGAACGCGGCTGGCTAAACGAGGTGACGAATTGTTTTCTCATCCGCGAGCCGCGCGAGATGCTGACATCGCTGTTACACTTCCTGCCGCAACCGACCCTGGCCGACACAGGCTTGCCTCAACAGGTCGAAATCTTCCGGCAAGTCCAGGAACGCACCGGCAAGACGCCCCCGGTCATTGATGGCCGTGATGTACTCGACAATCCGCGCCGCATACTCGGTCACTTATGCGACGCGTTACATGTGCCATTCACGGAGGCGATGTTATCGTGGCCTGCGGGACCACGAAGCACCGATGGCATCTGGGCGAAATACTGGTATGCCGCCGTCGAAAAAACTACCTCGTTCCAACCGTACACGCCCAAGCCCGATCAAGTCCCCGAATCACTGAAGCAAGTACAAGAAGAGTGCGAGAGACTGTACCACGAACTGTACCGCCACCGCTTGCATGCAACATGATGAAGAATTTCACCACGGAAAACACGGAAAGAACGGAAAAAAGACAAAAGGCAAAAGGCAAAAAAGCAAGAGGAGACTTCCATGACGCTTCTGCACGAACAAGAGAGTTATGCGATTCTCGGCGCTTGTTTTGAAGTGTACAAGGATAAGGGTTGTGGATTTTTGGAAGCGGTATATCAGGAATGTCTTGAGTTGGAACTGAGTTTTCAGACCATCCCCTTCGTACCGCAGTCGGAACTGCAATTGTTGTACAAGGGGCGAACATTGAAACAGACCTATAAACCAGATTTCATCTGCTTTGACAAGGTAATCCTGGAGATCAAGGCTGTCTCTGCCCTGGACGATGAACATCGCAAGCAAGTCCACAATTATCTGAAAGCCACGGGTTTCCGGCTTGGGATGTTAATCAATTTTGGTCATCATCCTAAGCTCGAATTTGAGCGCATCGTCCGTTGATTCTTCTCTCTTGTATTTTTTCCGTTCTTTCCGTGTTTTCCGTGGTGAAATGTATTTTTGTGGTGCTGCGATGTTGCAAAAATTCAATGAGAAAAACCGCGATTTGATCGTCAATATCAATGGCAAGTTGATCCACCGCGATCAAGCCGGCGTCAGTCCCTTCGATTCCGCAGTACAAGGCGGCGATGCCGTGTGGGAGGGACTTCGCCTGTATGATGGCCGAATCTTCAAACTGCGCGAGCATCTTGATCGTTTGCGCAGTTCGGCCCTGGCAATGGCTTTCGCGGTCATCCCCTCGCACGACGAGATCATCGAGCAAATCAAACGGACGTTAGCGGCGAATGCGATGAGCGATGGCGTGCATATTCGGCTGACGTTGACGCGCGGCGTCAAGATCACGTCCGGAATGGACCCGCGCTTGAATCAAGCCGGGCCGACGCTCATTGTGTTGGCCGAACATAAATCGCCGGTCTACGACAAGGGCGGTGTCACACTTATAACCAGCAGTGTGCGCCGGCCGCCGCCGGACTGCATGGACCCGAAAATCCATCATTGTAATTTAATCTGCTCCATCTTGGCCAAAATCGAGGCCAACGCTGCCGGTGCCGACGATGCGATTATGCTCGATCTGCGTGGATTTGTAGCCGAAACCAACGCCACACATGTTTTCGTTGTCTATCAGGGTGTCGTCCTGACAAGTCGAGCCGTCGCTTGCCCTGAAGGGATTACACGCGATACCGTACTGGAAATCTGCCGGAGCGCGGGCATTCCGCATGAGGAGAAAGATCTATCGCTGACGGAGGTTTATCGCGCCGACGAAATGTTTTGCACCGGCACGATGGGCGAATTGGCCCCCGTCGTCAAGGTGGATGGCCGTACTATCGGCGCGGCCGCGGCCGGACCGATGACGCGCCGGCTTATAGAACTATTCCGTCAACGCACCGACCAAGAAGGTGAGATGGTTGTTTGATCGCTCCGGGAGAATCGTCATGCGGATGGTCGCGTTTGTGGGGTTCGTAGTCCTCAGTGTGTTCACGACCAAAGCCCGCGGAGACGATACGATTGTCAAGGTCGGGCAGGGCAGTTACACGCTTACGCCGCCGCCTGGAGCGAAGCAACCGCCTGCGATCGTGTACAAAACGGACAACTTCCACGGTCCCATCCCCACAAACGATTGGTGCAGTTCACTCGTCTTCGCCAAGTATTCCGAGAGCCAATATCCGCATCCGCTCGCGGTCAAGGCAATGCCGGCCGGCTTGCGCGTGTATTATCCTGGACCATCGATCACGGCTGATCGCGTCGGCATCTTCGGCGATATGCCGGACGGTGGACAAGACTTTGTCCTCGGGCATTCCGGACAGGCCGAGTTTCCTGACGCCCGCTTGCATGATTTCAGTGATTGGTTCGTCACGGCTTCCTTCGCCGTTGCCGGGAAACGAATGCGTGTGTCCTACGGTCACGGCAGCCCGTTCGTTTACGCGCTTTACGAAGGCGGGGAACCGCAACTGACCTTCACCAAGAAACCGACCGTGTGGGCGGGCGATGCGAAATCGTCCGTTCTCGGCGTGACTATTGATGGCCGGCATTATGGCTTGTTTGGTCCGACCGGCGCGACGTGGGCCGGCCTTGATACGAACAAGCTGACGTGCAAACTTGGCGATAAAGCCTATTTCGCTGTAGCAGTGTTGCCTAAGGCGACTGCAGAAACCTTGGCTTTATTTCGGCGTCACGCTTACGTGCATGTGGTCGGAACGAAAATCGAATGGGCCTACGATGCCAAAACCAGCGCCGTCACGGAGCAATTCACGTTCACCACGAAGGTTCACGAAGGCGACGAAAAAGCAACCCTGTTCGCCCTCTATCCGCATCAGTGGCGACGCAGTTCAACGAAGTTAACCGATCTTCAATATACGTGTGTGCGTGGAACCATGAAACTTGCCGCCGGCATGGGCTTCTCGACGCGCCGCGTCTTTCCCGGCGTCCTCGTGGCATTGCCGGGTCGCGGTGCCTACGACAAAAAGACGCTGAAACAGTATGTCGAAGCGGAGACGAGCGCGGCCGTTGCCGATCCGCGCGATACCTACTGGACCGGCAAGCGTCTGGGCAAACTGGCCGCGCTCATCCCCATCGCGGAGCAGGCCGGCGCAGACGCGGCCAAGACGAAAATGCTCGGCGAATTGAAACGCCGGCTCGAAGAATGGTTCACGGCTGACAAACCAAAGGATGCGGCGAAAGATGCCGGACGTTTTTGCTACAACCGCACCTGGGGCACGCTCATCGGCTATCCGGCCAGCTACGGCAGCGACGATCAACTCAACGATCATCATTTTCACTATGGCTATTACATCAAGGCCGCCGCCGAGGTCGCCCGCCACGATCCCGATTGGGCGTCCGCGAAGCGCTGGGGCGGCATGGTCGATTTGCTCATCCGCGACATCGCCAGCCCGGACCATCACGATAAACGGTTTCCGTTTCTGCGCAACTTCGATCCGTATGCCGGCCATTCATGGGCATCGGGTACGGCCCTGTTTGGCAGCGGCAATAATCAGGAATCGTCTTCCGAGGCGATGAACGCCTGGACCGGCCTCATTCTGTGGGGAGAGACAACCGGCGATCGCTCCCTGCGCGATCTGGGTATTTATCTCTACACCGTCGAGATGGACGCGATCAACGAATACTGGTTCGACGTACACGGCGAGAACCATCGCCAGGGTTTTACGCCGTCGGTGGTGACGATGGTGTGGGGTGGCAAGGGCGTCAATGAGACGTGGTTCTCGAACAAACCGCCTATTGTCCACGGTATCAACTGGATTCCTCTTCACGGCGGATCGTTGTATCTGGGCCACTATCCGGCGTATGTCCACAAGAATTACCAAGCCTTGGTCAAGGAGAATGGCGGCGAGAAATGCGATGAATGGGCGGATGCCGTGCTGATGGTTCTCGCGCTCGACGATCCGCGTTCGGCGATCCGGCAATTCGAGGCACGCAAGAAATCGCTGCCCATTGAGGCGGGCAATTCACGCGCGAATCTCTATCACTGGCTGTACAATCTCGATGCGCTGGGCCATGTCGATCGCAGCGTCACCGCGGATTATCCGCTGTATGCGGTGTTTCGCAAGGGTAAAATACAGACTTATGTTATCCATAATATCATGAACGAACGACGCACAATTACCTTCTCCGATGGGACCGTGATGACGATGAGCGGAAAAGGCATTGCGGTTGAGACACGCCCTGTTGCCGAAAGGAAAATACCATGAATCCACAAGGTTCCTCGGCGCACGACGAACGTGATGATGTCTGTACTTCACCGGCTTGCGACTGTGGTACGCTGCCGCGCCGTGATTTTCTTCTCGCCGTCGGGCTGGGGACGGCCGGGACGCTGGCCTCAGCGCGACGCGCCGTCGCTGGGCCGTTTCACGCGGAGGATTTCGCTACGTTGGTGCCTGCCGATAAGAAACTCGATCCCGATTGGGTTAAGTCACTCTTCGCGCGGGGTACACGAACCGTCTTCCGGGGTGCCGAACTGGACAAGATCGGCATGCCGGTCGGTGGCATTTGCGCCGGCATGCTGTACCTGGGTGGCGACGGCAAATTGTGGCTGTGGGACATTTTCAATCGCGTTTATGATGCGGGCAGCGGTGGGCCGCACTATGCTCATCCGCTGACGCCCTCCTCGCCGCTCGATCAGGGTTTCGCCCTGCAAATGACCGTTGGCGACAAGACGCAAACGCGGCCTCTCGACCGTAGTGGTTTCGCCGATATTCGTTTTACCGGCGAATATCCCATCGGCTTTGTCGAGTATCGCGATCCTAATTCACCATTATCGGTTTCGCTGGAAGCGTTCTCGCCGTTTATTCCGCTCGACGCGGATAGCTCCAGTTTGCCAGCGACGGTGATGCATTTCACCGTCAAGAACACGAGCAAGGACAAAGTCGAGGCGGAGTTGGGCGGCTGGCTGGAGAACGCCGTTTGTCTGCATAGTGGCCAACCGGGGCGCTTGCAGCGACGCAACGGCGTCGTGCGTCGTCCGGGAGTCACGTTCCTTGAATGCAGCGCTGAAGCCGTGCCCCAGCGCCCGCGCTCAGCGGTGCGTGCCGATATGCTCTTCGAGGATTTCGAGAAGGGAACGTATGAAGGCTGGACCGTCACCGGCACCGCGTTCGGCAAGGAGCCGGTAGAAAGGGCGAAGATGCCCGCGTATCAGGGTGAGATCGGTTCCAAAGGGAAACGCCTGGTCAACACGCACAACGCTCGGCAAGGTGAGGATGTCCGAAAGGCCGATGCCCACATCGGCACGCTGACCAGTAAGCCGTTCAAGATCGAACGCCATTACATCACATTTCTCATTGGCGGTGGGTCACACAAAGGAAAAACATGTGTCAATTTGCTCATCGATGATAAAGTCGTAGTCTCGGCGACCGGCCGCGACAACAATCACATGCAGCCGCACAGTTTCGATGTGCGACCTTGGGCCGGTCAGATGGCGCGGATACAGATCGTTGATAACGAACGGGGAGCGTGGGGCAACATCGGCGTGGATGACATTGTTTTCAGCGATCGGCCGCGCGACGTGCCGTTTGTTCTCAGCGAACAATTCGACCACGGCACGATGGGACTGGCCTTGCTGGATCCCGTTGAGGGCGATCGCGCGGTGACGGCGCTGCCTGATAGCAGAGTGCCCACTGGCATTTTCAGCCATCGCGCGAAAGTCGCGGACGAACCTGTGAACCGTCCCTTTGGCCGCAAGCTCGTGGGGTCGCTAACACGCAAGCTCACGCTCGAACCTGGTGCCGAGGCAACCGTCACGTTCGTCATCACCTGGCATTTTCCGAACATTCGCCTCGCCCCTTTACCAGACCTGGGCGGTCGCTCTTACGGCAAGCGTTTCAAGTCCGCTCTCGCTGTTGCGGAGTACATTGCCGCGAACTTCAAGCGTTTGAGCCAGCAAACGCGACTGTGGCACGATACTTGGTACGACTCGACGCTGCCGTACTGGTTCCTCGATCGTACCTTCGTCAACACGTCCATCCTCGCTTCGACAACGTGCTACTGGTTCGCTAACGGTCGCTTCTATGGCTGGGAGGGTGTCGGTTGCTGTGCGGGGACTTGTACGCATGTCTGGCAATACGCGCAGGCAGTCGCGCGCATTTTCCCGCAGTTGGAACGCACGACGCGCGAGAACGTCGATTACGGCGTGGCCTTCCATGCCGACAGCGGGGCGATGGACTATCGCGCCGAGGCGGCTCGACAGGTTGCCGTGGATGGGCAGGCTGGCACGATCTTGCGTGCTTATCGCGAACATCAAATGTCGGTGGATGCCGCGTTCCTCAAGCGCACCTGGCCGCGCATCAAGAAATCCATCGAGTACCTGATGCGCCAGGACCGCGACGCGGACGGGTTGCTTGAGGGCGAGCAGTACAACACGCTTGATGCGCCGTGGTATGGCGAGATTGCCTGGATTAGTTCGCTCTATCTCGCCGCCGTCCGCGCCGGGGCGGCAATGGCCGAGGAAATGAACGATGCCGCTTTCGCCAAGCGCTGTCAGGCGATTGCGGAGCGCGGCCATAAACGCATGGTTGAACGCGTGTTCAATGGTGAATATTTTATCCAGCGACTCGATCCCAAGCACCTCGAAGCGATCAACTCCAACGACGGTTGCGAGATCGATCAAATGCTCGGCCAAAGTTGGGCCTGGCAGGTCGGTTTACCGCGTGTGCTGCCGGAGAAAGAGACGCGCTCGGCCCTGCAAGCACTGTGGAAATATAACTTCACGCCGGACATTGGCCCCTATCGGCGTGGATTCAAGGCCATCCAGGGCGGGCGCTGGTACGCCATGCCGGGCGAGGGCGGTCTGCTCATGTGTACCTGGCCGAAGGGCGGTGCCGAGAAAGCGGCCGGCAAGGGCCACGCCGGTTTTGTCGCTTATTTTAATGAGTGCATGACCGGCTTCGAGTATCAGGTTGCCGCTCACATGATGGCCGAGGGGTTAACACAAGAGAGCCTGGCCATTGTGCGGACGATTCACGATCGCTATCACGCCGCACGCCGAAATCCATTCAACGAGATTGAATGTAGCGATCATTACGCCCGCGCCATGGCCGGCTATGGCGTCTTCCTGACGGCGTGCGGTTACGAGCATCATGGACCGAAGGGACATCTCGGTTTCGCACCGCGGCTAACGCCAGAGGATTTCCGCGCTCCCTTCACCACGGCCGAGGGTTGGGGGACTTTCACTCAGAAGCGTGCGGGCCGCACGCAACAAGACACAATCGCTCTGAAATGGGGTAAATTGCGGATGCGCACACTCACTTTTGCAGTCGCGGAGAAAGTCAAGCCGGCCCAGGTGAAGGTCACGCTCAAGGGGAAGGAATTAGCGTGCCGGCACTCTATGCGAGACGGACGACTGCTCATCGCGCTGGAGACCGACGTGATCCTGGAAGCCGGGCAGACACTGAAAATCACGGTCGGATAAGGAACCGCGAGTGGTAGGGCTTAGCCCTCTGCTCATTCAGCGTGTGAAGTGTAGTTGAATGCTCCCCACCACCAGCAACACGAACCAGCAGCAGCCGAGCAGAGTCAGGCCATAGGTCAGACCGAACGGCGCACACACCATGAACACAGCCAGGCCGAAGAAAATCACACTCCAGACATAGAACCATCCCCAGATCGACGCGCCAAGGGTGGCGAAGCACATGCCGCTGAGTACGGCCAGTACCGGTGCCAGCGGCAGCGGCTCGTTAAGGAAATGATTGACGATCACCAGCGACAGAAAGCCGCCATAATACGCGGGCACGAGGTTCCAGACTTGTCGTTCCACCGCCGTCATGCCGCGCTCTTTCACGGGCCGCAGACGCACCGCCAGGAAGAGCATGACGCCGATCTGCGTGAGTTTCGTCGCCAACATCGCCATCCAGCGATAACTCGGCTCCAAATGAAGCTCCCAGTAATTCGCCAGGGCGCAGCCGACCAGGATAGTCAGACCGACGGCCAACAGCAAGCGCGGCCAGCCCTCCGAAAGAATATCGCGATGGCGCGCGCCCAGGCCGCGCCTCAGCCGTTTCAGCCAGGTCAGCCGTTTGGCCGTAACCGGTTCGCCGCGCAGAAACGCACGCAGGTCCGCGGCGAGGCCGGCGGCGCTGGCGTAGCGATCCTCCGGGCGCTTGGCCAACGCCTTGAGGCAGACGGCTTCCACCTCACGCGGAATAGCGGGGTTGTGCAGGCGCGGCGAGGGAGGGCTGTCCTCGACCACCTGCGCCGGCAAGGCGTGAGCGGGGCCTTCAAACGGCAATCGACCCGTCAGCAACTCGTAGAGGATCACGCCGAGCGAATACACATCGCTGCGTGCGTCGGCGGTGTGACTGTGGCCGGCGGCCTGCTCGGGGGCCATGTAGGGCAATGAGCCGAGAATGTGACCGTCGGAGGTCGGCGCACTGGCCGAATCGGTCAGAAAATCCAGACGGGCCAGGCCGAAATCGAGAACGTGCGGCCGACCTTCCGCGTCGATGAGAAGGTTGCCCGGTTTGAGGTCGCGATGGCAGACGCCTTGGCCGTGTGCATGCTCGACCACCTCGGCGATACACGCGACCAACTCGACCATCTCGGCGAGGCTGGCTCCGCGCTGCTGACACCACAGACGCGGCTCAACACCCTCGATGAACTCCGTCACCAGATAATAAGGCGGTCCCTGCCGGCTATAATCGAAGAGTTGGACGATCCCAGGATGCGCCAGGCGTGCGATGGCGCAGGCCTCGCGTTGAAAGCGACGCACCGCTTCGGGTTGATCGAGCCGGCCGGCGTGGAGTACCTTCAAGGCGACCTGTCGCTTCACGTCGGGATCGAAACCCAGGTAGACGATGCCGAATCCGCCCTGGCCCAGCTCGCGCTCGATGCGATACGGACCGATGTGTTCCGGTCCGCCGCTCCGCGAATGACTCAGAGGGCACTCGGCGAGAGTAGTCGGGTCGCCGAACAGCTGATCGAGCGCGGCCAGAGCGCTGCCGAGTTCGGGATGCCGCGCCAGCAATGCCGCGCGGTCCACGGATTGGCCGGACTGGATGGCGGTGAGCGCGGCGTCGAGCGCCGCCGCTGCTTCCGGCTCCAGGGTGAGAGTGTCCAACGGAGTGGAACGCTTAAATTCTGTCATGAAAGCGGACCAATCAAGATAAAAAAGATTCAGCCGACATCTTACACCAGCGACCATTGTCCTGCGCGAGTCTTCACCGATTATCCGTTCCGTTCGGCTCAACTGCAACCAAGATCGCGCGGAACCCATAAGATAGCGCGGAAAGTTCCTCGACTGCTCCTTTTCTCCATCCTATTTCAGGAGGCCGTCATGCCGCGTATTCAACCCTTGAAGGACGAGCAAGCCACGCCACAAGCCCGGACTCTTTTCGACAAGATCCAGTCCGCGTTCAAGATGGTGCCGAACATCTTTCGCACCATGGGCCATGCCCCCGATGTTCTACAAGCGACCCTCGCCCTGAATCAGGCGATCCAGAGCGATCTCGATCCCAAATTGCGCGAACTGGCCTATTTGAAGGCGTCGCAGGTGAATCAGTGTAAATACTGCCAACACTATCACAGCGGAGCCGCTCGCAAGGTCGGTCTCTCGGAGGCGCAGGTGGAAGCGCTCGGCAACTACGAGCAGAGCAGCATCTACAGCGATCTGGAGAAACTGGTTCTGCGCTTCGCCGAGCAGTGGACGCGGCAGGGGAAGGCCGATGCCGAGGTTGTGTCCGCGCTGGCGCAGAAACTCTCTCCTTCGCAGATGATCGTCCTCGCTGCCACGGTTGGCTTGGCCAACTGGACGAACCGTTTCAATGAAACCTTCGACATTCAGCTTCCGTGACAGACGAGGGGCTGTTGGCGAACGGCCGGCGTAAGCCGGCTGGTATAGTATCCACCAACCTATACCAGCCGGCTTACGCCGGCCGTTCGCCAGGCTGATACCTCTTGACAAAAACGAAGGTTTCATGCATTACCTCCGCGCGATGCGATCCAGATTTCGCTCGAAGTGAATCGGCGAAGTGGGATCGCGGCGCGGAGGAGGGGGCGATGAGTCGAAGTAGTCTTTTAGCGGTGGGCATACTGTTGCTCGGCGGGACGGCGGTCCTTGCCACGGAACTCGTTGGCGTGCGCTTTAGCAACACACAATTCACCACGACGATGGAGATCAAGGTTGGCGACAAGCCGGTCCATCTGGTGCTAACCGGCGTGGGACTGCGACAGAAGTTCTTTCTCAACGTCTACGCCATCGGCAGTTACGTGATCGAAGGCGCGGCCGTCCACACGGCGGAGGAATTGGCCGCCCTCGATCAACCGAAGCAACTGCATCTGGTACTCGAACGCGATGTGGACGGCAAGGACATGGCCGAGGCGTTTCTCGTGGCCATTCGCCAGAATCATCCGGTGCCGGCCTTCAACGACGAGGTGAATCGGCTGACCGAGATGCTACGCGAACTGGATCTCAAGAAGGACGACCACATTTATTTGACGCATCTGCCGGGCGTGGGTTTGCGCTGCCATGTGGTCAACAAGGGCGAATTTACTATCGACAATCCGAAGTTCTCGAAGGCGGTTTGGGATATTTATCTCGGCAAGAACAACGTCGGCGAAGGGATCAAGAAGGGACTTACCTCGCGGCTGAAGTAACGGGACAAAACTTTGCCAGCCCGCAGCGCCAGCAAGGGATTCCCTTGCTGGCGCTGCGGGCTGGCAGTCAAGGCGCAGCCGTCCATTCCTCGATTTCGTCCCAGGGCCACAGCGGGCGCGAGATGCGGTGGTAGTCATAGTTCCAGAAGTCCGAGGGTGCGCAGCCGGGCGCGCGCACAACCAGAATCTTTCGCGCGTATTGTTCGTAGGCGGCTCGAAAACCGCAGGGGCTTTTCGCCACCAGAACGCTCGCCACGAACGGATCGAGACCCGCCGTCTGAAAAAGCTGCGGCGCGAAATGCGGTCCTGATCGCGTGGTGGCGATCACATGCACTTGGCCGCAGCGCAGAATCACGGACGGTCCCATATCAATGGGCATGTTGCGGGCGATATGGCCCGACAGAATGAACTGGGCATCAAACAGATGATGGACGCGCGCCGTCACGGTCAACGGCTGAGAGAAACGCCGATCGCGTTTGCCGCCCAGCGTCGTTGTCAGTTCCGCGCCGATGCCGCGTTGATGGGCCATTTCGACGACGCCGGGATCGACCAACGTCACCAGCGCCGGACGCGGCCAGTCATAGTTGAGCAACTCGCGCAACACCCAATTGCTATCGCCGGGCGCTCCCGAGGTGGTGGCGTCGGCGCTATCGCTGAGAACCGTCAGCCCCTGTGGATTCTCGTAGGCGGCGCGAACGCCGTCGGCCACGGATACCAGTTCGGGTAGATAGTCGCGCCGTCGCCGCCAAACTTCCTCGGCGATTTCGCCGCAGACGCTACGGGCCAGTTCCGCGTCTCCATCGGTGACGATCACGACGGAGGATCCCAAATCGGGAATATCGAGCCAGGGTTGCACGGTCGCCAAACCAGCGCAGAGGATGCGTGGATCGCGCTCCCATTCTTGCAGGCGTTCGCGCAGGGCATAGCTCACACTCGCCGCATCTTGCGTGTTGGCACGCTCGGCCGGCACGACGAGAGGTAGTTTCTGAAACGCCGTGATCGGTCGAGCGCCGTCCACGAGGATACGGCGCAACACGGCCGCTCCGCGCTGGCCGGTTTCAAATACGTCGAGATGAGGAGCCGTGTGATACAAGACAAGGGCGTCGGCATGGCGAACCATGCGCTCGGTGATGTTGGCATGCAGGTCGAGCGTAACCACGAGTGGCACATCGGAGCCGATCCGTTCGCGCAGCGCTTGCAGTATCTCACCTTCCACATCGGGAGCCTGGTCGGCCACGAGCGCGCCGTGCAGAGCAAGCAAAACCGCATCCACGGGCAGCACGCGACGCAGTGCGTCGGTCATTTCCTGACAGAGCCAGGCGAAGGTTTCCGCCGTGGCTGTGCCGCTCGGCCAGGCGGGAAGACGGACAAGACCGGCAATCTGAGGGCGCTCCGGCCAGAGGCGCAACGACTGGATGAAGCCACCCAGTTCGTTGGTATCGGCCATCTGTTCGACCAACTCGGTTCCGCGAACAATGCCGAACTGCTCGAAATCGAGTCGCGTCGTTGGGATAGGATTAAAGGTATTCGTTTCCTGCCAGAGTTGGCCGATGGCAATACGCATGACAGACCTCCGAGTACGAGGACTCCGCTCGGTAAGCTTATCCGGGGACGGGGTTGCTGGTAGATCGCACGATGGTTATGCTCATCCCTCGGAACGAGAAGCGAGCCGAGACCGCTATGTCCCGTGCGGGACAGCGGCGACGATAGAGACGCAAGAAAGTAACCGCGCCGCCAGAGGGCGGCAGGAGGGGGGGAATCCATGAAGCCCGAGTTGAAACCCGGCGATCGGGTGCGTTTAACGACCCGCAACTGTGTCCCTGTCTACTATCCGGGCGACAAGGGCACCGTGACGAACGGGCCGAAGTGTCATCTCGGCGCCGAGGATCCTTATTACCTCGTGACGATGGATAAGGACGGCGGCGACAGCGAAACCGTCTTCAACGTGGAGGACATTGAGCCGGACGTGTGATCGGCGGGGGATGGCCGATGTCAACGAAAAGGGCTTGCGTCAAGAAGGCGCAAGCCCTTTTTGCAATAAGCCGATTCCCAAGCTATGTTTTCTTTGCTCGAACCGCTGGCGGGATTGCCGAAGAAGCGAGAAGGGGCGATGGCTGTCGTGCGGAAAGCCGCAGACCGGTGTTCCGTCCGCCCTGGATGTTGAACGGGTGGCGGATATGAAAAACCATCTCAAGGCCACGCTCGGTACTCTGTACAAGTATTCGGGTTTTTTGCCCATCCAGGAGATTATCTACCGTTGGACCTGCGATCCGTTCCTGGTCGTGTTGCTGTTCCATCGCGTGACCGATGAGATTCCGGAGGATAGTCTGACGGTCAGCTGTACACGCTTTCGCGCGCTCTGTCACATGCTGGCCAAGCGCTTCCGCGTCGTTCCTCTGGGCGAAATCTTTCGTCTGATCCGCATGGGCAGGCCGCTGCCGCCGCGTACCGTGGCCATCACCTTTGACGATTGCTACTACGATAATCTGCCGGCCGCCCGCGTCCTCGCCGAGTATGGTTTGCCTGCCACCTTCTTCATTCCGACAGCTTACGTCGGCACCGATCACGTCTTCCCCTGGGATCGCAACCTCAAACCCATGCCGAATCTCGATTGGGAGGATGTCGCGGAGATGCACCGCCTCGGTTTCGAGATTGGTTCCCACACGGTCACGCATGCGAACCTGGGGGCGGTGACAGCCGAGCAAGCCGACTGGGAGATTGTCGAATCCAAGGCCATCCTGGAGGATCGGTTAGGAAGCCAGGTACGCTGGTTGGCCTATCCGTTTGGCGGCGTGAATAACTTTTGCCGCGATTGGCTGCCGTTGATGAAAGAGGCCGGCTACGAAGGCTGTGTCTCGGCCTACGGCGGCTTCATCTATCCCGGCACGGACACGGACATCCTTCCCCGACAGGCCGCGACCGGCTTCTCCAGCACGCTGAGCCTGGAGGTATTCCTGACCGGCTCGCTGGCCTGGTATTACGCCTTCAAGCGGCGCATGGGGCTGAGCGTGCCCTGGCAGACGTTCGTTCCTCAGATGGAGTGTCTCGACCCACGGATTCCGCACGGAGTCCGCTAGAGACACTAACATTTTGCCAGCCCGCAGCGCCAGCAAGGGAATCCCTTGCTGGCGCTGCGGGCTGGCCAAATGTTAGTCAAGACAGAGCCGGCACCATCTCATACTCTAACCACCAGCGTGGAAATGAGGAACCGAACGATCCGAGACCGGCATGCACGCACGTCAAGCTGTCATTGTCGAACCCTACCAGACGGCCGTCCGCGAGGTCGAACTGCCGTCGCCCGCCCCCAATCAAATTCTGGTGGCCACCGAGGTCAGCGCCGTCAGCGCCGGCACCGAACTGGCCGTCTGGACCGGTACGCACCAGTGGTTAAAAGATCCCAATCTGCCGGACTGGAAGTTTCCCTTTCGGCCCGGTTACAGCGCGGCCGGCACGGTTGCCGCCGTCGGGTCGGCGGTGTCCGGTTGGAAGCCAGGCGATCGCGTCAGCTATCCCGGCAATCATGCCTCGGCGGAACTGCTGACGATCGGGCACGAGCGCGGCCGATTGTGGCGTCTGCCGGATAACCTGGACATGGAGAAGGCAGCCGTGGCGTGCATCGCTCGCTATGGCCTGGGCGCGTCCATCCGTGCCGGTCTGACGCTGGCCCGCTCCGCCGCCGTCCTCGGCCTGGGTGTCATCGGTCAATTCGCGCTGCGCTGTCTGATCGCCGCCGGCGCTCATCCGGTGGTTGGTATCGACGCCGTGGCCATGCGCCGGCAGGCCGCCCTTGCCGCCGGCGCCGATCACGTCATCGATCCGTCGGCCGGCGACATCCGCGAGCAGCTGATGCGCTATCTGCATCAACGCGGCGTTGAAATCGTCGCCGACGCCACGGGCGTCCCGGACGCGATTCCCACAGCGATGTCGCTGGCCTGCGACGCCGGCCAAGTCGTCGTCGTCGGCAGTCCGCGCGGCCGAGCCAAGGACGTGAACTTCTACGACGATTTGCACCGGCGTTACATTGAGGTCAGCGGCGCGCACGGCAACATGCTGTTCGAGCCGGCCCACACGCGCCTGGCCGGCGCCTGGGGCATCGATAAGGCGCAGACCTGGCTGTTGGCCGCGCTCGCTTCCGGTCGCCTCAGCCTCAATGGTCTGATCACGCATCGCATCGCTCCCACCGAGTTGGGCAGCGCTTATGAAGGACTTTTGAAGAGAAAAGATGAGTACCTGGGCGTCGTGCTGCACTGGCACTGAGTCGCTACAACCCCTTGCCAGCCCGCAGCGCCAGCAAGGGAACGTCCCTTGCTGGCGCTGCGGGCTGGCAAGGGGTTGTAACGACTCAGAATCTCTGTTCTTGAGGAAAGGATTAATCCCATGACGAAGCGTTTTGGCTTTCTGGTCGTCGCGTTCGCCTTCGGCGTGGTGGCGTTGGCCTCCGTGGAGACCCGCGCTCAGAACAAAGGAAAGGACAAATCCAAAGTGATTACCACCGATTCGGGCTTGAAGTACGAAGATTTGAAGGAAGGCACGGGCGAGGCCGCCAAGAAGGGCGACACCGTCGAGGTGCATTACACCGGCTGGCTAACTGATGGCAAGAAGTTCGACAGCAGCGTGGATCGCAAGGAGCCGTTCTCCTTCAAGCTAGGGGCTGGCATGGTCATCAAGGGCTGGGATGAAGGCGTCGCTGGTATGAAACCCGGTGGCAAACGCAAGCTGACCATCCCGCCCGCGCTGGGCTACGGCGAGCGCGGCGCTGGTCGCGTTATCCCGGCCAATGCCACGTTGATCTTCGAGGTCGAGTTGCTGAAGGTCAAGTAAGGGCTTCTGGACAAAACCCTTGATTGCCAGCCCGCAGCGCCAGCAAGGGAAGGACTTACCCTTGCTTGCGCTGCGGGCTGGCAGGGTTTTGTCCGTAGTCCTAAGCAAGCGGAATGGCGAGCGGGGGCGTCAGCCCCCACTCGCCATTCGGTTCGTGGCTCTAATCTTGCGGGAGCGTGGTTATGCTCGACGGTCCCTCCGTGGTTGCCGCGCTCCAGGACTGCGGCGTGACGCATGTCGTATGGATCCCTGATAGCGACCTCGGCCAGTGGGATTCAGCGCTAAGCACGGCGTCCGGCCTGCAACTGCTCCGCGTCTGCCGTGAGGGTGAGGCCATTGCCCTCGCCGCTGGCCTGCACCTCGGCGGTCGCCGTCCGATCGTCGTCATCCAATGCACGGGACTTTTCGAGGCTGGCGACACCCTACGCAATATCCTCCACGATCTGCATCTGCCGCTGTTCTTCGTTATCGGCGTCCGCAGTTATTACGCCCACAAACAGGGCGCTTCGACCGATAGTTGCCCCGTATTCACCGAGCCGATTCTGCGTGCCTGGCAGGTGCCGTATGTCGTGTTCGAGCGCAACCACACGGCCGGCGACCTGGCTGCGGCGTACCGTCAAGCGCAGACGAAAAATCAGGCATTCGCTGTCCTGCTGGCCGAGTGAGTCGAACCATGATGACGCTGCGTGAGAGCTTGGAAATCCTGGCCGCCCGGCGCGGACAACGAATCGTTATCACGACCATGAGTTCGGCCGGTGTCTGGCCAAGCCTATCGGATACGCCACTCGATTTTACCTATATTCCCTCTGCAATGGGGCAAGCGCCGCCGCTGGGCCTGGGCCTGGCGTTGGCGCAGCCGGAGCGCGGCGTGATCGTCATCAACGGCGACGGTTGCACGCTCATGAACCTCGGTTGCCTGGTGACGCTGGCGCATCATTCCGCGAATGTTTATCTGATCATTTTGGACAATGGGCTGTATGAAGTAACGGGCGGGCAGCCGACGGCCGGCGTCGGCCATGCGGACTTTGCTGGCCTAGCCCGCGCCGCCGGCATCCAGCGTGTATACACCTTCGACAAAACCGACGCCTGGCGCGCGGGAGCGGCCGAGGCACTGACGGGAGCAGGGCCGGTCGTGGTGTGGCTCAAGGTCGAAGGGCGCATCGGCCAGAAGACGCCCAAAGCGCCGCGATCGATGACCGAACAGATTACACGTTTGCGACAGGTTCTCGGCGTGAAACCATAACGGCGTGTCGCTGTCATTGGCCGTTTGATGTCGGGATGGCCATCTGATGCAGTGTCCAACGACAGGCAGCGCGAACCGAAAGATCGGGATCGGCCAGGACATTGAGCAGAAGCGTCCGGTGGCTGGGATCGGCGCTACCAAGTTTCGCCAGTGCCAGCGCGGCATTGCGGCGCACGATGGGCGACAGGGATTGCTCCGCGATGAGCTTCGCCAGCGCTTGCACGAAAGCGACGCGATGAAGACCGGGATGGACACGCTGGAGTCGATACAGGCTTGTCTCCAATTCCAGGGGCGGCGCATCCGCCCGACGCAAAATCGCCAGATCGTGATCGAGCGTGGAGCGCGAATACGAAGCCGAGTCCATGACTTTTTGACGCGCCAGATCGAGCGCGGCCAGCAGCGAGGCGAAGACGGGTGACAAACCGTTGGGGATGTCCGTCTGCAACTGCTGGAGCATTTGCCGCTGCTCCATCACCTGGATGTCGGTCAAGGTCGTGTTGCTCGCATCGAAGAGCAGTTCCTTCAAGCGTTCATCGAGCAACGTCATCAATCTCGGCAGCGAGGTATTCGCGGCGAAAAACTCCACGCCCAATCCTTGTTCGATGAGCGAAAGCAGCTGGACTTTCAGGGCACGGACGCCGCGTGCCAGGGAACGCACCAGATGTAGAGGCGTGCTTTGATGGTCGGATGCGACCAACTCGCGCATGAGCCAGCGTGTATTGCTGCGGGCCAAGTCCTCAAGGATGGCGATGGCGAAGGCGCGCGTTTCCTCCAAATCGAGCGGCGGTCCCGGCAGACCAGAGCGGAGCCAATCCATCGTCCAGCCGAGGTCAAGTTCGGTGGACAACGGGGCGAGCGCTTCCCAGACGAGTTTCTCCACCTGAGGGAACGGCACGCGGCACTTGGTCGATTCGCGGAACAGTGCTTCCAACGTCGAACTTTTCACGCCGCCCCAGTTGAGCGCTTGACCGGGCAGGTAGAGAATGCCGAGTTTGTGCAGTACGTCTTCGACGTGCGGAACAACGGCGTTGTTGGCACCCTCGGCCACCAACTTGACGCGCAGCCGCTGAGCTGTTGCCGCATCGATCACGTTGGGGATCGCGGCCGGGATGAAAACGTCCGCCTCCTGAACGATTAACTCTCGGCTTTCGGTGCCGCGAAAACCTTGTCTCTCCGCATCTCCTGATTTCGGCGTGGCGATCCACAGCGCATCCACCGCGCCGGTGTATTCGACAATGGGACGGTGCGCGGCGCGGAGACGGAGCAAGGCGAAAACGTCGAGTCCCTCGGCGCGGAAGACGGCTCCAAACTCATCAGCCACTCCCGTTATCTCAAATGATCCCGCCGGCGTCTCTTCGCTCAGCAGGCGAGCCACGGAGCCACCCACATCGCCGAAGCCTTGGATGAGAACGCGGATCGGCCGGCGCTCGGCGAGACCGTATTGAACCATCCCCGGATGGCGCAGTGCTTCCTGAAGCGAGGCAGCGACGGTTCTTCCGGTCAACTCCCAGGCGAGATGCGGGAAACCACCCGCCTCGGCCGCCAGGCCGGTAACGGGCGGATGCTGGCGCATGCCGAGTGCCGCCCCCATCTCGCGCGCGGTCGCATCGACCCAGGCCATTTCCTCCGCGCCCATCCGCATATCGGGGCCGCCGATATATCGCTGCGACAATACTCCCGCCAACACTGACGAGGCCGCCCAGCGCTCCAGCGCCGTGCGTTTCTCCGCCGCGCTGACCGAACCATTGGTGTAGTAACGCACGCCGCCTTTGCCGAGGATGAACAGAGACATGCCGAGTGCGCCAAAGAGGGCGGTCACGGCCTGGAAGTGTGCCCCCTCTTGTATCAGGATCGTCTTGCCGCCGTCGAAGGGGACTTCGCCGAACGGATTCTTATCGTGCATGGCCTCCGCCAAGCGGATCACTTCGTCCAGCAAGCGCCCTCGCGCCGGTGAGGGGCCGACCGCACCGCCATCGGTGTAACACAACCGCCAGGCGGCTTCGCCGATGCGGTTTTCGCCCTCGAAATAGCTCGGATGAACGCGGGAGTAAAAGAGAATCGTCACCGGCAAGCGCCGCTCCAGACGCAACGGCTCGAAGGCATTGGTTCCCGCGGCGGCATCGAGCAGATCCAGTGTCGCGGCAGGTCGCTCGTCGGCCGGCAACAGTTCGGCGAAGCGTTCCAGCGCGGCCAGCACATCATCGCTGCCTTGACGTAGGAGCATTTCATCCACCAACTCGGTGGAAAGCCGAAACTGTTTGCGCATCCGTGACCGAACGCTGTCTGACTGCATGATTGGCTTTGCTCCCGATGGAATGACCTACTAGCCCGGAGCGCCAGCGACGGGTTTCTTTGCGCCAGCGACGGGTTGCCGGAACCCGTCGCTGGCGCTCCGGGCTGGTCGTCAAAAAGTTCGTGCCTCTAAGTATCCTGGCCGGACAGTACCCGTTCCAACCGCGTCAGAAGTTCGCCGCCTCGCGCCGCGAGGGGACTTGCCCCCTCTTGCTGGGGCAATCCTTTGAGCAGAGGCACACAGTCACCCAGATAACCGCGCAATTCCGCGAGGAGACGCTGATGCCCGGCCAGACGATCGTGGGCGGCACAGGCTTGACGCAGCACACTCAGCAGTTCATCGGGATCCCACGGCTTGGTGATGTAGCGATAAATGTGCCCCTGATTGACGGCGTCAATCACCGCCTTGATGTCGGCATAGCCGGTGAACACGATGCGGATCGCTTGCGGATATTCCCCTTCCACCTGATGTAGTAGCTGTACGCCGCTCATTTCCGGCATGCGCTGATCGGTCATGATGACGTTGATCGGCTGCTGTTTCAGGATATTCATGGCCTCCGCGCCGCTCTGGGCAGTATGGACCTCGAATTCCTTGCGCAGCAGCCCGCGCAGAGAAAACAGAATCTCCGGCTCATCGTCCACCAGCAGGATCGAATGCCTGATTGTCTCGGTCATCGTTTTCTCTCCTCTCAGAGACGGTTCCGAAAGCGGCTTTCGGAACCGACGCTCCTCACTCTGTCGCCGTCTCGCCCGGCGGTCGCAAAGGAAGCCGAATGCGAAAAAGCGTGCCGCGCCCGACCGCGCTCTCGACCTCGATGATTCCTCCATGATCGCGAATGATCCCGTAGCTTACGGATAGCCCCAGCCCGGTGCCCTGGCCAACGGGTTTCGTCGTGAAAAAAGGATCGAAAAGGTGCGGTAAATGCTCCGGCTTGATCCCACAACCGTTGTCCTGGAACTCGATCGCGACGCCGAAAGTGGAGAGCGTTTCGTCCACCCGCGTGCGTGCCTCGATGACTGCCCCGGACGGCGAAGCCTGAATCGCGTTCATGAGGATGTTGAGGAACACCTGATTGATTTTGCCCGGATGACAGAGAACCGGCGGCAAGAGGGCGAAATCGGTTCGCATCTGAATGGCGTTCTTCTTGATCTCGTGTCCGACGATTTCGAGCGTCGATTGCAGGGAAGCGTTGAGGTCGGCCTCCTTGAAATTGGCTTCATCGAGCCGAGCGAAATCGCGCAGGTTCTTGATGATGTCGCGCACACGCTTGAGACCATCGAGCGAACGCTCGAACAGACGCGGCAGACTGTCGCGGATGTAGGCCAGATCGATGTCCTTCTCCATCCGTTCAGCCTCGGCCACGAGATCGGGGGCCACCGTCCGCAACGGTTCCCGCCCTTCCCGATACTTGTCGAACACTTGCAGCGCGGCCGGCACATCGCGGCGCAGCACGGCGAGATTATTGGCGACGTAGGCGATGGGATTGTTGATCTCGTGCGCCATGCCGGCGGCTAACTGCCCCAGGCTGGCCAACTTTTCCGTCTGCACCAGGGCGGCCTGCGTCTCCCGCAGCGCTCGGTTCTGCGCCGCCAGCGCCTGCTCCAACTCGATGATCCGCTCACCCGCGCGCACACGCACGCGCAGTTCGCCGCGGTCGAACGGCTTGGTCACGAAGTCATTGGCACCGGCTTCCAACCCTTCGATTACGTCCTGTTTCTGAGCCTTGGCCGTCAGCAAGATGATGTATACGTAGGCTCCGGTAGGGCGTCCTCGAATCTGGCGGATCAACTCCAGTCCGTCCATCTCGGGCATCACCCAGTCGCTGAGGACGAGCGGAAATTCGCCGTCCTCGAAGAGTCGCCAGGCGGCCGCGCCGTCGGGCGCGGCGACGACCTGATGCCCCCATTGCCGCAAATAATTCAGCAACAGATGACGAGAAACCGGCTCATCCTCGGCGATAAGGACTTTCACGATCGCTTTCCTCTTACACGCGCCGCCTTATCTTTCTCCCCTCTCCCCTGTACTCGGGGGAGAGACTTCCCCCTCACCCCCAACCCCTCTCCCCCGAGTACAGGGGAGAGGGGAGAAAAGCCCAGAATCACGCACGCCGACGCTTGACCAGGGTAATCTCGTTGCCCTTCTCGTTGTGGCGTACTTCATCCATGAAGGTGCGAATGAGCAAAAGCCCCCGGCCGCTGACTTTTTCGAGGTTGGCTGGATCAGTCGGGTCCGGCAGACTTGAGGGATCGAACCCTGCTCCCTCGTCGCGGATCACATAGCAAGCCTCGGTGGGCGATTCGCGGGCGAGAACATGGACGCGACGATCACCATAAGGTTTACTGCGCCGGCGTTCCTCCAAGAGCTGACGATAGGATTTTTCGTCCTTCTCACGCAGTTCCGAGCCGACCTCCAGATTACCGTGATACATGGCGTTGAGGAGCGCTTCGCTCAGTGCCACGGTGACGCGCAGGCGTTCGTTCTCCGGGCAGCACTTCAAGCGGCGAAGGTTCTCGCACACATGGCCGATCAGCGCCGGGATGAGACTCGGATCGTTATCGAGGACGAACTCGGCCTCCGTTCGCGTCAGACATTCCATGAGACGCTGCTGGCTGCGCTCGGCGGTGGTCAGGCGGAGGACATCTTCAATGGTTTCGAGCAGGTCGCGTGCCAGGTTGTGCTTGGGCACGTAGCTGGCAGCCCCTTTTTGCAGCGCCTGCATGGCGATTTCCTCGCTGCCGTGCGCCGTCATCAGAACAACCGGCATGAGCGGGTAACGGGTATGGATGGTTTCAACCAGTTCCAGGCCGTTCATACCGGGCATCATCATATCCGTCAGCACGAGGTCGGGTATCTCGCGCTGGATCACCTCCAGGGCTTCCTCGCCACTGGCGGCGTCGATCACGCTGAGGCCGGTACGGCAGGCCAGCGCCTCCAGCCCCGGTCGGCGCTCGAGAAGACTCTTCGCCAGGACTCGATCCGTTCGCGTATCATCCACCACAAGGATCTTCGCCATCGGTTTTCCCCTTGCGTATCAGAGCGTGAAGGCAAACCGTTTACGTTTCGCGGCCGTTTCCGCGAAACGTAAACGGGAGCCGGCTTACGCCGGCCGTTCGCCTTCGTCCTTCATCCTTCCGAGAATCGGTTTCAGACATTCGAGTTCCGTTTCCAGACGGGCGACAAGGCTGGCGGCGTTCGTCAGATCGCCGTCGTCGCCGAGCAGTTCCAGTTGCTGAGCCGCTGTCCGCGCGGCATGGGCGCCGAAAGTGCTGACGGCTCCCTTGATCGCGTGCGCCGCCCGGCGGAGGTTGGCGGCATCACCTTGCGCGAGGGCGTCGCGAATGTTCTTGCCCAGACGCGGACAGTCTGCCAGGAACACCTCCACCAGTTCCCGCAATAACGCCCGGTCGCCGCCAACACGCTCCAGCGCCTCCGCGCGGTCGAGAATGCCCTCATTCGCGGAAGGCAGCGCCGCCGCTTCCATACCGCCGACCAGCACCAGATTCTCGATGGCCTGCCACAATTCTCGGGGTTTAATGGGCTTACTGATGTAGCTGTCCATGCCGGCGGCCAGACAGCGCTCGCGATCACCCTTCATGGCGTAGGCCGTCATGGCGAGGATGGGAATGTGTCGTTCGGTGCCCTGCTCGCGTTCGCGAATGGCGGCAGTGGCCTCGAAGCCATCCATCTCCGGCATCTGCACATCCATCAACACCAGGTCGAATGACTGGCGCTCGACCATCTGCACGGCTTCGATGCCGTTGCCGGCGACCACGACGGAATGGCCCTGCTTCTCCAGCAAACGCACGGCGAGCATCTGATTGACGAGGTTGTCCTCGGCCAACAGGAGGCGAAGCGCTCGGCAGGGATGCACCGGCGGCAGAGCGGGCCGGCCGGCCGTTTTCGAGACGGGACTGCCGAGGACGGCCATGATCGAGCGATACAGATCGGCCTGCTTGATGGGCTTGGTCAAGTAAGCCGCCAAGCCCAAGTCCTGACAGCGACGCGTATCGATCGGTTGACTCGCCGAGGACAGCATCATGAGCGTCGCGCCGGCCAGGTCCGGGTGCTTCTTGATCTGCTCGGCGAGAGTGAAGCCGTCCACTTCGGGCATGTGCGCGTCCAACAGCACAAGGGCGAACGGTTCACCGGCTTGCTGGGACTGTTCCAAGGCTTGCAAGGCGGCGGCGGCATTCTCGACCACGGTTGGCCGCATGTGCCACTGGCTAAGCGTTTCGGAGAGAATGAAGCGATTGGTGGCATTGTCGTCCACCACTAGCACCGACAGACCGCGCAGTCGGCCCGGTTCCGAGCGCGAGGGCCGTTCCAGCGCGGCCGTGTGCGTTCCGAATCGAGCGAGGAAGTGGAAGGTGCTGCCCTGGCGCGGCTCGCTCTCGACCCAAATGCGTCCGTCCATGCGTTCGACCAGCCGCGACGAGATGGCTAGTCCCAAGCCGGTGCCGCCGTAGCGGCGCGTCGTCGAACCGTCCACCTGCGCGAAGGCCTCGAAGATCAGCGTTTGCTTGTCGGTGGGGATACCGATGCCCGTATCGCGCACGCGGAAATGCAAACACGCCTCAAGGTCTGTGCCGCCTTCCAGAGCCACATCGACAATTACCTCGCCGCGTTCCGTAAACTTGATGGCGTTGCCGACCAGATTGATTAGCACTTGTCGCAATCGTTGGGAATCGCCCACCACCGTTTCGGGAACTTCCGGGGCGATGTGGCAGGCCAACTCCAGCCCCTTCTGATGGGCGCGTAGAGCGAGCGTATTCAGCATGTCGCCGAGATTGTCGCGCAGGTCGAAGGGAGCATGTTCCAGTTCGAGCTTGCCGGCTTCGATCTTAGAGAAGTCGAGAATGTCGTTGATGACGGACAGCAGCGCGTCGGCCGATTTCTTGACGGTTTCCAGGTAATCGCGTTGTTCGGCGCTCTGGGGAGTGTCGAGCAGCAGTTCCGTCATGCCGATGATGGCGTTCATGGGCGTGCGGATTTCATGGCTCATGTTGGCCAAAAATTCGCTCTTGGCCTGGCTGGCCGCCTCGGCGGCATCCCTGGTCTTGCGTAGTTCCTCTTCGGCGCGCTTGCGTTCAGTGATGTCGTGCAGGAAAGCGCTGAAAACCCATTCAGAGCCAAGACGGATCGGTGAAATCGTCAATTCGACGGGAAACTCCGTGCCATCGCGGCGCAGGGCGGGCACTTCGATGCGGCGTTGGAGCAGCGGCCCTTCGCCGGTGGCGAGGAAGTGCCGCACGCCGCGTACATGTGCCTCGCGGTAGTTCGGCGGGATGATGATCTCATGGAGAAGTCGGCCGACAACCAGTTCGCGCGGCCAGCCGAAGGTTTGCTCGGCCTGGCGGTTCCAGTCGATCAGGAAGCCATCGGCGTCCATGGCGACGTAGGCGTCATAGGCGCTGTCCACGATAAGCCGAGTCCGCACATGGCTGGCCTCGGCCAACTCCTTGGCCTCGTTCAGAGCCGCCTCCGTCTGCTTGCGATGGGTGATGTCGCGGGAGATGCCGAAGGTGCCGATGACGACGCCGTCGCGGTCGCGGAAAGGCAGTTTGGTCGTCGAGGCCCAGGTGACGCGGCCGTCCGGCCACTGCTCTCTTTCTTCGCGGGCCAGCAACGGCCGGCTGGTGCGGATCACTTCTTGCTCATCGAGATATGCTTGACGGGCGTGTTCCTCGGTGAAGAAATCGAAGTCGGTCTTGCCGATCGCCTCGGCGGGGTCGGCCAGACCGAAGCGCTGGGCCAGACCGCTGTTGACGCGGATAAAGCGACTTTGCAGATCCTTGAAATAGATAGCATCCGGCACGTTCGCCATGAGCGTGTGCAGCAGGTCATGCTCGTGAACTGTTGTCATGGGAGCTTCACTCCTGATGCCAGCGTCCGTCGTGCAGTAGCGTACACCCGCTGCGCAACCCACGCAACAGGCGAGACCGTCCTTCGTCCCCGGCGAGCGGGGTCGCGTAAGCGCCCCGAGTCTCTCCCGTACTCGGGGCGCTTACGCGACCCCGCTCGCCGGGGTTCACTGCGGCAGTGTGAGCGTGAACGTCGTTCCTTGTCCGAGCGTACTGACCACGTCCACCGTACCGCCGTGCATACCCACAAACGCGCGCACCACGCTGAGTCCCAATCCCAGCCCGCGCCGGCCAAACTCGAATTGCCCCGACGAATGCCGCGACACATCCAACTCCGTGAAAAACGGTGTGAAAATGTGCGGCAGATTCGCCGGAGCGATGCCCACGCCGCTGTCGCGCACTTGGAGCCGCACCCCGTCGCCGGTGTGCCGGCCGATTACCTCGATCGTTCCGCCATCCGGCGTGAATTTGATGGCGTTAATCAGCAAATGATCGAGACAAATACGAATCTTACCCGATTCCACATGGATGCTCCCCAGATCGGGAGCGAGATCCATGACCAGCCGTTGCTGGCGCTGCTCGACAAAGGGCCGAATGTCCTCGACGGCCTCGCGTACCAGGGCGGCGCAGTCCGTGGGCTGGCGTTCGAGCGGCCGTTCAAAGCGACCGGCTTGCAGCATTTGCAGCAACTGCTCCACCAGCTTGTGAAGTCGTTTCCCCGCCTGCTGAATACGGCGGAAGCCGTCCGCCGCCCGGACATCCAGCCCTTTCATCCGCAGGGCCAAGTCCGGCATAGCAAGCAGGATCGTCAACGGCGTTCGTAGCTCGTGGCTGGCCACGCGAATGAACGCCTCTTTCAAAGCGTTGGCCTGGCGCAGCTCGGCGTTGGCCTGCTCTAGTTCCTGGTTTTTGCCGCGCAGATCATCGAGCAATTGCTGGCGTTCTTGCAACAGTTCGTATTGCTCGCCGGCCTGATGCAGGACCGTCAGCAATTCATCGGGATCCCACGGCTTGGTGATGTAGCGATAAACATGGCCCTCGTTGATGGCGTCGATGACGGCCTTGATGTCGGCGTAGCCGGTAAATAGAAGGCGGATGGCGTCGGGATGATCGCGGCGAACGGTGCGCAGGAATTCGATGCCGGTGATGTTGGGCATGCGCTGATCGCTCATGACAACATGGACCGGCTGTTCGTCGAGCAGGCGCAGCCCCTCCCGCGCGTGGGTTGCGCCCAGAACGCGATACTCTCGGCGCAGCAGGTCTTGCAGGCTCTGCACCACATCGGGTTCATCATCGACGACCAGGAGCGTATGACGCCGGAGCATGGGTAGCGCCCCGAGGGAGGGTTGACATGCGTCGTCGCAAGTGGAACACTAATTGAATTATCTCTCATTCCGCCCATTTTGTCTATCAGGTGTGTTCCGTGAGGCTGTCCCGCCATGAATGGTTTGACGACTGCCTTGCTCCATCGAGCCTGTCGAATCTTTCTGGAACGCGCTTACCCGGAAGGTAGCCGCACCATTCCTCCGCCAATCCGCGGCTATTTCGACCTTCGAGTCGATCAACCACTGGAGGCTCTTCTGCTTCCTCCGCTGTGTCAGCCTTTGCCGGTCCAGGAGGGCGCCCTTCGCGGCTATGTCCTACGGCTGGGCAGTGCGCTCCATCCGCATCTCAAACTGCGAATCGTGGATCACGGGGACGCCGGTTGCGTCTTCGCCGTCGATACCCACGACGCGATTTTCCTCGATTCCAGTGACCCAGACGCGACGCGCTGGATGCGGTTCCAACACGGCAATCGCCAACTCAAGGAACAGATCGAACGCGCCTGGGAGGAGGCGGGGCTACTGACGTTCAATGCTCTGTTGCGTCATGAACTGGCAAGGAAGTGAGGACCAGCCCATCGCGCCAACACGACGCATTGCCAGCCTGCGGCGCCAGCAAGGGTTTTCGGATTTCCGGATTTCCCATAGAGATAGTTGACGGCGGCGACAACGGAGGTTAGGGTGAAGAAATAACCCCTTTCCGGGTTCATCTCTTTCGAGTCACACAGGGAGGTTTTTTCATGTCCGCACCTCACTGGCTTCAGCGTCTGCTCGCGTATCATGGCATCTCGTATCAGGAACACCTTCATCTGCCGGTGTTCTCGGCCTCTCACCTGGCGCATGTCGAACACATCACCGGCCGTCGCGTGGCCAAGGTGGTGTTGCTAAGCGCCCGCAATCACCCGATCATGGTCGTGCTGCCGGCCGTCGCGCGGGTCGATCTCGACCGCGTGCGGGCAGTGCTGGGCGAGCCGGACCTCCGTCTGGCGACGGAAGCGGAGATTGCCGGCTGGTTCAAGGGCTGCGAGCCGGGCAGCGTGCCACCGTTCCACTTGCGAAGCGATGTGCGCATCCTCATGGATCGCGAACTGGCACACCTGGGCGAAATTGTCCTGCCCAGCGGCAGCCCGGAAACCTCCATCGCCGTGCGTTTCCGCGATTGGTATCGCGCGGTGCGGCCGGGCGTCGGCCGCTTTGCGACATCGAGTGCGGACGAGTCAAAGATCGCGACGGAGGCTCCGGTCTTGGTCGTCGAGGATGAGCGGGAAACGAATCAGTTGCTGTGTCAGTTGCTCCAGCGTGAGGGCGTCGTCTGTGAGGGGGTTGAGGAAGGCGGCAAAGCCTTGGCGTCGGCCGTGCGTTCGCGTCCGTCGGCCATTCTTCTCGACCTCATGCTACCCGATATGTCCGGTTTGGAGATGGTCCAACGGCTGCGCCGCGAAGGATCGCTCAAGCGTATTCCGTGGATCGTGCTGACCGCGCTGGATGATGCCGCTTCGCGCGAGCGTGTGCGCGAACTCGGCGCGGATGCTTATCTGACGAAACCACTTCAGCCGCAAATGCTGGTTGCCGAGGTGCGGGAACTTCTAGCGGATGCACGGGGGTAATTAACAAGCCTGGAGCGCTAGCGACGGGTTCTTGCCCCCGTCGCTGGCGCTCCAGGCTTGTAGAGATGATTCATCCCTTAATCACTCCCACGGGCCGCATCCGCGCCACCTTCTTCGACAACCCCGCCTGATGTACGACCTCGACCACATCATCGACATTCTTGTACGCCTTGGGCTGCTCCTCCGCGAGTCCCTTGCGGCTCTGCGACCGAGCAATGACGCCGCGTGCTTCCAGTTCCTTATCGATGCGCCGGCCGGCCGCGTCCTTGACGGCGGCGGTGCGGCTCATGGCGCGGCCCGCGCCGTGGCAGGTGGTGCCAAAGGTTTTCTCCATGCTGCCCGGCTGACCGACCAGCACCCAACTCGCGCGTCCCATATCGCCGGGGATGATGACCGGCTGGCCGATTTTGCGATAGATGAGCGGCACTTCGGGATGAGCCGGCGGAAACGCTCGCGTCGCCCCCTTGCGATGCACCCACACCTTTTTGCGCTTGCCGTTGACGACATGTTCCTCGAACTTGGCGATATTATGGCAGACATCGTAGATGAGATTCATCTGCAATTCCTGCCACGAGCGACCGAAGACTGAGGCGAACACTTCGCGAGCCTGCTGCATGAGCAACTGGCGATTGCACCAAGCGAAGTTGGCCGCCGCGCGCATGGCCCCGATGTAATGCTGTCCCTCTGGGCTGTCGATCGGCGCGCAGGCGAGCTGCCGGTCGGGTAGATCGATGCCGTATTTGTGCGGCACATTGCGCAGCATGGCCAAGGCATCATCGCACACTTGATAGCCCAAACCGCGCGAGCCGCTGTGGATCATCACGCAAACCATGTCTTTTTCCAGCCCCATGACCTGCGCGGCTTCCTCATCGAAAACGTGATCGACAATCTGCACTTCCAGGAAGTGATTACCCGAGCCGAGCGTGCCGCACTGTTCGGCACCGCGATTGAGGGCGTGATCGCTGACCATGCTGGGATCGGCTCCGGTCAGCCGGCCCTCCGCCTCGGTGTGTTCGATGTCGCTGTTCGACGCCAAACCGCGCCCAGCCAGGTAGCGCGGTCCTTCCGACAAAATATGATTAAGCTCCTTTTTGTCGAACTTGTAGCGCCCGGAGCGGCCAACCCCGGTCGGTACATTGCGGAACAGTTCGTCCACCAACGTACGCAGGTGGTGCTTGACTTCGCGGTAAAAAAGATTCGAGCGAATCAGACGGACGCCGCAATTGGAAACGATGAAGCCGTTGGCGATGAAATTATGGTCGGGGTGATGGACCGTGAAGTCGTAAACCAACCCGTCGTAATCCGTCACCGGCTCGATGGCCACGATGCGTTCCCACACCATGCCGCTGTGTTCCGCGCCGGTTCGGGCCTCCGTACAGAACTCCTCGAAGGTAGGAAAATCAATGGCCACGCGCGGCGTAAAGCTGTTCCGCTTGGCATAGAGGACGCGCTCGACGAACCGCTGGTTAACCTGGGCACCGACTTGTTGAATGATCCGTTGTCGTTTCACGCCCGTCGCGGCCAAAGCCAACACGGTTTCCGCCGCGACCGAACGCGCGGTCAAATGCCGCTCTTTGTGTTTGAGATACTGAATGGCGAGGGAAGCCAGTCCCGCACGCTTGTGATTGTACTCGTAACCGATGCGACCCCATAGGTTCCGCAGGCTTTCGGACTCGGAAGAGAGAATCAGGAGCAGCCGAATCGAACGCTCGCCGTCCTTGTTCGTTTGTTCTTCTCGATCCGCAATGGCCTGAGTCGCCACGCCGAACCCTTCGAGCCAGGCCGAGAGTTGCTGGAGGAACCGGCGACCGCTGGCGACGCGCGAAGCGCGTTTGTTCACACAAAGAGTTGGCGGCGTGAAGACGGTGCCATGATCCTTGACCGTGGCGGGTGTCGTTAGCTCGGCACCGAACAGCGCCGCGAGAAACAGCCGTTTGTGCCAGAGAGGAGCGTCATCAAGCCAGCGGGGAGCCTCGTAATCTTGGCAGGGTTTCTTACCAACGGGGGTTCCCAGACAAGCCAGCAGGACGGCGAAGCCGGACCCTACGACCTTGACATATTCCTCTTGGCGGTCGAATTGCTTCTCGCCATACAGCGTTTGAATACGGTGATGACGGTCGCGCCGGTAGATGCGCGAAGGAGTGATGCCCAAGGCTTGCACGTCCGCACGGATCGTCTCCAGATCGGCACCGCGACCAAAAAATAACACGACCCCTTTGCCCGACTGCTCGGCGAAATGGATCGATCCATCACCAAAGACGAAACCGAGTAGTTTGCAAAGATAAGGCAATGCGGCTGAGGAATGGCACAGCGGTAGCAGGCCCCGTGTCTTCAAAAAGGAGAGCGTTTGCCGCAGAGCATTCCCGCCGGCTCGTTTGCCGAGTTCGGCCCACTTGGCTTTAAAATCCGCTTCCGAAACGAGAACCTCATCTGAGGGAACCTCGAAGGGAACGCCCGCGAACGGAGCCAGCGCAACCCGGTCGCCGGGTGTAAGGTCTTTCAGCGCGACCATGCCATCGGGCGTCCAGAAAGGATGATCGCTCGTGGCTCTCACTTGATCGCCCGATTCGGTGACGATCCGAAGAATCGGCTGGCGTGGCTGCTGTCCAAACCATCGGCGAACCCCCGTGTGAGAACGACATCCTTCCTTGAGATCGTGACAGGCCAACTCGGTTGTCCGCCAATCGTCCGCCAACTCACCGATCGGACGGGCATATCCGTGGCGATGAACAATCGGTGTATCGTAGGTAAAGCAATTGATGTCATAACCTACTCCGCCAGGAGAAATTACCCCGCCCTCATCGGGATCGGTAGCGCAGACGCCGCCGATGCAAAAACCATAGCCCCAGTGAATGTCCGGCATGGCCAGGCTGGCGTGTTGGATGCCCGGCAGGAAAGCAACATTGGCAACCTGATCGGGGGCTTGATCCGCCTTGAGCTGCGCCAGCAATCGCTCGTTGGTGAAGATCAAGCCATCGACGCGCATGCCTTGTTTGTAACTCTTGGGGATGCGCCAGCAGCAGGCGTCCACTTGTTCCAGTGGTCCGTGAAAGGTGTCCTTGGCCATGTTCGCTCCCATCATGCTCGACGCGGTTGCCTCTGTTCTCGATGCTATCACGCCATCCGCGCCGGCGGTAGACGACAGACACCATCGCGGAGCAATTGGTTCAGAGCGAGCGTTCTCTATCTTCACTGGCGCAAGAGTAGGAGATAGAATAGGTGGGGAAAAGCGGTAGGCACAAGGCGTCCGATTAACTCATGGCAAGACAGTTTCTCGGTCCACGCAAACAGCGCACGAGACAGCATGTGATTGCGGATCAGAGCGTCCATCATGTGGAGGGCTACATCCTCGCGGAGGGGCACGCGACACAACGGCTGGAACGAGACTACGGCTACGATCTGCTACTGTTCACCTATGATGAACAGGGCTACATCGAGCCTGGCTTTCTGTTGCTTCAACTCAAGGCCACCGAAACATTGCCAGCGGTCGATTCTCATTATGTTTTCGACCTGGACATCCGGGATTATAACTTGTGGATGCTCGAAAGGATGCCGGTCATCCTGATCCTGTTTGATGCTACCCGCGGACGGGCGTATTGGCTCCCTATCCAGCGCTATTTCCGCGAAGATGTAGCCCGCCAGCCAAGGAAAGGCACCAGAACGGTGCGCGTGCGCGTGCCAAGGCGACAGGTCGTGAACCGAAGGGCAATCGTAAAAATGCGTGAGATCAAGTGGGAGACACACAGACTCACGACCGGAGAGGGATCATGAAAAGGACCGATGTAACCTACGGCCAACTGGACAGAGTATTGCGTTCGCTGGGGTTTTCTTGCCGGCTAGCGACGTTAGATCCGCCATCCCGTGTGTACGAACACAAGAAGTCTGGAGCGTCTATCCTGCTGCCTCCTTTTCCCGAGGGGGATGGGGTACTCGATTATCATCTGATCGCCGTGCGAACGACCTTGGATGGTTTTGGTATCGCTGATCCCACCGCTTTCGCAGCCGAACTACAGAAGGCGGGCTAAAAGTATCGAACAGAAATGGCCGTCGTCGCCCAGTGTGGCAGAGTTCGGCGAGTTCATGCAAAGTTTCCTGGAGTATCCGGCATTCGCATAAGAGGACGACACCTAACTGAACGGAACGAGTGACTGCTATGACGAAACCGCAATCGCACAAGATCAGCCGGCGAACGCTGCTCAAAGGCGTCGGCGTGACGATGGCTCTGCCGTGGCTGGAGTCGATTCCTGTTTGGGGGAGCGAATCGCCTTCCGGCGCGGCCGCTTCCTCGCCTCCCCGACGATTCGCGGCTCTGTTCATGGGCAACGGCATCAGTCCCAAAAACTGGTGGGCAAAAGGTTCCGGCGCCGAAATGCAATTGAGCAAGAGCCTCGAACCTTTGTCTTCCCTTCGGCCGCGCTTGAACGTCATCTCCGGTTTGTTCAACAAGCACGCCACCGGCGTCGGCATCCACCCCGGACAGACCGGCAATATCCTATCGGGGGCCGCACTCCAGAAGGGGGCCGTGCTGCGCGGCGGCGTCAGCATGGATCAGGTGCTTGGCAAGCATCTCGGAGAAGCGACCGCGCAACCGAGTCTGGTGCTGGGATGCGAGCAGCCGATCACCGGCTATCACGAAACGAATTTCTCGATGGCCTACAGTTCGCATATTTCCTGGCAAGACGCGAACTCTCCGGTGCCGATGGAGGTTTATCCATCGTTGGCCTTCGACAGCCTTTTCGACAATCAAGGCAGCCGGCGGACAATCAGCATTCTCGATCGCGTCCAGGAGCAAGCCGCGGCGCTCAATCGTCAGGTCAGTCATGCCGATCGAGCCAAGCTCGACGAATACCTGACCAGCGTTCGTGAAGTGGAGAAACGAGTCGAACGCAGCCGGGCCACGAAAGATCGCGCCGAGGAACGGGCACGCGATCGAGGCAAGCCGGCGCTCACGATGCGGCGTCCCGATAACGGACTGCCCGAAGACATCCGCGAACACATGCGCTTGATGTGCGACATCATCGCGCTGGCCTTCCAGACCGATAAGACGCGCGTTGCCACGCTGCTTTTGTGCCGCGATCTGTCGGGACTTTTCTATCCGTTCCTCGATGTGCGGACGGCTCATCATCCGACTTCTCACGCGGACGATTCCGACGCTTACGAGCGGGTGACGCGCTATTACGTGAGTCAATTGGCGTACCTCGCCGGCCGGTTGGCGAAGATGCCGGAAGGCGGCTCCACCGTACTCGATAACTCGTGCCTGATGTTCATCTCGAACATGTGGTCGGGCAGCCGGCACGATTCGGGCAAGTTGCCGGTGCTGCTGGTAGGTGGTCTCGGCGGCACACTTGCCACCGGCCGAATCCTCGATTACACCGGGCGTGGTGATGAAAACCGCAAACTGTGTAGCCTGTATTTATCGCTGATGAAACGCATGGGAGTGAGAGGCGAGCGGTTCGGGGATTCCACGGCCCCACTCGCCGGACTGTGATCTCGCGGCTCATGCTCGCTACAGGATACTATCCCGATCTCTTATTTCGCCTTTGCACCGATTGTCAGCGGTTACACGGCACGGCCGTTTTTTCGTGAGCGCCAGCGTTTTAGGGCTGGCGCTCACGAAAAATACCACAATCCGCGCACACACCCAGTACGAGAAGTCGGATGACCAATGTTGTTCGCGTGCTTTCCGGCTGGTATGGTGTATCGATTGCCTACCTCACCGCCCCGCATGAAAGGGTTCTCCGCGATGTCCCGTCTGTTCGCGCTCGTCGGTCTGCTCGGCCTCGTCGCTCCGCTGTCCGCCGCTTCTCCGCTGCCCAAAGCGCCGCCCGGTTTCCGAGTCGAGTTGGTGCTGGAAGCGCCCGCCATTGAAGCGCCGACGGCGCTATGCGTCGCGCCCAACGGCGACGTTTATTTCGCCGAAGACCCGATGGATATGAGTGGTCCGCCGACGAAGAACATCGACAAAATCTGGCTGCTCAAGGGCGGCGATCCCAAGAAGAAAATCCTCTTCGCCGACAAAATGTGGGCCGTCATGGGTTTGGAGATTGTCCGCGATAAATTGTATGTCGTCCACGCTCCGCATGTCACCGTGTTCACGCTCGACGCCGAGGGCAAGGCGAAGAAACGCGAGGAATTGTTCGACGATCTCGGTCCCAAAATGGCCGGCGCGCCGAGCTTCAACGATCACATTCCCAGCGGCATCCGCATGGGCATGGACGGCTGGCTCTACGTGTCCATCGGCGACAAGGGCATTCCGAAGATGACGCGCAAGGAGACCAATAAGGGTTCCGTGCATGTCGCCGAGGGGCGTTGGCGGCACTCGAAAGAAGGGCATCATATCAGTCTCGAAGGCGGCGGTGTCATTCGTTTTCGGCCCGACGGCTCCGGCCTGGAAGTGTTCGCCAGCGGCACGCGTAATCATCTCGACGTGCCACTGGATGAACATGATCGCATATTTGTGCGCGACAATACCGACGATGGCCGCGGTTGGTGGACGCGCTTGATGTATCTGCCGCCGGGCGGTTACATGGGCTATCCGTGGGCGTACACGCAGCGCCCCAAGGAGACGCTGCCGATGATCCGCGACTTCGGCGGCGGCTCACCGTGCGGCGGCTATGTGTATTGCGATGACGGACTGCCCCCGACGTATCGCGGCCGCATCTTCCATTGCGAATGGGGACAAGGCAAGGTGTGGGGTGTCAAGGTCGCCCCGGACGGCGGCGGCTTCAAGTTCGTCGATCAAATCGCCCTGCTGGAACCAGGGACCGTGAAGGATTTTCGTCCGTTCTCGCTGCGGCCGACGGCGGACGGTCGCGGTTTCTATGTCACCGATTGGGGGTTCAGTGGTTGGTTGTCGAAGGTCAAGGCGGGGCGATTGTGGAAGGTGACGTACACCGGCGACGATGTGAAGCCGGCCCCGCGCGGGAAGGATACGGATTCGATTGAACAATTGATTAAGGCGCTGGATCATCCGGCGCATACAGAGCGGCTACGAGCGCAGCGGCAATTGCTGGCGCGGAAGCGGTCGGCCGCGAAGGCTCTGGAGAAAGCATGGTCTGACGAGAAGCTGAGTCCGCGAGCCAAGACCCATGCTTTATGGGTGTTGGCGGAAAATAATTCTCCGAAATGGGTGGACTGGGCAGTCGTTTGCCTGAAGGATGACAGAAATCGTGACCTGCGGCTCGAAGCGGTGCGCGTTCTCGGTTGTGAGCATGATGCGGAGATCGACGATGAGCCGGTGCCCCAGGGACAAGAGAGCAAGGAGGGGAAGATCAAGAAAAAGGTAACCCTGGCGGCTATTTTTCGCGGTCTGATGGCAAAGGGAATGGGTGCTGAACTGCTTGATCGCTTATTGGGACTTGCCGAAGAAGATGTGGATCCACAAATCCGAATGCAAGCCGTCTTCACTCTGGAGACGTATCTTTTCGAGTTACATCCAGAGTCAAGGGAGCATCCTGAATCGCTTGATCGGTTGGTAAGACGACTGGGAAGCGAGACCGATCATTGGGTACGCGCTGCTCTGGTGCGCGTACTCAAGCGCGCCGAGGTCTGGAATTCTTCCAGGTTTCAGCGTCTCGTGCCGGAGATCCTCAAACAGAACAAGGATCTTGCCCTGGATGGTCTCTTTCGAGTGCTTGCGGAGGAGTATCAACTCCCTGCCGTGATAGCGCTGAGTGAATTGCTCAAACACCAAGATCCCGTGGTGCGCCAACGAACCGTGGAAACCCTCACTCGCGCTTACAAGGACCGCAAGCCCTACGCCGGCGGTTGGTGGGGTACGCAACCCGCCGGCCAGAAACCGCCGGCTCGCGTGGTCGTTTGGGGAGTCACATCGCAGGTGCGCGAGGCCATCCTCGGCGCACTCGCCGACAAGGACGCCGGTGTCCGCAAGGCCGCCGTCACCGCCCTTATCGCTATGAGCGATCCACAAACGCTGCAACCGCTCGTCAAGCGATTCGATACCGAGAAGGATGCCGCCGCTCGCGTCGATCTCGTGCGCGCTATCGCCGGTCTGCCGCCGGCGAAAACGACGGACTTTCTCGCTGGCATCCTCAAGGACAACAAGAACCCCGAAGCGCTGCGCCTGGAAGCGATCACCGGGCTGGAAAAAAGTAAGACGCCGGCGGCATTGGCGAGCCTGGCGGCGGCGGCCACGCCGACCGAACCCGTCGCCTTGCAAATCCGCGCGCTCGAAGCGTTGGGCGCCATGAAGACGCCGCAAGCGAAAACCGTGTGCGCTGCCAGTCTCCGAAGTGTCGAGCCATCCGTGCGGAAATCCGCCGCAAGCACGCTTGCGAAATTGGGCGATCCCACGGCGGCCAAGCTGCTTTTGCCGGTGCTGAAGGACAAGGAAGCGAGCGTGCGCATCGCTGCCATTCAGACGCTCGGCACCCTCAAGGCGAAGGACGCGATTCCCGCGCTGCTGCAAGCGACCGGCGACAACGCCACGCAGTTCGACGCCGTCACCGCCTTGGCGCAGATGCCGGATAAACGCGCTCTGTCGGCGTACCTCACCGGCTTGGCATCGAAGAACGTCGAACTGCGCAAGACGTGCCGGCAGGCCATCGCCCTGCTGCGCGAGGATGTGGTACCGACGCTGGAACAACTCGCCAAGGGCAACGAAATCCCTGCCGCGGCCCTGGCCGAGTTGCGCGAGGTTTATTCGTCCTTCGTCCCTGTCGTCTCCTGGCGTGTCATCGGCCCCTTCTCGCGCGATGGCAAAGTCCATCCCCCCCAGAATGAACAGAAGTTCGATTCCGTCTATAAGGGAGCGGATAAGGATGTTAAATGGCAAACAATCCAGGGCGACGCCCGCCAATACGGTCGCGTCAACCTCGCCGCTCGGCTGAGTCCGAACTCGCAAGTCGTCGCCTACGCCTACGCCGAGATTGAATCATCGGCAGCCCGCGACGCCACGCTGCTTTGCGGCAGCGACGATACGATTACTATTTGGCTCAATGGCAAAAAAGTCCACAATCACCCGACCGATCGCGGTTGGAATCCGAATCAGGACAAGGTGAATGTGCATCTGGAAAAGGGCAAGAATCGTCTGCTGGTCCAGTGCGGCAACAGCGGCGGGCCGTGGGATTTCAGCGTCGGCGTCTCCGGCGAAACGGATCGCTACGCCTTCCTCAAGGGCGGTGATCGGAAGTTCGACCTCGAAGCATTCCGCGCTCATGCCCGCAAGAACAAGGGCGACGCCGAACGCGGCCGCAAGTTATTCGCGGATACGAAGGGTCTTGCATGTGTTAAATGCCATGCGGTCGGCAGCCAAGGCGGACAGGTCGGCCCGGACCTCGCCGGCATCGGCCTGCGCTACAGCCGCGAAGATTTGATGACCTCGATCCTGGAACCGTCGAAGGTGATCGCCCAGGGATACGAAACCATCGTCCTTGAGACGAAAAAAGGCCAGACGCTGACCGGCGTGTTCAAGGGCGACAGCGGCGACGCGGTGAATCTGACGGATAATGAAGGCAAAGCGCATCGCATCCTGAAAAAAGACATCGAGGAGCGTATTTTCTCGCAGGTGTCCACGATGCCCAACGGTCTGAGCGACGGCATGACGCTGCAAGATTTCGCCGACATTATCGCCTTTTTGGAAGCGCGGCGCGAAGACAAGGCGATTCCGAAAAAATAGTCGTTCTGGCTGCGTGCGCTGATTCGGGTAGTGGGTTGTCATTTTCGTTAGCCCAGCCCTTCAGGGCTGGGTATGGCGTCAGGGCGAGGCGGCTCTGGGGCTTTAGCCCCTCAGCGTGTCCACACAGCGGAGAGCCTGAAGGCTCCTCATCCCGCGTGCTTGCCACACCCCAGCCCTGAAGGGCTGGGCTAACGAAAAAACAGTCCCCGAAACGATTCACGCGCTCGTCGCTGTCGCGGGTTGCCTGTCGGGCCTGGATCCCGAGTTCGCACAAGGTAGGTGGCGATCTTATGGTAGTCATCACGTTTGCCGATCGCGCTACCGAAAAACGGGCGTTGGGCTTTTTGCTTGGCCGCTTCTCGGGACGTGTCCTTCGTTCCGGGGAGCATCTGGTGCCGGAGGCGGCGCTGGAAGCGCTGGCGGATCAGAACATCCCTTTCACCGTCAAGGGCAAGGCGACTTCGCCCACCATGCGACGACCGCCGCCAGAAGAGCCGCGAGCGCTACCGAGGTAATCCACAGCGGCACCCGGCGGGCGCTGGCCTTCACGGCCGCAATCGCTTCGTCATCGCCGGCCCAATTGATCTGCCGTCGAAGTTGGGCGATGCTCCCCATCACGAAAGCCGATGCCCCCAGCAACGGCAGCAGCGCCGCAAATGCCGGCACGGATATGTTCGCATGCCAATACAGCAGGGCGAATGCCGCGATTAGCCCTGTGTTCCCGATTGCCGTGAACCATAGCGCCAGCGCGATGCCGCGTTTCAGCCCCAGTGCGACGATGGCCGTGCCCACATTCATGGCGCGATCCTCGGGATAATCTTCCGCCGTGTTGACGAGGATCACACCGGTTTGCGTCATCCCGTAGGCGAAGGCCACCGCCAGTACGTCCCACGCCGGCCAGGAGGTGAACAGCAGCGCCGTGTAGATCATCGGCCCGGTGAACAAGCCCAGCCAGTAGAACCCTATTTGCCACAAGCCCCGTCCCTTAAGCCGGAATGGCTCGATCGAATAGGCGTAAGCCGCGAACAATCCGAACAGGCAGCCGGGCAGCAGAATCCAGCGGTCGAGCCGCCAGGCCAAGTGCGCGGCCAAGGCGATGGCGAACAGTGCCGATAATGTCGCCTGCGCGATGACGCCGCGGACGCCGATTCCCAAAACGGCCTCGGTCAGATGCGGCTTATACAGCGCATCGAGATCGCGGTCGGCGAGGCAGTTCAGCAAGTCACCGAAGGCGAACAGGAAGAAGAAAATCAACGCCCCTTCCCAGAAGGGAACGGTGGCGAAGGCCGAGGCGTCATCAATGGTCAGAAAAACCGGGATGAGGAAAATCGGCACTTCGGCGAGGCGGTATTCCACGCGCCGCAGGCGGAGCGACCACATCAGGTAGCGCAGCATCGGTCCCTCATCATGACGCCTCTACAAGATATTGATTCGCCGCAGGTGGCGCGGAGTCGATCCATCGAAGGCGCGGCGGCCATGCAAGAGAGCATGGTTGTCGGCCAATAGGACATCGTTAGCGCGCCAGGCGTGGGCATAACACAGAGACGGATCATTTAGCAGTTCATGCAGGCGCGCGAGAAAGGCCAGCCGATCCGCCGCCGCTACGCCGTCAATCGACAGATGCACCGGATTCACATCCTCGACCGGCTCCGCGAAACGCAGCACGAACTGACCTGATACGGGATGATGGTCGATCATCGGCGCGGTAAAGGTGCCGCCGTAATGGACGATCTTTTCGGTGCGGTAAGTGATGCGAATGCGCTCCCAGGCGGCGCGCTCTTCGGAGGAAATGCCTTCGAGCAAGCGGACGGTATCGCAGAAGATCGTTTCGCCACCGCTACCCAGGGCGGGGGCAGTACGGCAGTGGAAAAAGATGTAGTGCGGCACACGACCGGCGAAAGCGCCGTCCCAGTGAAACGGCACGGCACGATTGCTGTACAAATAGTTGCCGGCCTCGGCGCGTGGGACCAACTCATTGACAGCGCCGAACTCCCATTCGAGAAGGTCGCCGAGTTGACGGCAAAAAGCCAGCATCTCGTCGTCGTCGGGTGAAGCGAAGCCGCGCAGAACAATGAGGCGATGCTCGGCCACCTCAGCGCGTAGGCGGTGTGCCGGCAGCGCGGCCAAAAGGTTTTGCTGCGACTCGGCGACGATCTCGACGCCGAACGGTTGGAGATATTGCGTCTTCATGGATATTTTTACTATCTTTAGGACAATTCAAAATGACTCGGCTGGCCATCGCGCTCGATCAAGCGAGCGCCGAGCGCCTCCGCTTCGTGCCGTTTGACGAACTTCCAGCCATCCGCAACGCGCAAGGCGACACCGTGCCACGGCGTCAGCCAAGCATCATCCGCCGCGCCCAGGAGGATGCCGATCTTCTCCGCGTGTGGATGTTGCGGGTGAATCGACAACCGCAGCGCCGCCGGAAAGCAGTCGGCCAACAACCGGCCCCAGGCGTCACTGCGGCGAATGACTTCATAAGCATGTTCGTGACACTCTCTTCGCAGTTGCGTCCGGCTAAGTCCTGGCCGCACGTCCGTCTGTTCGTCGAACAGAAAGCGATGAATGCCATTGAACAGTGCGCGGGCATGATCGAAGCGGCGAGTGCGTTCCTCGATTTCCGCGCGAGGGCGAGCATAGTCGGCCACCAACTGCCGCCGCATCTCCGTATAATCGCTGCCCTCATACAACTCGGACAGGCCGAAGGCATCCAGGGACACGAGGCTCAGACGTGTAAGGAGGGCGCGCACCTCATCGCCGTAGCGCGTCACGTCGTCGTCGGCAACGCCGACCAGATCGCTGAAAACATGGCCATCGGAACAAAGGGTCACGCGCAGGCCCGGAGCGTAGACGGCTCGCACTTCATCGCAGACCGCTTGCAGATAAAGGAGAGCCAACTCCTCGGCCTTGTCCGGCAGGGGGCCGAGCGTCTTACGACGACTTGGCGATTTCGCTGGAAAGGCCGGCAAAAGGGCGTGGACGGGCCGGCCGGCGCGGAGGAAGTGTTTCACTCTCGGCAAATGCAGCGCCAGGCATGATGGGCAAGGATCGGCGGCGCACGCCGTCGCGCCAGGCAGCAGGCGGCGATGACGGAACAGCAACCGCAGAATCGTTGTCGCCCGTGCCTCGATGTTGGCCTCATCGGGCGCTTCCAGCAGTGGACGAAAGATGCTGTCAAACCGGCCGGCGAGGAGGGGGCCAGCGAGGGCAAGCAAGTCGCGGAAGAGATCGAGGGCGGCGTGAACAGCCGGCGAGCCAGGCAAACGATCCTGCGACCACAGCAGCATCAGCGCGAGGTGCGTGCCGTACAGGGCACGAACCAGCGTGTCGGCATCGGTGGCTGGTCGGTCGGCGGCATCGTGGACGACCGCAGCGAAAACACCCCGCACGCGATGACGAACAATCTCCGTGCGTGGGTTGAACACTCCCAACTCGTGACGCGGATCGAGCAGGGTGGCGCTGAGGGCGGCGAAGGCGGCGCGGTAGGGCACGGCCAAATCCATCTTTACTCGCATAACGGCGTGGAACCGCTCGGCGACGCCGCTCGCCGGCAATTCCAGTACCCGCGCTTCCAACTCGGACGCCAGGCGATCGTACAAGGCCAGGACAAGTTCCTCGTCCGTGGCGAAGAAGACCTGCGCGCGTTCGACGCTACAGCCTGCGGCATCCGCAGCTCGGTTGAGCAGTCCGGCAGTCAACCCCTCGCGGGCAAGCAGTCCGACCGCCGCCGACAACACACGCGGCCGCGTTCGCCGCTCGATCGGATGCGCGGAAGAAAGCGGATTCGACATGGAACCTCGCCGGGATGGAAGCCACCGCGACGCGCGGAGCGAGTCGCCCACACTCCTGTTTATCTTCCTTCTACTTGAGCGACAAGCGCGTTGTGTCGGATGGCCGCGATCCATAAGCTGATACCGTCTTCCGACCGCGAGGATAATATGGCCACGATCGTTCATGTTCACCTGGACAACCGCAGTTACGACATCGCTATAACCAGCGGCGATAGCGCCGGAATCGGTCCTTTCGCGCGTCAGCGCGCGAAGGGATCGCGTGCCTTCGTTGTCACGGATGAACATGTGATCGAACACGCCGATAAGGTGGCAGAGGCGCTCCGCGATGCTGGCTTCGAGCCGCTGATTGTCGCGCTGCCTTCCGGCGAGACTCAGAAGGCGTTGACCGTTGCGTCGTACCTGTACGATCAACTCGCCGAAACGCGAGCGGATCGCCAGACGCTGGTGGTGGCGGTTGGCGGCGGCGTCATTGGCGATCTAGCCGGCTTCGTCGCCTCTACCTGGAACCGCGGTCTGCCGTTGCTGATGGTTCCAACGACCCTGCTGGCGATGGTGGATAGCTCCGTCGGTGGCAAAGTCGGCATCAATCATCCGCGCGGCAAAAACCTCATCGGTGCCTTTCATCAACCCGCCGGCGTGTGGATCGACACGGCTTTCCTGAAAACCTTACCGGATCGTGAATATCGCAGTGGATTGGCCGAGGTGGTCAAGTACGGCGTCATCCTTGATGCCGAGTTCTTCGCCTACCTGGAGCAGCACGCGGCGGCGATCCTGGCGCGCGATGCCGAGTGCATCGGTCATGTCGTCGCCCGCAGTTGCCGGCTCAAGGCGGATGTGGTCGAACGCGATGAACGCGAAGAGACGGGCTTGCGGGCGGCGCTGAACTACGGCCACACGTTCGCGCACGCCTTTGAGACGGTGGGCGGCTACGGTTCTTGGCTGCATGGGGAAGCGGTGTCGGCCGGTATGATCTGCGCCAGCCGGCTCGCCGAGCGTCGCGGTCTGATCGATGCGGATGTCACCGAGCGCCAGCGCCGCCTCTTGCAGACGTTTGGTTTGCCGATCGCGCCGCAACGCTGGCCGGTAGAGGAACTGTTGGCGGTGATGCGTAGCGACAAGAAGGCCGTCGCCGGTCGGTTGCGTTTCGTGCTACCAAAGCGGATGGGTGAGGTGGACCTCTTCGACGATGTTCCGGAGAATGATGTGCGCGCGGTGCTGAAAGACGCAGTCAATTGAGGGAGCTTTTTTGTTTTATCCGCCCTCAATACATCTCATAAATGTGTTCGCCGCCGTGAGCCGGATTGCCGATGAGACAACGATTGCGCAGATCCACGACGAAGTCGAGGTGTTCCAACGGCAATTGGCCAATCAGAACGGGCACGTCGTCGGGTGCTTCGAGGACATCCATTGTGCAGCTTCGTCCTTGGATCGTGAGGCGCACGGCGTCGTACATGTCGGCCTCGGTTTTCCCCCCGAAGTTGGTAATGCGTTTGGTAGCCGTGCGGGTTAGTCCAAGCTGCTGAATGAGCCGCGTTGGCATTGTCAACAAGGTTGCGCCTGTATCCACGAGGGCGTCGGAGACCGTGATTCGCCTCGCTTCATTCGGCTGAATCAAACCTTTTTCGATGCCCCACAAATCCTTGATATTTTCGATCGTCGCTTCCGTGAGTACACGCCCCATAACAGTTGACTCCATGACAGTGACTCCAGTTGTTCGCGGCCGTGAGAGAGTACCATTCCGCCCATTATACCCGTCTCTCTCATAGACCGTCCAGCGTTGCCATTTGCATCTTGCCGACTTGCCGGATAGTTTATGCCTGCAAGTTTCCATTCCGTTGACTGTGAGAGAATCGCATGGCCGCCACGGTCTCCATCGAAGTCCGCGATTTGCTGACCCTATCTTTGGTGCCGGGCATCGGGCCGCGCTTGACCGCCACCCTCCTGGAGCGTTTCGGCTCCGCCGCCGCCGCCCTGCGCGCCAGCATCGGCGAATTGTCGGCGCTACCCTATATCACTCCTCGCCTTGCCGAGAGCATCCGGCAAGCACCGGCGCGCTCCGACACGACGACGGAACTGGAACGCATGGAACGCCACGGCGTCCGCCTGATCGCGCTGGGCACGCCGGACTATCCGCCGTCGTTGGCGAACATTCCTGATCCGCCTTATCTGTTGTACCTACGCGGCACATTGACGACGGCCGACGCCAACGCGGTCGCTCTCGTCGGCTCACGCCATTGCACCGACTACGGCCGGCGTGTCGCCGCACGGCTGGCGTCTGGGTTAGTCCGCGCCGGCGTCACCGTTGTCAGCGGACTGGCGCGCGGCATCGACGGGGCAGCACATCGAGCGGCGCTGCAAGCGGGTGGTCGCACGCTGGCTGTGTTGGCCGGCGGCCTCTCACGCATCTATCCGCCCGAACACGCCGACCTTGGCCGCGAGATCGAAACCTCCGGCGCGGTGCTGACCGAAACGAACATGGATCAAGAACCGCTGCCCGGTCTGTTTCCCGTGCGCAATCGCATCATCAGCGGGTTATCGAAAATCATCGTGCTGGTTGAGGCGGCGCAGAAGAGCGGCGCACTCATCACGGCCAGCCACGCCGCCGACCAAGGCCGCACCGTCATGGCCGTGCCCGGCCCGGTCGAAGCGGCGTCCAGCGGCGGTTGTCACGAGTTGATCCGCAAGGGGGCCGTGCTATGCCGCGGCGTCGAAGACATCCTCGAAGAACTGCATGGCGTCTCGGCGATGGTCGTGGCCGAGAGGAAGGCCGCGTCGGCTCTCGCCGCGCCGCCGACGCCATCGGGACCGCCGCCCGGATTAGATGATACCCAACGGCGCATCTGGGATGCGCTGACCGAAGCGTGTCACCTGGATCATCTGGTGCAGCGTCTGGCGCTGGCGGTGCCGCAGGTCAGCGGAGCGCTGATGATGATGGAGATGAAGAAGGTGGTGCGCCGACTGCCGGGCAACCGCTACGAACGATGTTAAACGCGAGTAGTATGCAACATTTCTCTGCAAGTAGAAGTGAATACAGGAATTAAGTAGAGCGTCACCATTTTTCATTAAGTAGAGCGTCACCATTTTTTACATTTTTCACCATTTTTCAGATTTGAACCAGGCTTTTTCTGGGAGCGTCAATCGGCGAGATCGGTGCCACGGGCGACTTGTCGTGCCTCGGAGCGTATACTAGCCTTGTGCCATTGGAGCAAACCGTTGCCTCGAATCGCTCACCCCAACGGAAGGTCAATCCATGACCGACCACCCGTTCACGCCCGGACAGATGCCCGCGCCCGCAACGAAGCTGGAGACTCCACGCACCCGGCGCGCCTGGCTCGCACGCACGCACCAGGCGCTGCTCGCTCCCGTCCACACGCTTATCGAGTTGGCCGGCATGATGCTCGCCGACGCCCGCGAGCGCGGCCAGGAAGAATTTCGCGACGACCTCGAAAAAATCCACACGGCCGGCCGGGCCTTGCTGGCACGCTTTCACGATCTGCTGCATCCGACCGGCGAGGCGACCGTCGAACTGGATACGCTGCGGCTACTACGCCACGAACTGCGCACGCCGCTGACGCACATTATCGGCTACTGTGAATTGTGGCTGGAGGATGCTGAAGCGTTCTTTCTCGATAGCTTTCTCGCCGACCTCCGCGAAGTACACGGTCTGGGCAAACAGACGCTCGCCCGCCTCGATGAAATCGTCCGACTGGTCGAACACGCCGGCGAGACAGACCTGAATCGCGCTCCGGAACCGGTGGCCGCGCCACCCCGACCGCAACCGCCCCGCGCGGTGAGACGCGGTGAGACAGGAGCCGTACTCGTCGTGGACGACGATGCCAACAATCGCGATCTGTTGAGCCGCTTTCTCCGCCGTGAGGGGCACTTCGTTTCTTGCGCCGCCGACGCTCGGCAAGCCATGACCATGATCGCCTCACACCTGTTCGATCTGATCCTACTTGACATCCTCATGCCGGACAGCAATGGCGTGCAAACGCTGGCGATGCTCAAGGCCGACGAGCGCTACCGGCATCTGCCGGTCATCATGATCTCGGCCTACGACGAGATGGATATTGCCGTGCGCTGCATCGAGATGGGTGCCGAGGATTATTTGCCCAAGCCGTTCAACCCCGTGCTATTGAAAGCCCGCGTCAGTGCCGGCCTGGAAAAAAAACGGTTGCGCGATCGCGAAGTGCTATTCGTGCAACAGATTCAGCAGGAAAAGAAACGATCTGACGAACTGCTGCACGTCATCTTCCCTGACGAGATTGTCCGCGAATTAAAAACGACCAGCATTGTTCGGCCGCGGCGCTTCGATAATGTGGCCGTGCTTTTTTGCGACATCGCCGATTTCACGCCATTCTGCGATGGCCATGAGCCGGAAGAGGTCGTGTGGCACTTGCAGGAGTTGATCGAAATCTGGGAACGCATCGCGGCGCGGCATCACGTCGAGAAGATCAAGACGATCGGCGATGCCTTCATGGCGGCGGCTGGATTGCTGGAACGGCCAGCCGACCATCCGGTGCTGCACTGTGTGCGTTGTGGTTTGGAGATGATTGCGGCGACACGGTCGTTGCCGCTGCCGTGGGCCGTGCGCGTCGGCATTCACTTCGGGTCGGTGGTGGCCGGAGTGATCGGCTGCCGTCATTACCTGTTCGATCTGTGGGGCGACACGGTGAACACGGCCGCGCGAATGGAAAGTCACGGCATCCCCGGCTCGGTGACGCTGAGCGAACCGGCCTGGCAGCAAGTCGCCGCCCATTGTCACGGCGAACCGCTTGGCCGCATCGACATCAAGGGCAAAGGACCGATGGAAATGATCCGCGTCGATCGCTTGCGGATGTGAGCGTTTCAGTCAACTAGCCCAGAGCGCCAGCGATGGGTTGCGACAACCCATCGCTGGCGTTTCGGGCTAGTTGATTGAGACAACAATCGCCGCTGGGCTTATTTCTCGGGCAGGATCTTGGTGACGTCCTTGGTGATGGCGTCGAGATCCTTGTCCTTCAGTTCGCCCTTCTTGAAGGCGTAGTTGGCCTTGACGGTGCGGTCGGTATAGAGGACGACGGTGATGTCGGCGTCCTTGGAGACGTGGTAACCCTTGGGGCCGGCCGGGTTGTCGATGCTGAGGATGACTTTCTTCAGCTTGGCGCTGTCCGCGACCGACTTCAGTTCCTTGTCCAGTCCTTCCTTATCGCTGAGGAAGACGACGAAGCTGCCCATTTTGCAATCGCTGTGCTTGGCGGTGCAGGCGTCCAGCTTCTTGATGAGCTTGGTCACTTCCGGCGTGACTTCCCGCGCGAAGACCATGGCCACGGGATTGCTGCCGTTCGAGCAGAACAGGCAATTCTTTTCACCTGCCCGTTCGCCATTGATGTTCAGCGGATGGAACGGGCCAGGAACTTTCTGGTTCACCTGGGGGCCTGACTTCAGCGCTCCAGCGGCGAACACCGCGCCGGCCAACAAGGTGCAGCTAAGGCTCAATCCAACGATCCGGTGCATCTTCATACGTTACCTTCTCCTGTGGGCGATAACCAAACGAATAAGGTTTGTGAGGCTGGAAAGCCCCACACCCAAACAAATCGATCCCGGCGTCTAGACGCCGGGATCGGGCGAGCTATTCAATTTCCTTATTTCGCGGCGCTTTTTTCGAGCTGTTTGAAGTAGGCTTCGATGGCATCGCGGTACTTGGCGGGCATGCCGCGCGTCAGATCGGTCATGGCCTTGGCGCGTTCACGCTCAGGCAGTTTGCCCCATACGTCCGCGTACTCCTTGAACTTCTTCATGTCGATCTCGCCCTTACCGGGAGGAGCGCTCGGCAAAACGCTGTCGCTGGCAGGATTGGAAGATTTGTTGCCGCTGGGCAGACCAGGCGAACCGCCGCCGCTGGGACAAGCGCCGCCGTTACCCTGGCCGGAGCCTTTCATCTTGTTTTCGATCTCTTTGATTTTCTCATCGAGTTTGACGAGAACCTCGCGCTGCATGGCGCGGGTCTTGGGTCCGCCGCGTGTCAGGTCGAGGCGATCCTTGATGACGCCCATCTTACGAGCGATCCAATCGAGATCCTTATCCTGCCACGTCACCATGTCGTAGTGCATTAGCACGCCGACCATGCGATAGCGCGCCGGCGCATCGACCACATCCAAGAGCAGCCGATCGATCGAATCGTCGGCCTCGTTCTTCATCATCAGGGCATGCTCGGTCACAGCCCGATGGAAGAAGTAAGCGGCCGGCTCAACCACATCTTCACCTTGAACGCTCTTGAATGCCTCCAATGCTTCGTCGAAGACCTTGCGGCTGGTGAGCGCCTTGGCGTAGGCCAAACCCAGATTGGCGCGGAAGAAGACCGGCAGTTTCTGATCCTTGACGAGGTTGGGCACACTCGTCGGCGCCGGCGTCTCGGGATCGCGCGCTTCTTTCAGAAGCTGGGCCACGGCAGGATTGCCCAGCGCGAAGGTATCGACCACCTTATCGAGCAAGGGTCGATCACTCGCCCACACTGCGTCAAATGCTTTCTGAGTTGCCGCGTCGGTTTTTTGGGTGTCCTTCAACCAGGCTTGAGCCTGAGTGCGGACGGCATCCGCAGCCGGCGTGCGCAGCGCGCCAAAGGAGGGCAGATCCTTCACGGGTTTTCTGGCCGCGTCGTCGGCCAGCAGCGGCGCACTTCCCAGGAGAACCAGCGAGAGCGAACAAAGGGACGCTCGGACCTTCCAGCGGAACATAGATGTTCTCCGATCGTTGCGGATGTCGCGCTGTCACGATGATTGCGCGAGGAGTTTCTGAATCAGTGTCTTTACGTCTTCATAGGACCAGGGCTTGTCCTCGTTTTCGCTATCGAACTTACCGGCACGTTTGCCCTGGCGATCGAACACAAACACGGCCGGCGGTCCCGTAATCTTCCACCGTTCCTGCCAGACAGTCGCCTTCTCGTCGAGCCAGAAGTTGGAAAAGGCCGCGTTCGCCTTCTTCAGAAACTTCAAGGCGGCATCCTTCCGTTCCGGCTGATCCAGAGAAACCGACATGCACACCAATCCCTTGTCCGCGTACTGCCGGTGCAATTCGACGAGATTATGAAACTCCCGCTTGCACGGAATGCAGAAATTCGCCCACACGTCAATCACGACGACCTTGCCGCGTTGAGCGCGAACCGCGTTGCCAAGGTCGGCGTACTTGACCGCTTTCAACTCGATACTGTTTTCGCCAGCGGGCGCACCGGCATCGGCTGGAAGTAAGACGAGCCAGCCCGTGAAAACCATCAGGAGAATCCCCACGATGATACGTGCCATCCCAGGCATACTCATATCCTCTTTCAGCTATCCGCTGCCCGTTTGGCCTAAAGGAGACGCTTGTGGTCGGAGATTGCGAAGACGAAAGGAGCCGCGATGGGAAAAAGAGTTTCAGCGTTGATATACGGCTCAAAATACATGGTAGGTCTCACGGACCATTCAATCTCTTCACATGGTAAAGAGACGCTACGCCGGCCGTCAAGCGCAAATGCAACCGCGCATCTCCACAAGTCTCCTCTTCTGGCTGGACGCTTCCTCCTCCGCGATTATTCACGGCTTCATTGTGTCAGGTGCCTGACGCCGTGGCTTTGTCTCGTGGGAATAAATGCCCGCTGTCGTGGATCAAAGTAAAAGCGTAGTGTCCACTAACTTTGGCACATGCCAGGGAGACCAGCGATGGGGTACGGCATTCTCGCGGATGGGATGGTGGCAATCCATGTAGCCTACGTGAGTTATGTGGTACTGGGTCAGTTGGCGATCTGGCTGGGGCTTGCGCTGGGCTGGCGGTGGGTGCGCAATCCGTGGTTCCGCTGGACGCATCTGATTATGATCGCCATCGTGGCGGGCGAAGCGCTGCTGGACATCACCTGCCCACTGACCCGCTGGGAGGGCGATTTGCGCCGGTTAGCCGGGCAACCGACGAGCGGAGAGTCGTTCGTGGGCCGTCTGCTGCATAGCCTCATCTTCGTGAACTGGTCGCCGTGGGTCATTAACTGTCTGCATGTCGGTTTCGCGTTACTGGTACTTGGTACATTTGTGCTGGCACCTCCTCGACGAGCCGCGGCGCTTGCCGGCCGTGCGGACAGACGCTCTTGATCGCCATAAAGCTCCTCATACGCTTCCGAGTTTATCGGGTGATCCTTCTTTGGGAGAGGGGGGTGTTTCTCCAACTCGCGGATCAGTTCACGAAAGTCGTCGCGCGCACGCAGCGGATCGAATATCTTATCTTTTTGCAAGCGGGCGACATCGCGGAAACCACGAGTCGCTGCCCGGCGCAGTGCGGCGAGCGTCTCATGGAGGCAGGTATCTCGTTCCGCCCGCTCGTCGGCCGTCAGGTCCGACTTGGCATCACCAATCTTGGCGGCGACAGCCGCCAGATCGTGCGCCACCCGAAACTGTTCCTCGGCATCGTCCGGCCACAGCTTCGACCGCTCGCGCACGAGGTCGGCGGCGGTGCGCGTGTGCCCTAGGCGCAACTCGGCCTCAGTCAGCGTGGCCAGGGCGTGCGTCAGCGTTTCTCGATACGAGCGGATGCCCGAAGCGCGATGCACGGCGAGCCGAGCGTGATTGAGAGCTTCATGCAGCAGCGGAGGCACTTCCTCAGGATGATTCATCGCCATGCGGTTCCAGCCGAGGTTGTTGAGCGTTCGCACCAGATCCTCGCGATATTCCAGGTTGTCGGCATCGAGGCGGACCAGTCCCTCTTGCAGTTCGCGCGCGCGCTGATACGACTTCTGCTCTTGCGGTCGATGCTTAAGCATGCCGTGGATGGCGGCGACGTTGAAGAGACTCCAACTCAACTCGCGGCGTAGACCGGGCGAACCAGGATCGAGACGGTGCATCTTCTCCTGAAGGTCACGAGCCTGCTGATGATGGTCCAGCGCCTCTTCCAGCCGATTGGCCGCGCGGTCGAAGAAGCCGAGCAGACGATGACTGGAGGCCAGTTCGGCCTGGTAACGGATGACGAGAGGATGGTCGTGGGCGAGGCGTTGGCGGATGGCGAATGCGTGCTTGCAAACCTCGTAGGCTTCGGTCGTCCGGTGAACGTCGCGCAGGGCCGTGCAGAGATTTTGCAGGCAAGCGCCCAAGTTGGCCTGCGCGTTGGCGTCACCCGGCGCTGTGCGGGCCAGCCCCTCCCGAAGCCGGGAGGCGCGCTCCAGCAGCGCCACCGCGTCGATTGTGCCGCCGAACTGCCGGGCACGCATCGAGGCGTAGTTGCTCAGCGTGGATGCCAGGCTCGATTGCAGGAAGCGATGATTCGGCTTCTCCTTCAACAGTTCCTCTTGCAAGTCCTGAGCTTGTCGATACTCGTCGCGCGCCTGGTCCAATCGACCGCGCTGTTGACACGCCCAACCGAGATTGCTGCGCGTCAGTGCCAGCCCGGCCCGCAGATCCCAGTCGTCGGGATGCCGAGCCAGGAAGCGCTGATACATGCCGCAGGCTTCCTTGAGACGAGCCAGAGTATCTTCGGTTCTGTCTTGTAGCGCGGCCGTGTCATTGAGGATACCGCCGAGTTTACGCTGCAACTCGAGATTATCGGGGTCGCCGCCCTGGAGGTCGCGGTAGATAGCCAGGGCCTTTTCGCGAGCGGCGCGGCCTTCCGCCTTGGAGCCGATGGCCTCGTGGACCGTGGCAATACTCAGATAGGTATCGGCCAATTCACGGCGCAAAGCGGGATCGTCGCCGCGCTGGCGGAGAAAGGTATCGTAGTAGGTCAGCGCGCTCTTCAGCAGTGACCGCCGAAGCGGTTGCAGGCGCGGTGTGTCCCGTAACTCACCGCTGACGCGACGGCAAAAGTCGTGGACAGCCTGGTGTGCCAGATGAAAGCTGGCCTGGGAATCCTTGAGATGATGCTCGGCATTCTGACGGTGACGCTCGGCTTCGTTCCGCGCCATACGTGCCTTATCGCGTTCCTCTTCGGCCAGACGGCGTTGAGCGTCCGTGTGGCGAGCGCTATCCTCGGCACGCAACCACAACAATGTCACCAGCGGGACGGCGATGCTGACAGCCAGGAGCAGCGCCAGCGCCAAAGAAGAGACAACCGGCTGGCGTCGCGCCCTGCGCCATGCCCGCGCCAACGGGCCGACAGGCCGCGCCAGGATGGGTTCGCCCTTGAGAAAGCGGCGCAGGTCGTCCGCCAATTCGTGAGCGCTGACATAGCGGCGTGCCGGCTCCTTTTGCAGACATTTCAGACAGATTGTTTCCAGATCGCGATCGACCGCTCGATGGAGCAGGCGCGGGCGTATCGGCTCCTGCTCAAGCACTTGCCGCACGGTGTCAAGTGGCGTGGCTCCCTTGAAGGGAGGGCAGCCGGTCAACATCTCGTAAAGGATGGCTCCCAGGCCATACACATCAGCGGCGGTAGTGACGGCGCCAGGCGAACCGGATGCCTGCTCGGGCGCCATGTAGCTGGGTGTGCCGACGATGGCTCCCGTGTGCGTCATGGCCTGCGGTAAGGGGAGAGTGGCTGCCGAGGAGAGGCTGCCCCGCGACGCCGGTTCTTCCGACCAGCCCAGACGCGGAGCGCGCTTGGCCAGGCCAAAGTCGGTAATCATCGGAATGCCGAACGGCGAAGTGTGTTGTCTTTCACTTGGTATTCCGCCTTCAGCATTCGGCATGGACAGGAGAATGTTGGCGGGCTTAAGGTCGCGGTGAAGAATGCCTCGCTGATGGGCGTAGTGAACGGCGTCGGCAAGGGTGGCCAACAACGCGGCGGGTTCCCGGTTCGCGGGTCGGCTGCCAAGGATCGCGAGTTGTTCCGCCAGACTGCCGCCCTCGACGAACTTCATGCTCAAGTAAGGATGGCCGTCGTGGGTGCCGACCTCGTGAATGGGCACGATGTTGGGATGGTCGAGATGAGCGGCGGACTCGGCTTCGGTGCGAAAGCGCCGCAGGTCGGCGGCCGACGCCCACGGCCCCGCCAACAGCATCTTGAGGGCGACAACGCGGCCCAGGCTCTTTTGCCATGCCTTGAAGACGACGCCCATCCCGCCGCGAGCGATCTCGGCGCGGATTTCGTAATCGCCGAAGTCACGGACCTTGTTCGGCTGGGCCACGGACGGCAACATCATGCGGAGTGGGGCGGCGAACCGATCGAGGCGATCCTGGTCGGCGAAGAAAGCGGCGAGGTCGCCGGCCAACTCGGGATGGCTGTCCATCAACGCTTCTCGTCCGGGGGCAACACCCTCCTTACGCGCTTGCAGATAAACAGCCAGCACTTCATCCAAACGCTGTTCGCGGTCCTGTTCAGTCGATGGCGGCATGGCTCACTCTCGCGGGGGATCTTGCAGCAATGTTCGCAGGGTTTGCAGGCCGCGGCGCAGTAGACCGGCCACGGACGCCTCCGTGCGTTCCAGTTGCGCGGCGATCTCGGCGACGGAAACATCACGCAGATGATGTAGTTCGACGACGGTTCGCTGATCCTCAGGCAGCCGCGCCAGTGCCCCCGCCAATTCCAACAGTTGCTCGTGCCGGGCGACGATCTCACTGGGTGACGACTGCTCGGCCGCCAGCCACGCTTCCACTCGCGCCGACGACTCGCCGACCGCCTGTACCAGGTCGTGTTCCAGATCGAGTTCGCGCTGGAACTTGCGGGCGGCGTCGATCAAGAGGTTGGTCAAGATGCGCCGCAGCCAACTCGCCTCCTCGCCGCTCGTCCGCCCTCGGAACTGGTCGCGGTTCTGATAAGCTCGGACGAGCGTTTGCTGAACCACATCGGAAGCATCGAGTTTGCCGCGCAGCCGCGGATCGAGCTGCATACGGGCCAGCAGATGCAGATAATCGCGGTAGTCCTCCCAGGCTCGCGCGGAGGACTCGGCTTCATGCTGCATCGAAACACCTAAAGAAAGAGACGGAACCCGCCAGCGCATCGACCGCGCGGTGTGCGATTTTGTTTCGCCGCCTGAGTGTATTGTCTCTGGCGGCGAAGATGGGGTCAACAAGAGCTAAAAGCTAGCGGACAAAACCTGCCAGCCCGCAGCGCCAGCAAGGGTAATTCAATCCCTTGCTGGCGCTGCGGGCTGGCGGGGTTTTGTCCGCTAGCTCTAAACACCGTGGATGCGGCCGGGACAAGATGGACTACACAACGGTGCAGTGCATGTAGGAGACGGTGAAGCGTGCGCTCTCCGGGATGCCGCACAGCACGCGGTCGCCCGGCTTCAGAGCGCCGGAGGACCACAATTCTTCGAGCATAATAAAAATGGAAGCGGAACCCGTGTTTCCCTTTTTGTCCAGGTTGGTGAACCATTTTTCATAGGGGATGGGGAAGCCCAACTCAACCAGCATGTCATAACTTGGCTGGCGGAAGAACTCTGAGGACAAGTGAGGCAGCCACCAATCGATTTTGTCCGCGGATAGTTCGTATTTGTCGCGCACGCGCGCGAACGATCGCTGAAAGCACAGCGAAATCATTTTTTCCTTGAGAACCTTAATATCCTGGGTCAAGTTCAGGTAGCCGTCGGCCAAGACATTGTCCATCCGCTGAAGGGCGCGCCAGGTCCGCAGGCTGCCATCTTCTTCTTTGAGGGCGCCACAATACATACAGGTTTCAAGTTCGTTGGCGAAAGAGAGGATGTCAATCCAGTCGATCCGCAACGCCAGCGCCCCTGGGCGCGAGCGTGGCTCGATCATCACGGCACCGGCGCCATCCGAGAGCATCCAGCGCAAAAACTCCTGGTCGAAGGTCACATAGGGTTCCTCTTCCGGGGAGGCGGCGCTGGGCTGGAACTGGAACGCGCCGGCTTGAAGCCAGCTTGACGCCAGTTCGGCACCGCTGGCCACGGCGTGTCGGGCGGTCCCGGCGCGAACGCTGAGGTAGGCATACTTCATGGCCGCCATGCCCGAGCAGCAAACGCCGGCCGTCGAGACGACCTCGCACGGCGGGCAGCCAACCTCGCCATGAACCATCGAGGCGTGACTGGGGATGATCTGATCGGGCGAGGACGTGCCGCAGGCGAGCAAGTCGATGTCGCGCAGAGAGAAGGAGCCGTTGCCAACGAGAGCGCGGATAGCCTCGGCGGTCAGCTGAGCGTTCGTGTGCGTTTGTTGGCCGGTCCGGGGATCGCGCGCATAATAGCGCGCTTGAATCCCATTCCGCCGCAAAATCAGACGCCTGGAGCGCGAGGGCTGGCCATTCACTTGTCCAAGCACCTGTTCGATTTCGTCGTTGCTTACCGGCTGGTTCGGCAGGAACGCTCCGAGGGCGGTAATGTAAGCTTCCATCTCAAGGGCCTTTCTTCTCGAATTGTCCAAGAGAAACTTCGTGTTTTACTGCCACGCGCGGTGGAGCGTAGTTCCAGCGCTCCGCGGCATGGCGGCTTAACTTGGAACGGGTGTTGGGATGGTGTTTTCCTCTGTCGCCTGGATGGGAGAGCGACGCGACCAGAATCATTTTTGATAATACAATCCGTTCAGGCCGTTCGCAAGGATCATCTTTGCCTATTTTTCCCTTCTATCCCAGATATCCAGCGAAATATCCGTATCTTCCCTCACTCTCAACAAGAAGAGCGACCTTTCCCGAGGCGGAATGAGACACATCTTATTCGGTCCAAAGCATCCGTTGTGACTCAGCAGTTGTGGCGAAATTGGTCGCGTGGGCCGCTTTCGACCAACGCCGCTCCGCTCCGTGAACGGTTACCAAGAAGAGACGTCATCTTTGCTCCTCGTTCCCCTCTTGATCGCGGCAGCGACGGCTCAGGACCATGAAGCTGCGACAGCCGTAGAGCAACAGACAAAGAAGGAGTGTCCAAACCTGAGCGTCAAGAAATGGTACGCGGTCCAATACTTCGATGGCTGCGCCCGGCAAGAACGGCGTCACCGCGGATCGCTGATGCTGATGGAAGAAGTTCAGGACCAGAAAGACGGCAACGAACAGGCACAAGGCGGCGGTCTGGGCGAATAGACGGGAAAAAAAGAGAGAAATGGACGAACTCGCTTGCTCAAAGACCTGAGCGGCCCGGCGCACGATGCCGCTGCGGAATCGCAAATCATCGACTACGCGATCTTGTAGTTCAAACCATTCGGAGACATTTTGGCTGCCGGCGCGCAGCTTGGCGATCAATCGCCCCCGAGTGCGAGCGACGCGCTTGCGATAATAGTCGTTGACAAGACTGTGAAAGTCGGCATGGGGGATCAACTCGCGCAGCGAGGCGTCCATGGTGGTCAAAGCGCGAATCATGCGGAAAAAAGTCCACACGAGCGAGACGCGATAGGTGGCCGCGTACCGCATCAATTCGTCCTGGATGGAATTAAAGGACTTTTCGGGATAAGGCAACTCCGGTACGCGACAGCGAAGCCCCCAGGCTTGCAAGCGGCGGATCATCTCACTCTTGCACTCCGCAAGGTTCGAGGGTGGCAGGCTGGGCGCAAAAAGAAAGAAAATGTCTACCATCTTCGAGTATTGCCGCCGGCCGAGTGCCTGCAAGTACAGATCAAGCGTGCGCGAAAGATCGCGTTCCATCGAGCCGAGGCTGCCGAAATCGAGGAAGGCAAGCCGGCTATCGCGCAGCAAGACAATGTTCCCCGGATGCAGATCGCCGTGAAAGAGATTTTCCTCAAAGGTCTGCCGGAAAAGAGAGTGAACGAGTTGCCGGGCGATTCGGCCTGGTTTCACGCGATTCTCTTCGCGCCAGGCGGTCAGACGCCCCGGATCGAGACGCGCCATCAACAGATAGTCGGACATCAGTACGCCCTGAATGAATTCCATGACGAGAATCGCCGGCGTGCAGTAACGGCCGAAGACGTGAGGCACATAGATGCCGTGCCGCCGCAAACTCTTCTTCATGCGGCGCAGGTTCGTCGCCTCGAAGCGGTAATCGAGTTCCTCAAGCATCGCCTCATGCAGTTCCCACATCATGTCCGCCCAGCGCGCTTCCGGCTTGATTCCCAGGCGTTCGATCCAGCCAATGAGGAAACGGATGAACGCCATATCGCTGGCACCCACACGCACAATGTCGGGACGGCGCACCTTGACCGCGACCCAGGTGCCGTTTCGCAATCGTGCCTTGTGGACCTGCCCGATCGATGCGGCCGCTAGAGGCGTTTCCTCGAAATAGCTGAAATAGTTATCCAGCGGGCGTCCTAGCTCTTTCTCGATTAAGCGCACGGCCGTCTCGCCCGGAAAGCCCTGAACCCGATCGAGGAGCTTGGCCAGTTGGGCGCGAACGCCAGGCGGGGCGAGATCGGCGCGCATCGAAACCAACTGCCCTAGTTTGATCCATAGCACGCCCATACGCTGACAGAAATCGCGCAGCAAATCGCCGAGACGTTCCTCGGTCATCCGTCCCAGAAGCCAGAGCCACAGGACACGGACGAGCAGTGCCAGTAGATGAAAAAAGAGGTAAGGGATGCGAAAACGAGCCTGCGGCGGCCGATAGCGAATCTCGATCGGCGGCCGGTCTTTCCGGTCGAGAAGCGGCGTCGGAATGAGTTTCGGACTGAGCATGGGACCGCACTCCAACGTCGTGGAATCCTCGTCAGATCGCCGGTCGTGCTTCCGGCTGGCGAATAATATCGTCCCGCAAACACCTTCGCTTCAACGACTGCGTGCGTCGATAAAGTCCGGCCAACAGCAGCAGCACGCCGCCCCATGCCCAGAGACCCAGGGCCGGTACCGCATGCGCCAGCGCCGTTAGTTGCCGTCCCAGCATGGGTTCGAGTTCGAGGCCATAATGCTGGCTCAGGAAGGCGCAGGACAACAGCGCGGCCAATAACATCACACCCAAGGAAAGGAAGGAGTAAAGGGTCGCCAGGACGTAACCGCTTTTCGTCGTCGTCGCCTGATAGACGCGGGCTTGTCGCCGCAAGATTTCTTGCTGGGCGATGGAGGCACCCGCCACGCTCTTGGGGATGTGCAGCGTGGACGCCAGAGTGAGGATGGCGCGGTCGTTCAATTCGCGGAGAGAGATGCGTTTCTCGCGTCGAGCCGCCGCACGGAAATACTGGCGCAGCCATTGGAGATAGTTGACATCGGAGGCGAGATCGAGGATCGAGGCATCCGCGTTAACGAGCGTACCCGTGAGAGAGGCCATCGCCCATTGCGCTTCAAAGTGGTAGCGATACATGACGCGGTTCAGGCCGTCGAGCATGTGCGTGATCGATTTCTCGGCGGCGGGCAACTCGCGCACGTAATTGCGGGTTTCCCACAATCGCCAGACGCGGACGAAGTGTGCCTTGACCTCGCCCATGTCAACCAGCGGCAGGCGCGACATCAGCAGGAAACTGTACTCCGCCGCCGTCGCGTATTCGCCATCAGCCAGCGCCTCGATAAAGCGGCGTTGCTTGGAGAGAGTTTCCGCCTCCAATTGCCCCACGCCGCGGCAATCGATGACTGCCAGGCGGTTGTCGCGCAGCAGCAGCACATTCGAGGGGTGCATGTCGGCGTGGAAGAAGTTGTCTTCGAGAATCTGTCGCCAGACCGAGTGAAAGAGTCGCTGCGCCAGCCGGCGCGGTTGGATGTTGTTCTCGCGCAGCCAATCCGACAAACCTTGCGGATCGGTGCGTTTCAGCTCGATGTAGTCGGCCATCAGCGCCGCGTGGATGAACTCCATGACAAGAACGCGGCGGGTCGAATAGCGCGAATAAACATCGGGAACGTAGACACCGTGCGGCGGCAGCGTGGTATGCAACTGGCGGAGCGAAGCCGCCTCGAAACGCAGGTCCAGTTCCCGTGCGCTGGCGTCCTCGACTTCGCGGCACAGATCGAGCCAGCGCATCTTCGGATAGACGCGCAGCCGCTGAAGCCAGCCCGTGATGCGGCGAAGAAGGCCGATGTCCTGGGCGAAGGTTTTTTCGGCGTGGGGTTGGAGAACCTTCACCGCCACCCAGACCTGCTCGCGGCGAAGGCGGGCGCGGTGAAGTTGGAAGCTCGTGGCTGCGGCGAAGGGGGTGGGGGCGAACTCCTCGAAATAGCGGTCCAGCGGGACGCCGAGTTCCGCCTCGACGACGCGCCGAATCATTTCAAAAGGCACACCGGTGCCGCGTTCGCGGAGCGTGGCCAGTTCGGCGGCGAACTCGGCGGGCAGCAAGTCTCTCCGCATGGCCAGGATTTGTCCGAGCTTGATCCACACCGTTCCCAGGTGGAGGAGGAAGGCATGTACATATCGGCCGTAGCGAGTGGGAGTGAAACGCAGCGTCAGACGGAGCCACAGGGCGATCGCGGCCAATCGAGCCAATTGATACAGGAGAAAAACTATCTTCAATCGCGAAAATGATCGCGGCGTTTCGATGACCACGGGCGGGCGCTCGGAGGTGCGAACCAAGCGCGTCGGGATTAACTCTTGCGGCAGCATGGTGAAAGCTTCTTACCAGCCCGCCGCGCCAGCAAGGGAAGTCCCTTGCTGGCGCGGCGGGCTGGTGGGATATTGCTTACCAAATGAAAGGGATTGTAACGCGACGGTGGGGATTGGGAAAGGATGCTTCGTCGAACCATTATCCGCCGTGACACTCGCTTGGCAATACCCCCTGCGCCTGGCGGACCTGCACGCGCGCTCGTTGCAAACGGGTGATTTCGCTCACCACATCGCGCCGCGCCTTGTACCATTCCACCTTGGCCTCGGTGGTCTCCACGAAAGAAGCGGCCCCTTTGGCCTCTTTTTCCTCCGCTTCTTTCACGCGCGCCCGCCAACTATCGGCACGCTGCACGGTAAGTACCACCACTTCCGTCTGCCCCTGGACCGTCCGCACCGCCTGACGAATCTCCTCGGCCACGGCGCGTTCGCGTGAGGCGCGATACTCACTTACTTGCTGCTGGCGTATTTCCCGCTCGCCATCCGAGGAACCGCACAACTTGGTCAGGAGTTGTTGCAACTTGGGACAGTGCGCCGGCGGTTGCCCCAGGGCGGCGTTGAGGGCATGGAGTTGCTTTCCGATGGCATCTAGGTTGCCGGCGCATAACTCATCTTCCAGCAGGCGCAGCAACAGCAGTTCCGGCCGGCGAGCCATCCCGAAGGCAACCGCTTCGTCCGCATCAAGGCGATTGGTCCGGAGATGAAAGGCATCGACGGGCGAAAACTGCCAGTCGGCGGGACACGGCTCAAAGCCGAGGAGGGTGCGTAATTCGCTGTTGAGTTGCTGAGTCCGCACTTGCAGGCGCGCTCCGCGAGCCTGCAAGTCGAGTTGTTGGCGATAGAGCGAGGTGTCGTCGGCCGGCAAACCCTTGGACTTGAGCGTGCGCGCTGTGGCCAAGGCATTGGTAACTTGGGTAAGGCTGAGTTGTAGGATGTCCGCGCCAGCCTCGGCCTCGCCCAGATTATAGTAGGCGTCCAAGGCTCGGCCTGCCGAACGATTGCGGTCTTCCTGAGCCAAATAGGTAAGCATCTGGACCTTGAGCCCCGCCGCTTGCTGAGCCTTATTCCGGCCGATCTTCCGAGCCTTGGCTTGCTGAATACTGAGTTGACTCTCCTGATCCAGCAAGTTTCCTAGCGGCGATGCTTCCACGGCCAGGCATTGGCATTCACGCACACTCAGCTGCCGATAAACGGCGATAGCTCGCGGTTTCCCCAACGTCTCCGCGTAGGCTGCCAGCAAGGTTCCGGCGTTAGAGGTAGTCTCAAGTTCGCTCCGCCCGCAAACCGGCAACACCTCGACGGTTCGGCCAGGCACATCCGGGTGACAATCGCGGCCACATGGCGATGAGGTCGCACACCCCGCCAGGCTCAGCGACAACAAGGCGAGAGATAACCAGCCGTGCGCCATCGCATAACCCTTCTAACTCCTACTCCACGCCTAACCGCTTTGATTATCATCGTCCACCGCCCCTCGAAAGATTGAGGATTGTTCGGCTTGCCCTTTGGGTGAGTTCCGCCGATCTCCACCGCTCAAGCCGACTTTTTCTTGCCCCGCCCATCGTAGCTGTAACCCTGTGAGGTAGATCCGGCGATCCGAGCGGGAGTTTGCCCCAATACTCGCGAAATTATTCGCAAGCGGAACGACTACGGCCATTTACGGAGAGCGTCACCATTTTTTCATTTTTTTTTCGAGCATCTTCTGAGGAATGTTCAGCCTGAAGAACACGCCAGAGGACAGAAATGAGGAAGTAGAACAGAGAGGCATCGTAATCGAATGATCTCGCCTCATGGTCAAGGTACGCCGTGAACACGTTGAGCCGCTTGTGCCGGGTGCAACAGCGCTGCCGCCGGGCGTGGCGTTCTGTCCTGGATTTGCCGATACAGGCCCTTGGTAAGTATAACGAACCCTGGTAAGGTTGGCCAAGCATCAGCAGGTTTCTGGTTGGGGGCGGCACGAGCCGGGGAGAATTGACGTGGTCAAATTGCGGGATTACCTCCGAATCTCTGACGCTGCTGAATATCTCGGCGTTTCCCCGAACACGTTGCGCAACTGGGAAAACGCAGGCAAGGTCGTGGCCGTCCGCCATCCGGTGAACGGCTACCGGCTCTTCAAGAGGGAAGACCTTGATGCGTTGCTCAAGCAGGTGGCGCAAGTGACCGAGAAGCCGTCGAGACGCTGAGCGGTCGAAGATTCGTGGGTCGTAGGGCGAGGGGATCGCATGGAATTGCCACGGTGGAGCGTCATCACTCCGTCGCAGTACGAGTGGGAACGGCGGTCCTTGGACTTCATCAAGGCCGGGCTACCCGACCACGATCCGTACCGGGCCTGGTCCAACTTCGAGTTCCAGACCAGCGACGGTGCCATTTACGAAGTCGATATTCTTGTCCTAACGAAGCTGGGCTTCTGGCTTGTGGAGAACAAGGCGTGGAGCGGGCGCATCTACGGTGACACCGGCACCTGGACCCGCTCGCTGGATGGCAGGCTCCACTCCGAGGACAACCCGGTGCTGCTCGCCAACCGCAAGGCGAAGGCGCTGTCGTCGCTGCTCAAGGCCCAGTCCGCCGCCAAGCGGGATCGCCTGCCGTGGCTCGATGCCCTGGTCTTTCTGTCCGCCGACGATGTTCAATGCGATCTGACCGGAGCGGCCCGCAATCGGGTCTTGCTGAAAGAGCGGCCTGCGGACGCTCACCATCCCGAGCGCAAGGGCATCCTCGCCGCCCTCATCAACCGGGAAGGGCCGGGCATCGACCCGAACTGCCGGGACTACATCGACATCAAAGTCATGAAAGCGATTGACCGTGCGATGTACCAGGCAGGCATCCGACCTTCACAGCGTTCCCGCCGGGTTGGTGACTACATCCTGGGTGACCTGATAGCTGACGGGCCGTGCTACCAGGATCGCCTGGCCAAGCACGCCTCGTTCCAGGACGGCAACGTCTTCTGTCGGGTGCGGCAATACACCGTCGGTCTCGCCTCGACGGAGGAGCAACGCAATCATCTGAAGCGTGCGGCGGCTCGGGAGTTTCAGATCATCCAGACGCTGGATCATCAGGGGATTCTGCCGGTCCTCGACTACAAGGAACACGAGAACGGCCCGGCGCTGCTCTTTCGCTACCTCGACCCGAACGCCGTGCGGCTCGATCATTACTTGGCCAGCAACAGCGAGAAGCTGTCGCCGGGTCAGCGTCTGGAGATGCTGCGGCAAATTGCCGACGCCATCCGCTACGCCCACCGCAAGCGGGTCATTCACCGCTCGCTCGGGCCGCAGAGTATTCTAGTGACCGACGCCGCACCGACACCCAGGCTCCAGGTCTTTACTGACAGCTGCGCTCGAAACTAAACTTTTCGTCCTCCCAAGGACAGCCCGGCGGCGGCGAAGAACGATTGAATCAGTCGCGGTTTCTGCCTCAA